>JAEXAB010000003.1 GCA_023394875.1 Bacillota bacterium | reverse complement strand
AAACGAGGTTCCGCCGAATCTTCAGGAGTTTGTTCTTGAATTAGACGATTATCTTTTGGGGAAAGAGTGCAAGAGAAAGATTGAACCTGCAAAGAACGGATATGTTACCACATATATGCTTCCGGGCTCAGGGAAATCATTATTGAATTATGTTTTTAGGAAAACAGGCATGAAGATAAGGATTTATGCCGCAGGTATAAGTGCCTATGATGCTATCTTGAATGATTACCCAGATAAAATGAAAAAGGAAATCATTAAATCAGGTGATTGTAAAAAGCTGGTGGGCGATACCTGTTCGCCTATATGTCCGGCGGGATATACCTTTATAATGGACGGAGTGGAATACAAGAAATGCAGAAGTATGGCTTTTCTGCATAAGATAGACGAAGAAAGTGCTGAGTATATTCTTAAGCTAATAAAATCAGAATTAGAAAAGGTGTGATTGTAAAAAAGTACACCAGATGAAAGGAGTAGTATTGGCATGGATAATATGAAAATAATTAAACATTTTTATGAATATATCACTTCTAACAACTTGATTGATGAACTTTCTGATTACATTGCAGATAATTGTATTGTAAGAATAGGTGAAAGAATTATTCCGGTAGGTATAGAGGGTATGAAACAACATATGATTGAAGTTCGGAAAACTTATCCGGATTTGAAAATGAAAATTATTCGCCAATACACTGATGGCGATACAGTAATCTCAGAATTTATCATGGAGGGTACTCATCTAGGTGAGTGGCTGGGCATGAAGCCCACTGGCAAAAAGCTGCGGATGACAGGTGTTGATATTGATAAGCTGATTGATGGAAAGATTGTCGAGCATGGCGGGGCAGTAAATACATTTGAAGCTCTGTTTGAAGAAGGAATCATTAAGCCGGCATAATGATAATTATATTTGAGTAGTAAAATGGGATACTGCTGATACTATGCTGAAAACAGAATTGAGGAGTTTATTGGCATGAAAAGTACGGAACAAATGCTCAGAAACCCTGATATCGCACCGTCAAGTGATGTTATTGCAAAGGCACTTGATACCGAATTTGTCCTTAACTTTTTAGCTGCTTTAATGGCAACAGCGAAGTATCCGGCAAAACCCGATGTTACCGAATTAATTGTAGAGATACCGCCCTGGTGGATAGCCGACAAGGTGATTGTATCAGAACTCATGGAGTTTTTGTCGCTGGTTATAACCGACAAGAACAGAAAGACCCAAAACAGCGGAGGTGGGCTTTAACTCCAATATAGAAACGGACTTTACAACGCAGCTTCTATATACAAGCATAAAGACCGGAGTAACCGTTCACATCGGCGATATGGGACTTAATGTTTTGTTCGACCTTTTGAATTATACTGCGGAAATAGATAGCAAGGCTTTGCAAGCGGTTGACGGCAAGAATGTTAGAAAGAATGCGCCCATGACCGTAGCCGAAATGACAAAGAGCGGGAGGACCAGGCTATGAACGAATACAATGACGGACTAACCGAAGCCCTCGGCAACTATTTCAATAATATAGGAAAAGTTGGCGAAATAGTGATTGAAAGCCTGAAAGAGCAAATTGACTTGGAAACGGACGGTGTGGAATGTGAGCTACAAGACAATACACCCGAAGCAACAGGCGGCCTTAAGTCAAGCCTTAAAAGGACTAAACTTCCAGGCGGTAAACGCTACGGTTACCGCTTGGAATATGAAGGCAATGCACCAGACGGTACACCCTATGCTAAGATTGCAAACATTCTAAACAGCGGTAGCTCCACAATAAAACCACGTCGTTTCATAACAAAAGCGATACGAAAGCTAAAAGGGCTTGACGACCGAGCGGCGTGGAGGTTTGAAATGTTAACGACAAGAATTAACAAAAACACCTAAATTCTCACTAAAAACACCCCATTTTCAAGTAATTTTTCATGGTATGATTAAAACACCACAATATAAGGATGTTATTATGAATAAATGTATACAAAAATTCAAAGTTGCTATTGCTGTCGGTCTTTTTGTCGTATTGGCAATGACTTTTAGTTTGCTCTTTGCTCCCAGTATCGAAATGGCGAACGCAAGCACAATTGGTATGGAAGCTAAAATAATAAATATAGCACAGTTAGACGATTATATCGCCGCTCCCAATGAGATAGCCATTGTAAAAATAGCTACATATGATCAGTATGCGAGCATTATGAGAGATTATGTCGGCAGTATAGATAGCTCCTCGGAATATCCTTACGCAATTGCCTTTTTACCTCTTCCATCGGGTATGACTGTTGTACATCTGGAAGCGTCTTCCGATGCCCTTCTTGTTTCTGCCGCAGAAGCCAAGTATCTCCAAGATATTAACCTTGATTGGGGGACTTTGCAATCTAAGGCCATAGCTAATTTCAAAAATTCAATGTTTTCTCAAGCAGGGACGCAATCCCTCATATACATTGCCCACGATTTTAGCTTTGACACAAATATCTGGCAAACATATGGTATTTGGAGTGAAACCACCACAATCATGCGGGGCAAGGTTAGTCTTTTCGGCTCCACCAAAGATATCTATCAAGCAACTACAAAAATGGTGAACATGTATGTTGATGCACTTAACGGTAAGTTTTTTGCTCAACTTACCGTGTTTTGCCTTGTGCCGTTGGATTCCCACATTACTGGTGTAAGCGCCTCGTATCAAAATATCCGAGCGTATAACAGCACAATTCCTTCTGAGTACATCGAATACGCGCCACACTCAACGCAAGGGTCTACCACCACAGGACAAACCACAACTATTGGCGGGTCAGCAGGTACCACAGGTTCAATTAACTTCGGATATTCTGAAAGCATGTCATACTCCTCGAGCGATGTCGTGGTTTTAGATACCTCGAATTTATTCGGGGCGAACGACACGGTTACTTTGGGATATACTTTTTCGGGTAACTACGCGAAAGGTACCATGTGGCTGAATAGCTATGTGATTGCACAGGTTAACAATTCGTTAGGGAATGTCGGAATGCAAAGAGTTCTTTCGGTTGTAGTTAACTCCAAAAACACACTTTGGAATCAGAACTACTCACAAACGGTATTGAACCAAACCAACATTCTTTTCCCAATTAGTTTATGATTGAAAGATGCAAATTAGCGGGCAAAGCCCTTCTTATAATGCTGTTCATAACTGTTGTGTGTGTTTCGTTAACTGCTTGCGGCAATAGCAACTATGTCGATAAGAAGATTAAAGACAACAATAAGGACATCACTATTGTCGTAATTGAGGAAGGTTTGCCAAAATTACCGGGTTTTCTAAAAGTAAAAATAATACGGAATGAATTGCCGGACAATCTTACAACACAGATAAATATCGTGGTAGCCGTAGCGGAATGGTTTACCGATGAACGAATTGCTGATATAAAAGCGCGCGGTTATTCCTTTCTTATATATGGAAACGAAAGCGATAAAATAAGACAAATCGCAACGACATATGGTGCAACTCCGTCTTTCTTCACCAACGTTGCCGCAACATTAAACGGCGCAATTATCTATTCACATGAAGGACAGAAAAGTTGCGAATATTTAGCGTCTGTAGATATGCAGAAAATAAGTGAAAAAGAAAAATTAATTAATACCATTAAGATAGGCATATATTTTTGCTTAAACTACTATGAATTTACTCCAGAATAATTAGAGAGATAAAGCGACTTTTAACGCTCTGTATTTAAGCAATAAAAAGAGGATTTGGCTTTCAGATCCTCTTTTCCTTTTTAAGGGCTTTTGTCAACGTGTACAAAGAGGCCGCTTTTTTCATACCCAAAAATCAGGGAGGTGATTTATATGGCGGTTGTAATTGCCCGCTCATTAGAGGAAATAGACAGAAAGGTCAAGGACTTAAATAAGACGCTGAAAGCTTCAACCTCCGAAACAAAAGAACTCGACAAGGCATTAAAGCTTGACAGCAAAAATGCAGAAGCGGTAAGCAAGAAGATGCAGAATCTTCAATCGGCAGTCGGCACGGCTACACAGAAAGTTGCACTACTCAAGCAAAAGCAGGACGGTGCAAACAAAGCGTTCGCCCGTGGTGACATAAGCGCAGCGGAATACAAGAAAATAGAGTTGTCGGTTATAAAGGCAGAAAACGAGTTAAAGAGCCTAAATAACGAAATCGCTAAGACGCAAAAAATGAAAGTCGACCAAACCGCCGCAAGTTTTGATAAGCTGACGGCAAACATGGGAAAGGCTCAGGCGGCGGCATATGATACAATCAAGCGACAGAGCAGCTGCCGACAAGCTGGGAGAGATATTAGGATAATATATATAAGGATATAGGATAGCTGAGTGGCGAGGGAAAACCTTGCCACTCTTTTTTTTATGCCTTATTTATGCCTTTACAGTTAAAAGATACAAAAGATATTCAAAGCACATAGCAGTAGTGTCCATATTGGGTAGAGATGAGTTGACTAAAAGTTTTATGCCTTTTTTATGCATTAAGTTCAAAATAGGGTCAAAAAAATGGTGCAATTGCTAAAATACTGTGGTCTAAGGTTTAGGAGAAAAGCTGTATGCCTTTTTTATGCCATTTTGCACCACTAGTGTTTCAGACAAAGAAAAACACCGAAAAACTCGTGTTTTCGGTGCTTTTTGGAGCTGCTAACGGGATTTGAACCCATGACCTCGTCCTTACCAAAGCCTCTCTACCGTTAAAATATCTTTCAAAACTCACAAAAATAGACATTTCTTGCACTTTTCGGGCGATTTATCTCGTATTTCTTAAAATATCTTACATAGCTTTCACATCTTTTCTAACTTTTAATGATATTTTATGCCTTTTTTTATGCCAAAAGTTTTATGCCTCTTTCATATTTGCTCCATACATACGATTATTTGATATTTAATAACATAAAAGATTCAAGCTTAATTTGATATGTTCCCTAACACTGTTCACCTTGAAATGTAACAATAGCGCTTGTGTTTTGCTCATAACCTAATTTGTTTGCAACGACGACATAATCTCCAGAAGTTAGCCTTGGAGCAAAATATTGTCCGCTACTGTTTGTAAAGGTGGTTAAAACCAGTGTTTGCTCTCCGCCCACATCCTCATAAATATTGACTAGGGCGCTTTCTAGAGGAGTCAAGACTATTGCCTGACTAATAATACCGAACAAAGCGCTTTTATTGGCATCGGGGTCGACTGTTAGCGCAATATTGACAGTTGTCGGACGGGTGGGAGCAACGGTTAATGGGATTGGTATGGGAGTAAGGTACCCTGGCATTGAAACTGTGATTTTGTAGGGGCCTGGGGGAATACCTGCGAGAGTATGCCTGCCTTGAGGGTTGGCAATATCGTGCGCAATCGGATTGTCATTGACATCATAAAGCTTTACCGTTGCGCCCTGTATGGGCGAGCCGCCCGAAGTGACGATGCCTGTTACTACGCCCGCGGCACTAGCTATGCTTGCGCTTAGTGCCAAATCCTTAGTTATTTCTTCTGTGCCTGATATAGGGAAAGGCGTACTGGCTTTCAGATTATATTGGTCAATTATTGCCATTTGTAAGTCTCCTTGTGCTAAAAAAAATAGGTTGTTCAATCCATAATATGTAGCCATGACAAAGAGATGTTCTTAGTAGATATTTCTATTAGATAAAAGTCAGATTAAGAACAAACAACCCCACCGAAATATACGGTAGGGATGTTGATAACAAAAGTAATTTGCGCTATTTTTGGCAAACGGGGCAGTAATATACTGCGCCGCCAAGGTAAGCTTCTTTAACAATACCTCCGCCACAAACACGGCAACAACTATGGGCTGTCAGCTTAGACAGCTTGGTTATGTAATTTCCGCTGTTGCCAAACACGTCTTTTTCGGTATCTCTGCCACCCTTATCAGTCATTTCTTGCAAAACAGACACAATGGAATTTAGCAAAAGCGTTTTATCCTTGTCACTAAGGGTGCTTATTTTTGTTTTTGGGTTAGTTCCCGCGGTATAGAGTATATCTTGCAAAACGCCGTTGCCTATCCCAGGAAACCTTTGCTCTGTTGCCAAAAAAGCCTTAGCCGATAGCGTTGGCTTGCTCTCCGCCATTGTCTTGTAATAATACTTGGCAAAATCAGGAGAAAAAGGCGATATTGCTATTTTACTTTTTGCATAATAAATATTATCATAATTGCCATCGTGCAAAACAATCCCGCCGTACATCGCTACAGTAAAAACAACCGCCGAGCCGTCGGAAAAATGTATTGCCAGTTGGTAGTCCTTAGGAATGTCCCCATTCTCACAATATCTAATATTTACTCCGTCATCAAAGCATAGAAGCATCCCGTTGTCAAAGGCTATCTCAACAAATATCCCAAACGCGCTTCCGCTTACTATTGTACTGCCGTTTATACGGGATTCATAATCTATCGGGTCGCCGTTAAACCAACAAAACTTATGAATTTTTGTGGGGGGCAAAACACTTTTTACTGTTTTGCCAATCAAACAATCGTTTATTTGCTTAGCAAGCGTAATTCCTTCAGGTAGTTCAATCATAAATCCCCCTCACATAATTATCATTGTTTTTACAATAGCATATAGCAAGTTTGCAGTCAAGATGGCAAATTATTCTAGATTTTTTTTGTCCTATACTATATAATGATAATTAAGTTAACGGAGGGATAAATAGGTGGCGACGACTAAAGAATATATAGATTTTGTGTGTGAGCAGATATTTGATATCGGGGAAATTAGGTATAAAAAGATGTTTGGGGAGTATATGGTTTATGTGAGTGATAAGCCAATACTTTTGGTGTGTGATAATACGGTATTTGTTAAAAAGGCAGATTGTATTAATCAAATAATGGCAAACGCACAATCAGGCTTTCCTTACGATGGGGCAAAGGAGCATTATATACTTGATGTAGAGGATAAGGATTTGGCAAAGGAAGTGATTTTGTTGTTAGAAAAAGTTACGGCGGTGCCAAAGAAAAGGGTAAAAAAGCCAAAAGTGAAATAAAAAGATATAAATGCAATATTCCTGATAAAAAAAGCGGGAATATTTTTTTGCACTTTGAATGGGTAGGTATATGATTAAAACGCCTATATGCTATGCAAATAAGCATTTACAAAGTAGTAATTGTTTGTTATACTTCTTTTATAAAATAATTATTAAGAGAAGGTCTTTTATGAAAAAAATTATTGTTGCATTAGTCGTTATTATCTCTTCGGTGTTTGTGTTTGCGGGCTGCGATACCACCCCAATAGAGTTAGAGCAGGCTAATACTACTCAAGTTTCGTCTGTTAGGCAGGATTCTCTTGGAGATATATATGTAGAGACTACTAGCGCTTCAAATTTGAACACAACTATTCTTGTTGGATATGCTCTTGGCGATGCCACACCTACCAATTGGAAGCAGAACCATATAAACACTGCGCTTTTGGTCTTTAGTGAGATAAGCTCTAGCGTGGGTTCTACGTTAAAGTTTTATACAAAGCTCGATTCTTATGAGACAGACGGCGGAGCGACTATATACAAGGAAAGCCCCTTGAGCGCGCCATACAGCTACAAAGTAAAAAATATCTACGATATAGAAAGTGATAGTTATAAGGCAATAACTTCTATTGCCGAAACACGCTCGTCAACTGGAGAAATGCGTAGAGATATTCCCCAAAGCGGCTTAGTTAATTCCGAAACAAACGGTTGGGCATATACTACAAGCGGTAGCGAAGAAATGCAATTTGTAAATAATATTTATTATTTAAGCGCAGACGGAACGGCTTTGATACTAAAGAAGCTAGAAGTTGCAAAAACAGGCGACGACTATAACTACACCCTGTCTAACCCTGTAGTAAATTATGAATATGCTCTAGTCAACGCGAATGATACATCCGAAGTCGTTTGGCAGAATTATACTTCCGCTGGCATAGTTTTTGGTAGCGCAGAGACAATCCAATTACGTATAAAAGCCAATATAGATTATTGTGAATCACCGATATTTTATAATATTAACGCTAGTTTACTTTAAGCACAAATGGATAGTAGAGCTCCCTGCCTTGTAAAAGTGGTGCGGCATAGTTATGATTTTTTACTAAGAATAGGTATTTATGAAAATAGCAATATGCGATGACAAAAAAGAACAAATTAAGATTATTAACGCTGCCGTAAATGATTATCTTGACGATATAAAAATTGATGATGTAGAAATTTTTACCTTTGACAAAGCTTTTGACTTTTTGGACAGCCAAGAAAAGGTAGGTTATGACCTTGTTATGCTCGATATTTGCATGCCCGGAATGCTAGGGACTGACGTCGCTAAAGAAATAAGGCAAAGGAAGGACAAAACGGAGATTATTTTTTTGACTACCTCTGACGAATTTGCCGTAGATGCCTTTCAGGTAAAGGCGGCTCACTATTTGCTTAAGCCCTTTACTAAGGCTAATTTCGGTGAGGCTATGGATAGGGCGATGCAAAATATAAGCAATGATTTGGCAAAATTTGTTTGCCTGAAATGCTACGGTGGAACCACAGAAACAGTTGATAAGGACTCCATTGTTTATATTGAAAGCGCGGCGCACAGACAAAAAGTTATTTTAAGTAGTGGAAAAATGATAGAAGCGGCTCAGACGCTTAGCGAGCTTCATAAAAACTTAGAGGAATTATCAATAGGGCAGTTTGTTTGTCCTTACAAAGGCTATTTAGTAAACCAAAAGGCAATAAGTATAATAGAAAACGACAAAATTTGCCTTAAAAACGGCAAAGAAATCCCTATTCCCAGAAGAAGTTTTCGACAAATAAAACAGACATATTTTGACTATATGTTTCGAGGGAGGGATTAAATGATTTTGAACATTCTTCCTGATTTGCTGCGCGGGGGTGTAAGCGCCATATGCGCGCTTTGTCTATTTCCTGTTTTGGCGCGCCCGAAAATTAAAGTGCGTTCTTATGTTTTGCTTGCTATATTATTGTCTGTTGTAGATACCATTATTTGCGGTTTGTTTTATATAAACAAAAATTATACCGCAGTCCTCTACTTTACTTTAGGGGTATATTTTTTTGTTATAATATTTTGCAAGTTTCTATTTCATGACAAAACTTCGCAGTGGTTTTTTAATTCCTTTACCGTGCTTAATGTTTATTCAATAATTGTAATATTAAGCTATTACCTTGCTGGATTTTTTCCTCATCCTAATTATGCTGTTACAATTATCCGTGTGATATTGTTTGGTCTCACGATAATACTTCTCCACAAATTTTTGCGCCCTCTATTTTTGGAAGTGTCCGAAAACTGGGAGGCTTTTTTATTGCCTATAGTGGGGATTTTTGCAAACTATCTTTATATAATGGTATCTTTAGGCAATATAGAAGATTCTATGAGCGATAATGTTGTCTATTTTTGTTTTTTGACACTTGTTACTATTTTGACTTATATATCGATAATATTTTCTCTTAAAAGCATAAAGCAAAAAGCTATACTTCGAGAAGAAAACCTCAAGAGGAAAGCAAATGAGGAGATATTGACAAGCGAAGTGAATTCATACGAAAGTTTTGTCAGTGCTGCTAAGCAGAATAGGCATGATATCAGACACCACAACTCTATTTTACTTGAGTACCTAAGTCAAGGCGACATTGAGGGTGCTAGGGTGTATCTTAAGGAATATGACGATAGTATTATTGGAGGCGCGTTAAAAGAATTTAGCAAAAACCCCACATTAAACGCAGTTTTCCGTTTGTATGAGAGGCGGGCAAGAGACCTTAATATAGATTTTGTGGCGCGCTCGGAGTCCGATGAAGCTTTTTCTTATTTTCAAACCGATATAGGAATAATTTTGTCGAATATTTTTGAAAACGCCCTAGAAGCTTGCAAGCAATGCGGCAGTGACAATAAACATATCTGTTATCATTCCACTATAGAAAATGAAAGCATTTTTATAGAAATAAAAAACAGCGTAGGAAAGAACCTCACCTTTGAAAATGGACTTCCCGTTACTACAAAGATTGGAGGAGGGACAGGGCTATTAAGCGTGCAAAGCATAGTAAAAAAATATAACGGAATGCTGGATATACGGCAGCAAGGAGAGGAGTTTTTTACACGCATTGTTTTGCCCATCAAAAAAATAACTTAGATATCAACAATTTTTTTTAACATTATATCAATAAAAAAACCTTTGCCTAAATATGGGCGGAGGTTTTTTTGTCGCTTGATGCGATATAACCGACCTTTCGTGCAGAGCTTATAACGCTACATTTTTTTGCAAGTATAATTTAGACTAGATTTTTATAATAAGAGAAGGCTATTTTTTACGCAAAAATAATACATGTTGGAGGAAACAATCAATGCAAGAAGACCGCACAAGCGAGGTGGAAAAAAGAGTGGAAGCGATACGAATTTTTTCGCGCGACAGCTGTTCTTTTTATGCGCCCAAAGAAAACTCATTAATAGCAGTAAAGCTATGCGCATACTGCAAATACGGCAAGTTTGCCGAAAACGAAAACAACGGTTTGTGCAAATACCGCTTGGAAAATACGGAGAATTAAAAAATGAAAAAAATTATAACAAAAGGTAAATCAATCAAATTTGTTATTGTGCTTACTCTAATTGTGCTTATATGTATGCTTTGCGCGCTGAGCACTGTTAAGCAAGAAAACAATAATGCAAATGCGGCGGTTTTGGAAAATCAATGCGACGGCGACCATACGGACTGGACTCCGCTAACGGAAACAGGCGGCATAATTTCGGCGGGGAACTATTATCTTGATGATAATATTACGTTGCTAAACAATATTGTTATTAATTCGGGTACGGTTAATCTTTGTCTTAACGGCAAAATTTTGACAGGCGCCATTGGTTCTGACGAAAGTATATTAAATGTTTACGGGAGCGGCGTACTTAATATATACGATTGTAATAGCGGTAGCGACGTGCATCCTTACAAAATTAAAGAAGTTTTTCCCGATGCAACCCAAGACCTTTACTATGGTTATCCTGCATACAGCAACAAAATGTTCCAAAGATATTATGATTTTACCGGGATTGGCGATGGTGTAATAGTGGGAGGAATAATTACCGGCGGTCATAAATACTCAACAAAAACCGACTTAAATAGTAAATTTGACTATCCGGGAGGCGGCTCTGCAATATTGATAGGTAGTGAGTCCTCAATGGAGCTTGGCGGAACGGTAAATATGTATGGCGGAACAATAAGCGGCAATACAGTTACAGCGCTTAGTCAATATGGCGGTAAAAGAGAACGTGCGGGTGCTGTGTGCGTCAAAGACGGCGGAAACTTTAATATGTACGGCGGAGCCATTCGCGGTAACAGCGCAAGAATGTTAGGTGGCGCGTTATACTTGTTTGGCGGAAATTCAGGTACGTACCAGGCAAATGCAAAACTATATGGAGGAATAATTACCGATAACTATGGTTTAGACACTGTTTATAATTATAGTAACGAAAGCGGTTGGGATTCGGTAGGAGCTTTTGCTACCGATAATGTTATGAACGGAAGTTCTATTATTAGCATTGCGGGCAATCCTTTTATATCCGGTAATTACGGGTATTCCTGTACCATTGCCCCAAACACCTATCCGGAAGCCAATACTTACTTCTCTTCAGAAACTTACAATGTATTAAAAATAACAGGCAAATTGTACAAAGAAATCGGCGGAGAAAACCAATACGCAAGAATAGGTTTGTCAGTTGATGCTACACCAAGTTTGACAAGCGGCTATACCGCCTGGGGAAATCTGCCTGAAGATGTTAACAAGGTATTTTACGCAGATTTGCGTACTCGCGCTGTAGCCTACAATTCAGATACCCAAGAGGTAAAATATGTTGCTGCCGACCTAAAAACGCTAACTTACGATGCAAACTATGCCGGCGGAAGCACCTCAAATATTTCGGTAGTTGACAGCATAAGTGTTGACGGCGCTATGTTTGAAAGAAACGGCTATGCTTTTGCCAGCTGGAATACCGAAAGCTCTGGTAGCGGCACTACTTATTATCCTAATGATATAATTACTTTAAGTAGCAACCAAACCTTATACGCTCAGTGGAATAAGGAGCAGTATAGCATAAATTATTGGCTTAACGGCGGCACACTTAGCGGACAAAATACTTCTTATTTGTACGGCACAAGCTATACCTTACCAATACCTACGTACAACAGCTATGATTTTGAAGGTTGGTATGACAATGCGTTGCTTGAAGGCTTAGCGGTAACATCCGTTACCACTACGGACTTTGGGAACAAAACTTTCTATGCGAAGTGGAGCGATGCGATTTTTTATACAATAACTTCAACCTCAGGCAGTAACGGCACAATTAGTCCTTTGGGAAGTATAATTTATGACGGCACCAGTCAAGACTATAAAATTGTTCCCAAGAGCGGCTACAAAGTGGCTACCTTTACCGTTGATGGGATAGATAAGAAAAACCAAATTATTAATAATGTTTATACCATAAATAACGTTACAAGTGATACTGATATTGAAGTTACTTTTGAGAAAATTGTATTAGGCGATATTACCTTTTATGCTACAAGCACAGCCGGTGGAACGATTACTCCCGAGGGCTATACCGTAGTACAATTATTTGACAATATTACTTTTACCATAACTCCGCAACCGGGATACAAAATTTCCGATGTAAAAGTTAATAATGTAAGCGTGGGGCCGACAGTAAACTATTCGTTTATTCACGTATATAAAGGTTTTGCTGTTCACGCAGTGTTTGTTTCTTGTATGGAGGAATTAGTTCTTAATAAAAACGGCGGAACGTTTATTGAAAGTTATGAAGAACCTGTTTTATATGAAGAGGGTATAGGTCTTACTCTTCCTTTGGGTGGTGAAATTATAAGACAAGGTTATGTTTTTGACGGTTGGTATCTTACCGAAGATTTCGACGGCGAGCCAGTAACGGAAGTGCTTTCTACAGACAGCGGCAAAAAGGAATTTTTTGCTAAGTGGATAGAAGCAACCACGTTTATTACCCTTAACAAAAACGGCGCAGACGCAGACGAAACTGTTACTGCGACATACGGCAGCACTTTGCCTAGTTTTAGCGCATTGTCTCGCTCAGGTTATACGCTGAACGGTTATTTCACTACCATAAGCGGAAATATAAAGTTAATCAACGCAGACGGTACTTTGGTGCCCAACATAAGCGGATATACCGACGCTAGCGGCAACTGGGAGAATACATCGGCCAACTTAGCTTTGTTTGCTCAATGGAGCCTAAATGCTATTGATATAACTTTAGTAAGCGGATATACAGGAGCTTATGACAATACAGATCACAATATTAGTGTGACTGCTTCGCACGCGCTTTCCGCAACTTATGAGCTTTCCTACCAATGGTACAAGGGAAGTGTTGCTGAAGTTAATAAAAAAGGAATAAACAGTAATACTTATTCGGTCAAAGACTACGCCGATAACGGCAGTTATATTTGCGTGGTTTCTATTACGGACGGGACGCAAACGGCAAGCGTAACAAGTAGCGAATTAACAGTAAATATAACTAAAGTTGATATTTCCGAAGCGGTAATAACTTTAGGCGATAGTTTAACTTACAACGGGGAAGAACAAACACAAGCTATAACTAGCGTTTTGGTAGATTCACTAACCGTTACTTACACCGTAAGTGGAAATAAGCAAACCAATTACAGCGCAAGCGGTTACACCTTGACAATAGCAGGCAGTGGCAATTTTAGCGGAACGGCAACAAAAGCTTGGAGCATTATGCAAAAAGAAGTGGCGCTTGCTTGGGATAGCTTGTCAAGTAGCGACCTTATATATAGTCGTCAAGAAAAAATTGTTACCGCTACGGCTACAGGAGTGGAAACAGGCGATAATTGCCTTGTTACCGTTGTTCTTACCACAGGCAACGACAATATTAATGCAGGTGGTTTTACATATACGGCGACCGAACTTTCCAATAGCAATTATAAACTGCCCGATAACGTTGTTAGCGGAAGCTATACAATAACGCCCAAAGAAATAACCATTACAGCTGAAAATAAATCATCCACGCATAAAAAGCCATTACTGCCGCTTACATATACGATAAGTCCCGAGCTTTTTTCTGGAGATAGTCTAAGCGGAGAGGCTGCAACTGACGCCGACCAAAATACTGTTGGCACATATAGCATAACAAGAGGTACCCTTGATGCGGGAAGCAATTATAGCGTTAGCTTTGTGGGAGCGGATTATTTCGTAACTGCAAAAGGAATAGTAACTATTGACCAAACCACGCAAAATTCAGTTTTTGACGGTGGCACAAAGACATTTTTAGTATCGGGAACATCATTGACAGACTTTGTTGTAGAGTATTATGTAGACGATGGTTACACCTTACTTCCCCCGTCAAATGCCCTCTCTTATGATGTTAGAATCACAAGAGATGAAGATGATAATTACTATCAGTTTAGTTTGGTTATAACCAGCGGATTAGTTATTGAAACACAAAAAGTAAACAAGCCTAGTGAAGACAATACAAGCTTTGTTTATAACGGGGCTGAGCAAAACTACAATATTGCAAGCGATAGCCGTTATGCAATTAATAACAATACCAGAACGAATGCAGGCAGTCAAAATGTCACAGTTGCTCTTAAGGATAAGGATAACTATGAATGGACTGACGGAGGGGTTGTTAATGTTGTCTTTACTTTCTCCATTGCGCAAAAAGATATATCGGATGCAATAATTGTTTTGGGAGACAGCCTTGTTTACAGCGGAACGGAACAAACACAAACAATAATTAGCGTTTTGGTAGATTCTTTGAATGTTACTTACACAATAAGTGGAAATAAGCAAACTAATCACAGCGCAAGCGGTTATACCTTGACAATAACAGGCAGTGGCAATTTTGTAGGCATAATTACAAAGACTTGGAACATAGCCAAAGCTACCTACAATATGAGCGGTATTACTTTTGATAGCAAATCCGTCAAAGCTGACGGAGAAGCAAAAAGCATTGTTATAAGCGGACAGCTACCTTCAGGCGTAACAGTGAGTTATGAGGGCAACGGCAAGACTATTTCAGGTGTTTATTTAGTTACAGCTCAATTTTCCTATGACAGCAACAACTATGTTGCAATACAAAACAAAACAGCTACATTAACAATATTATTGCCCCAGATTATTGAAAAAACTGAGGATAATGAAACAGAAAAACCCGATATAGTAGTCAGTAACGACACAGGCTTTGCTCCAGACCTTAGATTATTAATTGCGGTTATTCCAAGTGAGAACGCAATAACAGAATTAGGAAAGGATAAGAAAATAGAAAAAGCTTACAGCGTAAGACTTGTAAGGGGAGAAGCGGACTATGCCTTAACAGAAGAAGTTGTTGTCAGATTGTTAATTCCTAGCGCTATATCCAACGAAGATTTTGGTATCTACAGTGGTCAAAGCAAAATTGATTATACCATTGAAGAGGGCTACGCAGTGTTCCAAATTGACAGCTTATCCAACCTTGCCTTTGTTTATGATGTACAGAAGGGCGTATCCTTAATATGGCTTATTATTGTCCTATCTTTGTTGCTCCTTGCAGGAATAGCTTTAGCAGTATACAAAATACTAAAGGACAAAAAGGCTAAAAGCACAGTAAAAACTTTTGCTTTCGCTCCGCTTTTCTTATCGGCGGTAATTCCTTCCGGACAGATAGCGGCAACTATAGTATTGGGAGTTTTGTGCGGACTTGTTGCGCTTTTTGATATTTATCTATTTTTTATAAAAGACCGCTTAGTAAAAAAACAAGCTAGCGTAAATATAAACAAAGAGGAAAGCGTAGATAATTTTGAGGGAATATTAGCCGAGCAAAACCTTCAAAGCAGCCTAATGGCAGAGGACTTGTCAACTATTGAAGATGAAGACGAAGTAGAGTTGTTTAAGGGCATTGAAGAAAAAAACGGTCTTGCAATACTTGTGCGCTACAGCAAAGCATTTTTGGCAAAGTTAAGTCAAGCTCCTGATGATACCAAAAAATATTATAGTTTGTTAAAAAATGCCATTCTTTCTTACGAAAAGACTACTTCTAATATATCGTTTAATTATGACAGTATCAACCGTGCTAGAAAAAAGCTGGCAAAGTTTAATATTAGGGGCAAAACGCTATACCTATATCTTGCGCTAAATCCAAAGCCTTTTGCGAACTCAAAATATAAGGTAGAGCCTTCCGACAAAAAGAAGTATATCGATACCCCTTGCCTATTCAAAATCAAAAATGACCTTAGAGCTAAATATGCATTGGAGCTAATTGCAGGAATGGCGGAGAAATTTGGTATAGAAAAGGGCGCTGACCAAAACGTAGATTACGTCATTCCTTACCAAACAACCGAAGAACTAATAGCTAAGGGGCTTATTAAGGAGCTTGTTACTAAGAAAAAGTATGAGGATTGGAAGCGCATCCAAAATCAATCAACGGTCAACCGCAAAAAACGCACTTTCGTGTCGGCAAGCGAGGTAAACGATATTTTACTTGACGAGGTGGCGGCAGCTCTTATTGTGGAAGAAAAGAAAAACTCCTTCGCTTCCAAAAAAGAAAAAGCCATAATAAACATCGACAGTATATCGGCAAATTTTTCTCAAGGAGAAATTGTGAATGTACAGACCTTGCAGGAAAAAGGTTTTATTAATAAAAAAGTGAATTATATCAAAATTCTTGCGAGAGGAAGGCTTGACAAGGCGCTTACTGTCGAGGCGAACGATTTTTCTATGGAAGCTGTCAAAATGATACTGCTCACCGGTGGAAAGGTAATAAAAGCTATATAATAGCAAGGTAGAGCCGCCCTAAGATAGGGCGGCTCTACTAAAAAGCAATAGAAAATTTTTTTATCGGTGGCAACTTTTATATTTTCTGTATTTTTATAGAAATAAAGTTAAGGTATTTGCCTCCGCCTGCGAGCATAGTTTTTCTGTCGTTAACGGCATACTCGTTGTCGCTTTTCAGCCAGTCTTCCCAAACTTCCTCATTACTTTCCATTTCTTCAATAGAAATAATATCGATGCCTTTGGTGCAGCTAAGGATATTTTTCCAATAGGTTATGTCGTGGATATAATCAAGCTGCTCGGGCGTCCAAGATAGTAACAAAACCTCGGGTAAGTTTTGGTGGCAGTCAACCTTCATTCCGGGGACGGAAATATAAATATAACCGCCTTTTTTTACAAAGGGTAAAAGTTTGTTTCCTAAGTAGTCTTTGTCCCGTCCAAAATAGTTGTAGCAATCTGTGCAAATAACCGCGTCAAAAAAATCTTTTGCAAAAGGTAATTGATTTGCATCGGCTTTTATGGGTATTATTTGTTCAGATGTTAGCCCCATTTTTTGAAAAAAGCGCATATTATCAGTGGGGTCGCTCCATAAATCGGCGGCAAAAACACGGAATCCATGTTCTTTGACCAAATATATGGATGTTACTCCCTGTCCACTGCCCAAGTCCATAACCGTTGCGCCCATTGGCAAAGTGCTGTTAAAAAGAATTTCTTCTTGTAGTTTAAGCGCGTTAGGCCCCATAAATTTGCTGCTAAATTCTGGTGTATTGTATTTATCCCCAAATTTTAGATGAAAAGCCGGAAGAGGAATTTACAAGAATGTATTACGTTGCTTGCAGCCGGGCGGAGGAAGAGTTATATATACACATCGTTGATAGCGACTTGACCGAAGCATTAATCAAGAATGTATTGAGTAATTTTGTTGCAAACAAAGGAATACAAATTGATTACGAAATAATTCATTAATCTATTACAAAAAGAGAGAATAACATAGAAGGGTAAGCCAAAACCTTGTCACTCTTTTTATGCCTTATTTATGCCTTTACGGTTAAAAGATGCAAAAGATATTCAAAGCACATAGCAGTAGCGTACATATTGGGTAGAGATGAGTTGACTAAAAGTTTTATGCCTTTTTTATGCCTTAAGTTGAAAATAGGGTCAAAAAAATGGTGCAATGGCTAAAATACTGTGGTCTAAGGTTTTGGTGAAAAGCTGTATGCCTTTTTTATGCCATTTTGCACCACAAGTGTTTCAGACAAAGAAAAACACCGAAAAACTCGTGTTTTCGGTGCTTTTTGGAGCTGCTAACGGGATTTGAACCCATGACCTCGTCCTTACCAAGGACGCGCTCTACCGACTGAGCCATAGCAGCAAGTGCATTTTTATTAAGTTTTTAGTGGTTTAGACCACAGTACATTTTGGCAGTTTTTGAGCCGTTTTTCCCTTAGCTGTCAGTCTTACCAAGGACGCGCTCTACCGACTGAGCCATAGCAGCAAGTGCATTTTTATTAAGTTTTTCGTGGCATAGACCACAGTACATTTTGGCAGTTTTTGAGTCGTTTTCCCCTTAGCTGTCAGTCTTACCAAGGACGCGCGCTTCCGGACTGCGAGCATAGCTCTTGTCGGCTTTGGCTAAAAACTTGCCACTGGCAACTTTTTCCCGCGTCGCCCCTACGCTGAGCTACAACAGCATTTTATGCTCTATTATTATATTGAGATAATGGCGTTTTGTCAAGAGATTTACCATAAATGAAGAGAAGAAAGGTTTTTGTGGTTGCAAGAGAAATAATTGATGGGCAAGATAGGGTTGAGGAAAGGCATTTTGTGATATAAAAAGGCGTAAAATTTATGGTTTTTATTGGCAATCAAAAAATTATTTTTGGAAAAATTCTTTTGTTAAGTTTTATTTGACAATATTTACTATCACCCATATAATAAAATAAATAAATATAATAAAAAATCGGAAAGTGAGAGATATGATTGAAAAAACCTTAGGAACTATACTTTATGACTTGAGCTGCGATTATCCCGATAGGGAGGCAGTCAAATACACCGACAGAGATTACCGCCGTACCTGGAAGGAGCTCTATGAGGAATCCAAACTTATTTCCAAAGGGCTGCTACGTATAGGAGTAAAAAAAGGCGACCATATCGCAATTTGGGCAAACAACGTGCCCGAATGGTTTTTAACGCTTTTTGCCGCTACCAATATCGGCTGCGTATTGGTTACTGTAAACACCAACTACCGTAGCTTTGAATTGGAATATTTGCTGCGCCAATCGGACACTAAAGTTTTGGTTATGACAGAGGGATTTAAGGGCATTGATTACGTAGAAATAATCAATGAGCTTTGTCCCGAATTAAAAACCACCGCAAAAGACGGCCGCATAGATACCCCGCGCTTCCCTTATTTGAAAAATATTATTTTCGGCGGGGATAAGACTCCCGACGGGATGATGGATTTCCAAAAACTCAAAGAGTTAGGCGCCGAAGTATCCGACGAAGAATATAATTTGGTAGCTAACAGCGTAACTTGCGAAGATATAATGAGCATACTTTATACATCGGGAACTACCGGTTTCCCGAAAGGCGTTATGCTTACGCACTATAATATTATTAACAACGGCGACACTATCGGAAGCTCAATGAAGTTTACTAAGGACGACAAGTTGCTTATCGTTGTGCCGTTCTTCCATTGTTTCGGCCTTACTTTGGCGATTATGGCTTGTGTTACCCATGCTTCCAGTATGGTTCCTGTAGATACGTATAATGCGCTTAAAGTTATGCAGGCGCTTGAGAGCGAAAAATGTACCGCTTTACACGGCGTGCCTACTATGTTTATCGGCATATTAGAGCATCCCGACTTTAAGAAATTCAAGTTCAATTTGAGAACGGGCATTATGGCTGGTTCCCCTTGTCCTATAAAGGTTATGAGGCAGGTTAATGAAGAAATGGGCATGAGCGATATAGTTATCGTTTTCGGTCAGACCGAGGCATCTCCCGGTTGTACCATGACTACGACAGACGATACTATTGAACATAGAGTAAATACCGTTGGCAGAGCTTTTGCCGGCGTTGAATGCAAAATAATCGACCCCGAAACAGGCAAAACCTTGGGACCCGAACAGCCCGGAGAATTCTGCGCGAAAGGGTATAATATAATGAAAGGCTATTACAAAATGCCCGAAGCAACCGCACAAGCCGTTGACAAGGACGGATGGCTGCACACAGGCGACCTATGCACCGTTGACAAGGATGGATACTACAAGGTTGTGGGCAGAATTAAGGATATGATAATAAGAGGCGGAGAGAATATTTATCCCAAAGAATTGGAAGAGTTCTTATATACTCACCCGAAGGTAAGCGACGTACAAGTAATAGGGGTTCCCAGTAAGCGTTTCGGCGAAGAAGTTATGGCTTGTATTATATTAAAGCCCAACGAAGAAATGACCGAAGAAGAAGTGCAGGAATTTTTCCGTAAGAACGTTGCCCGCCACAAAATACCCAAGTACGTACGCTTTATGAAGGCTTTTCCGACTACGGCAAGCGGAAAAATTCAGAAGTTTAAGTTAAGAGAAGAGGCTATAGAGTTATACAATCTAAACGCCGATGCAGAAATAGAGACAGCGTAAATTAAACAATAATTGGAGGAATAATTAAATGAAACTATCCTTTTCTACAATTGCTTGTCCCGAGTGGGATTTTTACCGCGAAATCTTTTCGGCGGCAAAAGACTTAGGATATAACGGAATAGAAATAAGAGGTATTGGCAAAGACTTGTACGCCCCGTCCATGGCAATGTTTTCCGACGAGCAAATCGAAGCCACAAAAAAGACCTTTAATGCTGCCAATATAGAAATTTCCTGCTTGGCTAGCGGCGCATGCTTAGGTGCCTACGGCGAAGAAGAAAAAGCTCTTAACGAAGGTAAAGACTATATTGACCTTGCCGCAAAGCTGAGTGTTAAATACGTCAGAGTTATGCCTACAGGCAATCCCCAGAGAGACGACTGCGACGTAAACCAAGCCAAAAGGGTTTATAAAGAGCTTGCAAAATACGGTCAAAACAAGGGAGTAACTCCCATTATGGAAACTAACGGTATTTTTTCGGACACCGCGGTGTTGAAAAACTTTTTGGAAGATACCAAAGAAGACAATATCGGCGCCCTATGGGATATCAACCACCCCGTAAGATACAACAAAGAAACAGCCGACCAAACTATTAGCAACATCGGAAAGTATATCAAATACGTTCATATTAAGGACAGTATCGAAGAAAACGGACATACTGTGTACAAACTGGTAGGCAAAGGCGATTTACCCATTAAAGAAGCTGTTTCGGGCTTGCAGAAAATCGGATATAACGGCTATCTTACTTTAGAGTGGGTGCGCCGCTGGAATATAAATCTGGAAGAGCCCGGCTGGGTGCTACCTTATTACATTTCCTACATGCATTCTATTTTATAGAAAATTAAACCGCCTTACGGCGGTTTTTTTATTATCTTGTTAGTAGTCCGGCGTCAAGTACGTACTGACTGCCCGTCACGTATTTGGCTTTGTCGCTGCACAGGAACAATACCGAATCGGCTACGTCTTCGGGTTCTATCCAAGGTACTGGAAGAAGGTTGCCCGCGCTTCTTTCGGCGATTTCTTTAGGAGTGGTGCCTTCCATAAAAGCTAAACCGTCGTTCATCGGGGTGTTTACTCCGGTCGGGTGAATGCTAATAACGCGGATATTGTAAGCGGAATTTTCCAAAGCCCAAGATTTAGTTAAACCAACAAGCGCCCATTTGCTTGCAGCGTAGTGAGAGAGGCGGTTCATTCCTCTAAGCCCGCCAACCGAAGAATTATTGATAATAACGCCGCTTTTTGCTTTACGCATTACCGGGATGACGTATTTACCGACAAGCCAACTGCCTTTTAAGTTTATATCTATCATGCTGTCCCATTCTTCTTCGCTTAGTTCATGCGACAATCCGTAAGCGCAGATGCCTGCATTGTTAAAAAGATAATCAATTCCGCCAAAAGCTTCCACCCCTAAATTGACTGCGTTTTCCACGTCTTTGGCATTACGTACGTCCCCGAAAGCGATTACTGCCTTGCTTCCCAAGGCTTCCACTTCATTTTTGAGGCATTCTAAGCCTTGCAGTCCGCATTCGTTATAGCACGGATATGAAAGTTTTTGAGCTAGGTCAAAGGCGATTATATTCGCGCCTTCTTTGGCAAAAGCGAGGGCAACGGCCCTTCCTTGTCCTTTTGCCGCCCCGGTTATAAATACAGTTTTATTTTTGAAATTATACATAAACACTCCTATTTTTTGGTGTAAAGATCAAGATAATCGTCCAAATCCACGTCGAGCGCGTTGTTGATAAGGTTAGTCGCTATCATCATACCGGCAAAGGCGGTAAGAAGGACTATTTGTTCCTCATTAAAACGTTTTCTCATGCGGGCAAAAAGTTCGTCGCTGACAAAGGTAGGTTGGTCAACGCAGGCTTTGCCGTATTCCATTAATAATTCTTCGGTTTCCCCTAAATTGAGATTGTCGGGATCATGTCCGTTGTCGCGCAGAATTTTGCGGAAGAAAGTGGAACAAATCAGACAATGGTTATCATAGCTGATTGAGTAAGCATATACGTTTGTGGCAAACTCTCCCACAACTTTTACAACCTCATCGCGCAGAGGATACCAATCCATAAGTACCTTAAAGGCAGGCACCGAATGAAGTAAAGTTCTTTTCATATTGGTAATACGCCCGTGCTTTGATATTTGGTCGTCGTATTCTTTTTTTACCTCTAGCGAGGCTTTGTCATAATCGGTCAGACTTATTCTTGCCATGTATCACCTCAAAATTATTACATATATTATAGCGTTACCGCTTATGAAAATAAAGCGTTATAACAAGTGTTGTAATTTTTTTACGAACTCCTGCGCGTTGGGAGAATAATTTACCTTTAAGGCTTCGGCATAATCGGTACTCACCACAGCCCCGCCTACCATTATTACAATATCGGGATAAACTGTTTTTACGGCGTTTATCGTGCTTGTCATATTGTCAAGGGTGGTAGTCATAAGAGCGGAAAGAGCAAGAATCTGCGGTTTGTATTTTTCTATAGCCTCAAGTATTATTTCGGTAGGGATATCCTTGCCTAAATCTATTATGCGGTAGCCGTAATTTGCCACAACAGCTTTTACTATGTTCTTTCCTATATCGTGAACGTCGCCTTTTACGGTGGCAATAACAATTGTGGCTTTCGGGTTTTGTTCGTTTGCAGAAATAAACTTGGATTTTATATAATCAAGCATTGCCTTTGCCGTTTCGCTCCCCGCCATGAGTTGAGGCAAAAACGCCGTTCCTTTTTCGTAGGCGTAACCAAGGGTATTAAGTCCGCCTATTATGTCTTTATCGATAATTTCGGCAAAGTTATCTTGATTTACCTTTTGTTTTAGGGCAAGCATACCTTCGTTGGTGTAGCCTTTTTCTATGCAATAGGATATTTCATAGACCGTATCTACGTTTAATGGGGTAGCTTCTTGAACGGTGTTGTTGGCTATATATTCTTCGCAGTTTTTGTCCTTGCCAAGGAGTAAGTTATAAGCAAAGCTATCTAAACTTGGTTGGGTGGCGGGATTTATTATAGCCGTATCAGACTTGTAACGTTTAACCAGTTCAAAAAACGTTGCGTTTATGTTTTCTCTGTTTGGCAAACCGAAACTTATGTTTGAGAGCCCCAAAGTAGTCTTTACGCCGAATTTATTTTTCAGCTCCTTAATAGTTTCCAAAGTTATTATGGCATTATCTTTGTTAACGCTTACCGCCAAAGTAAGAGGGTCGAACAAGAACTTTGATTTGTCGATGCCGTAAGTTTTAGCTTTATTAATTATCCTTTCGGCTATAGCTAATCTGCCGTCCACGCTGTCGGGAATACCGTTATTGTCTAAACAAAGGGCAATCATATAGCTACCGTATTTCTTTGCCAGAGGAAAGATATTTTCCATAACCGACTCTTCGCCGTTGACAGAATTAATTATGCAAATTCCGTTGGTAATTCTCAAAGCTTCTTTCAGCGCGGGAAGTTTGCTTGTGTCAATACATAAAGGAACGTCGGCTACGCCCTGAACGTAAGCAACGGTGTTTTTCAGTTTTTCAACTTCGTCAATACCTGCCATTCCTACGTTAATGTCAAGAATGTCGGCGCCCTGCGTCATCTGACTAAGGCACATGGAAAGGATATAGTTATAATCGTCGTTTTTGATAGCTTCTTTTAACAGCGGCTTATTCGTGGGGTTAACTCTTTCTCCGATTAAAAGGGTGGTGTCGTTACCAAAATTAACGGTTTTTGCGTAAGAGCAAACGGCGTCAATATTGTTTTCAAAAATTTTATATGGAAGTGATTCCGTTGCTTTTTTGGTTAAGGCAATATAATTACTGTCCGTTCCGCAGCAACCACCTAAGATATTCACCCCTAATGAGGCTATTTTTTGCATATAATAAGAAAAGTTTTCGGCATCTAAGGAATAGACCGTTTCGCCGTTAACGTATTTTGGCATTCCGGCGTTAGCTTTGGCGTAAACCGGCACGCGGGTAAATTCAATTAGTTTCGCTATATTATCATACATTTCTTCAGGCCCTGTGCCGCAGTTAATGCCGATTGCATCGACGTTGAGTCCTTGGGCGGTCAAGGCGAAACTTTCCACCCCCACGCCGAAAAAGGTTCTGCCGTTTTTCTCAAAGCTCATACTGCAAAAAATGGGCAAGTTTGTATTTTCTTTGAAAGCAAGTATTGCGGCGCGCAGTTCCTGCAAATCGGTAAAAGTTTCGATAATAACCCCGTCCACACCGCTGTTATTGACTATTTTTGCTTGCTCTGCAAAGATAACGTAGGCTTCCTCAAAAGAAGTGTTGCCGTAGGGCGCCATTAATTCTCCGCTGGGCCCGCAGTCGTATAATACGTATTGATTATTATTAATGCATTCTTTGGCTATTTTTATTGCCGAAGTAATGATTTCTTCTAAGTTGTATTTACTTAAATCGGCTTTTTTTGAGTTGGCGTTAAAAGTGTTAGTCAGTACGATATCGCTGCCCGCTTGCAAATATCCGGTAATAATTTTCTTAATAACTTCGGGTTTTTCTATGTTAAAAATTTCGCCGTGGCGGGTAGAGTAGCCTAGTTTTATAAGAGAGCTACCCATTCCGCCGTCTAAAAATATTCTTTTTGACCTTATTAATTCACTAAGCTTCATCTTTCACCCCTATAAGAGCTATTACCGATTTATTCGGCGTAAGCATATAGCTTTCGTTTTGAAAAACCCCTATTTTTTTGCCGTCCACTAGTTCCAATAAGTCTTCTTGGTAATTAAGTTGCAAATCTCCGTAGCCGCAGCTTATCCTAGAAGTAATATCAAAACCCTTATTTTTTATTTCCTCTTCGGCTTCGTCAAGATATTTTTCTATCTCAAAAGTAAAACAAGCGTCCAAAACCACTGCTTTTTCGGCGTTTTTGGCAAAATATTCTTTAAGTAGAAGTTCACTTTTCATGCCTAAAGTCGCCAAAATTACAATAATTTTTTTGCAACCGAAAAAGTGCTTATTAATTAGATTACCTTCCAAAATAAGGTTGGTTCCCAATAGCTTTATGCCACTTTCCGACTTTTCGACATCAAAAAAAGCCACTCTTTTTTGGGGAGAAAGACCGTTAGAAATTTTCAGCATCTCCTCTATAGTCGCTTTGGTTTGTTCGGGCAGATTATTTATAGGAATACGTAGGTATCTCCCTACCTCTTTTATGTCGCTGTTCACTCCAACAAGTCCCTTATTCCCTCATAAATTGTGGTGGCGGTGGTTACGTTGTTCATAGTGTAAAGATGAATACCGTCAACGCCGTTTGCTAACAAATCTCTTATTTGCGTAATAGAATAGTCAAGTCCCGCCTTGCGTAGGCTGTCCGGGTCGTTTTCGTAAGCGGAAATCATTTTCGACACCGAAGGAGGGATTTTGGCTCCGCTCATCTGAACCATTCTTACAATCTGTTTTGCGTTGGTTATAGGCATAATTCCTGCCGAAATGGGAGCTGTTATGCCCCTTGTTTTTGCCTGTTCGTTGAGGTTATAAAAATCAGCATTGTCAAAAAACAACTGGCTCAAAAAGCGGCTTACCCCTAAATCGTTTTTCATAGTCATTACCGACAAATCCTGTTCGATAAAAGAACTCTCCACGTGTCCTTCGGGATAGCAAGCGGCAAGAACGTTAAAACCGCCGAAAGATACTATATCTTTAATAAGGTCGGTGGCGTATTTATAGTCGGTAAGGTTTGTTTCCTCTTTGAGATCGCCGCGCAGGGCAAGAATGGAAGTTATATTTTTGTTTTTTAGATTTTCAAGGAGAGCAAAAATAGTTTCTTTGGAGCTTCCAACGCAAGTAAGGTGGGCTACACTCTCTATTTTATAACCGTTTTTTATAAAATCGCATACTTCGTCGGTAAGAGCCTTTCTGCCCCCGTTGGCGCCGTAAGTTACGCTGATAAAATCTGGCTTAAGCATAGCAAGCCCCGCCAAAGGATAATAAATAGTCTCTATTCCGTCATCCTTTTTCGGGGGGAACGTTTCCAGTGAAAATATTTTTTTCATCTTGTTTATCTCCGTTTGCTATAAGGTTATTAACCACTATTTTAGCTAGCGGCAAAACTGCCGTAGTAATATTGCTGTTTCATTTTTTTGCACAGTAACCTTATTTACGGTTCCCATACCGCAAACAATAGGGAGCCTATTTTGTAGTTTCAATAAATCAAATACTTGTGCTAAAAATAGCAATATTCGGATTTTCCTGCAGTTAATGTTTTATCAACAGCGTCTTCTCCGAATATTATTTTTGTTTTGATTAAGAATAGAAAGGACATTATAACGCTAGCGTTATCGGGTTATTGGCATATACTTTGAGTAGGAAGCTTCCGTCCAGTTTGGTTAGTATATTCTGTACAAAAGATAGATTTTCGAATATTTTTAACGCCGCAAGTATCAACAGAATGAACATGCAGACAGCGGCAGGGGAGAAAGCCGCGCCCAAAAACTTATTGATAAATTTCATAACAGCGTTATCTTTTTCAAACAAGTCCACAATAACTTTGACAACCAAAATACGCAAAATTTGGATAATAAAGAACAAAACGATATAATAAACCCAAATACCTAATTTGAGGTTGCCCAACATTTCGCTAAAACCGGATATAGCTTGATTGACTTTGGCGATAAAATTGCCTACGAAATTCAGATTGCTGATCATTCCACCAAAGGAAATACAGACGAAAACCGAAATAATTATACCGAAAACGCCTTTTGTAAAGGTTTTTAGACTTTTACCGAAGCCTCTTGCCAAACCTACAATCAAGGCAAGTATCAATACGACTATCGTACTTATGTCAACAATGTTCATTTTTCCTCCCATAAACATTTTTTTAACATATTTATTATACTTTGGAGCAATTCAAAATGCAACTAAATTGCGGTTATTGCTGCATTAAGCGTAAATCGGGCGCAGATATGGGCAGAAATACCGAATTTCTTATATCGCAAAAGCGACTAAAAAGCCTTTGTCCGTATTTTGTCTCCAGATTGGCGAAATCAAGATTAGTGGTAAATATGGTTTTTTTGTCCATTCTGTCCACCATAAGTTCGTATAAATACGGCAAAGTTACGTTGTTAAATAACTGTTCGGCGCCAAGGTCGTCAATTAACAGTACGTCGCTTTCACATATTTCTTCCCAAATACAGTGCTTGTCGGAAAGGGCGGCGCAGTGATATTCCAAGAACTTTTTATTTAGCTTAATAGAATCCAGTATTTTTACCGACTTGCCATTGAACAAAGCCTCTTTCAAGGCGGTATAAGCCAGATAAGTTTTGCCTACTCCCGCCCCACCCGAAATTATAAGGAAGCTTTTATCGCCCTCAAGGAAAGTTTTTTTCATAAAATCGACGTATTTTTTATAGTTTTTACCTAAGTTTTTGTAAAAAGAAAAATTGATGTTTTCCAGCGTTTCAGGTACGTTTTTTAATTGAGGGTTTTCTTCCAACTCTAGATTAATCCGTTCTTTTTCGGTGCAAGCGCAGAGTTTTCCGTTAATATTCCCGCTGTCTTTACAAATCGGACAAAGAAAATATTCTTCCAGTATATTAATTTTTAATGACTTTTTTGCCAAATAGTCGGCTATTTCTTCTTCCTTTTCGGCTATATCTTTTTGCAAAGCATCGACAGGCTTGTCAAAAGCTATGTTTTTGGCTAATTCCCACTTTAATACATCCAAAGAATTTTCCAACGCGCAAAAATTTTTATCTTGACGCAGAGAAGCGAGCTGTTTTTCTCTTTCAAGCAACGCCTCAGTATGCCTATTTTTTATGATAAATATTGCTCTATCGGTATTATTCATAGATTATTCCCAGTTTTCGAACGCCGATAATACGTTTTTAATCTGCTCATCGGTGTATTGATGTTTTATGTAATCTTCTTTGGCGGGTTCTTTCCGTTTTTCCGAAGTTTCCAAATATTTTTTAACGCCTTCGAAGTCTGTTATATTCTTGTTGAAAAGGCTTGCAAGGGTGCGGTTTACGTTTTGAAGAGGGAAAGCGGTATTGTTGTGTCTTTCGGCCACAAGCAAAATAGTGTTTTCTTCAAAGCCCCATTCCAACCAGGTGCGGTAACTTTCTCTGTCCTTGTTGCCAACTACGCCGTACACTCCGCATTTTTCGAAGACTTCCATAATTTTTTCATCGGCTTTTAGCTGACTGCTTACGTACTGTTTTATCCCTTCTTCGGTGGTAAGTCCCTTTTTATAGAACTTCATAACCGTTTGGTGCAATGCATCAAAAGAACGGATATTGCGTAAAAAACAGAAGTTGGCTAATTTTACGAGGGCTTCTTCCTCAAAACCAAGGTTGAGCCAGGGGTAAACGTAGTTTTCCACCACGCTGTCCATACTGCCGTAATAAGTTCCCAGTTCCTTACTGAGTCTGATACTCAAGTTATAGACATTTTCTCTGTTTTTGGCAAACTCCGCGACTTCGAAAGCGGTATAGGCTTCGGCTTTCTTCAACAAATCAATATATTCGTCGAGTTTTTGCATTCCGCCGCGTTTTTTCTGCGCTTTTGCCGCCACCAAAATAGCATCCAGCTTGTAATTATATTTCGCCGTCCATTTGAGAAATAGTTGTCTGTCTTCAAGTTCGGCGCTTCTTTTTATGCCCAACGCCTGGAAAATAGCCCTTATATCCTGACTGTTGTTTTCCAGTTCCGATATTCTTTCGCTGACCGCTTTTTCGGCAGTTAAACCTTGCTTAATCCAGTCGTCGGCAACCGCCAAAATATAAGGAACGCTGGTTTTATCTCCCCCAAGCTCCTTACAATACTGGATAATAAGCAGCATGGCGTTAATTTCCATATTGGAAACCGCTATTGTTTCTATAAGCGCGTTATATTCGTTGGGAGTGAGGATTCTTTCGGGGAATAAGCGGTTTACTTCCTCTACAAAAATCTTATATTTTTGAGCGTTGTATTTAATAACGGGAGGAAGGGGTCTTTTTACCGAAGTATAGCTTACGGTAATAGGTTGTGTTTTGGATATGGTAACCAAGCCTCTTTCTTCCCAATAGGCAAAGCCGGAAAGCAGTCTTTCTTCGCTGATATGCAATTGTAAAGCAAGTTTTTCTATGCTGTTATATTCTTCGGAGTCTTGCCCCGCAGCGCACAGACCGAACAGATAAATTTTTACGTCCAAAGAATCGGCATCGGGAAGGTAGCGGAGCAAAAAAACGTTGTCCACTTGTGTATAGCCTTCTTTTAGGTAGTCGTTCCCTAGCCTTATAAATCCCATTTTGCTCCAACTGTGTGATAAATATAATATTGCATAAGTAATATATTTGTTGTATAATATATACAAACTGCGCTCTTGACTTTCGGTAAAGCATATTATAACACACATATCCTGGAATAGGCTAGTGGTTTTTATGAAAAACGAATTCTAATAAGGTTTTACCGATATTATTTCAAAAATGGTATAAAAGCGTGTTTATTTACGGAGGTTAACAATATATGATACCGGTTTTACTCACTGTAGAAAATCTGCAGGATGCCAATGCCCAATATAAATTCAATAACGGCAAAGCGTTTTTCAAACTAAAAGACGCCGTTGCAATCAAACAGGCATTGGGATATGCAATTTTTGGCAATTCCACTCTTTTCCAAGGGAAAATAGAACTCACATTCAAGTATGAGGAAGAAAACTACGTTTTGGAAAGAGATTTTGCTATAAACAAGGTAAAATTGAGTACCAATAACAAAATAATCACCGACGAACAGGAAATAAACAATATTTTATCCTCAATGATTGGTTACAGCGCCTATCAATGGGAGAACTTCGTACTATCCGATAAGGAAAACATCTCCGACGTCGCATTTGGTGACATAAATAACTTCGTAAAAGAAAATTTTGACGTTTTAAGAATAGACGGAGAGGTATTAAAGTCAGCCAGAGACAGAGCGGAAAAACGCCTGGAAGGTATTAAGGCGCAAATAAGCTTACTTACCGATATGTATAAATCGGGCAGTAAAGAGATTGTGGACGCATTAGTTACCGCCAAAGAGGACGCCGCTTTAATAAAAGCGGAAATGGAACGCCTCAATGAGAGCATTGTGGAAACACGTTCCTTATTAAAAGCGCAAGCCGAATTTGAAAAAGTCAATTATCAGCTAGAACTGCAGAAGAATAAAGAACCGGCTATGATGAATATAATAAGCAAAATCAGCGAAAGCGAAAGAATGGAGAAAATAATCTTTCTCTACGAAAAAAACAACGAAGTTACCGTAAAAAATAAAGAATTAAATCAAGAAATAGAAAAACTAACCGCCGAACTTTCCTTACTTGAAAATGAAATAGCCAACGGCAGTCAAGTTAGAAAGGAAAAAGAAAAGGAGTTTATTTTTTATTACGAACAAATAAAGACTCTAAATATGGCATTAGATGATAGTATTGTAAAAAACGCCGAAAACGGAGATATAGACAAAACAATTCTTGAAAACGCCGAAGTTTATTACGTAAAAAATAAAGAGAGAATAGCCGAACTTACCGAACAACTTGATAAGCTCAGTGAAATTAAAACAGCCGCGGTAAAAGAACTAGAAGAAACAAGAAAAGAATATAATGCCAAGCGTTATAACAGCCAATTAAGGGCGGATATAAGAGAAGGAACATCTTTTGAGTATATTCTGGAACTGAAAAAAGAAAGATTAAACGAACTTAAAAATGAACTAAGTAAAAAACAAAAAGCCTTAGAAGATTTTTACGTTCAGCGCAAACTAAATTTGAGCACTTCGGAAAACTGCACGGCGGAAGAACAAATTTTACTTACCGAGGGCGGATACGAAAAGTTTTTTGACAGTTACAACGAACTGGAAAGAAACAAGCAAAAAATGTATAAAGGACAGATTATAGCCGCGGGGATTTTGGGTGAATTAAAAGCAATCGACGACAAGATTTTTGACAACGAGCAGGCAAGAGAATCCTACAAAGAGGATATTACAGCCTTACTTAACGCAAGAAACATACTTGTTCAGTATATCGACAAATGCCGCGATAAGTTAAAAAAGCAGAATGAGAAGTTGGTTAGCTTCAAGGCAAAGCAAGAGTTTTATAAGGAAGTCGACGATTTAGAATTCGGCGATACTTGCCCCGTTTGCAAGGCTGGTATCTTAGATAAGAACGATATGTCCATAGACAACACCAGAGTGTCGTCCAACATAACAAAACAGGAAGAAGAAATTGCCAAAACCAACCTTATTTTGCAGGAATATACCGATAAGTTGGAAAAAATAAACGTCAGATTAGGCAATCTTACTACCAAAGAACAAATCAGCGCCAATTACGTAGAGAGCTTAAAGAGTACCAAGGAAGCCAAAATAAAGCTAAGAGACCAGACTTTGGCAGAATGCGGAGTAAAATCCCACGAGGAAATTACCGCAAAGCTTGAAGAAGCCATTGAGAATATAAAGCTTTACAGCACGCGTTTGGCGAAAATTAACCAGGTGGCGGGACTAAAGAACTTTGCCTCCGACAGCGCGGATATGGTTAATAAACATATAGAAATTACCGAAAAGGAAGATATCCCTAAGCTTAACGAGCAAATAAACGTCCTTAATGAAGAAATCAATAACTTTTCTAATATCTACAGCGGGATTAAGAAGAGACTTGCCGGCAAAACTGCCGCCGAGCAGCTTGACGCTATTAAAGAACTGGAAAAGCAAGAGGACGTGTTAATAAAGAGAATGAACGTTCTTACTGCCGAAGTAGAAGACGCCGACAATAAAATTAAGAAATTAGAAGAAGAAATCAATATCTTAAAAGCGCGTAAAGAAGAAGTAATTGTTGATGGAAAGAGCTATGATTATGAAGGTCTTCTTATTAAGCTTACCGGCAAAAAATATCAGGAAATTATGTCGGAAATCCGCCGTCTTGAAGAGAAGAGACAGGTTTCTCAGGATAGTTACGTAGCAATAAACAGAGTAGTTAACGACAAGAGCGCGCAATTTACCGAAAAGACGAATAGAAAGAGCGATTTATTAAAACAGGTGGAAATTAACACCAACTATATAGACAGCCTAAACCGCAACAGCAATTTCAGTCCTGAGGAATTGAAAATTAAGAATATAGAAAGTCTGCGCAAAATGGTATTATCCGAGCAGGACAAAGTAAGTATGCAGCAAATTCTTGATGAACATACCATGAGAATGGGCTCTCTTTCTTACCAATGCGACGCCTTGAAAACCCGTTTGGACGCAGGCAAAGAGTTGTTGGATAACTTTAAGAAGAGTTGCGATGATTATAAAGCATTGGAAGAAGAACTATATCAAAAAGAAGACGATACAACGGTATTAATAAGAGAACTTGCCATTTCCGAAAACTTGAGCGAAAAAATAAACGAATTACAGCTTAAAAAAGCCGAAAAGGAGAGGGCGTTATATTCAATCGACCTTGCTATTAACGAACTATTAAGCGAAGAGATAGTAATTCATATCAATAATATGCTCAGAAAGCTGGGACAAAAATACTGGGTCAAAGAAGACGGCAAGAACCTAAGCGTAGTATACGTGGACAGAAAGGGCGTTACCAAGCCGTTAGAAAAAATGGACGAAGAAACCAAGACAATTTTGTCTATTGCCGTAACCGATGCAATGGATATAATTGTGGGCAATATACTTGACGTCAGCCATTTGCCAAGAATAATAAGCATCAAGGCATCTGCTCTTAGTGATGAAGTCAAAACAGCTTTGGGAGAAGAAGCCAACAAGAAGGCTATGATTGTATTGCTCAACAAATAGAGTATACTTATGGACAAAAAAGTAAGCTCGCCTGTCGGGCATAGGGAAAGAATGAGGAAATTGGTACGGGAAAAAGGGCTTGACGCCCTTGCGCCGCACCAGGTTATCGAGTTCTTACTTTTTACCGCAATCCCAAGAAAAGACACCAAACAGATAGCGTACGCGCTGTTAAATAAATTCGGGAGTATGGAAGGTATCCTCAACGCAGCGGAGCAGGAATTAAAAAGTGTTTCGGGAATGACCGAAAACGCAGTGGTTTTAATTAAGTACCTGCCCGATTTTTTTAATTATTATCAAAAATTACGCTTCAAAGAACGCCCCGTTTTATCCCCTCAAGACATTTTGCCGTATCTTCTTACTTTATTTGATAAAGAAACAGAAGAGGTTTTGTATTTAATTTGTCTTGATATAAAACAAAGGCTTATCCACTCCGACCTTATTGCGGAAGGAAATTCTATTTCGGTACAGAGTTCGGCAAAAAAAATAGTGGAAACGGCAATGCGCCATCGGGCAAAAAGAGTGATAATCGCACACAATCACCCGTCGGAGATTCTCTCTCCCTCCGAAGAGGACATAAAAAGCACCTTTGCTTTGAATTCCTTACTGGATTCTTTGGACATAAAACTATTGGACCATATAATAATAGGCAACCGTTCGGCGTATAGCTTCTACTTAAAATCCCGCCTAATTGACGGCGGGATTCCTGCGGAAACTTATCCTTTTATAAAAATAGAAAAAAACTAAATTCCCCAAATTCCTTTAATAATTTCCATACACTGCGCCGATTCTTCCATAGGGAAAATAGAGAAGGTGTGGTTCATCATAGGGAATTCATAATAATTAAAAGCTATATTTTCTTCTTTCAATTTTTCATTAAGCCGTCTGCAGTCGGCAACGAATATTTCATGCCCGCCCACAAAAACGGTAATGGTAGGTAAATTTGCAAAATCACAGTAAAACGGATTTACACCAGGGTCGTTAGGGTCGGTATCAGCAACGAAAGCCCCGATTTTTATCCGCATATCCTGCAAATTGAGCATAGGGTCAAATTCGGCAAAATTATTAATATCCTCATTGGTTAACGAAATATCGGCGCAGGGAGAGAAAGAAAAAATCTCCTTAGGTTGCGGTATATTTTGTTCGTAAAGAAACTGTGAGAGCAAAATTACCATTGTGGCTCCCGCCGAATCGCCCATAAACACTATGTTTTCGTTGGAATTTTTTTCCAGAAGAGAAACGTAGTAGTCGGATACGTATTGCAAAATATAATCGTTGGTATAGTTGGGTACTTTTGGATAGACAGGCATATAAACCTTTACGCCTAAAGTGTTTGCCAGTCTTTTGCAATAATCATAATGGAATACTAAGGGCTGATAGATAAAAGCCCCGCCGTGAAGATAAAGTACGGTATTAGTAGCGTTTATATCGCCGAAGACGCAGACCTCAAAGCCGTTAAATTCGGTTATCTCAAAACCGTACAGAGCCTGATATATTTTCGGCACCTTATAGTTTTCATTAATTTCCCGACATTTCTCTATATCCTTATATGAGCCTTCTTCGCTGTCTTTTTCAGCCAAAACAACGTTAAGTACGCTTTCATAGAACAAACTTGTGGCGCTACGCCGCTGATTGTTTGCCACAATAAGAATTGTGCCGGCAAGCAAAACACAAACAACGCATATTGTCAACAATACCGCTATTAGTATTTTTTTCTTTTTGGTTAAACCGCGTTTTTGTTCTTGCATTATTTATATAATATTATCCTTTTATTTTTCTATACATATCTGCAAAATCTTTTTTGGACATAATTACAGGCACAGGATACAAAGGATTGGCTTCGGCAAAAGCTCTGTCCGTCATCAAAGGAATATCTTCTTCCTGAATTTTATCGATGGAAGTAGGGATATTCATATATGCGTTCATATCCTTAATTTTTTGAATAAAGGCTTTTGCTTTGTCGGATACGCTGCCTTCGTTTATACCGACGGCTATTGCAAGTTCGGCTAGCTTTTTATGAGCCTTTTCTCCGTAGAAGTCAAGGATATAAGGAAGAATAACCGCGTTAGCCAAACCGTGAGGCACTCCGTATTGACCTCCCAACGTGTGCGCCATGGCATGGACGTTACCAACGTAAGCTCTAGTAAAAGCAACTCCCGCAAAGTAAGAAGCCCATTGCATATTCTTTCTGGCTTTGATATTCTCTCCGTCATCGTAGGCGGTTTTTAAGTTTTCAAAAATAAGCTTAGTTGCCTTTATTGCCATATCTTTGGTGTTTTCGGTGTTGCTTGAACCTATATAAGCTTCTACTGCATGAGTTAAGGCGTCCACACCGGTTGTAGAAGTGATATGCTGAGGGAGCTTTACCGTCAGATACGGGTCAAGTACAACGTATTTGGGAATAATTACCGGGTCGTTTATGGGGTACTTTTCATGCGTTTCGGGGTTGCTGACAACGGCAGCCAAAGTAGCTTCGCTGCCCGTTCCCGAAGTGGTGGGTATGGCAAACAGCGGAGGGAGCTTTTTGAGGACCTTCAATACACCCTTCATTTGGGGTATTTGCTTGTTGGGACGGGCAACTCTGCACCCTATTCCTTTTGCGCAATCCATAGGAGAGCCGCCGCCGAAAGCGATTATTCCCTGGCAGTTGTTTTCCTTATATATAGCGTAGCCTTCTTCTATGTTCGGTATGGTAGGATTGGGCACCGTTTTGTCGTAGACAACGTAACTAATGCCGGCGGCAGTCAAACCTTCTTTCAGACCTTCTATCAGTTTTAACTTGTTATGTAAAACATCGTCAGTGACAATAAGAAGATTATTCAATCCCAAGTTTTTGGCAAATTCAGGCAATTTGTCGAGACCCTCTATACTTTCGGGCTGTCTGAAATTCAAAAAATTGGTTGCTATGCGAAAGATTCCTTGGTAAATCCTGCAATAAATCTTAAATAAAGGGCTCATAATACCTCCAAAATTCGATTTTTAATAATTCTATCATACCACACTTTTTTATGCAAGCGCATAGAAAAAATAGTTTTGTTCTAAAAAGCGGCATAACAAATTCTCACTATTGACAAAACGGCTTTTTGTATGGTATTCTTAATTACACATGGAGAGTTGTTTCCATATAATAAATTAAAGAACAAAACAGTATTGGAGGTAATAATGAAGAAGAAGAATTTACTTGTTAAAGTAATACTTGCTCTTGTTTTGATTACGCTGATATTCTCCCTTGCAGCTTGTAAGAAGGATCCCCCTACATCATCCGACCCCCCGAAAACAGGACCTTCAGCAGTGGAGCAATTAATTGGTATAATCAGAGGAGCAGACGGCTTAATTACGACGCTTAACGGCATCGACGGCAATCTAAGCGCCGACGTTGATATCAGCGTTAACAGAAAAACATCGGCGGCCGATGATACGTACACATTGGGTGTTAAAGGCAACATTAACGCAAGCAGCCCCGAGTTTGTTATCAATTTCAAGAGCAACAGCACCGAGAATATTGCCCTTGGGTATAAGTCTAACAAGATTTATCTCAAGCAACCGCTCACCGGCATCAATAAGAATGGAGACGGCTCCGCCGCCGCAGCTTCCGATGCAGTAGCTATCGATATTACCGCGCTTAGCCCTTCGGTTGGCAATCTTATGTCTATGCTTATGAAGGTTCTAAAAGATATCAATCTTGATATTGACATGGCTAGTTTGGCAGATACATTGGAAAAGATGTTGGTAGAAATAAACATGGACCTGGAAGAGCTTATTGTGTTTAAAGAAATCACAAACGGCAATCGTTTGGAAGTCACTGCTTCTACTATGGATATGTTAAATAACTTTCTTCTCAAGAATCTTTTTGAAGGTATGGTCGGTGACGTTGCAGATACTCTTGTAAACAGCGTTTTTGACACTGATGACGGTATTGATTTTATTTTGGACGCTACTATATTCATTGAAGTGTACAAAAACAGCGCCGGCACAATTAACGGTTTGAAACTTGGTTTTAACGGTTCCGACAATACGTCCGGCAATATTACCATTAATATTAATAAGTTCAGCAATTCAGCAAGCGACAAAGCAACAATAGCTTTCGGAAACGAATATGCTTCCAAGAGTTTGAATCTTAACGTTGGCGCAAGCTTACCCCAAAAAGGTATTGCCGCTATTTTAGACGCTACCGCTACCCCTGATTTCTCCACAAACAATAAGGTGTTGGCATCGGGAACTATAAGCTTCTTTGATCCCAATCAAACTAATGCTACCCCGTACGTTATTCCCGGATACTTTAACGGCTCAGTTGCTTACTTCAATACCGCAGCCGGATACCAAGCTATTAACGAATTAGCTGGTTCGACACTTGTATCAGTTCCTGGTAACACTCTCTATAAAGCATCTGTTTATAAGACAACGTCTACCGGAAACGAAAATACTAATTTGGTAGCTGTGATAAACGAAGCTATAGCTAAAATGAAAGCTGACTTTGATGCCGGTACTAACAACGAAACCGAAACCGAAGTAAGCACAGGTCCTTCCAAGAGTATCATTCATAGTATTTATGAATTAATTGGCGGAAAATTGGAAACAGAAACCAAAGACAACGTAACTTCTTATAAAGAAATCACAGAAGTTAAAATGCTGCAACAATTAAACACTAAGTTTGGTGCTTATACCAGATTCAAAATTTATGAATCCAAGAAGACCGAAACTTATGGAGCAGTTATTGATAATATCACCAAACTGTTTGATGATAACAATTGGATTATCGGCACGGCTGAAACACAGGCTGACGGCAATTACGGAATCTTCAATTGGAACAAAACCAATTGGAACGGCGGAGTAACTTTATACAAAGCTGGCGCTAATAACGACTTGTTAGACGCTGTTAACGTATTCCTCTGCAAGGAAGGCAATGCGAACATTACTACAGACGATATTTCCGACTTTGCAAACTACTATATCTCCATGTTGCATTATTATATGGTTAAGGACGATTCTGATTTAGCCGATTACGTTGCCGCTATAGACGCTGCTGACAAAGCTCTTCTTATCGCAAAGAATGTTTACTTGGCTTCTAATAAGAACGATACCGCAAAGACAGCTTTAGAAAATGCAAAGACAGCATATAAGGAAGCTATGGAAGACGCTATATTCGGTACCGGAGAATCCAAAAACTACGCTATAGCAAATGAGCTATTATCCGGCTTATTGGGTGTAGATACAACCGGCGATATGGAAACAACCAACGTGATGAAAGAATTCATTGAAGGCGGTCTTTATATCGGTATAGGATGCATCAAAGGTCAAGGACTAAACGGTTCTATCACCATAGCCGACTCTGTAGCACAAAATACTATTTATCTCAACCTTAACGCTAAGATATCCTTAACTGATACTGTTGCCGCTGCTAACATAGAAGATGTAGAAGGCGCTATAGAAATAGCTAAAGATTTTGTAGCAGTTACAGCAGCCGATGAAGACGAAGTAGATTACAGAGTAATCGCAAAATGGGATGACGGCACAAAGAAAGTTTATACCACAGCAGGAGAAGGACACGTAGCAGGCGATTTTATCTATGAAATGGACGGAGATAAATACGTCTATAACAATAGGAACACTAATGCCGAGGGATTACTTGATGAGTTATTCGCTCTGTATCTAGGTTATATCGAATATAACTTTGGTTATGCTGGCTAAAAACAAGTAACTTTTTACTAAAACTAAGACTGCCTCATTTTTGTGAGGCAGTCTTTTTAACTATTTAGACTATTAATAATGGTGGTTAGTATTTCTATATGGACCTTTTCGTCCTCTATTATTCTTTCCACAAGAACGACTATTTCGGGCATTTTGGAAGTATGTGTAATATCTTTATAATCCCGTATTGCCTGTTTTTCGTCAGCTATATCGTTTTGCAGTATGGTTTTTATATCCTTGCTGTAATTAGCGTAGCTCCCTTGCCAATAACTGTGGTTGCCACCAATGTAGGGAGTGCCGCCAAGCATTGTTATTGCCTTGCCCAGCATTTCGTGATGTTCCATTTCCACCATGCCGATATGTAATAGGCAATCGGCTATTTCGGGATATTGTTCGGCTAAAACATAGCTCTGATAAATATAATTCATAATAGCCGTTGTTTCGCTTTCTCTGCCTCCGTAAACTGGCATAAGCAGGCGGATTTCATACATGCTTTGGGTTTTTATTATTGTATCGGGATAAGGCATATCAGCCTTGTATTTGCATTTAGTCATAATACCTCCATAAAAATTTTGTCGTTATAAAACATTAATATGTGCAAAAAAAAATCCTTGCCACATGGGCAAGGATTATGGGGATAATATCTATATATTATATTTCGTCGGTCTTCTCCAGGTTAATAATAAAAGGAGTTGTGCTTGCAATTTCGTAAATTTCTTTGGCGGTAAAAATTCTGTCGGTAGAAAGTTCTATCTCGGCAATTATATCGCCGTTAGAATTAGTTGTTTTGAATTTCAAAAACTTTTTTGCCGAGAACATATATTGAATTGTGTCCACAGTCAGTTCGTTTTCCACCCTTACTATCATACGCAAAATTGTTACGACACGTCCGCGGAAAAGCTTAATCGGACGGTGCAGAAATATTTGGAGCACAAGAAGAATTGCCGTGCTGATAACGCCGGTTGCTACCATGCCTGCGCCTATAGCCATACCTATACCGGCTGTTGCCCAAATGCCCGCTGCCGTTGTAAGTCCGTGCAGCATATCACGTCTGTAGAAGATAATTCCCGCGCCTAAGAAGCCTATGCCCGAAACAATCTGCGCCGCTATTCTTGCGCTGTCCTTTGTCTCCGATTCGACAAAGCCGTATTTGGAAATAAGCATCATCAAAGTAGCAGCTAAAGCTACTATCGCGTGAGTTCTTATGCCTGCTTCTTTGGAGCGCGTCTTTCTTTCGAAACCTATTGCAAAGCCGCAGAGTGATGCAACGACCAGCCTGATTGTGAAATCAAGAAGGGATTGGTTCCAATCAATTATAGACATAAATGCGGCTAGCATAGTAAAAACTCCTTAATACTTTAGTATATTGACATATTATAGGATATATTGAAAATAAAGTCAATAGACAAAAGACGCACTTTATTAAAAATGGCTATTGACAAAGACTAAATAACAAACGGACGGCTCAAACATACCGTTGACAACCTTTTCGGTATGGGAGAAGACAAAACCTATGTAATTCAGCTTAATTTTTGGAAATCCAAAGAGTTTCGAATTTATGCCCCGACACTTCTTCACAAGCCTTTACTTCTTCTTCGGTAAAGGTTATTTCTTCGCCCACTTCTTTTCTCTTTAATAAATTTTTAATAAGGCTGTGGCGGCGTTCATCCAGTTTATAGGTGCGGGAAATAAGTAGCATTACCGAACAGACGACAAGGGGAATAACGCAGAACATAATTTTTACTGCTACTATTGCGTTTGTACCGACAGCTGTGGAACTTTCCGTTCCTCCGTTGGTATTTAGTCCGAATATCCCCAAAATTAGCCCGAAAACTGTAATTGCCAAGCCCGAAACAATTTTTTTACCCATGGTAGTAAGACCTGCGTTACTTCCTTCACGGCGTTTGCCATGTATAAGTTCATCGACGTCGGCAAGGTCAGGCAGCAAAGTCATAGGAACAAAACCTAAGCATGATGTGCCGGCACCTAAAAATGCCATAGCTATTAAAAATACCCATATTGGCGTTTGGGGGGTTACAAATAGTATTATTATTGAAGAAGCGATAATAAGCGGTACATCGATTAGATACGGGCGGTGCTTATTAAATTTTTTCATCAAAATTACATTTATAGGGAAGAATGCAATCTCTATTGCACCTTTTAGATTAATAACGATAAAGGAAAGGCTGAACGTAAGAAACAGATTTTGTATATTACCGTACGTTATGTATAGGAAAACCATTAAAGAACTCAAAACAGCGCTGGATACAAAAGCTCCGCATAAATTAAGGGCAAAATATTTGCGGTAAGTCTTGCTCTGTAAAACCTCTTTGTAATGCAATAACACCATTTTCAAAGTCATTTTCTGAGAGGAAAGAGGGGTTGGATTTTCTTTTGTCCCGAAGAAAGTAAAAAGCATGGGAAGGGCGAAGAACACCCCCAAAACCAAACCTAAGTTGCGGAAGTTCGGTATGTTTGCGGGGCTCAACGTAGCCGAAGGCACCAGCCATTCATAGATATAGGTACTCAAAACGCAGCCAACTCCCGAAAAAATCATTCTTAATGAGCTGTAGTTGGTTCTTTCCTGATAGCCGTCAATCATCTTCGGCAACAAGGCTTCATAAGGCACGGCGGCTATAGTAAAGGCTGTGGAAAAAGCGATATATGCAAAGGCAAAATAAACAAACTTGCCGATTTCTCCCTCTATGCCCCAGCCGTACCAAAGCATAAAATATGTAAAGAACAAAGGTATTACGCTGATAAGAAAGTACGGTCTGCAGGCGCCCCACTTTGTCCTTGTGCGGTCAACGGCTACGCCCATAATCGGGTCGGATATTCCGTCCCAAAACTTACCTATACCGGTAACCAGACCTGCTAAGATGGGATTAAGTCCTACTACGTAAAGTAGAAAAGTGAGATAATACGCGCTGATTACTTGCCCAACTCCGCCGCACATAGTATCTCCGGCGGCATAGCTGAGCATGCCGAATAGTTTCTTATTTGATATTTTTTTATCTGTCATTCTTATAGTTTTTTCTTTTTGTATAATATTGTGGTAGAAATACCGCTGATTACCATGCCGACTATTATCATTGTGGATTGGCTTAAAGCAGAACCGAAATTCAACAAGTTACCAACTACACAGATAATAATACACGCCGAAAAGGGTATAACGGCAATTTTGAAGTATCTTGCGGCAAGCACCATAGTAAGTCCGCCGAAAATAGCGGGGATAACGTATGGTGAAATAGGATTAAGGGTAGTAACAATCTGCTCCTGGAACAACACAAGAGGAATTAGTCCTACCAGGATTATAATTGTCGTTACTATACTGCTTACAGCAATACTTACGGTAGTTAGTATTTCCTGTTCTTCACTGCCGGGTTTTGACTTAGCAATATTCTGGGCGTTTACTGCGCAGGGAAGTTTAAGATTGCTGATATTGCCGGTAATAAAAGAAATATATTGCCCGCTTGTGCCAAGTAAGGGAGCATAGCTAATGGCTTCGATTAGTCCGATTGCTACATAACCTAACATAAATGGTATACATTTTGCCAAGGTCTTCCAATCGGGCGTTACTTTCGCCGCTATGCAATAGAATACCGGCACTAATAACATAAGCCCCAACAGAGCCCAAGTAAACGTTCTGCCCAAGGTGTGCATATGAAGATTGTGTTCTTCTTTTGTTCTTACTACGTTGTTTTGAGTGTTCTTCATAATTCCTCCTTAACCTGCAAAGACGGGGACAAAAGCGTAAGCTATGGCAAGCGAACCTAGTATTGTAATAGGTAAGGCATAGTTTTCTATCCATTTTTGCTTGAATACCTTGAGAATAACTCCGCAAAGAGCCATAATAATTACGCTCGACGCCAAAGTTATCAATACGATTTCTCCGTAAGAAACAGCGCCTCCGGCATTATCAACGGGTTTTCCGATGGAGAAAATACCGCCAACCAATATAGAACTGAGCATACCTGCAAGCAGTCCGCCCATCAAAGCTCCGGTAACGGTGTCCATCAGTTTTGCATTTTTCTTTTGCAAATCTTCCAGTTTGCCTTGATATTTTTTATAGATAATGGCATTGAAAAGAGGACCGCTTATGATACTTAAAGTCATAACGATAACCGCCGTTGCTATTAAAGCAGGGGTGGGTTGAGAAGCAGTAAGCCCAACCTGGTCCATTGCGATTAGCTCATATTGGAGAGAACCTATTACGGTAAGCCTTATCCAGGGTATGGCAAGTCCTAAATATTGCATCATAATACCTATACCGATTACTATGGGAATACTGGGGACGATGGAGAAGATTGCGCTGTTTTTTATGGTCTCTTTGAGTACTTTCGTGTCCATTCCGATAGCTTTGGCTCTGGCAAAAGACTTGACGATAAAGAAAACGCACATCAAAATTATCGCGGCGGCAATCAACCCGCCTAGAACATAGATTATTACAAAACTTTTGGGCATTTGTAGTTCTCCTTCAATTTGATTTTATCTCATAATAATGCCTATATTTCACATCAGTACGTAGCAGAGTAGTATCCCGAACAGTATCCCTATAATAGTAAAAAAGGAAAAGGAACGGTTCTTATCAGAATTAACGGCTTCGGGTATTATTTCTCCGAAAGTAACGTATAGCATTGCCCCGCCCGCAAAAGCAAGGCTTATTGCCGTAAATATCATATTTACCGAACTTACCAGGTATCCGATTATTCCACCCACGACGGTGGCGGCGCCGGCTAAACAGGTTAGTAATACCGCCATAAATTTACTCATTCCGCCTGCGCATAAGGGAGCGGCAATGCTCATTCCTTCGGGTATGTTATGTATGGCTATTAGTAAAGCTAGCATTGCTCCTCTTACCGGATTAATAGAGCTTCCTGCGCCGATAGCCATGCCTTCGGGCAGATTATGTAAAGCTATTGCAAGTACCATAACCAATCCCGCCCGATAAAGGGAGCGGTTAGGCTTATTGGTAACAAGTTGCGGTACGGTGTTGCAAGGGCAAGCGTGATTGTGCTTATGGATTACGCCGTCGTTACTTTTTGCCGATATTTTGTCCACAATATATCCAATAATAACTACCATAAGTATTCCACCGGCGGTGGCGGCTAGTATAAAATAGATATTTTGGTAAATTTCGTATGCTTCTGGGATAAGGTCAAAACAAACTATACTGAGCATTACTCCCGCCGAAAACGAAAGTATACCGCATAAAGCTTTTTCGCTTTTACTGCCCAAAGATGTGCCTATTAACCCGCCTAAACCGGTCCCGATAATGCCTGCGCCTGCGCAGATTGATAATATCAATAACATATTTATTCTACCATATTACTATATTCAGGTTTCAAAGTCAATATTATGCAAAAAATGTATACTAACTTATTTATATTGACAAATAATATATATAAACATATAATATAGTTGTTCAAAACAGGCATGGGGATGTTTTAGATTCGACTTGCTTGCGAGGGGCGGTTAAGCATACCGAAGGGTCGTCTTCGTAAAAACGCAAAATTAAAATAAACGCTAGAGATAATAATTTAGAGTTAGCTGCCGCTTAATGGCAGCCGTCGGGCAGGGAAGGTCTGCGAGCCTTGTTTCGGCGTGTGACAGCAGAGAACGATTTTGCTATGTGCCTCGACGGCAAAATTGTATTAGGGGCTTGACAGGTTTCGGTTTGCTTCTTTGGACGAAACTTGCGACCAAAATTTCAATCAAGCTAAGTATGTAGAAAAATCTCTTTAACCAAGTAAGAACAGGGGTGCAAGTCCCCTCATCTCCACCAAAACCTTGCATAAGGGCGCATTTTGCGCCCTTATTGCGTGACTCGGACTGCGGTTGCGTACGTCTGTGTACGCGCCCTTGTCCTCGCACTTATAAGAACACAATCTGCAACCCTTCTCCAAGGTTTTTAAGAGCGGAGTGGGCTTGAATACTCCACCAAAACCTTGTATAAGGGCGCATCTTGCGCCCTTATTGCGTGACTCGGACTGCGGTTTTGGTATTTAATACTCCACAAAAAATCGACAAGTAAAAAAGACTTGTCGATTTTACTTATACATACTTCACTATTCAATATAATATAGTCGATTTTTGGAAGTAATAAGGAATAGGCAATAGTGAAAAGTATGGATATTATATTAATAATATAAAAACAGGGAACAAAAATTGTTATTAAGGTAACCCAAAAGCTATTTTATAATACAAATAGTTTACTTGGGTATTAGCATTCTAATATTGGCAATAGTTATTTATGAGGTTTTATTATGAATGATATTGTCAAGGTTTTGGTGTTTTCATTAACCGCCTACGTGGTGTTGTTTTTTATAGCAAAGCTGTTGGGGAAAAAGCAGCTTGCGCAGCTTACTTTTATTGATTATATAGTGGGAATAAGCATTGGTTCCATTGCCGCAGAAATGACTACCGAACTTAATCAGCCCTTCTATCATTATCTTATTGCCATGGCGGCGTTTTTCTTTTTTGACTTAATTATATCAATATTGGGAAGAAAAGGGGCAATGCTAAAAAAGTTTGCCAACGGCACGCCGCTTATACTTATTAACGACGGCAAGTTGGATTATGAGAACTTAAAGAAAAGCAAAATTACCGTCAATGAATTATGCGGTCTGGCAAGGGAAAAAGGATTTTTTCATCTGGAAGATATTGCTTACGCCATTTTTGAGACCAGCGGAAAACTTAGCGTACTGCCTAAGAACAACCAACGTCCCGTAGTTGCGGAAGATTTTAATTTGCCGCAGGAAGTTCAGCCAAAGCTAGTTCAGTACCTAGTAGTGGACGGGAATATATCTGAAGAATCCCTAAACATGGTCAACAAAGACGAAGAATGGTTACTTGACGGGCTAAAGGTTAAGGATAAAAAGGACTTAAAAAATATATTGCTAGCTTATTATGACGATAACGGACAGAACTTTTACGTTCATTATAAAAAATACCTCCAATAAAACAAAAAACGCGCAAAATTACTTTGCGCGTTTTTATTTTACATAGATAAAGGTTATTTCGATTCGTCGTTTTTGCGGATTTCCACTCTGCGGATTTTTCCGCTGATTGTTTTGGGAAGTTCGGTTACGAATTCAATAATTCTTGGATATTTGTAGGGCGCGGTGGTGTTTTTCACGTGGTCTTGCAGTTCTCTGACCAGTTCTTCGCTAGGGGAGTAGTTCTTAGTCAAAACAACGGTTGCTTTAATAATTTGACCGCGTACGGGGTCTGGTACGCCGGTTATGGCGCATTCCAATACGGCGGGATGCTCATGCAGCGCGCTTTCTACTTCAAACGGCCCGATACGGTAGCCGCTGGATTTTATTATATCGTCGGATCTGCCGATAAACCAATAATATCCGTCTTCATCGCGGTAAGCAAGGTCACCGGTACGGTGATAGCCTTGACCTAATAAATTTTCGGTAAGTTCGGGGTTGCCGTGATACTGATAGAGCAAGCCGCATTGCGGTTTTCTTATTTTTATAACAATTTCTCCGACTTCGCCGTTTTCCACGTCGTTACCTTCGGAGTCAAGCAGGTGTATGTCATACAAAGGACAAGCCTTGCCCATACTGCCCGGACGGATATCCACCATATTGAAGGTACCTAAGATTATGCTGGTTTCGGTCTGACCGTAACCTTCGTAAATTTTTAAGCCCGTTGCGTTATAGAACTGCTTGAAAACTTCGGCGTTAAGCGGTTCTCCCGCGGTAGAGCAGTGAGTAAGGGAGCTTAAATCATACTTCGTTAGGTCGGACTTAATGAGGTAGCGGTAAATAGTGGGCGGAGCGCAGAAAGTATTGATGTGGTATTTTGGGATATGGTCCAACAAATCGGTAGGGTCAAACTTGCCGAAATAATCATATACGAATATGGCGGTACCCGCTATCCATTGACCGTAAATTTTGCCCCAACTGCATTTTGCCCAGCCGGTTTCGGCGGCGGTAAAGTGCAAACCGTCGTCAACAACGGTATGCCAGTATTTTGCGTTATAGATATGTCCCAAAGGATACAAATAATTATGTGATACCATCTTAGGATAGCCCGTTGTGCCTGACGTAAAGTAAATCAACATCTCATCGTCAAGCACGGTATTAACTTTAGTAAGCTCGGAACTCTGAACTTCAAATTCTCTATTAAAATTCCTAAAGCCGTCATTGTCTGCTACAGAATAGAGAATAATATCTTCTAAGCCGTCTTTACTTTCTCTTATGCTATGTAGTACCGTTTCTTCATTGGTGGAAATCAGACATTTTACTCCTGCGCTTTTTGCGCGGTAAATAATATCCTTGGGAGTGAGCATATACGTTGCAGGTACCAAAGGCAAGCCTAATTTATGGCAGGCTATGGCGGTTACCCAGTATTCCCACCTTCTGTTAAGCATCGTCATAACCACGTCGCCTTTTTTCAGTCCTAGACTAATAAAGAGGTTGGCTATTTTGTTGGAAATAAGGGAAACGTCCATAAAGGAGAAAAACTTTTCCTCTTTCTTATCGTTGCACCAGACTAACGCTCTTTTGTTTGGCTCCAGTCTTGCATACTCGTCAATGATGTCATAACCGAAATTAAAATTATCGGGAACTTTAATTTTACAGTTATTGAAAAAATCATTGTAATCCAAGTATTCTTCCCGTTCCAAAAATCTGTTAAGTAAATTCATAAAGCAACTCTCCTTAGAATATAAACTTGAAAAAAGGTACCCTTATACGCTTGCAAGGTACCCTTAATAACTGTATTCCCACAAGCGCGCAACAATTAACCGAGTCTGCCGACGACGACAAGTTCGTTTAATATGACGGTGTTTACAATCAGTGTTGCGCTTGTTGGTAAATGCATTCTTTGTCCTCTTTGTTTTCTATTATAGTTTATTTTATGTTATTGTCAAATATTTTTTTTGAAAAACCGAAAAGTGTGTCAAAAAATATTACTTGTCAATATAATTATTGTATAGTATAATATAGCTATCCTGAATAATTGGGATAAAATATAGGGTATATGAAAAAAATTATTAGCAAAATATTACCAATAATTCTCCTAATCTCCGCTATTTTGTTGAGCGCGGCGTCTTGTTTTAGTGCCGCTGTGGAAGATGACAGAAATCTTGTCAAGCCCGACATAAATACCGCTTTGGAGAATTATAATAAACTCGACGTCAGAAGGAGCCAATTTGACGTCAAGTTAATCATGAAACTTTATGGAGTAAAGACAAGCGATTCCGCTTCGGTAACTTACGACATCGGTCAGCAGCTGTTTTTAGACAGGATACTAAACAAAGGCTCCACTTTTATAGACGGCAAGTTGAACAGTTATAACGTGTCCGAAAATGTGACCTCTTTGTTTAATTTAGTAAGTAAACTTTCTATAGATGACCTTCCCGCTTATCTTGTAAATGAAATTACCGCATATCTTACCGGAAGAACCCATTTTACCATGAATATGGGGCATAGAGAAGGCAGCTATAATATTAAGGCAACACATCATGACGGCAGAGGAATATCCGATCCTTATTGGGTGGCGACAGACGATGACAGTATAAATGCCTTTATCAGCAACAATAACTTAAATCTGGAATTAAAAATTGCAGATTATCTTATGTTTTCCACGTTCCTCGACCTAAGCAAATCTAGTAAAATAATAAACATGGATAACGCGTCAAAATTTTTTAGTACTGACACCAACCTCTTTAATTATGAGATATTGGCAAAGACAGACGTCATTTATAAAATGGTTTTTGACGAAATTTCCCGACTCGCCGGCTTTTTCAATACCGAAGAATACGGCGAAGAGTTACAAATTTACGATAGTCTTTTACCATATCTAAAAAAATGGATAACCATAAAAAATGCGACCGTTGACGCATCTGTAAACAAAGACAACTATCCCACACATATGAAAACGTCTTTTGACGTAGCTTTTGACTTTAGTATTGCCGACTTGAATAACGTTGTCAATATTCTGATTTCAAAAGAAGAAGACCGCGTCAAAGCAAAAAATATGATAGCTATTGTGAATACGCTATTAAAAGACCGCCGTGGTTCAAAGAGTGGAGAATTCAGCATAGACTTTCAAATTATTATGGAAGAAAAGTTCCTCTACGGTGAGGAAAACTGCAGTCTTAGTAAAGTTGATTCCGACTTGTTCTTGCCCACTACTGTGGAAAACGCCGCAAGAGAAGTTTATTATGTTGCCAAAGCCGCTCAAAATAAAGGTCAGGAAGTGGACGGTAACAACGGAATAAAAATTTCCGACGGAAAAGACGACTGACAATTTAATTAAATATTACAAGGAAGGGGAGAACGTAAGTTTAATCCCCACAGCCCCCGCTACTGTAGAAGGATAAAGGTTATACGCCACTTAAAATGGAAGGCATACCCGTAGAACACTCTACGCCTGAGTCAGGACACTTGTGTATTAATATTTATACGGAGGGTATACCTTATGAAAAACTTTTTTACCAAGGGACTTGTTTTGTCCCTAATTTTTGTCCTTGCGCTAATTTTACTTGTTTCCTGCGCCCAAGAAAAGCCCGAAATTAACACCGACAGAATAGTCGTTATTGTTTCGGGAGAAAAAGTGGAAGTGTTTTATACAAATTCTTCTTCGGAGAACTTAAAAACCATTTATAACGGAATTTTAAGCGAAGAAAAGCTAGCGGAACTTATTAATAGGCTGGACGAAGAAAAAATCCTTGTTGCCAAGTCAACTGTAGGAGCATACGGTGATTATTATATCCAAATAGGCTTGTTAAAACCGCCACTTAACGGCTATATTTATTTTTATACAAATTTAACTGACTATCAGGAAGAGCCTTCGGAGTGGTCGACGTCTATTACTTTCCAGGATACAGAATATATGGGAGCTAAATTAGGGGCGGAAGGTCTTCCGTTAGTTGACGGCGCGATTTATATTATTAAGGTTTTTGAATAAATTATGTCAAAAAATTATTTGCATATAAAAAAATTGGTGCTGATTTCTTTGCTGGGCGCCAGCCTTACCGCATTTAAGTTCGTACTGATGTATATCCCGAATATAGAAGTAGTAAGCTTACTTATAACAGTTTATACTTACGCTTTCGGGCTGGGGATAGGGTTTTTTGCATCGATGGTATTTTGCACCCTGGAAGGGATTATTTGGGGATTTTTGCCGACTTGGATAATAGCGTACTACATTCATTGGGGCTTTTTGAGTTTAACGGCATATATTTTGAAGAAACAAAAAATAAAACAGCCTATTGTTATTGCATTGTTCGTAGCTTTGATTACCTCTTTATTCGGCATACAAAGCACCTTTTTATACTATTTAATTGTTGGAGGTATCGGAAAATTAGGTTGGGAAGACAGGTTTGTGGCAACGTATTTGTCGGGTGTGTCTTTTTATATAACACAAACTATAGGCAATTTTGTCATTATATTACTTGCCTTTAAGCCGCTAAGCCGTTTTATGGAAATTATGAAGAAAAAATACTTTTTGTAGAGGAAAAAATCAAGCAATCACGTCGTCGCAAATAATAAAATCCACTTCCATATTCTTGAATTTAGTGGCAGTGCGGGTATCCTTAATGGTGTATACAAAAACATAACTGCTGTTCTTGTGCGCCTTTTTAATTATGCTATCGGTAAGTTCACTTTGAGATGTTCCGACATTATATCCCAGTTCGGCATGCAAATAAGCGGTCTGTTCTTTGTAGGAAAAAACCAATATCTTATAATACGGAGCCATGGTATGTATTCTTTCTATAATCTGTTTGTTAAATCCGGCGAAAAACACCTTATCGTAAGAAATTTTACCTTTGACAAACATCAAAAGCTCTTCGGTCTGGGCAGCGTCAAAGTCCTGCTTTATTTCTATGATAGCTAATTTATTGGATACCAAACATATGGATAAGTATTCCCTAAGCGTGCAAATCCGGTATTCTTTAGTCAAGTCTATTTTGTATTGAATCTTTGAAGTGTCTAGCGGCAAAGAAGATATTTCGTCAAAATTTTTTTCGGTTATTTTTATCTTTTTATCAACAAAAGGATTAACATCGTGACTGCATACGAAGACGCCGTCTTTTGTCCGCCAAACATCGGTTTCAATACCGCTAAAAAACGGCTCCATGCTGGCTGACTTGAAAGCCATCGAAGTATTTTCCATATATTTGGCACTGTAGCCTCTGTGCGCGATATATTTGGTTTGATAAGGGATTACCCTGTCGTCGGCATTAATGGCATTGAGGGAGTAATAAGCAAGGATTACCCATGCGATAATCAATATCGGAGTAAGTACGGAAGCGATTATAATTCTAGTTTTTTTTGGATTCCCCTTTGCCATAGCAAAAATAATATATTATTTTAGGCAAAAAAGCAAATAATTTATTACAGTAAATTTATCTTTTGCAAAGTTATATTTATGGACAGTATGGAAAAAACTATTGCAAAAAGCTATTTTATAATATATAATAGTCTTTGACTTTTTGAATATTTCAAAATCTTTGGAGAAGCTATGAAAAAGAAAATTTTAATTGCGATTTTATGTGTTGCCGCCCTTCTTGTTGTTGTTTTGAGCGGTTGCACCGAAAGCTTGAAGCAAAAACCGATAGCTACAAATTACAGTGATATAGTATCTAGCAACGGGGGAATGGCTGTTGTTTACGGGGATTATTTATACTTTATCAACGGTTATGCAGGTCAAGATGTTGACAATAACTTCGGCGACGTAACCAAGGGCGCTATTGCAAGAGTAAACTTAGTTAGCGGAAAGCCTAACGGCAAAGCTCAAATTATCGTACCCAAGAACGTTTACGGCACCGACAAAACTTATGGTGGAATCTATATTTCCGACAACTATATATATTATGCCACAACCAGTACAGAACTTAACAGCGAAGGCAAAGCCAAGACTTCGGAAATGGTCATTATGCGGACCAAAGTCGACGGCACCGATACTTCGACTGTTGCCGAATTTGAAGACCATACCGTTGTTTTCAAAGTAGAGGAAAAAAAACTGGTTTACGTACGTAAAAACGGTATTTATTCAATAAGCTTAGATGAAAAGAAATTTCCTGTTGCCACAATAGAAGAAAATATTATTTCGGGGGGATATCAGTTTGCCCAAGGTTATATTTTCTATACCGTTTACAACGAAAACGACTCAGCCGATTATATATTAAAGGCATATCCTATAGCGGGCGGAGAAAGCAAAGTACTAATTGACAGTAAAATGCTGGACAATGAAGGAAAAACTAAGTATACAATAACTTTGTTATCCGCTACCAAAGAAGCTGATGGCAAAATAAAGCTGTTTTACGTTAAGACCGACAACGGCATCAATACACCCGAAGCCGGAATATACTCCTATACCTTTGACACCGCCAATTTTGCTTTTGACAAAGCTAATGAAATAAGAATAACTTTCAATAAAAACGACACCACCAATTTAGCATATAAGAATTTTTATAAGGCGGGCAATTATTATCTTGGTTTGGACACCAACCGTTTTGACGTTTTCAAAGCCGACGGCACCAGACTTACCACCACTAATAAAGAGAATGAAGAAGTGATTGCCTCCATCGACGTAGGCAGCGCGGTTACTTACTTTGACGTAGAAATAACCGATAGCGTTATGTATCTGTGGTATGTAAACAGCAACACAATATACAAATTAAAAATATTCGAAATAAATAACGGCGCATATACCTTTGTGGAAGCCAACGCAACCAAGATTTTTAGCGGCGAGTACGATTCCACTTACGTTACGCTGGAAAAAATCGGAAGCGTTATTTATTATTTCAATTCCACAATATCCAACAACGCCTATTACTATCAAATACCGGAAACTATTGATTCTACCACCGATACGACCTCCGGAAAGGTATTGGGAATTATCACACAAACCGACATAATTGCCGCTTTCTAAAATAATTTTGAAAAAAATAGAAAAAAGTAGTTTACAAATCTGTTGTTAGTAAATATAATATATCCGAATTACGCATAAAGCGAAATTCGGATATTTTTTTTGGAGGTATTTTTATGCCTAAGTTTAAGAAATGCCCGAGATGTGAAATCAATTACATTTTGGAAGATCAAGAATATTGCGAAATATGTGTGCAGGAGCTGAAAGGAATATCTCTTGCAGAAGACACCGAAGAGGAAATTGAAGGAGAGATATGCCCGCGTTGCGGAATAAACTTTTTGTGCGATGGTGAGACCGTTTGCGAAACTTGCGCTGCCGAAATGGAATTGGAAAAAGAAAAGTCGATAATCGACGACGTGGAGCCCGATTGGGACCTCAATGAAGACGAAGAACTAGACGAAGACGACGTTGTGGACGACGAAGTCGACTTGTCCCTTGACGAGCTTGTGGAAGAAGAGACAGTTGACCTTGACGAGGAAGAGGAAATAGAGGAAGACGAAGAGTTCTTTGACATTCCCGAAGACCTTCTTGACGAGGAAGAAGAGCTAGAAGAGGAAGACGAAATATTAGAAGACGACGAAAAATAAGAAAAAGGGCATGCGCCCTTTTTTAATTTAACCTTAAAAATAACTTATTTTACCATTATAAAACCTGAAAAAAAATAAAAAGTTCTTGTATTATATTAATACATATGATATTATATTAATATCTATCATTATGGGTATGTAAGCTAATATACAAGGACGGGTTATGCAAGCAAGATCGAAAATTTTTATTATTTCTATCTATGTAATTATGTTCCTAGCGGTGGCTATTTGCTTCGGCTTCGGTGTTTTTGTGTCTGAAGTTAGCGCGAATGCCGATGTTAGTTGGAACGTGAGAGTAACCAAATTCGTCAATGAAAATTATTATGACCTTAATTCCGGAGATAGAGTAACCGACAGTAACGAATTACATTTTTTGATTAGCAATTATCAATTAAACGACGGTTTTCAATACTACCTAAGCTCAGCCAATCTTTCCAACGAACAACTGCAAAACGTTGCAGGCGGGAATTGGTCGACCATTACTACCACCAATTTAAGAGAGATTAACGGCGTTACCTATATTTTTCATACCGAAAATGTAGGAAACAGTTTTAATAAATACATATATTTCAGAAGACAATACACCGTTTATGAGGGAGAAAGTCAGACAACACAAAACGAGTATTATCCTTATTCCTGGAATATTGAAGTTAACACTGCTTTGTCTGCCGAAGATTTAGGTTTTTCGCAAATTAAAGCTACCTATCAGCAAGGAGCGCAAACCTTAAATTATACAGGAAACTGGACAAATGCTTCCATTTCTTTTGAAATAACAACTTTATGGATGGCAGGTCATGGCGCTTACAATCCTTCCGATGAGTTACTTTATTATTCGGTGGACAATAAGGAAGGCAGCAACCCGACCAAGCAATGGCGCCCGATGAGCAGTAACAAAGTTACTGTCAGAGAAAACCTTAACGACGTAAAAATATGGTTTAGAGTTACTGATATATCGGGGCAGAACAAAGTCCAACAAGCGTTTACTTATAACGTAAATATGGATATCATAAGACCGAATTTCGTGGTTACCGCAACCACCATTAAAGCCAACGGCAGTATCGGAGAATATTTTAAGGGCAATTGGGCTTGTAATGACGTTGTCTTTACTTTGGAAGACACAAGCAATTGTATAAGCCCCATAGAATACTGGGTTAACCTAAACGGCGCCGGCTATGAAAAAATGGATACCAACAGTTATTCGGTTTCTTCCAGCAAACAGAGCGTTGTTTTTCAGGCGCGTAACGCCGCTGGAGAAATATATCACGGAGCCGACACCACTTACGAAGTAAAAATCGACAAAGTAACCCCGGTGGTTAAGTTGAGTGCGAAAACAGACGACCCCGAAATTTTTAACGATTCCAACTTTTCCAAAAATCTTACCATAGAATCAACCCCCGAAGGACTAAACGCAGGCTATGCAAACGGCAGAGTGCGTATTATTATTGATAACAAATATGCAACTGGCGAATACGTTGAGAGCCTAAGCGCGCCGAAGTTCTATTATGCCGAAAAACTTGCTAACGGCGATTATTCTCAAGATGTGCAATTAACAGCCGTAAGTCTGGTATCGGGTGGCAAAACCTATTATTATGCAATTTTAGAAAAATCGGTCAGCGGAATTTTGCAAAACAAAACCTATCGTTTCAGGATAGAATCGGGCGCCGAAAAAAGCAGCACTACGGTTGACCTAAAGGTTACTTTGGTAAGCACTTATTTTGAATTGAACATTGATTTCGACGATGCGGTATTTTCCACTAACTCCGAAGGTTGGGTGGCGACCGAAGGCATAGAAGTCTTTGCAAAAATGCCTACCGATACCAAACTTGTGGGCGGTCAGTATACAACTCCCGCCACTAGATATACATTTTGGTATTCTCCTAACAACATAAGCGGTGTGCTTTACAGCGCGCAAGGAACATACGTCGGCGCGATAAGCGAAGGATTTTCTTTATACAGCTTTAATTTAAGCGCAAGCGCAGAATCTCCGTTTACCATTTATGCTACCAACGCGGCGGGCAAGAGAAGTTATAATTCCTTTACCACCCCCACCATTAAAATTGACACCGTTATGCCCACCTATGAGCTTACCGCTATGATTGCGCCCAGGGACGAAAATTACGGCGGACCTTTCCAGTACGTGGTATCAACGGATTGGGTTAACGGCAGTGTAATTATTACCCTTAAAGTAAAAAGCGGCATAAGCGGAGTATACGTTAAGGAATTAGAGTATGCAGTGGACGCCAACGGCAATCCTCTGTATGACGATTTTGGTAAATTAAGATGGATAGAGCCCGTTGAGAGAGCGCCTATTGATACTACCCTAATTACCGACAATAATATTAAGTATAATATTTATAAGTTCGAAAAGAGTGTGCCCGATACTTCCATAATTTTCTCTCAAGAATACCGTTTCCGCATCTATACCGGTTCGGGAGTGAGAGCTACCGATATGCAAGGCAACGACCCGTCCTTTATAGTCAATATAGACTTGTCAGCCCAAGAGGATATCGTACTGGAAGAATTAAGAATAGGTAATGATACAATATCTATGGAAAACACCTTAAGCGTCAATTACGGTCCTGTCTGTGAAGATTTGAGCATAGAACTTATACCCAAAGCCCAGTTAGAAGGACATTTTGTTTATTATTTTTGGAATGCCGCTCTAAATTCCTTTGTCAGAGCCAACGGCACCTTTATTGAATTCCTTATCGATGAGATAAAAGCGCAGAGCGGACCGCAAGGCACTTTGGAAATCATATTCTACATAGAAAGTCTAGCGAAAGATTATAAAGGTGACGTATTAAGTTCCAATCCGCAAAGAACGTTAGAGGGCGCATACACACTAAGAATAGAGTATGACGTACTTAATCTTGCAATCAATTATGAGCTTATTACGGTAATGGATTCTTCTCAGTGGAACGTTGCAGAGACGGTGGACGTAAAAATCACTTTAGTAAGAGAGGGCGGCGCCGTTTACATACCCGAAGAAGGTTACCGTTATTTCTATATGCTCATTAAATATAAAGCCAATATTAATTTAAGCGAAGAAATTAGTAAAGGGACTTGGCTGGAATGTGATAGGATTAGCGGAGCAACCGACCCTTATCAATTCAGTATAGATTTATCGGGCAAGAGTTTTTACGGATATCTGGCTTTGTCGGTTACCAACCGCGCAGGGTATCGTTCCAGCATAGGAGAAATTAGCGGTAATATAATAAAAGTCGATAATACCGTTCCCAACGTCAAGGATATAATTAAGTATAGCGCGGGCGAACCGGACGGCAATATCTATTATAGTACCCAACCTATCAGGCTAGTTCAAACAGCGGATGCCGAAGCAAACCGCTCCACAAGAAGCTATTATTATGCAATTTTAGATGCAAGCGGCAATACGTCCATTACACAAAATCCTCAGAGCGATACCGTTCTCAACGGTTGGACAAAGTTAAGTTCTTTAATGGCTTTTGATTCAATTTTAGACGTAAGCGGCAACAGAATATATACTCAATATAAAATTATGCTGTACTCAATAAACGAGGTCGGCAACAGGTCGGGCGGTATCGTGGACGGCAGTTACGTTGTTTATACCTTTGTTATCGACCCAAGCTCAATTACCGGACAGTTATCCTACAGAGCCGATGAGGGCATTTATTATGACCAATCCCTCAATATGTTTGCTTATATGTGGGAAGAAAGAGCAACGATAAGTTTAAGTATAGAAACCAGCAATACCGAAGTTCAGTATTACTTCAAGCGTGACGACTTAGGACTTTGGGAATTATATGTTGATCCGACTATTGGCTTCGCCCAGTATTATGAAGCAGGCTCTGTTAATGCCCAACAGCTTATATTCAGCGCAGTTTATTTCCCGCAGGGAGTTAAGACCAGCTTCACTTTCAAGGCAGTTAACCGCGCGGGCGCCGAGTATATTTACACTCAAAAAATTTATATAGCCATCGACACGAACGAGCCCGATTTCGAAATAATAACTACCGTTAATAACCTTATTTATAACGGTGGAAGTAATACCTACCTTAGCGACACTACAGGGGCTTGGTCAAGCGTGCCTGTATTAGTGAGAATAAATATCTTGCAAAACTGCGTAAGCGGAATAAGATTTACTTACGTGTTAAAATACAGAACAACTTCAGAAGTTACTACCGTAGAGAGAGAACTCCCCTCCGACAGTTTCTTCTCTACCGACCGTTTGGACGGCTTTGACGAAAATAGAGACGCTATACTAATTATTTACGCCACCAGAAAATCTGACGCAAATAAGGGAGAAGGTCAAGCGGTAGTAAAAATAGAAAGGGCAGTTAGACTTCGTGTAGACAAAGTTCGCCCCGAGTTTACGTTGACTGGACACGCCAGCAACGACGACAGCACGGCTAGTAAGACTATAGTTTCGGGCGAGTGGACCAATAGAAGTACGGTAAGCATAAGTAAATCGGTCAGCGAAAGGAACTTCAACGTATCGGGAGTAAGCTATTCCTATACCTATAGAGACCTTGATTCCACTTCGGTGACTACCGGCACTTGGTCGGGCGACGGCACATTGAGTTATTCAAAGATTTGTACAGTCACAGTTACCGCGCGTTCGGGCTCAGGCTTGACTTATACTCAGGTTTTCCAAGTAAATATTGACACCATTCCGCCGGTTATTAAGTTTATGTCAAATATAAGCGTAATCGAAGGTGACAATCATTTTATCGACTTAAAAGTCTTTATTGAGGAAGAAAACATAGAAATATGTGAATATATAACCATAAAAGAGGATTCCAGAGGACTTGCTCTTGACCCCAACGGCTATATTATTTCTACAAGCAGCGTTGACAACAGTACCAGAATTGACAAGTCAACCGGCAAGGAATACCGCGGATACGTTCGTATTTACGTCAAAGACTACGCAGGCAACACAGCAACGTTTGTATTGTATATGCTGCCCTTTGACCTAGACGTCAATAACGTTACGTTAAGCGACACCGATTTACGTAAAATCAATAAGTATGAAGAAGACCTCAACGAAGCAGTAAGCTATATGGAGCAAAACCGCGTGATTTATTTCCGCAACCTAATTTCCAGACTTCGCGACAGAGTAGAAACTTTGAGAAACGAAATAACCACCTACAGAGCGTATTTGGAAGGTTTGGCACAAAGGTCCAGCTTCGAATTAAAGTCCGATTACGAAGAAATGTTCTCATACTTAAAGACCTTCAAGGAATATAAGGATTACGGGCAAGAATGGTTGCAGGCTGCCATTAAGGGCGATGCCAGCAGCAAGTACTATGGTTATTATCATAATCTGGAAGTGGTGTTTGCACAGCTGAAAGCAGAAATGGATAAAGTGGAAAGCGTGGAAAAAAGCACCATTGAGCTACCTGCAATAAATATGGTTGTAAGTACCGATTATAACTCCATTATTCGTGTGTATGACAGCTATAACAACCTTACAGCAGACCAAAGATCCTGCTTTGACCCCAATTTGTTCAACAAATTGACGGCATTGAAAAAATCTTGCGAAATATTGCTTTTGACCGATGAAGAAACGGGAATTAAGCTTGACGGCAATTTTGCGCCCGGCGCAAAAATTAACGTAAACGCATATTCCAACACAACGGAAATATTCGGCAACGCCCAAAAAGCTATTTTAAGTTCGGTAAGTAGCGACGGCGCGCGCGCCGTAGTGTCTGTTAATAATATAACCCTGGTTGGAGCTTCCAGTCAGACCAGCACCGGCGAAGTAAGCGTAGTATTACCTATTCCCGAAGAATATCGCAATTATATCAAATTCGCCGTTTATAGACTTAGTAACGATGGCAGTGTAACCGAAATTAAAAACGTCACAATAGCTGGTGATGGTAAGTCGGTTTCTTTCTCCAGCGATAGCTTGGCAACCTTTATATTAGCGACAAAAGCCAACATAGAGGGCAACGTGCCCAACGAGGGCGTGTTCGGCAACTTCTTAGGTTTGGAATTGGACGTAGTAATGATTAGGAATTTAGCTATAATAGGCGCTTCGCTGTTTGCAATAGTCATTGTTGTCGTAGTAATTGCCGGTATACGCCACAAGAGATTCCTCAACAGCTTTAACAGAGCTTACAAGAGCAGTATTTATCGCCGCGGAGTTCAAAGAATACCCAAGGGCAACACTATGCCTCGCCTTAACCCCTTAAACAAGAAAGAAAGGGTAAAGACGCAAACAAAACCTTATTAATATTATGTGTTTCTTTTACCGCAAAAAACTCTTAAAACAACAGGCAGAGTTATTAGAAAGATTATCCCGGCTGGAAAATGAGACCGACAAAAGCAAGGATATTATTACTTCTACCATTCAGACTAATTTAGCCTCAATTTTTACGGGGATTAACTCTAACAATGAGTTAGTCCTTAATAACGTAAAGGAAATAAGCTCCAATACCGAAAAACGTATCGGAGAAATAAAAGAGGATTTGTTCAAGTCCTTAGGCGACATTCGTTATAACATAGACAGGAACCTTGCCGACGTACGCGCCGATAACGAAAAAAGGCTTAGCGAAATCCGCACTATGGTAGAGGAAAAGCTTACCAATACCCTAAACGAACGCCTAAATCAAACTTTTATCGCTATAAACGAACGGCTTGACGCCGTTAACAAAGGTCTTGGAGAAATGCAGTCGCTAAGCGACGGCGTAACCGACCTAAGAAAGGTATTATCCAACGTAAAAACGCGCGGAATTTGGGGAGAAGTAAGTTTAGAAAATCTCCTAGACGGTATTTTAACCAAAACACAATACGTATCCCAACAAAACGTCAGCGGAATTAAGAACGGAGAAGCGGTAGACTTTGCCTTAGTCCTCCCGGGAAGCGGAGAAAAAAGCATATATCTGCCTATTGACGTAAAATTCCCCCTGGAAGACTACCAAAGACTGGTAGAAAGCAGCGAAAAAGGGGACATTGTAAGCTTGCAAAGCGCCTCAAACAGCATAGAAAGGGCAATAAAAATTCAAGCGAAGAAGATTAAAGAAAAATACATAAATCCGCCCCATACCACCGATTTTGCAATAATGTATCTTCCCATAGAAGGTCTATATGCCGAAGTAATCAAGAATCCAGGACTTATAGAAGAACTTCAAAGTAAATATAAAATTATTCCCGCAGGCCCTACTACAATAAGTGCTTTACTTAATAGCTTACAGCTAGGTTTTAAGACCCTTGCAATACAAAAGTCCTCCAGAGAAGTTTTTGACCTGCTGATGCAATTTAAGAAAGACTTCAACAAATTCGTAGAGAACATCGATAAAGCCCAAAAACAAGTGGATGATGCTTCAAAAACTCTAGACGATGCGACCAAACGCACCACTATAATAATGAAACGCCTCAACAAAGTCGATGCAATAGCAATGCCCGAAGAGGAAGATGTAACTAAAGTTTTGATTGAATAATTATTTATACTATAAAAGAAAGAAGCACCGATTTCGGTGCTTTAATATTAATATATGATAATCTATGGTTTGTGTTCTTTGGGAACAACAGGCCCACTCGGAGCTGTTTAACACATTTATAAGTGAAACGCAATAAAAATTTTAATAACCATTTTTCAAGCGTATCAAAAACTCGTCAGATTGCCCCCTAAAGGGGAAAATTTGCGAACCTACGGTTCTAGGTGCCTGTGTTCACAGCAAATAAAAGAAGCACCAATTACGGTGCTTCTTTTATTTGGTGGGAACAACAGGGCTCGAACCTGTGACATCTTGCTTGTAAGGCAAGCGCTCTCCCAGCTGAGCTATGCTCCCGTTTTGGGTGGTGACCCTACCGAGGTTCGAACTCGGGTTACCGCCGTGAAAGGGCGATGTCTTAACCACTTGACCATAGGGCCTTAAATTTTGGTAGCGGCGGTCAGATTCGAACCAACGACCTGCCGGGTATGAACCGGCCGCTCTAACCAACTAAGCTACGCCGCCATAATTGTGGTTGCGGGGGCGGGATTTGAACCACACGACCTTCGGGTTATGAGCCCGACGAGCTACCAGCTGCTCCACCCCGCGACGATGCTATACTATAATAATATAAAGATTGATATTTGTCAATTATTTTTGACAGTTTCTCAAAAAGTATTTTATTTTGCATACTCCTTTACAAAAATATAAAATACTGATAAAATATAGGCTATAATATTAGTAACAAGTAAATATTATATACAAAGGAAAAAATTATGTTTGATATATTAATAAACCCTATTTCGGGAAAAGGCAAGAGTATAATTGCCTTAAAAACCGTGGAAGAAATCCTCAATAAAAATGAGATTCCTTACACAGTTCACAAAACGGAGTATCCCTTACACGCAACGGAAATCGTAAGAGACCTTAACAAAACAGACAGCACAAACCTTATTGTTATGGGCGGAGACGGCACCTTTAACGAAGCGCTAAACGGGATAGATAACTTCCAAACAATAACCGTTGGTTTTATCCCCTGCGGCACCGGCAACGACTACGTCAAAGCCACAAATATACCTAAGGACACCACTAAAGCCTTGGAGCTTATATTAAAAAAAGAAGTAGGCTACACCGACTTTTTACAGCTGGATAACAAGAGGGCTTTAAACTGCGCGGGCGCCGGTATGGACGTGGACGTTTTGGTGAGGTACAACACGATGAAGGCGTTTAAGGGTAAACTAAAGTATTACGCTGCCCTAATTGACACCCTTTTGCACTTACGGTTTCACAAAATGAAAATTACCGTGGACGGAGTTGACAGCTACAAAACGGTGTTTTTCGCGGTGGTAGCTAACGGTAAGTATATCGGTGGCGGTATGCCGGTAAGCCCACTTTCCGACATTAACGACGGACTTTTCGACGTGGTAATAGTTAACGAAATTAAGCGTCGTAAGATTTTGGGGACGCTAATAAAATTCTTGGGCGGCAAGCATATAGCTTTACCTTGTACAGAAACCTTCCGCGGCAAAGAAATAATAATAACCTTACTTGACGAAGGAAAAACGCAAGTGGACGGAGAAGTCTTTGATAACAAAATCCTCAACTGCAAAATAGTTCACGATACCTTAAAAACCTATAAATAAAACAACAGAAGGGAAAGAAAATGGAATTGATACCAAGTTTTCAAGTAGATCATTTACGCCTGAAACCGGGCTTGTACGTGTCCAGAAAGGACAGAATCGGCTATGATACCATAACCACTTTCGATTTGCGCCTAAAGAGACCTTATCAAGAAAACGTTATGGAAACAGGCAGTATTCATGCCCTAGAGCATATTTGCGCCACTTACTTACGTAACGACCCGCTTTGGAAAGATAAAATAATATATTTCGGGCCCATGGGCTGTAGGACGGGCTTTTATCTAATAGTTATAGGGGACGTGGATACCGACGTTATTTGCCCTTTGATAGAAAGAACGTTCGATTATGCGGCGGAGTTTGAGGGAGAAATCCCCGGCGCTACCCCCAAAGAATGCGGTTACTGTGTGGATATGGATTTAAGCGCGGCAAAACGCGACGCAGCATTGTATTATAACTTACTAATCGACGCCAAGAAAGAAAACTTCGTTTATCCGCAACCAAGAAAAGCCAGAACCAAAAAAGCCGACTAAACAGCGTCGGAAATTTCTTTTTTACGCAGAATATCAAAATGAGTACAGTCTTCTAAACAAGAGTAGAAGACTGTATATTTTTTTTCTGATATTCTATCATTTTTCAAAGCAAAGGTTTTTAAGAGCGGTATAGTAAATTTCTATGGAATTTTTCCATTCCGATAAATCAACGTACTCGTCCACACCGTGAATGGTAGCTTCACTACCGGGGAATGAGGGTCCGAAAGCTACCCCTAGAGGCAGAACTCTCGCATAAGTGCCACCGCCTATTGTTATGGGCTGCAAATTTGTTTTCATAACGGTGTTGTAAGCTTCCAGCAGGGTTTTTACCAAAAAATGCTCCTTATCTACGTATAATGGTAGGTGATAGAAGCCTTGAACTACGTTAAAGGGGAGAGTTTTTTGTAAGATAGCGGTAATTTCTTCTTTGGTGTAGGTAATAGGATGGCGAATATCTAATTGAAAAATCAGTTCCTTTTCCATTGTCTCCACCGTGCCTAAGTTTAAGGTTAGCGCTCCGCTTTGCTCGTCAGTTAAATTCAAATTTACGTTACTACCATCAAAATTACAAAAAGCGTTATACATAACTTCCATTTCGGGGATAAAACTCAAGATTTTTAAGAGTTTTACTATGGCGTTATCTCCGTTTTCGGGGTGGCTGCCGTGGGCGGATTTGCCCTTGGTTTCTATTTTTATGGTGTTATCTTCTATTATATAAGGATAATTGTTATTATTAAGATAGTTTATTGTATCTTTTGAGTATTCCAAAATACAATAGGCGCTTTCCGGCACCATATTTGCCCGCTCTCCGCCGTTTATCATTTTTATTTCTTTGGGCTTAGGAACAATAATTTTATGGTATACAATGCCTTTTTCGCAGTTAATAACCGGGAAATCTCCGTCGGGGGATATACCCAAAACGGGCATTTCTTCGGTTTTTGTATATCTGTCCATGCAAGTCCAGCCGCTTTCTTCGTCACAGCCTAAAATAAAGCGGATTCTTTTATTCGGGCGGTAGCCTTCTTCAAGAAGCCTTATTACCGCGTAAAGACAGCCGATAAAAGGTGACTTGTCGTCTAAGGCGCCGCGGGCGTAAATGCGGTTATTAACTTCGGTGGCAGAAAACGGCGGATAAGTCCAATTGCCGCCAACAGGTACCACATCAAGGTGGCAAAGTATCCCAAACAGCTCTCCTTGTCCAATTTCTCCGTATCCGCAGTAGCCTTCTAAGTTTTTAGTGACAAAGCCGTTTTGCTCTAACAATTGCAAAGAAAAATTAAGACAGTCAAATAAAGGTTTGCCAAAAGGCATATTGTTTGCGGGCGGTTGTTCTACGGTAGGAAACTGTAAAAGTTTGATGAGCCATTGTTTTGCGGTGTTAAAATCGGTCATAATCACTCCATAATTATTTATATAAATATTATACACTAAAAGATAAAAGTGTGATACAATAATTAATGCCAAAATCACCGAAAATAACAGGAGAAAGCAATGAAAGTCAGGACAAGATTCGCCCCAAGCCCCACAGGGTTTATGCATATAGGAAATTTGAGAACCGCCCTTTACGCTTATTTATACGCCAAGCATAACGGCGGAGATTTTATATTGAGAATAGAGGATACCGACCAGGAAAGATTCGTAGAAGGTGCAATAGAGCTTATTTATTCTACTTTAAAGAAAGCGGGCATTGAGCATGACGAAGGCCCCGACCGTGACGGAGGAGTAGGCCCTTATATTCAGAGTCAAAGAAAAGATATGTATATAAAATATGCCGAACTTTTGGTAGAAAGAGGGGGCGCGTATTATTGTTTTTGCGACAAAGAGAGATTAGACACCTTAGCCGATGCCAACGGCGTGAAAAAATACGACAAGCATTGCCTGAATCTTTCCATTACGGAAGTTAAATCCTTGCTTGACAGAAAAGTTCCTTACGTTATCCGTCAGAATATCCCTAAAGAGGGTGTTTCTGTCTATGAAGATATGGTTTTCGGCACAATAAGCGTGCCTTGCGCCGATATGGAAGACAATATTCTTATTAAGTCGGACGGTATGCCCACCTACAATTTTGCCAACGTGGTTGACGACCACCTTATGGGAATAACCCACGTTATGAGAGGGACGGAATATCTTAGTTCCACCCCGAAATATAACCTTATGTACGACAGCTTCGGCTGGGAAAGACCTGTTTATATTCATTTGCCACCCATTATGAAGGACGCGCAACGTAAGCTTAGTAAACGTTACGGCGACGCTAATTTTGAAGACTTCCTAGCGAAAGGCTATCTGCCTGAGGCAATAGTTAACTATATAGCTTTACTTGGCTGGTCGCCTAAGGATAACGAAGAAAAAATGACTTTGGAAAAACTGGTAACGCTATTTAACGTAGAGGGTATTTCCAAATCTTCTTCTATTTTTGACGAAGACAAAATGAAGTGGCTCAACAGCTTGTATATAAAAGAACTGCCTTTTGAAAGTTTTTGTTCTTATGCAAAACCCTATTATGACAAGAGCGTAATAGCTAATAAATACAATTATGACAAGTTCTCCCACCTTCTCCAGTCCAGAATAGAAATTTTCGGACAAATACCCGAAGTGGTTAGTTTTATTGATGACTTTAATACCTTTGATATTACTCTCTATCGCCATCAAAAAATGAAATGCGACGAAACTTTGGCAAAAACGGCGATAAAAGGAGCATTAGAGGTGTTTTCCTCTATTAAAATTATAGACGAAAGCCTAATGGAGTTATTGACCGTAAAAAGCGAAGAAATCGGAATTAAGAAAGGTCAGATGCTGTTTTGTCTTAGACTTGCCTTGACCGGCAAACCTTCAACCCCCGGCGGAGCTATAGAGATGGCGGATATATTAGGAGTAGAGGAAAGTTTAAGAAGACTAAAAGTCAGTTTGGAAATGCTAGGCTAACGGGTTTTTTAAGATATAGTCGGTGGTATTAACTCTTATTGTAGTGACGTTATAATCTATATCGTAATTAATAATAACTGTAGTAACATTGTTATTCAACATCCCTATCATAACTTTGGAAGTATAAGTAATACTCAAAGAATAATATTTGCTTTGATCGGTAATGTCAACTGACGTTACCGTTTTTATTTTGTCGGTAGGGATATCGCTTACTTTGGCTGTTGTGTTGTGATTGTTCTTGTCATGAATGGTGTATCCGTTGTATTTTTGTGATAATAACGTAATCAAATATTTAGCGTAGTTTACTGTGTCCGAAGGATAGACTCTAGGTGTATTATCCCAAGAATATTCGGTCTGCTCATAGTTATAAGAAGCAACGATTTTTTTGCCTGCGGCGTCTTTAGCGGTAAACACCGAATTAATAATTTTGTTATCGGCAAAATAAATACTTAAGAAGCCGTCGTTCACGTCCATGTTGGAAGAAAAGCTGTTGACAGCCCCCTTTTTGACAAAGGAAATACCGATAGTATTGTTACCCATAAAAATATTGTCGCTGTTACTGTCGCTGTAGGTAAAATATAACAAGTTATATGGTATAAGGTTTTTTTGTTCGGCAAGAGTGGTGTCGGGGTTTTCCACAAAATACTTGCCGCTGCTGTTTTTTAATAAAACTTTGCCGGAATAATAATAGCTTGTTTCGTTTATATCGGTTTTTAGGCGCAGATTGCTTTTACTTATTATTCCGTCTATGTTTTGGGGATTTTGCCCTTCCTTAATAAAAGTTCCGTATATTTTTTGGGTGTTGTTTTGTAAAGCATTAAGGAGTAAGTCCAGTTGTTCGTTAACCGGCAACGGTTCTTTTTCCACAGGAATATTACAGCCTGCGAAAAGCGCAAGCGACAAAAGTAGGATTAAGAGTAAACTTATTGCTTTTAATGGCTTATTCATCGATATTTTCGGGCATATCCTCTGTTATTTCATCTTCGCTTTGCTTATATTTGGAATTGATTTTGTCCAAAGGATAGACACGGATTTCGCTGCTGCCGTCATCGCCTGTTATTCTTACCTTGACTTCCTGGCGCAATAAATCGTTACTCAAAACGTAGCCAACGCCGTCGGGAGTGGTCGCTTGAGAACTCACTTTAGGCATTTTTTTGAATATATCCTGATAGTAGGCGTTTTCGTACTTCAGACAGCACATAAGTTTTCCGCAACAACCGCTGATTTTTTGTGGATTAAGACTTAATCCCTGCAGTTTTGCCATTTTTATGGAGACTTTTTCGAAGTCGTTTAGGTGGGTAGTGCAACAGCACGGTCTGCCGCAACTTGCCAAAGCTCCGCGCATTTTTATATCGTCGCGTTCGTAAATTTGTCTGAGTTCTATTCTCACGTGGAAAATACCCGCCAGTTCCTTAACCAGTTCGCGGAAATCGATTCTGCCTTCGGCGGTAAAATAGATTATTACTTTTTGGCGGTCAAAGGTGTATTCGGCATCGACGATTTTCATAGCAAGATTACGTGCCGCTGCCTTTTCTATGGTGTTTTTCATTAAGAAATCCCGTTTGGCAACGTTCTCTTCGTTCCTTTTTTCGTCTTCGGGCGTAGCTTTACGGACAACTTCTTTTAAGGGGGCGACTATTTCTTTTTCGTCCACGTCCTTATTTGCCATTGCGATAACGCCGTACTCCACACCTCTGACGGTTTCGGTAATTACTCCGTCTTTTTCTTGAAAAATTATGTCTTTGGGAGAAAAATAGTACATTTTCCCCGTATTTTTGAATCTAACTCCAACTACTGTTGCCATTTATATTTTGCCTCCAATATTCCAAACATCAAGCCTTCGGCAACGGATACCGAATTTATGTTGCTGTTTAATTTTTTTCTACATTCATTTATTAGTTCTATCGACATATAAGCCGAACGGTGGTTAAAAGTCTTTGCTATGGTAAGTAAATCTACCTCTCTTTGAGTGGATAAATTAGCTTTACTTCCCGAAGTAATTTTCATTACATCGCCTATTATTATCTCCAAAAAATCCAGCGTTAGCGCAATATTATCCTTATTAAACATAGGTTTGAACAAAAATTCCACTATTTGTCCCGAATTTTTCAACTCTATGAGCAGAGCAAAGCATTGATTGTATAATTCTACGTAGCTTTCGTTTTCGGCAAACTCAAAAGCCTTAGTAAGATTTCCTAAAGCATATGCCGCCGAAACCTTGGCAACGTACGGGTCGATATGTTTTTTTAGTAGTTCATTTTCTATGTCGCTTGTGGAAAAGCTTTCTATGTATATTTTCTTAGCTCTTGACTTAATGGTGCTTAGAAGTCCGCTTTCATTGCTTACGCCTAAGAATATAATAACGTATTCGGGCGGTTCCTCAAAGGTTTTCAGTAGCTTATTTTGCGCCTGCTGGCTCAATTTATGGGCGCTTTCTATATAGTATAGTTTCTTTTCTCCGACGGTAGGATAAATGGCGGCACTTTCTATTAACGCTTCGATATCAGTAACTTTTACCTTATTGTCGCAGTCAAGGGTCATTATTTCTACGTATTGATTGTCAAGTACGGCTCTGCAAACGCTGCAAACTCCGCAACCTTTATCACAAAGGATTTTTATTGCAGCGGCAGTGAACATTTCCTGGCGGGCGATTTTGTCATCACTTACAAAAATATAAGCGTGAGTTAGGTTATTGCTTATGATGTCTTTATTGAGTCTTATATAAGCCTCAGTCTTTTTTATAAGCGACAAACTCAATCTATTATCCCCTTTTTACGTAAGCCCTCTATTATTTTATTTGAGGTTATCATTTTGTCAACGTCGGGCACGACGGTAATAAAACGTTCGGAATTAGCCTCAATTTTTTTGAAACCCTCATAAACGCGATAATGGAAATCGTCCTTTTCTTTTTCCATACGGTCGTTTTCTATTATTTTGCCCTTCTGCCTGCGCCAAGAGGTGAGGGGGTTCATATCGATAAAAACCGTTGCTTCGGGCAGACAATTGTTTATGGCAAATTCGTTAATAGAATAGATATAATCGGCGCCTAAGTTGCGCGCGTAGCCTTGGTAAGCGATAGAACTGTCGATATAGCGGTCGCAAACAACCAATAGCCCGTTATCCAAGGCTGGGAGTATGACGTTTTTTATATGTTCGCAGCGCGCGGCGGCAAAAAGCAAGGCTTCGCATTGGAAAGTCATATTATCGGTAAGGATAAGTTCCCTAATTTTTTCCGCCAAGACTGTACCTCCCGGCTCCCGTGTAAAAATTGCCGGCTGGTTGGTCTTTTCCAGATATTCTCTTAGTAAATTTAGCTGGGTGGATTTACCCACACCCTCGCATCCTTCAAAAGTAATAAATCTCTTTTTTATATTCATAGGTTCTCCGCTATTATTTTACCACACAAAGCATACCGTATTCAAGTCCGAAACAATCATCGCGCCGCATTATTAATAAGTTTACATCGTCTTTGGTTATGAGGTGCCCGGCAAAAAAAACAGGCACACCCGGGGGATAAAACCCCACTTCGTTGTATAAACGCCTATTTTCGGCGTTTTCTATCTCCACAAATTCAAAATCCTTGCCGAAAAACAGTTCCACAGGAATTTCTACGGCGGGTATTTCTACTTCTTCAGCCTTGAATTTTGGCAGTTTTTTTTGGGAAATAATCTTCAAAGCCTCATTTAGGTTGGTTAAGTATTCATAATTATTGTTGTTAACAATAAACACCGTCAGATTTCCATAATGCATTTCGGCATAAATACCCATAGATGCCAACTTATCGTATACCGCATTAGCTTCATAGGGGGAAGCTATTACCAAACGGCTAAAATCGTCGGTATCGACAACTGAGAAAGGAGAGGATAGGTTCTTATTGAAAATATTGATTGCTTTATGTATCTTATCGTAATATTTGCTTCCGTTAACCTTGTAATCGGCAAAAGCCTTAGCAATGGACGACATAACAAGGTAGCTTGGAGAAGTGGAGTGGAGAGTCTTTCTTGCTAAAGAAACTTCCTTTATAAAGGTAGTGTCTTTTAATAGTAAAACGCTTCCGCCTGTAAGCACAGGCAAAGTCTTATGTAGACTATGGATAACCAAATCCCCACATTCGGTTGCCGAAACTGGTAGTTTATCGGAAAATACAAAGTGGCTGCCGTGGGCGGCGTCGATTATAGTAAGGATATTTATACTCTTAAAATAAGCAGTAATCTTGTTTAAGTCAAGGACTTTTCCAAAGTAAGAAGGAGAGGTCAGTATCGCCACAGCCACGCCGTCGGGAATGGGGGTGTCTTCGGTAATATTGTCTACCCGATAGGCTTTACAGCCGCATATTCTTAACGCGTTATAAACGCTTACGTGGGCGTTACCGACAATCAAAAAGCTTCCCAAGCCTTTCAGTGCATATATTGCCGTCATAATGGAGGAAGTAGCACCCTGTGTAGAAATAAAACACGCCGCCACGTTATACACGGCGGCAATGTCGTCTTGAAGTGTTTTTATTATTCCTTTGGGGGACAAAAGATTGTCGCTGTAAGGAAGTTCTGTTATATCCAGTCGCAGCAAGTCATTATCTATTACGTTTGCATGCGAAGGCGTGTGAAAGCTGACGTGGTCGGCTTTTTTTGACAGTTCTTTTATAAAGTCCATTAGTTACGCGCGATGGGCTTCATTGTGGGGAACAAAAGCACGTCGCGGATGCTGTAATTGTCGGTATACAGCATAACCATACGGTCTATGCCTATTCCCAAGCCGCCGGTGGGGGGCAGTCCGTATTCCAGAGCCGTAACAAAATCGTCGTCGGTCATCTGCGCTTCATCGTCGCCTTTTGCGCGCTCTCTGGCTTGCTGTTCGAACCGCTCTTTTTGGTCAATCGGGTCGTTAAGCTCGCTGAAAGCGTTGCCCATTTCTCTAGCCACCATAAAGAATTCAAAACGCTCGGTCAAACGCTTGTCCTTAGGCTTGCGTTTGGCAAGAGGGCTCACTTCTACGGGATAATCTATGACAAATATCGGCTGAATGAGGTGTTCTTCGATTTTTTGGTCAAAAATTTCGTAAAGAGCCTTGCCCCAAGTATCGTCTTCCTCAATTTCTACGCCGATTTCCGCCGCTTTTTTAATAATTTCCGGCATTTCCATAGTATTAAAATCTATACCGGTATATTGTTTTACGATATCAATCATAGGCACGCGCGGCCATTTTTCCCCAAGCTCTAATACAGTACCTTGATAATTAATGGTAGTAGTGCCAAGTACGTTTTCGGCGCAGTATTTGAAAAGCTCTTCGGTAATATCCATCATATCGTTGTAGTCAGCGTAAGCCTGATACAGCTCAATGGTGGTAAATTCGGGGTTGTGTTTTATGTCCATACCCTCATTGCGGAAAAGTCTGCCCATTTCGTAAACCTTGTCAAAACCGCCCACTATAAGGCGCTTTAGGTACAATTCGGGGGCTATCCTTAGGTACATATCGATATCAAGGGTGTTGTGGTGAGTGACAAAAGGTCTTGCCGAAGCTCCGCCCGCTATGCTGTTAAGAATAGGCGTTTCCACTTCCATAAAGCCTTTGGAATCCAAGAAAGTCCTAATGCAGGAAATTATACGGCTGCGTTTTTTGAAGGTCTCCATAACCTCGGGATTGGAGATAAGGTCAACGTAACGTTGACGGTAACGTAAATCGGTATTGGTAAGACCATGGAACTTTTCGGGTAGAGGAAGTAGAGATTTGCTAAGCAGAACGCATTTTATAGCCTTTATGCTTATTTCTCCCATATGTGTGGTAAAAACTTCTCCCTCAATGCCGATAATGTCGCCGATATCCCATTTTTTGAATTCGGCATAGGAGTCCTCGCCCATTTCGTCTTTCTTGAAATATCCCTGCAGGCGCATTCCGCAGTCTAATATATGACCGAAACTTGCTTTTCCCATAATACGGCGGGAGATTAATCTTCCGGCTACGGTTACCATTTTTCCTTCAAAATCCGAATAATTTTCCAGAATTTCTTTAGCGGTTGCCGTTCTGTCGTACTTGGTTATTTCAAAGGGGTCGAAGCCGTTAGATTTCATATCGGCTAATTTTTGCCTGCGCACGGCTACCACCTCGTTGTAATCCGGTTCGGGTGCTTGAATGTTGGGTAGGTTATTTTTGTTTTCCATTTTTTCTTACCTATTTCTTGATTGATAAAATTTTGTATTGGATTTCGCCCGCGGGGGTGGCGGCTTTTACGGTGTCACCCTTTTTGTGACCGATTAATGCCTTTCCGATAGGGCTCTTGTCGCTTATTTTGTTTTCTCTGCTGTTTGCCTCTAAGGTAGAAACGATACAGTAAGTAATCTCTTCGTTTTCGGCAACGTCAAGCACAGTAACGATGTTGCCAATACTTACGTTTCTGGTGCTGATGCTGCTTTCGTCAATTATAGTAGCATGCGCCAATGTCTCTTCCAAACGCAAAATTTCGGTCTCGTTAGCCACTTGTTCGTCTTTTGCGGCAGAGTATTCGGCATTTTCGCTTAAATCCCCAAATTCCTTTGCCTGTTTGATTGCCTGCGATATTTCGCTCCGGCGAGTGGTAACCAAATAATTTAGCCGCTCAGTAAGCTCTTCATATTTGGCTTTAGTTAAAGTGATGTTAGCCATTTTTCTTTACTCCTTAAGTAATTTAATTATTATATATTATACTTAGCGATAAGTCAATAGTTTTTGGCTTTACTTTGTATGCGTGAAAATATCATTTTTTGCGCAAAAGATTTTCCAAAACGTATGGACATAATATTGTAATTTCTGTATAATATTATTTGATTTGTTAAAAAAGGAGTAAAATAACAGATGGAAAACTACAAAAGTCAAAGTGCCGAATACGTCCACGGTTTTATTAAGAAAGTGATAGAAACCACAGGGCCCAGACTGCCGGGAAGCGAAGAAGAGGCGAGGGCGGCAAGTCTGATTGCCGAAGAGATGGAAAAAGCCACCGGCAACAAAGCAATAATCGAGCCGTTTAAGGTTGCGCCCGTTGCGTCAATCGGCGCGATATCGGTTTTGGGGGTTATTACCCTTATTACCACAGCGCTGTTTTTTATCAGCCCGCTTATTGGTTTGATACTGTCCTGCCTCATATTTTTATACGCTATTTTGCAGGTGTTTACCTATACCGGGATATTCGACTTTATGTGGAAACAGCATACTTCCCACAACGTCTACAGCGAGGTTTTACCCGAAAATAATAGTTACGATTATACTATAATGTTCAGCGGACATAACGACAGCAGCTGGCATTGGAATCACTCTTATAAGAACCCGAAAACCGCTCTTCTAAAGATTGGTCTAGGTTTGCTTGGTTTGATTGTACTTATAATTGTGGGCGCCCAACAAGTGAAATTAGGGAACCTATTCGTATGGAATAGTGCAAAAGACGTAAGTACTATAGTTCTTTATTGTCTGCCTGTAATTACCCTTCCGGGTAGCTTTTTTATTGCTACTTTCCTTACCTGGAACAAGGCGTTGGCTGCCCCCGGCGCAATGGACAATCTAAGCGGTGTCGGTTTCTCTATTCTGATGGCAAAATACTTTAATGAAAACAAAGACAAGCTACCCAAGAACTGCCGCATTATCTGCGCGGGCTTAGGAAGCGAAGAAGCAGGACTTAAAGGCTCTATGGCGTTTGTTAAGAAACATAAGAATGAAGAATGGCTAAAAAATACCTACGTTATTAACTTAGATTCTATAAGAGACTACGAACATTTTAACGTGGTAAAAGGGGACTTGTGGCTCAATTCCCACTTTGATAAGGATTTAATTAATATGGCAGTGGAAGCTATGAAAGAAGTGGGCAGAAAGGGCGGAGTTATTATTAACCCCATAGGCGGCTGCGATTCCACACCATTTAGCAGAATAGGGGTAAAAACGGCAACGCTTATCGCCCAAAACCCCACTTTGACCGATTACTACCATACCTGCAAGGACGTCTACGAGGAATTGGATATGAGAACTTTAGCTGATTTTAGCGAAGTTTTGCTAAAACTTACCGACAAGGTGGCGGCTTATCACGAAAATAGCAAATAGTTATTTTGCCCTATAAAACAAAATATTGCCGGCTAATATGTCGGAATAAGAATAAGAACTCAATTCACCGTCTGTTTTTCGGACGGTGAATATTTTTGGATAGGTGCTTTCTACCTTTCCTTCCAAAACCTCTATTTTGTTTCTGCCGCGGTTTACTTTTAGCTTAATGCGGATTCCGGTAAGGTTTTTTACCTGATTTATTGTATTATTTATGTCCTGACTGATTTCTCTCATTTTTATGTTCCTGCACTCATATATTATTTTTGCGGCGTAAAAGATTATTGCCAAAAACAAAAAAAGTAGTCATAAAAAAACGGCGCTATAAATATGGTGTAATATAAGTTTTCAAACAGGGGGCAAGGTATGACAGAAAACAAGCTTACGGTAAATGCGAATTCCAAGACGATAATAGAAAGTCAGGTTATGGAGAGTACGGACTTTTCCATAGGCGATAACAAGCGGGTTTTGGGTATGACGGCGGTCGCGGTAATCACAGGATACGAGGCGTTGAATAACGAACTGAGGGTGGCTGTCAGAACGATTTTTCGGTTGACTTATCAATCCGAAGACGGTGTAATGAGCGCCGAAAACAAGATTGATAACGTATTTTCCATATATAAGGAAGGAATATGCGCCTCTTCTAAGGCTTGTATTAAAGCTACCGTTGCCGACTGCGAATTTACCTCCGGCGGCAAAGTAAAAGCCAATGCCACCATAGAATTAAGCGGTTGGTTCCTATGCGAAAACAATATGGAGTTTTTGGATGTGTGCCAAGACGGCGTACATTGTAAGTCCGACGCTATTAAGGTAGAAAGCGTTAACCTTTTCGACGCCAAAGCAATAGCCCTAACCAACACCTTTGAAGCGAGACTGCCCCTTGCCATAATTTTAGACAGCAAAGCCGACGCAATAATAACCGGAGTATACCCAATGAACGGCTCCTATCAGCTAGAAGGAGAAATTATTGTAAGAATAGTAGCTTTAAGCGACACAAATCAGTTTATAAGCCAGAACTTTTCGCAAGCCTTCAACACCGAAATAACCGAAGCGTCGGTAACAGCGGACTCAATCATTGACGTTGAAGCATCGGTAAAAGAAGTTACTTTGCAGCTTACCGATACCGACACAAGGACTATTATTTGCGATATTAGCGTGGCTTTTTGTACAGCAATAAACACCCAGACCGAAATTATGGGTTTAACCGATGCTTATTCTACAAAGAGCGACCTTATTATGCAGTCTTCCTGCTACAAGCTTAATACCAATTATTGCTACCGAGTGGCAAGGGATAAGACAAGTATAAGTTACGGCTTTAGCCAGGATATAAACGAAATATGCTGTCTTCTAAGCCCCATGGCAAGCGCAATGGTCAACACGTCGGAAAATACCCTTATGGTAGAAGGACTAATAACCACCACCATTGTTTACCTTGACGAAAAGAACGAGTTTGCTTCCAGCAACGTAGAAATCCCCTATAAAGTGTTGGTAGCTAAGGACTTTGAATGCGACCTACACCTAAAACCCCGCGTAATAGTAACCAACCTCAGCGCGCGGCTTAGAGCGGGCAGAGAAGCCGATATTACCGCAGAACTGCTTATTTGGGTAAGGGGGGTGTCCTCAAAAGAGGTATGCCTAATCTCCCAAATGGAAGTAGGGGGGGATAAGGAAACCGACGACTACGCAATCAGCCTCTATATAGTTAAGCCGAACGAAAATTTATGGGACGTGGCTAAGGCGCTTAACACCGAAGAAAGCACCATTTTGGAGCTAAACAAAGAACTCAAACTTCCCCTAAAAGGCGGAGACAGGGTTATGCTATATAAACCGCTCAATATTGATTTTTAATAAACATTCGGCTCCCTCAAAAAACTTGGGGGAGCAAATTATTTTCGGTACTTTGCAAAATTTCCGAAAATAATTATTGTTGAGCAATAACGTATCAAAAATTCACAAAAAACCCAAAAAACACCCCGTTTTTCGGGAAATTTTCTTTTTAGGAAAAATTTATAATCAGCAAAAACCCGAATACACTATAAACAATGTAATTTTGGTATGATTTTACATAAAAATAGTATTCAAAATTCCCAAACTAAATATTTGGGAAGTATAAAATTAACCTTTTAGGTAACCCAAAGGTACACTTTGTCCAAAACGGCAAAAAAAATTTTCTTGCCGATTTTGGGAATTTTCGCGCCGCCCTATATCAGGAAAAATACAAAAGAATTACAAAATTGAGTAAAAATTTAGTAAAAATCTTTTTTAGTTTTTCTGATAAAACACGAAAAACAGACCGCAAAATTGCCAATTTTTGCACAAAAATGCCCGAAAAATATAGTTTTTACCGTGTTTTTGTTATTTATGTATTGACAGGCTTTACGTTTTTTGTTAATATTACTATATAACACTGCAAACAGGCGAATTAATTATCAACTGTTTCAGCCGCAAAAATATGACTTTTCGGAGCAAAAATGGACGAGCGTGACGAAGTTTTGAATCAAATAGAATTAGAAAATTCTGCACCCGTAGCAGCCGAAAACGCCATTGAAGAAATAGTAGAAGAAGCCGTTATTTCCGAAGATACACCCAAAACGGAAATTATGGAAAACACAGAAGAAGCAGTTAACGAAATAACCTTTACTAACGACGAGGTAATAAGCGAAGAAGCAACTATTAAAGAAGTAATTACTAAAGAAGTATCAATAGAAGGAGATACCGACGAAAAAACTTTGGAAGAGTCTGATACCGAAGAAGGATTTAATAAGTCTGACGATACCGAAGAAGTAAGTACAGAAGAACAAAGCGAAGAAAGTACTGAGGAAGGCGGCGAAGAAAGCGCCGAGGAAGAAATGCTAGCAGACGTTGACAAAGCCTTTGTGGTGGACAACGTAGACGACTCTCAGTTACTAGCCGACGAAGTTGGAGTAAGTAATATATTTGATACCTACGGCAGAGAAGTTTTGGAGCCGGTATTCGAAAACATATTAAGGTTAAGCAAGAACACAATCAAGCTAACCTACAGCAGATTGAAAAACACCATATTAGGCTATAAGGAAGTCAAGCAGCGTTATTCCGGAGCCTACGAGCTGTTCAAGAAGTCCAACAAAATTTTGTGCCGTATAGAAATTGTGGACGACATTATAAATTTGTACCTTGCGCTTAACCCCGACAGACTCAATGCCGAAAGTTTTATTTTTGATTCGGCAAAGGGACTGTACAAACAGACGCCAACCAAAGTAACGATTTCTAAGTGTGACGAAAAGTCGGGAGAAGCTTATTTATCGGCAGTAGGACTTATAGAAAAGGTAATGGAAGAAAACGGCATCGAAAAGTCAAAAACCTACGTGCCGACAGCATATGCCGAAAGGTATCCTTTCAACCCCGACGCAGTTTTGAAAGGCAAAGAAGAGACACCGCCGTCCGAGGACGCTTATACAGATATAGAATACGACTATATAGAAGGAGAGCTGACAAAAAACATAATCGAAGAGCTGATGGGTAAAGAATTCGGCTTGGAGAACAAGAGAGGCAAAGACAAACTTAACGCCTTACGTCAGCAAGCCGGCACCATAAAAGGCGCTGTAGCCATAGCCGAACCTATAATATACTTCTATGACAGCGCACTGAACCTAGACAACCAAAACGAGTACATCAACGTACAGCAAGTATTGCAGGATAAGTTCTTAGGTAAGATACTTCCTCAACAGTACTTTGCCATAGCCGAAAGCAGCGCGAGGATAGAACAACTAAACTATCTTGCGGTAAAGGAAGCGGTAATTAATTGCAACGACAATCCGAAGTTCTATTTCTGCGTTAAGGTAAGCTGCAGACTTCTTACCAAAGGCGCCGCCTTTGAAAGACTGCTAAAGTACAGCAAGACCGAAAACAACAACCTAATTATGGCTTTTGACTGCGCACTGCTTGAAGTACTTGGACAAGACGGAATGGCGGCTATAGAAAAGCTCAAAGAAAACGGCGTAAAAATAATGCTGGACAACACCGAGAGCGCGGGACTAAAAATCCTAACCGAATACGTTATCGACTACCTAAGGTTCGACGCCCGTTATTATAAGGAAGAGAACCTCCGCACAACGGCGCACTTAGATATGCTGACAGGCTATTGCAAAGTGCAAGGGATAAAGACAACCTCAATTAATGTGGAAACCAGTAAGGAAGCAAAACACCTGGCTATCCACGGAGTAGGAATAATACAAGGCTTTGTTATAGGAGAGCCCAAGCGTACCATAGCGGCAGCGGTAAAAGAGATAAGAAAACTGGCTATCGTAGTTTAATAACAAAGTAAGCATAAATTGAATATAAAAGGAGTAACAAAAAAACTACTCTTATATATAGAAAAACACAACGCAGGTAAAAGGAGGTTTCTATGCAAAAACAAATAAGATGGTCAATATCGACGATATTGCTAAAATTGTCATATCGGGAGGTACTGTTCCCCGATAGTTAGATTTTAGCAAACACAACGGGGCTTAGCCCCAATCATCGAAAAACAAACCTGCGTAGAAATCCTCAATTTATAAAAAAAGAAAATTTGAAAACAAAAATAAAAAAATATTAAAAGGAGATTATAACAAAATGAAACACATGAAAAAGAGTATGTTCATTACTACCGTCATGATGGTAGTACTACTCGTAGTTGCTGTTAGCACCGCAACCTTTGCATGGTATACAAGCAGTAACACAGTTAACACCGCTGCTACTAACGTTAACTCTGCAGAATCCACCGGCGCCAACATCGCTATAGGCTGGGTGCAAAATGCTCCCGTAGGCTCTTCACAACTAACCTTTGTTGCGCAAAGCACTGACTTTTTGCCTATGATACCTCTCTTGGTAGACAAAGGAACTTCATCCGCATTTACTAGCGATACAATATTCTATACAGCTAATATATCCGGAACCAGTTTGACAAGTCACTCAAATTCTGATCCTTACATAGGCGCACAAACCGAAGGCGGCAACACTACATTCTATGTTATTAACTATTCAAGGTTAGCAACAAAAATTAATTTCAGTACTAACGTTACCGGCGAGAATGCAGCAAGACTTAGAGTAGCCGTATTTAATGCAACAACTAAGGCTTTGGTATATGTTAACAAGATATATTATACTGGCGAATTAATTGATACTGTTCCTGAAAGTTATACTTTACAAGAAGAAAAGCCTTCTGACTGGGCTGACAACTATTTCAAATATTCAACAAGCAGCGGTTCGTTTAACGCAGTTGTAGCTGTTGCTCCCACATGGCAAAACAACACTTACTATAAAAATGGAGAGGTTGTTAACGTAGCTGAAGGACAACCTGCAGATTGGGCAGCAGGATATAGTGCTTATACCACCGCTGATAAGATTACCCCTGTTGCGGGCGTAGCTCCTGCATGGACAACAGACACATATTATACGTTTACTCCGGCAATACCTATTCATTTGGTATCTTCCATAGAAGCTGCAAGTGTTGTTGATTTAGATGTAAATATAGCTGCATCTACTGACGGTGTTACCGGCGTAGCTCAAGGCTTTATCGTTAAGGCTTGGTTCGACGGACCTACTCAGGTTGACGCTTACGGCGGACTTGACGCAAACTTCACTTTAACAGCACAAGTAGTATCTTAGTCTGAAAAGTAAAACGTTATTGACAAATTTTGGCAATAGACTAATAAAATAGAACATTGCCAGACCATCTTAATAAGATTTGCTCCCCCGCCGCAGCGATGCGGCGGGGAAAGCGTTTCGGCTTGGGAATAAAAAACAGAGGGATAATTCTCCGGCTTACAAAGGTAAAAAAATAAAAAACAGGAAAACAGGTTATGAAGAAATCCAGCAAACTCTCAAGTTTTATTGCCACAGTAATATCGCTAATTATGATGATAGCGGTGCTAAGCACAGCTACGTACGCATGGTATACCGTGGTTAACAGAGCGTCGGGCAACAGTATTACTTTTACTGCCGACATAAACGAGGGCGGAGGAGATCTTGCAATCGGTTGGAACGTTACTGACACCACCAATTTTTCACTAACTTTTGACGAACCTAATAATTCCTTATATCCTATGATACCTAGGAATATGCCCGTTATCGATTCTACTTTAGCTAATGATTTTGCTTTAGGAAGCTTTAACAGCAGCAACCAGACCAAAAACACTTTGGAAGAATGGATCTGCGCAGTGGCAGGGCAAAGCGTTAATCCACATATATGTACAGGCAACAGCGCCGTTCAAAAGCAGAATTATTTTTACCTTATTAACCGTAACAGTTCTTATGACTTAGAAGTCAGCGTTATTTACGATATAATAGGTGCTGACTTGGGCAACAAACTTCGCGTTGCTTTGTTTGTTGGGACCACACCAACCAATCAAACGTTAAAAGGGATTATGTCAAATAATGAGTTTATTCATTACGGAGATATAATTCAAGGACAGAAAGTTGCCGATATACCCGTTATGACGGGCATATACAAGCGTACTACAGAGATTATTTTCCGTATTCCCAGAGGAGAACCAGTCCTTGTGACTTTGGTCGCATGGCTTGACGGAGTAATTATGACCGACGACGATGCCGAGAAAAACGTTATATTCGGTATACGCTTTGACGGTATTGCTATACAATAGCATATCAAAGGTAATATTTTACTCTTTACAAAGAATACAAAATGGTGTACAATTATAAGCTAGAATAAACTTTACATATTTAGGAGCCTTATGAAAAAGATAACACCAAAGCAAAAGAAAATTCTTGACTTAGTAGTTACCGTTCTCCAAGTAGTGCTTGTAGTAGTGGCAATTACCATTTCAGCTATTGTTATTGCCAATCCGGTAATATCGACTAACGAGGTTAGCAAAGGTCAAGTTAAGCTACTTCCTGTCTTGACGGACTCAATGGTAGGAACAGCTAAAGACAGCTTTGCAGCGGGCGACCTAGTTATTGGCAAAAAGCCCAAAGACGCGCTTGGCCTTCAAGAAGGTCAAATTATTACTTTTGTCGGGACAGTAGAAGGCTCCGAAGCCTTGATAACTCACAGAATAGTAGAAGTTATTTTAGATGAAGACACCAGCAAAGCGGTAACGTATATTACCCACGGAGACAACAACCCCGAAACTATGACGGAAACAGTAAATCCGTATAGAGTTTTGGCGGTATATACTTCGCACATTAAAGGCATAGGTAAAGCTATCGTTTGGTTGCAAAACCCTACCAACTTCCTATTGGTAATCGTACTGCCCCTTGTTGTGTTGTTTATTTACAATATAATAATGTTTGTCCGTATGATTATGCAAGCCAAGGTTGATAAGCTAAAAGAGGCTGCCGCAGAAGCGGGAAGCGTAGCAATAGACGAAGAAGAGATCAAGCGTAAAGCTATCGAAGAATATCTGGCCTCACAGAAAAAAGAAGACAACTCCGAAGGCAAATAATAAATAAGTAAACAAGCGCGTTTTTTTTGATTGCAAGTTCTCATTGATGGCATATAGTCATTAATATCTAAGCTTGTCAAAAAAACGCGAATTATATATTATAAGGTGAAATTTGGCAAAGAAAAACAAGAACGTAGAGAGCGTATCAAACGCCGAAAATACTTCGGGAAGTAACATTGGAGCTAAATTAGGGGCTTCAACAAATGGCGCTGACTACAAATACGTTATTCAAAACCAAAAAGTCAGACGTGCTGCTAAGCACAAAAAGATAATTACGGCAACAAGCGTTTCACTATTATTAATATTTGCGGCGGTAGGAATCTTTTACGGAGCTTACACCGCGGTGGAAATTAACAGTTTTAAGGTGTTCGTAGACAGTTCGGGAAGTAAGGTACTTTCCCTAAGCTCTAAGTCCGACTTCCTATACGGTACCGAACAGCTGGAAATATCGGGTCCCAGCGTTATGGACAACACCACCCTTGCTTCGGGCAAAAACTTGGTGGACACCTCTGCAATTGAGGACAAACTGCCAAAAATACTAACCGAGGACGGTTTTTCGGTAGGGGAAGACGATAGGTTTATTGCGGCGACCTTCTTCTTAAAGAACGTAACGCAATATGAGCAGGTCTACAACGAAGTACTAAACTTGCGTTCTTCTACACTAAATATAGAGACCGCAATAAGAGTAATGCTGATAAGAAAGAGAAGCACCACTAATGACTACGAAATAATAGTCTACGCCCAATACGACGTCGATAAGGACGGCAACACCATACCGGTTGAGGTTGTGCCTCTTACAAAAAGTAAATATACGCCCATTAACGTTACTACGATAACTAATGCAAATGGGCAAGAAGAGATAGCAGTAACCCATTACGGCAGCGAAGCTTGGATAGCCGAAGACTTCTTTAGCAAGGAATATATATTCTATAACAAGGGTTTTAGACTTGCGCCGCAGGAAGTTGTTAAGTACGGTATAGTTATCTGGCTAGAAGGTTGGGACAAGGATTGTGTGGACGACAAACTATCCGGAACTATAAGAATGGATTTTGCCTTTGAGCAAAATTGATAAGAAACAGGAGTAACATGCTAAAGAGGATTAAGAACCGCAGTTTATTCTTTACCACGATAATGATTGTAGTATTATTGGTAGCTGCATTGTCTACCGCAACTTTCGCATGGTTCTCTGCTAACAATATAGTTAACGTGTCCTCAATTTCCTTTATGGCTGACACCAACGACGGTTATGGAGAGCTTGCCATATCCTGGACAAGAGCCGACGATTCTTTATATAGGATTGATTTTGCTTTGCCTTACGAGGACGAAAACAAGCGTCTTTATCCTATGATGCCCCTTGTTGTGCCCACTAAAGAAGTTACTACCATTTCTCAGTTTGCCATAAACGGTTATCCTAATCTGGGAGCCACTTTGGGCGGAGAAATTTATAACAACAAGTGTTTTACGTACGGTATTCAAGGTTCGGTATACGATAACGCCACCTCTTCTACTTACTTCGTTTATCAATACGACGGAGATTTTATAAATCCGTATATTTGTAAAAATAAAAACGACTTATCACAGACCAATTTTTATGTAATCAACAAAAACTCTACCTACGGACAGGACGTTTCTATAGAATATTCCATAACCGGCGGCTTAGGCGATAAATTATGTATCGGAGTCTTTGTCAACGGACTTTTTCAGGGCGTACTTACAAATTCTACGGCTATTCATTACGGAGTGATAAGAAAAGACAGCAGAATATCGGAGACCAAGGTAGTATCCAATATTTGTTACGCATCAGACCAATTGTCTTTTAATGTACCAAAGAGCGGCTATGCCGAAGTTCAATTGGTTGCCTGGTATGACGGTGTTACTATAAACAACGCCGACGCAGGGCAGACCGCAACCCTTTCTATGCTTAGATTCAAGGGTGAATTCAGCGAGCCGGATTGATAAAGGAAGATAACCTATGAAGTTTGCACAATTTTTTGCGGAGTTTTTGAAAGTATTTTTCGGTGGAATATTAGGATTATTCTACTCTAACTCTACAATAGGTAACAGAGGCGGCGTAGTCGGAGCTTTGCAGCAAATGTTCGACTTCCCTCAATACGTAGAAATTTTCAAAAAATACCAATCTAACGGTATGTCGACAGGGGAAATGATAGGCGCTATAGTCTGTTTTGTACTTGTTATCGCCGTTTTGTGCGTGCTTATTTGGCTTGCTATATTCTTCGGCAAGAGATTAGTCAAGAAGGTTTTCGGCGACAAGGTACTAAACCAAGACCTAGTTGACGAAATTAACACCCTAAAAAAAGAGCTGGTCAAGACCACCAAAGAAAAAGACAGAATTTTAGGCTTAAAAATAGCCTATCAGGGCTATGACATAATAGAGGGCGAAGAGGGCGAAGATATAGACGTCAGCAGCGCCAAGAAAGAGGGCGAGAGCCGTTTCTATAAGCTTACCGAAGTTGACGAAATTTACGATAATCCCGACTATGCACCTAAGGAATACGACTGCAGCCTTAGTCTGGAACAAATATGCGACCGCTTCCGTAACTACGCGGCGAACAACCCCGAAAGACCATGGCGTAAACTGTATTACGAACCAAAAATTATAAGACTGTTTTTTGCCAGTATGGCGACCACAAGACTTATTATCTTACAAGGTATATCCGGTACCGGTAAAACCTCACTCCCCGAATGTATGGGGCACTTCTTACAGAACCCGACAACCATCGCTTCGGTTCAGCCGTCCTGGCGTGACCGTACCGAACTTTTCGGGTACTTCAACGAATTTACCAAGAGGTTTAACGAAACCGAAGTTTTGCGCGCGATGTACGACGCCACCTACAAAAAAGACGTATACATAACGGTACTGGACGAAATGAACATCGCCCGTGTTGAGTATTACTTTGCAGAAATGTTATCCATTTTGGAAATGCCGTCCCGCGACCAGTGGGTTATTGACTTAGTGCCTAGCGGCTGGCCAAGCGACCCGAAGCACGTTATTAAAGGACGTTTCCGTTTGCCTGAGAATATGTGGTACGTCGGCACCGCGAACAACGACGACTCTACCTTCGCTATATCCGATAAAGTTTATGACCGTGGTATGCCCATTAACATTAACAGCAAAGCCGCGCCTTTTGACGCTCCGCTTACCGAAGGACTGCCCATAGATTATACCTATTTGGAAAGTCTTTATAAAAAAGCCCAACAAGAACACAGGGTTAGCGATGAGAACCTGCAGAAGTTTGAAGAGATGGACAACTACGTTATCGAACATTTCCGTCTTGCGTTTGGTAACCGTATCGTAAAACAGCTGCGTGAATTCGTGCCGGTGTACGTTGCTTGCGGCGGAACGGAAATCGACGGACTGGACTACGTTTTGTGTAACAAAATTCTTCGTAAGTTCGAATCTTTGAACTTAGCTTATATACGTGATGAGGTTGATGATTATATCCAATATTTGAGCGACAATTTTGGCGCAGAAAATATGCAGGAATGTAAGGAATATCTGAACCGACTCAAGAAGTTGTTCTAATCTTAAGGATAGATTATGGCGTCTAATAAGATTTATGAAGAGATTATTTATCAGATAAATACCTTACTAAAGCAAGGTGAGCTGTATCCAAAATACATTTCCGGTATTATGGGTGGCAAAAATGATTACAAAATATCTCAGGTATATACCAAAAAGAACTACTCCGACGAGTGGATAGACACCATAGAGGATTGCATAGTCGCTCTTGATACCATTGTACGTAACCCGAGAAAGTTCATCGTTATCGAAGAAGATATCGTGGACATCAGCTTGGCAAAGAGTATTTCGGTAGAAAGCGTCAAGCACTTAGCCCAGCATACCAATCTTATTAGCAGCGTTACCAAAGACGGCACCGTATTACCCTCAAAAATTCTTAACACCAACAAGGAAGAAAGCTTTGAGATTTACGAAAACCGTTTTATTTATACCCTTTTATTGAAATTAAGAGATTTTATCGACATTCGTTTTAAGGCAATCAAAGACGCTTTGATGCAGTCGGGCGACTTAGGCGTAGAAATTCAGAGCGACTTCAATATCGACAAGAGCAAAGTCCATTACAAAATGGAAAGTAAAGCTAATTTTCCTTTTGACGCCGTCGTTATGCAAAAATCTACCGGTCAGCTGTCCAACGTAGAGAGAATATCGCGTATAAACATGATTATAAGCGACTTCTTGAGCAGTACTTTCGCAAGAGAAATGCGGAGCTGCGCGCTGGTTAGGCCCCCTATTACGCGTACGAACGTTATTTTGAAGGACCCCAACTTCAAAAAGGCGCTGGTTTTGTGGCAGTATATAGAGACGTCCGAAAAGATGGACTTCAAGATTGATACCGTTACCGAAACCACCGAGCTTTCTCCCGTCCTCAGCGAACGTTACCGCAATATAATATTCTTAAATACCGTGCTTTTGCAGAGTATCGCCAATACCCGTGAAGCAGGGGAGAGTTTAGAGACTGCGTTAGAAAAACAGCGGACAGAGGCTGACGAATACGTAACCAAGAATATTGACGATTTTGTGCCAGACGATTTCCCCATGCTCAAAATGGAAATCAAAGAAATCCGCAATATTTATCGCAAGGTTGCCGATATTAAGACGCTAAGTCCCGCCGATATGAGCAAAATGAACTTGGCTATCGACAGAGTTTTGCGCCAGTACAGAATAAACAAAGCCAAAGAAGACAGCATTGCACAACAAAAACTTATTGCCAAGCAGATGGAAGAAGAAGAGTTGGCAAAGAAACTGGCTTTGCGTGAAGAAAGGGATTTAGCACGAAAGAAGAGGCAGGAAGAGGCCCGCCAAAGACTGGAACTAAGAAGGGTCGCCGCTTTGCAGGAAGAGGAAATCAACCGGCTTAAAGAAGAGGCAAGAAAGGTAGAAGAACAGCGTCTACTAGAAGAAGCCAAACTTGAAGAGATGGCAAGAATCCGCAAGGAAGAAAAAGAAAGGCTGGAGCAAGACATAAAGGCGTCTCAGGAGTATATAGAAAAGACTTCCAGAATGATTGCCGAGCAGGAAGAAAAGCTCAAAGAAATGCGCGAAGAATACGCCAAGAGCAAAGAGGATTTAGCAGAAAAGCAAAGAATGCTGGAAGAATCCAAGCAAAAGAGAATTGAGAGTATTGCGCAGTTAAAGAGAGATAAAAAGTCCGCCGAGCAAAAAGCCTCTGTCAATAAGAGACAGTTAGAAAAACAGGAAGAAGAGCTGCAGATATTAAAATATATGCAGGAAAGAATAACCGCGCAAATCAAGCAGACGGCTTTGGCTTATTGGCAGAGTGAAAGAGCTTTGAGCGCAAGGCTAAAGTTTGACCAGGACATAGACATGCTGACCATGGTTGACAAGATGGAATTTAGCCCCCTTGTGGCGACAAACGCCCAAAAGAAGAAGCAATTGGAGCTTTATGAAAGATTGCTTGCAAAAACCATATCCGCCAAGCATATAGATACAGTAAAAGACGTTTTGGCTAATATAGAAGTGAAATGCACCGAAGAAGAGCTGGATAAGAAGATACTAAAAGCCGCCGAAGAGTTCAAGCAGATGGCTAAGAAAATCAAAGCCAAAAAGGGAAGTAACAATAAAAAGAGAGGAAAGTAATGTCAAAAGCCACTCAAGCGACCGACAAAGCAGTTAAAAAAAACAATAAAAAAATTATAAACAGAATAACATCTATACTTATGGGCGCATTATTTATTTTGGTAATGATAGCCCTTTTTTCACTGATTATTCAGGCGGTAGGCGGCAAAAAACCCAGTGTTTTCGGCTATCGCATTTATTTTGTGCTTACCGACAGTATGGAGCCAACTCTTAACGTCAGAGATATAATGATAAGTGAAGTAATCAATAGTCCGCAAGAAGCCCAGGAAAGAATAAAGGAAGGGGATATCGTCACTTTTACCGCCGAATACGGCATGCAGGCGGGCATGCTTATTACCCACCGCGTTGTAAAAGAAGCCCACTATGACGAAATGTACGACAGATACGTTTTTACCACCAAGGGTGACAACGTACACGCCAGCGTGGACCCGGCTGTTCCCGTGGAAAACGTTCAGGCGGTTTTCGTAAAAAAATCAGGTATTCTTACCGGTATGTATACGTTTTTTACCAGTACGGCGGGGATTTTGTCCATACTGATTGTTCCCCTTGGTTTTATTTTGGTAACGTTGGTTTGCCGTATTGTGACTATTATTAAAAAACCCGCCAAGGAAGAAGAAAATTCTACCGACGTTGACAGAGTGGAAGAAATTAAGAGAAAAGCCATAGAAGAATTTATTTTGGAACAAAAAAAGAAAGAAATTGCCGAAAAAGCAGTAAAAGAATATCTAGAAAAACAAAAAGGAAAGGGAGAATGAGTTATGAATAGGGCAAGATTATTTTTTAGGATGAGCGATATCGCCAACAAATACCGCAGGAACTATCGCCGCTATCCCAACGTTACCGTAATAAGAAACGTTCCGTACAGCGACATAAACAATAAATACAATAAAGCCGATTTATTGTACGTGGAAAATAAAGACAATAATAAAAAGCTGCCTGTATTGATAAATATCCACGGCGGAGGCTTTGTGGCAGGCGACAAGGTACTAAGAATAGGCATTTGCCGTATGTTTGCAGACAACGGTTGGTTTGTTTATAACATTAATTATAGGCTCTATCATAAGTTCCCGTCCCCCAACGGCACTGCAGACGTAATAAACGCCATTAACTTTTTGCCGTCACTGGAAAAGAAATATAACCTTGACCTTAATAATATCGTTCTGTCCGGTGATTCGGCAGGCGGTTATCTTGCTGCTCACGCTATGTCCTCAATTGCCGACAGCCGCGTCCGCGAAGCGTTTAATTTGCCCGAATGTAAACTAAAAATGAGGGCTTTGATGCTGTTTTGCGGTATTTATAACTTTGAAGAAACCTTGTCTAAAAAAGCTCCGTTTGGACTAATAAGCGCTTTAGGTAGCGCAATTATGGGATTTGACTTTGAAGATAAAGAAAAATACAATTCTTACCCTTACATAAAAGAATTATCGCCCATAAATTTCGTCAACGAAAATTGGCCGGAAACTTATATATCCATGGCAAAGAAGGATTTATTCTGCGGCGGACAAGGAGAAGAGATGGCGAAAGCGTTGATAAAAAACGGTGTGAAAACCACAATATATCAAGCTTATACAATGGGGGAAACCCACTGTTCCCATCTCTTGCCTTACAAAAAGAGTTCTAAAGAATGGCTTGGTTCTGCCCTCTCTTTTTTGAATACAATTAAATAGTTATTAACCTTTATTAATTATCACCTCCAAATAGTAGGTGTAGCCGGTATGAGTGTAGCTTATATACACATACTGGTAGTTATTGTTGTAGAAATTTTTGGGGTCAAAAGAACTAAACATACTATTTGTAAGAGCTACTTTTTGACTTGACCCGTCAACCATTTCTAGGACTAATTCGTGTTGGGAAAGGTCCAAAGCTCCGTCTACATAAGTGACGTACGCGGGCGCTTCGGCGTTTTTCCTTTCTACGCTTGTATTAAGAACAACATCCTTGTTGGTGATATCATAAACGTAGACAACTTTTTTTACCGTGTTACCTTGATAGGTAAAACTAACTACCTGGGGCAGTAGTTTGTTCTTGTCATAGTCGGCTACGGCAATATCAGGAGTAACCATATGATTAGAGCCGTCGTTTTTGGTTACATTACCGGTGAAAGATAAATCGCTTCCCATTGCTACACCTATACCGATATTGACGTTGAAAGTCTCTATTTTGAGATTTTCGGGATTATATATTATTATTTCCTTTTCCTTGCTAAAGTCCTGATAGGTGATTTTTATAGTAATTTTTTCATCTTTTGTAGTATCGAAATCGACAATTTGCACGTTTTCATCGGTAAAATATATTTTATGTCCGCTTAGAGAGATATAATTGCTTGTATCGGCGCGGAAAGCTTCTATCGTTGTGTTAAGAGGAAGCCTGTTACTGCAGCTAAAATAAGGTGTAACGTTGCTTGCAACTTGCACTTTTGCCTGATAAACTTTATTTTCGGCATAGGTTATCTCAACGTATTTGGCGCCTGGAGTGGAAAAATCATGCTCTCCGAGCATTTCTTCGGTAATATATATTCTTTCCTGACTGGCATCAGCATAGTACTTAATAAGATACTGATTAGCAATAGTTCCGTTTACAGAGCAAGTAAAATCATAATCTAATCCTGCTGCTTTGTAAGGAGAAATTACCTTTGCCACAATATTAGGGGAGCCCTTTTCTCCGTTTTTGAAAAGAAATATTCCGTTTATCATACAAATATCGTCGCTGATTATGGAAACTTTCATAGAGTCGGTATTCATGTCTTCCAAATCTTCAGCAGAAGCGGTCATGGTTTGGTAAGGTAAACCGAAAGTATACGACGTGGTTTCATACTTATTTGTGGATATCGAATATTCTCCGTTTCCTACCGTATAATTGCCTTTAAGAACAGTAACTGTTGAGTTTATACCGTTATTGTTGGTATAGTTAAGGTCAAAAGTGTAATCGGGGAAAAGCTTTAACGTATAGCTTGCGCCGTTATTACTTGTGCTGTAAACTACCGGGTCGTTTTTATCATCGCCCAGGTCAAGATTGCAGGCAAACAACGACATGGATAATATAAGGACAATAGCTAGAACAAAGATTTTCAATAGTTTTTTCATAATAAGCCTCCTTTTCCCTTAGTATATAACAAAATATAGTAATTTGCAACTATAATAAAAAAAACCGCATCTTCTGCGGTTTTTTTGAAATTGTTTTTAATTCGTTTTTATGCAACTTCCACTACGCATTCGGGGGTTAATAGTATTTCATGGGTTATTTCTTCACCGTTTCTTGACAAGGTTAGGGTAATTGTTTCGCCCACCAATGTCCCAAGCATTAGGTCAACAAGGATATAACTTCTGTTAAGTTCATAGGTTTCTCCCTTATAAGATACCGACAAAAGTATATCGTCAATCTGAACTTTGTCTTTTACCAAAGAAGTTTCGCCAACGTTATATATTTTTATGGTTTCTTCAATTTTAGTTAGCATAGTGTTGGTATCATATACTGCTTTGGAGGTGTCAACCACGGTAGTAATGCCAAGTAGACATCTTTGCATTTTGGTTTTGGAGGCATCGGTACAGTTTGCTATTATGTTTTCGGACACCGCAACGGCAGTGCTTACCGGGATGGCGTAACCGATGTTTTCTATTTTGCTGTCGATAATTTTGGCGTTTACTATACCTATAAGGTCGCCTGCGCTGTTAAATAATCCGCCGCCGCTGTTGCCCGAATTTATAGCAGTATCTACGCGCATTACGCGGTAATCAACCGACGTTGTGTTGTCGGCTGCCGTCATTGTTATAGTTTCGCTGTCCACGCTTACAACACCGCTGGTTGCCGAAATACCTTTGGCTTCGGGGTTTCCGATAGCTATAGCTGTCTGACCTACCGTTACGTAGCTGTCGGTACTAACGGTAGCCGCTTTGGAGGCGCTGTTTTTTAATATATCGCTCTCTACTATACGTAGTACCGCTATATCGTACATCATACTGCCGCCGACGTAGGTTGCCGATATTGCACTATTGTTGTATTCCATACCGTAAAGCAATATAGAGATATTTTGGCTGATATGTCCCGGTTGTTTTGCGCTTATGTCAAAAACAACGTGATAGTTGGTAATTATATAGGCGTTGCCTTGGTCGTCCATTTTGTAAATAACACCCGAACCCGCCGAGGAATATTCCTGTTCGACATAGGTGTTAGGAGGCACCAAAACGTTTTTACTAAAAGTACAGAAGATACTAACCGCACTCAACGATGCTTTGCTTACGGCATAGGTGTTATCCACGGTAATTTGATTATAATTCAGATAGTCACTGAGGAATTCTAGGAAAGTGCCCGTAAAACCGCTATTTACGGCGGCGTTATATATTTCTTCTATTGTTAAAGTATCGTCACCGTCATTGCCGTTAAGTCCGTTGGTCCCGTCTGTTCCTTTAAGAGAAGCTAGCCATTCGGCTTCGGTGCCTGTATAACCGTTTCTTACCGCTATCTGATATGCCGATTCTCCTTGTTTTAAGCTCTCAAGCCATTCCGCTTCGGTACCTACAAAGCCGTTTCTAACCGCTATTTCGTAGGCGGAGGCCCCGCTCAGTTCATCGCAGGCACTTAAAGTCAATACCGACACAATCAATAACAGTATCAACATTACAACAGCTGTTTTTTTCATAATTTGCTCCTTAAAAATTAATATCAAGTATCTATAGTTTATTCCCAAAAACTTAAATAAACATTAACATTTATTAATCAATGAAAATTTTGGTACATGGAACGTTGCCGTTTAATATTTCGGGTATATAATATTTGCTGTTTGCGATAAACACCGTAGTGCCGTTCTTTACCGGTTCTTTTATATATTCCAACTTGGCTCTAGCGCCGTTGGCTCCCTTTCTGCTGGCGCCGTCGCAATAGTTCTGATAATGTTCTATATTAGAAAGAAGTTCGTAAGTGTCCTTACCTCTGATTTCGGTTACCAGTGAACTTTTATCGTTTTTATCGGTATAAATCCCGTCAACGCCTGTTAATATCAATAAGTATTTTGGCTTTACAAGACAAGCTATCTGACTTGCCGTTTCGTCATTATCCACGCATTCTACTACCTTATTGCGGATTTTTCTCAATGAGCGGATTTCCATATTGCGGACTTCTTCGTCGCTAACCGGGTCGTTATAGTTAATAATAGGTATAGCGTTTTGGTTAGGGCATCGGAGTAGCATTTTTGCTAAGTGCTGTCTCTTTGCCTCGTCGTTGAAATGAAAATGTTCTACAAGGATTTGTCTCATACAATAGCGGCTATCCATAAACTGGCGGTAGTTTGCCATCAATACGCTCTGACCTTGCGCAGAATAGTCGGCTTTTATTTCGTTTTCGTCGCCGGTAAGTTCCTTCCCCGTCCTTTTTATATAGTCAAGTCTGCCTATTTCGGTAGCGCCGCTGGTAATAAAAATAACGCCGGGGTGGAGGTAGCGGCTAATCCTTGCTATTATATTGTAGTCAATATCGTCATGCTCTTTATTTACAAGAGCCATACTGCCTACCTTTCCCACAAGTTCTATATCAAATTCTTTCATATATACCTCTCTAAAAAATATAGGCATCTTGCGATGCCCATAAATAGTATTAAAAGTTTTTGTTAGTCTAAATTCAAGTCCTTAATGAGCTGTTTCATTTTCTTTTCGTTCTTCTGCGCATGGTTTTCTTTTATCTCTTCGTTCTTGAATTGTCCTGTCCATTCGCTGTAAACGTTGGATTCAACGGTATCTTCTAAGGAAGTCTTAATTGTCTTATAGAAGGTATTTCCGTCTAAATCTAACTTAAAGTTAAGTCCTAAAGCGTTCTTATCGGTAAGGTTTATATCGTAGAAAGGAGCAAAGCTGATATATTCTATATGCAGACCATAAGAGGTAAACGCATATTCGGAAATACTTTTTGCGTTGTTCGGGTTGACGTTAGCATTAAGAAGGGAAAGATATAAGTCCTTAGCCATATTGGGGAAGTCGTCTCCGTCATAGCTGTGGGCGATGTCTCCCATAGCAACAAAGTATCCAAGCGCGCTGTTCATTTTGCCGCCGTCGTCATTATATAGGCACATATAATCCTTAAATGTTTGCAAAGGATCTTCGCTTTCATTAAGGTCGGCTTCAAGCTGAGCAATAATAACTTCAGCTAAGAAAGTCTTAATATTTCCGTTGGCTTCTTCCACTTCAAAAGCGGCTTCCAATGCCGACACACCGTCGATTTCTCCTTCGGTTGCATAGGCTATTTTACTCTTGTTGGTGGTAAGGTACTGCACAAACTGGGTCTTTATTTGCTTAACTTCTTCATCGGTGCGGTCTTCAATAAGGTTCTTAAAGCCGTCGGATACGTCAGTGGTCCACTTAAACAGAACGTGAGCGATATAGAACATATTTATAGTAACTTTACCGTCAACGCCGTTGGTTGCGTACGTATAGGTTGTTCCGTCATACTCAAAGTCGGAATTTAGAAGAGCGTCAATGGGTACGTAATAGCACTTGGTAAGGTCGGTCTTAATAATTTCGGCAAACTTTTCCACTTGCTTTTTCTTGGAAAGCACGTCATATTCTTCCTTTTGTTTTGCCACAAAAGTGTCGTATTCTTTTTGAATTTGCGCATCGGTTATCGGAGTATCGGTCAAGGCTTTTTTGGTAATTTCGTGTTTTACCGCCTCAAGAACTGCGCTTTCAAAGCTGCTGGAATAGTAATAAGAAAGTCCGTTGTAAGGGTCTTTGGTGTTATTGGCGTCAAAACCTATCAATTGTTCTTTCTTTGCTTCGCGGAACTGTCTGTATGCGTCCTTTTCGGCATCGCTTGCATAGGTAGTAAGGGTGTGTTTGAAGATTTGACCGTCTTCGATTATTTTTCTTTGAGCGTCATCGTTGGCGTCAAGCGCGGTATAGCGGAAAGGCACGTCACCTTCGTTAAACTTGGTTTGTTCGTTGCGGGTGTCTTCTGCTTCTTTCTCGGCATAAGCTGTACGCGGAGTAACCAAAGTATAATCGGCTTTGGCGGTGTGAGTTTTGTAAGTAAACTCTTCGGAACCTTCTTCCTTAACCGGTTCGTCATAAGTAACCGATACCGTTTTTAAGGTTATATGGTTACTCTTATACGCTGCCGAATTTTTATACGCGATAAGTTCTTCGGTGGTAAGAGTAGTCAAATCCTTGTCAGCGCTGGTTACGGCGGAGGAAGAGACGGGGTAGTATACAGACATATTGTCGGCTCCGCTCTTTTTGAGGGTTATTTTGAGGTAAATCTTATTATAGTCGGTTTCTGACGTTGCAGAACCGTCACTTGAAGAAACGGCAATAAAGGAGTCTTCATATAGACCTTCATTATAAGTTTCGTTTTCGGCGTCGTAGTTGTAGATATCTACTGTATCAACGGTGTAGCCTTCCTGATAATATGCGTTTAATTTTTCTTTGGCGGTACTGAGAATAATTTCTCTCTGCTCGTTCTCATAAGTAGTAACATAAGATTTTATGCTGTCGGTAAAGGTCTTGTTGGTGTCGGCTATCGACTTATATCTTTCGGCAACGGTAAGTACGCCTTCGGGTACGATTTTTGTCCCGTAGATAGCTTTATATTCGTCGGTATTTAGGTACATTAAGTCTTTTCTACCGTCAAGCCCCATCAGATAAACCATACCTTCCAAAATAAGGTATTTTTGATTAATCAAGCCGTCAAGCCCGCCGGTAAGCAAATCTTTTACGTCATATTGCATTTGATATTGGGAATAGAGATTAATCAAATAATTTACGTAGCTAAGCAGTTCGTTACGCGTCACGGTTAGCGACAGGGTCTGTCCCTGATAGTCCAAACTGACGGTGGCTAAAACTTCGTTAGCCTGGCGTTCTTCGTTAACTCTTACAAAAGTGCAACTGGTAAGTAACATGCTGCACAATAGTATAACAGCCAACGCAAGTAAAAAAATCCTCTGTCTTTTCATATAAACTCCTCAAAAAAGGTAATACGCCTCAATTTATCATAAATACTCTAGACAATTATACAATACTTGTATAATATAAATCAAGTAATTAAATGGATAATAAAAAATTTAGAACCAGTTTGATTTTGTCATTCATACTGAGCTTTTTGTCATTAAAAATGACTGCAGGAGGTTCGGTCATAGAAAGAACGCAGTTTTTACCCAAACAGCTTATTGCCGCAAATAGTTTTTCGTTAGTTAAACATTTTGTGTCGTAGAAGAACAGTCCGGTGCCGTTTTTGGTTATAGATACTTTGGCAATGGAGTGTTTTTGGGCTAGGTTCTTTATTATTCCCAATCTTATGATATTATTAACGCCAACGGGCGGTTGTCCGTAGGTTTCTTTGAGATTATTATAGTATTCCTGACCTTCTTCGCGGTTGGTAAGGCAGGAAACTCTGCGGTAGAAATTAACCCTTTCTTTACTTTCGGTAATATAGTTTTCGTCCAAGACGTAATCGCCGTCGATTTTCATTTCTATTTCTCTTTCTTCGTCAACAGTCTTGCCTTGAATTTCGTCAATGCCTTCTTTTATTAGTTTGAGATACATTTCGTAACCCACTTTTTCCATCTGACCGTGCTGTTCTCTGCCAAGTAAATTGCCTGCGCCGCGGATTTCCAAGTCGCGCATTGCTATCTTAAAGCCGCTGCCTAATTCGGTATTATCCATTAAGGCTTCCAGCCTGTTTACGGCGTTTGTGGTAAGCACCTTTCCTTCGGGCACCGTAAAATACGCGTATGCGGGCACTTCGCTTCTTCCAACCCTGCCTCTTAGCTGATAGAGCTGACTTAACCCCAAATTATCGGCGTTAAGGACAAACAAGGTGTTGGCGTTGGGTAAGTCTATGCCGTTTTCTATTATGGTGGTGGAAATAAGCACTTGAGCTTTGTTGTCGTAAAACTCTTTTATTCTGTCTTCCAATACCGTTTCTTCCATCTGTCCGTGGGCGTAAATTATATTTACGTTCTCATCGAAGAGGGAACAGACCTTGTGATAGAACTTTTCTATTGTCTGAACGCGGTTATATAGTATAAAAACTTGTCCGTTTCTGCTTAATTCTCTGTTTACGGCGTCTTTTAGTAGGTTATCGTTATATTCGGTAACGTACGTTTCCACAGGCAGACGGTTTTTCGGGGGCATTTCCAAGGTGGAAATATCCCTTATTCCCGAAAGAGCCATATGCAGGGTACGCGGTATTGGGGTGGCGGATAGACTTAAAATGTTTACTTTGTTGCGGAAAAGTTTCAGTTTTTCTTTATGCTCAACGCCGAAACGCTGTTCTTCGTCTAAAACTAATAATCCAAGGTCATAAAATTCCACGTCGCGGCTAAGAATCCTATGCGTTGCCACGACAATGTTGGATTCTCCCTTTTTTATTTTTTCTAGAGAGGCTTTTATATCCTTATTGGGCACAAAGCGGGACAGCAAATCTATTTTTAGTTTGAACTTGTTCATTCTTGCGCAGATTAAATTATAATGCTGTTGGGCAAGTATTGTGGTAGGGGCTAATATAGCCGCCTGTTTTCCTTCTATTACCGTCTTGAAAATTGCCCGCAAAGCCACTTCGGTTTTGCCGTAGCCAACGTCGCCGCAAAGTAACCTATCCATTATTTTGCCGCTTTCCATATCCTGCTTTATTTCGCTTATGGCAATCAACTGGTCGTCGGTTTCGGTATACTCAAAGTCCTCTTCCATTTCCTTTTGCCAAACGGTGTCGGGCTGGTATTTGTGTCCTTTCTTCTGATACCTTGATTGATATAGAGAAAGCAGGTCAATAGCCATTGCCTTTATAGAGGACTTGACGCGATTTTTCACCCTTTCGAATTCCGCTCCGCCTAATCGGTGCAAGGCCGGTGCAGTAGCGCCGTTGTATTTTTCTACGGTGTTAAGTTGGTCGGCAGGTAAGTATAGTTTGTCGCCGTCACGGTAGGCAATAACGTAAAAATCCTTTACGCCGCTGGACGTTGCCACCCTTTGCATACCTTCGCTAATTCCGATACCGTGCTTTTCGTGAACAACGAAATCTCCTTTTTCGGGCAGTTCGAAAACTATTTTCTTACGTGAGAGGCTCTTTATCCTGTCAACTTTTCTGTTAACGTCGTTTATTCCTATTAGGACTAATTTTTCGTTGGGATAAATAAAGCCGTGGCTTACTTTCCCAACAATAATACCGCACGGCGTGTTGTCTTTTACGTCCGTTTCTACGCCGATAAATTCCCTTCGCAACGTTTCGGCAAGAGCGGCAAGAGAAATTTCGTCCTTAACGTAAATCCTTACCGTTGCGCCGTTGCGGTTAAGCGCTTTCAACTGCTCAAAAAAGTCGGGCATGTTGTTATAAAAAGCAGGCAAGGCTTGAGTTTTTATGCTAAAAATTTCTTTAGGAGTAAACAAGCCTATTTGAGAGGTTATTCTGCCAAAGCCCAGTACGGCATGATAAAAATCCTTTATTTGCTCTAGGTTTAGTATGGATTCACTATGTTCCTTGAGGCACAAATCCGATTCGTGCATGCTTTTTACCCTCTGTATAAAGCGGTTGTAATTAACTCTTAGCTTGTCTTCGGTCTGTTTGGTATCATCAAAAATAACTACCGCGTTGTCGGGTAGATATTCATATATAGTCCCTAAATACTGTTTGATAAAGGGAATAAAGAAGGTATTTAGCGGGCTGCTTGGGTTAGTTAAAAAGCGTTCACATTCGGCGTTTATCCTTTCTGTTAAGGAATCCGAACAATTCTTCCTTGCGCGTTTTACTTTGTTTAGGATACCTTCCACTTCGTTTGCGGGTACTAAAATGTCGGTTGACGGAAAAATGGTTATTTCTTCTAATCTGCCGCCCGATAGCATAGTGTCCACGCTAAAGCGGTGGATACTTTCCACAGTGTCACCAAAAAAGTTAATTCTAATAGGGGAATCTTCGCCTATGGGGAAAATATCCAAGACGTCACCTCTAAGCAGAAACTCTCCGTTGGATTCTGCTGCGCTTTTTCTGCGGTAACCGGCATAGACAAGTCTTTCGGCAAGCTTATCGGTGTCAATTATTTCTCCTGCTTCTACGGTGATTATACTGTCTTTGAGAATAGTACTGTTAGGATAATATTGGGTCAGAGCGTCGGCGGTTATGACAACGCCGGTAATTTCTCCGCTCATTAATTTGGCAAGTATGCGAATCCTTTCATTAAGTAAACCATAGTTTGTACCTTGTCGGGAAATCAGGACGTCCTCCCTTTCGGGCATTAATTCTATGTTGCCTAAACTGTATTCACTAAGGCAATCCACGGCTTTTCTTGCGGCTATTAAATCGCTTACTACGTATAAAAAGGGGCGGTTGAGGGCAGAGGCAATATGCAAGCGGTTATATTCGGCAGCAAAAAACACCACGGTATTTTTGCCATGGTCTAAAGAATCCTTGACAGCGGCAAGATTGCCTCTGTCTAAATTAAAAACCTTATCAAGTTTCATTGGTACTTTTTATTTCCCTATAGTGTTTCCTTGCCGCATTACTTTTTCGAAATCTCTTTTGGTTATGTATTCAACAAGAAGGTTGGCTACTTCGTTTATTGTATCCTCAAATAATTTTTTATCCTGAGAATTTACTTTGCTTAAAACAAAGTCTTTTAGATCTTCGTTATTTTTGCCAATTCCGATGCGTATACGCTTGAAGTTTTGAGAATTAATAACTTCCACGATATTTTTCATTCCGTTATGGGTGCCTGCGCTGCCGTTTTCCCTTACGCGGGCGCTGAACTTAGGTAGGTCTATATCATCGTAAACTACCACAAGGTCGTTTTCGGTCTGGTTGTACTTTACCATCAAGCTTTTTACCGCCTGACCGCTCAGGTTCATATAGGTTGTGGGTTTAGCTAAAATAATTAATTCGGAGTTAACGCAAAAAGAAGTGGTAACAGAGCTGCATTCTATGCGGTTAATTTTCCGCTCCAGAATTTTGGACAGGGCGTCTAGCACCATATAGCCCATATTATGATAGGTGTTTTTGTATTTCAATCCCGGGTTACCCAATCCGACTATCAACATTTGTTCTTCCTCTTTTCCTTAAAAAAATTTTGCATAAGAGACATACATTCTTCTCTCTTTATTCCTTCTGTTATTTCCACCTTATGGTTGAATTTGTTTTCCTCAAGCAGAGGATAAACGCTCACGCAACAACCGGTTTTGGGTTCCCTTGTGCCGAAAATAAGTTTACCTAACCTTGCGTTTATCATAGCTCCCGCGCACATGGCGCAGGGTTCTACCGTAACGTATAGACTACAGTCGTAAAGGTATTTTGTCTTCTTTATTTTCTGCGCTTTTATAATTGCTTTTAGTTCGGCATGGTTGAGGCTGTTTTCTGAGCTTATTTTGCTGTTTCTGCTCCGTGCTATTATATTTCCGTCGCAGACAACAACGCAGCCTATAGGCACTTCGTTGGCCTTGTAGGCTTTTTTTGCTTCTTTAATGGCCTCCTCCATAAATTTCTCGTGCAATTTTTCCTCCGGTATTGCAAATAAGTTTAACACTGTCCTTATGTTGCTTTATTAAGTTAGGTAGTTCGGCAACAGGATAGGGATGTGGCAAACTGTCCTTTCCTATTTCTATGGTAATACCCAAACCGTTATAATTAGTACAGTAATAGTCTTTTATCCCTCCGGCAGAGCCTTCGCTCCGTTCTAAGGAATAATTGAGGTGGTCGGCTATTTCTTTGGCTTCTTTGTAGTAACGGTAGTTACTTTCAAAGCCCCAGTAGACAACTTCTCCTTTTGAGTGGTAGCAAGCTACTAAGGAATAGCAGTTTTTCTTTAGTAAGTTTACCACCGCTTGCGTTTCGGGTTCGCTTGCAGGCGTCTTGCCTATATAATTTTCGCTGGAAGGGTAAGTGATATTATATTTTCCTTCCCCCCAATCGGCGTCGAAGTTTACGTTGATATCCACGCCGTTTACGTTGGCTTTCCACTGTGAAAAGTCCATATTGTAGTTGTTGTACTGATAAAGAGTTTTTTTCCGCTCCTCATCGGTTATAAAATTTATTCCGTTAATGCTTAGTAGCACTCCGTCGATATTAAGCATCGGTAAATAATCGAAAGAGCAGTTATCCGTTAGTTTTACCACTTCGTTCAACATCAGAGTAGTAATATATTCTCTTGCATGCACGCTACCGATAATCAGAGTGCGCGGAGTATCTCTTCCTACCCGTACAAGGGGTATGCCGTAACCTAATACGGTGGAGCCGATGAATTCTATTTTACCTAAAGGGGCGATACTGTTTATTAGTTCAGAGTAAGTTTTCATACCTAAAAGATATGACTTTTTCTCACTATTTATGATAAGTAAGCCCGTTTATTATGGTAAACGCCCTATATATTTGCTCAAAAAGTATTACCCGCATAAGCTGGTGGGGATAGGTTACTTTGCCAAAGGATATTCTTATATCGGCGGCGTTTTTCACTTCCTCGGATAAACCTTCGCTTCCCCCGATTATAATAGAAAAATCGCTTATTCCTTTGTTGAGTGTATTAGTAATTACGTCGGCAATTTCTTTTGAAGACAAAGCTTTTCCTTCTATATCGGTTACTATAACATAACCGCTGCACTTTTTTAAGATATTTTTGCCTTCTTCAACAATGTTTCTCCCCTCGGGGATTTCTATTACCGTTATTTCGGCAAAGCGCGATAATCTTTTGGAATACTCATTTATTGCGTCCGTCCAAAATTTTTCTTTCAGCTTGCCTACCGCAATGACGTTTATTTTCATCTCCAGATTCCCCAAATAAAGCTAAACAAGGTTGTGGCAAAAGTCATAGCGATATATGCATATAAAAAGGCGTATTCATACCATGCCGAACGCTTTTTTATAATGAGGTCGCGGGTTAAGGAACTGCCGAAAAGATCGTCTATATACTGGACTTTCTGCGGGAAATAATAGCCGTAACCGTCGCTTACTTTTTCTTCGGTGACACGCTGTTTAGAACAAATCTCGGCAGTTTTTTTCAATAACCAAACAACAAGAACGCCTGTTGCTATCCAACTAAGTAAGGCAAGCAGGAAGTGTCCGGAAATGAAATTATAAACTGCGTCTTGTATTTTTGCCACAAAACCGTTAGTTTGTTCGGAATTACTAGAAATTACCGACGTGCCGTTGTTGATAAAGTGAATTATCATGCCCGGTATTATGCTCTTTGTTTTTATGGCAAGGAAGGCAAAAATCAGTCCGCCCACAAAAGTATAGCCTGTCTGCATGACGTTTTGATGTCCAAGGCTAAAAAGTATAGCTAGAAGAACCATTGTTATTTTTTCATCCTCAACATCTCTAAACATCTGCAAGGTTAGCCCTCTGTAATTAAGCTCTTCGAAAATTGCAGGCATAATTGCCGTACAAAGAAGTTCCAAAATAAGAACCTCTGCCCCCGAATAAATAGTACCCGGGGCGTTTATGTGAGTAAAGCCTAACAGCGCAAGAACGTTTTGCCATACAAAGGATACGCCCAAAGTAAGATAACTTAACAAAAATCCAAGCGCAATGGCAATAATATAGACGATTTTGGGAATTTTTACATTTATAGAAAAACCGCTTATTATATCTTCTTTTATCCACACTTTGTAGAGAACCAATGGTATAACTCCCATACCGATAACCTGCACGAAAAGAGAAAACAGCCAGGAAGAAAGGTTATCGCTTAAACTTACGCTGGAAAAAACTATGCGGGCAAGAATTAGCCATAGTCCGGAAATAAAGAATATTGCGCAGCTCTTAAATGTTTTCGACACAGAGTCCCCCTAAAATGATGTGATAGCCGTAATAAGCCACAGTACAAAGATTATGCCAAGAAAGATTAGAGTCATATTAATATTTTGTTTCTCTTCTATCTTTATTAGCTTAGGATTTTTTTTGCTAAGCAATATAAAACCGATGACAAGCAAAATAATTCCTATACCGAAACTTATTATTAAAGTAATAATATTATTCCAAATCCCTTCCCCTGTAATACGGGTAATAAAAAGAGCCAGGATATTGTTAACTACGTGGGCAATAATAGGGATAGTAACGTTGCGTGTTTTTAGATAAACGTAAGCTAAAATACACCCAGTAAAGAACTGGTGGAAGGTTTGTGCCAGATTATAATGAGTAAGAGAGAAAAAAGCTCCGCTAAGCAAAATTATTTTCCACTGGTCGATACCTTCCAAAGAGTCGCAGAAAACCTTGCGGAAAACAAGCTCTTCACCTATTGGCGCAAGTATGCAGATAAGCAAAACCCCTAAGAAATAATCCCAAAAATTGACAAACTCCGGTATAGTTACGCTGGCTTTTGTGCCTATTTTGTCAAACAGTAGCTGAATGCCGTAGTTAGGTAAAACCGCCGTTAAAAACAGTCCTAAAGCGATAATTATGGTAAAAAGATAGTTTTTTATTTCTATTTTTTCGGTCGTATACAACTTAAATTCGAATTTTTTTATGGAATAAACAATGGCGATTGCTCCGATATAACAAACCTGCGGTACAAAATACAATAAAAATACGTAAGTATTAGTTGAGTTGTCGACGGTGGAAGAAATTACCATAGAAATAACCGTCGCCACAACGAACGCCGCGAAGTATATGATGATAAAATAATAAAATTGAACTTTGTTTTTTGTCATAAGCTGTGCTTTACCGCAACAAAACAGTATCTCTTTGGGAAGCGACTTTCAAGGTATATGCGTTACGTTCTACCTGCATTTTGGTAAGGAAATTTACCGTTGTATAATAGGCAAGCTCGGGGAGGTTGTTTTGTTCGCTTATATGGGCAAGCATAATTTTGGTAGCGCCCTTATTAACAAGGTCGCAAACGGTAAGCGCGCTTTCTTCATTACTCAAATGCCCAAGGTCGGAGAGTATTCTTTTTTTAAGAAACTCCGGATAATTCCCTTTTTTCAGAAGTTCGGTATCGTGGTTACTTTCCAGCATAATAATGTCGCTACCTGACGCTATAGAAAACATACCTTTACTGATATAGCCTGTGTCGGTAAGATATGTAAATTTGCTTTCGCTGTCGCAAATCCTGTAGCCGTACGGGTGAATGGCGTCGTGGCTTACCCTAAAGGGCAGAATATCAAGGGTGCCTATTGATATTTCCTGCTCCTCAATCTCCATCAGGCTCTTGAAAGGGATATTGTACTTATTAGCGATATAGTCTAAAGTATCGGGGTGGGAATAGATAGGAATAACCGAAGCTAGCTCAGCTACCCCTTTTATATGGTCGTCGTGTTCGTGCGTTATAAAAACGGCGTCGATATCGGAAAAACCAAGGCCGTGTTGAGATAGTTTTTTATAAATGCAGCTAGCGCTAAGTCCGGCGTCAATAAGAACGTTATTTTTTTCGTTTGATATTAGTACGCAATTACCTTTAGAGCCGCTGCCCAAAGAGCTAACCGATATGCTCATTGTTCTCCTTTACCGATTTTTATTTACAAAACTATTATTATATTATACAATAATAATTGCAATTTGACAATCACTATGTCATTTACTTTCCACAATACCCCTTTTTGCTTAAAGGAATATGAAAATGAAAACCGTACTGTTTGAGGACATAATAAAAAAAGTTAAAGAGACCTGTATGACTATAGGATGCCGTATGGATGAAGGCGTTTTTGAAAAGCTAAAATGCGCTTACGGCGAAGAAACCGTCCCCGCTACCAAATTTGCTCTTGACATTATGCTAAAAAACGCGTTAATTGCAAAGGAAACGAATTCTCCGCTGTGCCAAGATACGGGCATGACGGTAGTTTTTGTGAAAATGGGTGAAGTAAAAATTGAGGGTGGTTTTATCGGTGACGCAATTAACGAAGGGGTAAGACAAGGTTATTCTGAAGGGTATTTCAGAAAATCGGTACTGGACCCCATTAGTAGAAAGAACACTTTAGACAACACCCCTGCGGTAATTCATTATGAAATAACAAAGGGAGAGGAGCTTTCCATAAATATTATGCTGAAAGGTTTTGGCAGTGAAAATATGAGCCGATTGTTTATGCTAAGCCCGTCCGAAGGTATAGACGGAGTTAAGGACGCTATTATAAAAAGCGTCATGGTCGGTGGCGGCAACCCGTGTCCACCCATTATTGTGGGTGTAGGCATCGGCGGCACTATGGAAAAAGCCGCGTTAATGAGTAAACATAGCCTTTTACGTGATATAAATTCTATTAACGAAGATAATATTCTTGCCGGAATGGAAGAAGAACTGAAAGAGAAAATTAACGCCCTTAATATAGGCGCCCAAGGTTTTGGCGGTAAGAATACCGCGTTGAGAGTGTTTATAGAAAAGTATCCAACTCACCTTGCCGGACTTCCCGTTGCCGTAACCATACAATGCCACGCTAGCCGTCACGGCGAAATTGTCTTCTAGAGGTAATTATGAAAGTAATAGACACTCCGATAAGTAAAGAAGTTATTAAGACCTTAAAACAAGGGGATACCGTACTTTTAAGCGGTAAAATTTATACTGCTAGAGACGCCGCGCATAAAAAAATAAAAGAGCATTTTTTAGCAACGGGAGAGATGCTGTTAAAAGGGGAAACCATTTATTACGCCGGACCTTGTCCTAAGAAGCCTAATGAAGTAATAGGTAGCGTAGGACCTACCACAAGTTACCGTATGGATGCTTTTTCCGAACTTTTTTTGTCCAAAGGCTGTATTGTTACCATCGGCAAAGGAAAGAGGAGCGACGAAGTAATTAATCTTATAAAAAAATACGGAGGAGTACATTTTGAAGCTATCGGCGGAGCAGGCGCATATTACAAAAATTGCGTAAAAAAAGCCGAAGTTATCTACTTTGAAGAACTGGGCGCCGAAGCTGTCTTTTGCCTTACCGTGGAGAATTTCCCCGTAATAGTGGGGATAATTTAATATCTGTCCAGCAAGTGGCCGTTAAGATTTTTTATCTGATAGGGATAAAAGAAATTTAGCCCGAACATAGCCGCCGTCAGTACCGAAATATCTATTTCTTTTTCATAATTTTCACAAAAAGTAACGTTTCCATTATCCGAACTTATTATTACATTATTCCGTTTAATAAGACAGTCGGTTATTTTTATGGCGGGAAAGCTTAATTTACTTAATTTAATTGCCGCAAACAAATCAACAATTCTTGTCATTGTGCCTTTAGCAGCGCCTTTACTACCTAATAAAACCGTTTCTTCGCCGTTGGTATAGCCGCCTTCGGAGATTAAGCAAAAATAAGTTCCGTCTAATTTTGTTATTTCGTCCAGCAAATCAAAATCCTTTTGTGTTCTTTCGATATAGAAGTCTAAGTTTTTTGTATAAGCTTTATAAATGGAATAGGCTTTCTCGGCAGAAATAACGGTGTCAGTTTTTTCGGCATTATAATCGTAAGAAACGGTTGCAAAACTCATTTTTTCATAAAATTCGTGAGAAAAAGGATATAAGGAAATAAAAGGCACACCATCTAATTTTTCCAAAACGTCAATAAGCAGAGTTTTGGCAAGCCCCTTATAACGGTGTTCTTTTGCCGTCCCTAAACCTACGATAAAAGGAAGATATATATTATTTTTTTCGTAAACTAAAGTTTTATCGACCAAAAAAAGCTGACAAGCAAGCTTGTTATCTATTTTTATATAGTGACAGTTTTTTATACCCAGTCTTTCCCGAAAAAACAGCTCTATCATCTCTTTGCTGTCCTCGGGGAAACATTCGGTATAAAGGTTAACAACTTCTTTTATATCTATCATTTTGGCATTACGGGAATGGTTGCAAGATAAATAATATCCTTGCGGTCTTTCGCATCGCCTTCGGCTAGTACAAATGCCTTTTTATAGACAATTCCGCCCGCTTTTTTTACTAAGTCTTCTAAGCCTAGCAAACTCCCTCCGGTGCTTATTACGTCGTCAATTATGGCTACTTTCTTACCCTTTATTAGTTCCACGTCGTGGTGAGAAAGATACAGGGTTTGACTTTCGGCGGTGGTTATCGATTTTACCGTAGAGGAAATCCCGTCTTGCATATAAAGTTTTTTGGACTTTCTTGCCACGGCATAAAAAGGTTGACCTAATTCTCTTGCCACACAGTGCGCAAGCTGCAGACCTTTACTTTCGGCAGTTATTACCACTTCGGCGTCACTAACCTGTTTTACAAGGTTTTTGGCGCAGTGTTCGGTAAGTTCGCAAGCGCCGTGCAGATTGAAAAAAGCGATTTTGATATTGCCGATATCAAGAATGGGCAAAGCAACTTGTTTGCCGCATATATCGACGTTGTAATATTCTTGCATTTATAAGGTTACTCCTTAGTCTATAATCGTTATTCTGTCTTGTATTGCCGCGTAGTAAGTGGTGTTGCTGTCTATCGTTATTCTTACTTGGCTGTCGGTAATGCTGTTAACTAAAATTTCGTTTACTTTCCCGCCGAAGAAAGTAAGGGTAGTAAGATCTATGTCGGCATTGCCGTTGTATTGAACCAAACTATATCCGCCTTGGTTGTTTCTTCTGACTACAAAATCGCCCGCCATAGCTTCCTTACTGATAATTCCGGGCAGTCTCCATTCCGTTTCGTATTTGCTTAAATCATTTTCGTTTACCAAAATAACAAGGGAAGGGCTGGTATTACTAAAGGCGTTTTGACCTAAGGCATTGACGCTATCGGCAATAACTATGTTGACAATAACGCGGTTAAGGGAAGTACAACCGATAAAGGCAAAGTTACCTATGGTAATAACCTGCGGCGTTATGGCAATTTCTTTTAGTGAGGTGCAGTTTGCAAACACGTAAGGCTGAATGTTGTTTAGATTGTTAGGTAAAATAACGTCGGCTAAAGCTGAACAGTTGTAGAAGGAATAATCACCAATGGTGGTTATGTTTGACGGCATGTGAATTTTCCTTAGGGAAGTACAAGCGGCAAAGGAATAACTCTCAAATGCGGTTACGTAGTTGTTTTCGGCAAAGCGTACTTCGGTTATTTTTTCGTTGCCGAAATAACGGCCTAAAGTGGTTACCCTGTGTTCTACGTTGTTTATTTGTATCGAAGACGGCACGTTAAGAATAGTACTGCTTCCTAAGTAGTTGGTTAACGTTACTGTATTTTCGGCGCCTGACGGGTTAATTATATAGTTAAATTCCCCTTGACTTAGGTTGGGTATAATGGTCTTTACGTTCCACTTAGTGGACTGATAACTGGTATGGCTGGTGGTAGGAGTATAAACCTTAATAAACGGACTGGAATTGGCTCCGAATACCTGTTCTCCCGCCGAAGTGAGGGATGAGGAAACACCGGGAATTGTTTCTCTGTTTAGATAAACGCGGCGAAGTAAGTTGCTACCGACAAAGCAGTAGTCGTCTACGCTGTTGACGCTGAAAGGTAAATAGATAGAAGCAATCGCGGTATAGCTTAATGCATATTTGCCAAGCCTTGTTACCTTATGGTCTTCGGTTAATACAACGTTATTAAGTTTGGTGCAATTTGCAAAAGAGTATTCTCCTATTACATCAATATGCAAAGGTAAGGTTATACTTGTAAGGGCAACGCAACCATAGAAAACGCGGTCCATTATTACAAGTTTCTTTACAGGGTCGTTAGTTGCTCTGTTTTCAAAGGAAATATTGGTTAATTTTACGCAGTTATTGAAGGCGCTACTGTCTATAGTGGATATATTCTTAGTAATATTTATGGTGGTAAGGTTTTGACAGTTTGCAAAGGCGTTTTTACCGATGGACTCAAGACCGCTTCCCGAAGCTATTTCCACAATGGCAAGGGACGCCGAATTGCGGAAGGCGTCGGCGGCGATAGTGGTAACCGTCGGCGGGATAATTACTTTAGTTACGTTAGAACCTATTACATAACCGCTAATTACGTCGGTGCTGCCTGCCTCTCTGCCTATTTTGGTTATTGTGTACGTATTTTGGTTTATAGTAACGGTGGACGGGAAAGTAACTATGGTATTTGTACCTATATAGTTAATAATAGAGGCGGTGTTGCTACCCGAATTTACGCTTATTACAAAGTTCTCTTGACCGGTTATTTCTCCGGAGTCTTTTGCAATGTTTGACGCCAAAGTAAGTTTACTTCTGTCGGCATTGTTGCTCCAGACGTTATAAAAACCTGTGTACATAGAGTTCGATGCCACAAATACGCTTAGTTTATAGCAATTTTCAAATACTTTGGTATAACCGCTGTTAATCTGTGTCGCCGTACCCAAAGAATTGAAGTAAATAGCCTCTAAATTAGTGCAGTTACTAAAAGTTCCTTCGCCCAGTGACGTCACGGCGCAGTTAAAGGTTATTTGCTTAATTAACGGGTTATTTGCAAAGGAATAATTACCTAAGGCAATACTGCGGTAGGAAGGTATATGGAAGTTTATTTCAGCTAAAACGGCATTGCCCGTCTTTGCAAAGGCATAGTCGCCGATAGTCTGCAACTTGGCGGGGAAGTCGAAAACTGCCATCTTTATTGTGTTATAGAAAGCGTAACTACCTATAGTGGTTAGATTTGAAGTGCTAAAATCACTAAAGACTACGGTTTCCAGTTTTTCTAAGCTATAAAAGCTGTTATCTCCAATATTTGTTAATGAAGACGGTAAAATTATGGAAGTTAGGTTCTTAGCGTTGGCAAATGAGTGTTTATTAAGGGCGGTTATTCCTTCGCTTAGGATAATTGTTTTGGCAAAGTGTCCGAAAGCTCTTCTGCCTATCTCCACGATTTTTATTTCGGCGGAAACGTTGGAAAGAACGGTGATATTTTCTTCAGTTCCGATATAGCTAAGTAATCTATAGTTATTACCGTTTATTTTTTCTACGGCATAACTAACATCTTCGGATATTGAAATAATACTGCTTACCGAAAGTATTCTACTACTGAAGTTTCTCCACTGATTGTCGGAGATATAGTTATTTATACTGTTTGCGGACACGAAGAACTGCAGACTTTCGGGAGTGTTTCTAAAGGCGTTAAGGCTCTTTAATTTGGGCGCCTGTCTACTTTGTAGATAAATATAAGTTAGTCTGTCGCATCCATAGAACACGTTGTCGGAAATTGAGGATAAAGAACCGGGTAAGGTTATGGAAACGATATTTACGTTATATTCAAAGGCATTGTTGCCTAAGTATTGCAAGCTGTTACCTAGAGTTATGTTTGATAAGCTTGTCGCTTTGCTAAATGCGTAATTACCTAAGGAAGTAACGCTATTAGGTAAAGTAATTTCCGTTAAAGACGGGCAATTTTGGAAAGCGTAATTTCCGATAGAAACTAAGGAAGCGCCGAAAGTAATATTTGATAAAGACAGGCATCCGTAGAAGGAATAATTCTTTATAGTAAGTAAGTTGTTACCAAGATTTACGCTTTCTAATCTGATACAATTGTTAAATGCGTAGTCGTGAATTTCTTTTATTCCGCTGCCTATGGTTATGCTAAGCAAATCAACGCTGTTAGCAAAAGCGTATTCTTCGATATAAATTAATCTATAGCTGATTGCCGTTTCTCCGCTACCCACGGTAATAAGACCGGGGATAATAAGATTAGTTTCTGTACCGGTGTAGTCAATTATGCTGTAGTTGTCGCTACCAACGTATTTTAATACAAAGCCGTTAAGTTCTTCGGTAACATACGTTATGTTATCTATTTGCCAATCTTGCTGATAATCTTCTATCAAATCTTCGGCAACGTAGATTTTTAGTTTGGAATTGGTGTTGGCAAAGGAATTTGCGCCCTTTTCGGGTACGATTTCCCCTTTTATTATTATTGACAATAAAGTTTTGTTGCCTTGGAAGGCATAATCTTCTATACCTAATATGTTTAGCGGCAGCGTGTACGTTGAGCTTAGGCGTCCGATAGGGTATTGAACCAAAATAAGATCCATACCTTCGTTAAAATAGAGTACGCCGTCAATACAAATATAATTACCGACGTTATCAATTATGTTAATACTGTCTAATGCGGCAACGTTAGCCGTTATACCCATACCAATAGAAGCAAAGTTACCTATGATATTAAGTTCGCTTAAATTAACGCTATCGGCAAAGGCAAAATTACCTACTTGCGCAGTACCGGACGTTTGCAAATCTATAGAAGTAAGGTTTTTACAGAAAGAAAAGCTTCTTGTCCCTATACTAAGGCTACTTATTACTCCCGAAGTATAAAAATAAGCAATGCCGGAATGGTAGAAAGCGTAATCGCCGATTATTTCTATATTGCCGCTTATTCCTTCCAGTTTTTCGGTATAGGCAAAGGCATAGTCACCTATTTCCGTTACGCTGCTATCAAGTTCTATGGATACTATAGAGCTGTTTTGGAAAGCGTAGTTACCAATAGCAATTATACCTTCTTCAATTATGGCAGAAGTAAGTCTGGTCGTATTTGCAAAAGCGTATTCGCCTAAAGTTTTTATCCTGGAAGTAAGAGTAATTTGTTTTAGCGGCGCGCCGTAGAAGGCGTAAGAATGTATGGCAATATCTTTTCCAATTCCACTAAAAGTAAAAGCTTCGAGCGCCGAATTATAGAAAGCGTAGTCTCCTATAGTGGTTACATTTTCGGTAAAATGGATATTTTTTAAGTTGGCAGTTTCGCTGAAAGCATAATCACAGATAACAACGTCAACGCCGTTATTTAGGGTAATGTTTTCTAGTTTGGTCTTCCAAAAGGCTTTTTCGCCTATTTCGGAAATATAACCGGGCAGGTTAATTGTTTTCAGAGAATTGCTTCCGAAGAAGGCAAGTTTTGGTAAAACAAGACTGGGAGCGTTAATAGTGGGCGCGAAAATAACTTCGGTCAGGCGGGAATTGTTGCTGAATTCCCCTTCGCCTAATGATTCCAGATGATTGGGTAAACGTATAGAATACAAATAATGGTTATTTGCAAAAGCGTAATCTCCTAACGATAGGCTTATTCCCAAACTTTCCGAATAGTTAAAGGTTATGGAATTTACATTGTAGCAATTTGCGAAAGCGTAATTTCCAATGGAGGTAATTTGTCTTGGGAAAACTATTGATTTTAATCCGCTATTGCCAAAGAAGGCATTATCTCCGATAGTCAAAACAAAATTGTCAGACCCCGAGAAAGTCAAAGTCTTCATATCGTAGCATTGCGCGAAAGCTCCTTCGCCGATATTCGTTGTCCTCTCAGGTAAAGCAAGATTAGCAATATCGGAGTTAAAAAATGCGCCGTAATTAATACTGAGAGCGTTGCTGCTTATACCTTCGTTAACAATATGATAACCGGGATTTGAGGAAGAAACGTAAGCAGAATCTATACTTAACGTACTAACAGAACTCATTGCAAAGGCATAATCTTCTATGAGATAAACTCTCTTTGATAAGGTTACTGTGCTTAGTTGGCTCATTCCAAAAGCGTAAGCGCCAATTCTGACAAGATAAATAGTCTCCACACCTTCTACGGCGGGATTGCTGGGGAAGGTAATAGAGCCTACGGCTGCGCCGTAGAAGGAATATTGGTCAATAACGGTAACATCGGGATTTACCACGAAAGCGCCCGTTTTGCCGGTTGGATACATATAAATTATTTTGTCGGTAGGGGTATTGAGATAAACAACGCCGTTATTAACCGTTAAATTATTTATAGAGTTATCCAAAATAAAGCTAGTTAAAGAAGTACAGCCAATGAAAGGATTTTTGACTAAGCCTATATCTTCTCCGATTCTTGGAGATAGGGAAGAAGGAAGTCTGGCGCTAACTAAAGCTGTACATTTTGCGAAGGCTTCTTCTCCTATCGTGTGAAGAATGGAGTTTGTGTCGTATCTTATTTCGGTAAGGGTGGTACAGTTCGCAAAGGCTTGTTTGCTTAGTTTATTAAGACCGCTTGGAATATATATAGCGGTTATTTTAGAGCAGTTATAGAAGGCTCTTTCTCCAATGGAAGTAAGCGTAGTAGGCAAAATTCTCTTTTGGGCGTCTCCGCTCTTTAAGGAAGTGCAATTTTCAAACGCGCTTTCTCCTATTGTGGTTATACCTTCGTTAAAGGACGATAAAGAGAAAGTGACGTCGCTAAGATTAGTACAGTTATAAAGTGCGTAAGGTTTTATTTCTAAGATAGTATAAGGGAAGACGATTTGGGCTAGGTTAGTGCAACCGTACAATGTTTCTTCGGGAATGGCGGTAATATACTCCGAGATCGTTATGGTAAAACGGGTTAATGACGTGCAGTTTTTGAAAACGCCCTTGCCCCAGTTTCTAAGGTTACTGTTTATTGTGAAGTTAGAAAGTTTGGTATTGCTAAAAGCGTAGTCGCCTAAAGTAATTAATTCCGATGGTACAGAGCTTAAATCAAGGTTCATTTTGCCCGAAATGCCCGCAAAAGCATACTGATTTATTGTTCTTATCGAAGTCGGCAGGGACACCGTAGCGATTTTGGTACAATTTGCAAAAGCATAATCGTCTATGGTGTTCAGAACGGAGTTTTCTCCGAAAGTTACGTTTATAAGTTGGGTACAACCAAAGAAGGCGTTTTTGCCGATTATAGCAACCGAACGCGGAATGGTGATTTCGGCAAGTTTATTACAAGCATAAAAAGCTTCATCGGAAATACTGCTTATACTTTGTCCGAGGAAAGAAGCGGCGGATAGATTAGTGGAATTCTTAAACGCCCCCTTTCCTAACGAAGAAAAGCTTGTCGGGAAGTTAAAATAGGCTAGTTTGGACTTAGAAAAAGCATAATCGCCTATTGTGGTAAGGGTGGTGTTGTCGTCTAGGGCAATACTTTCTAAATTTTCGCATTGATAGAAAGCATACGCGCCGATAGTAATAAGACTTGCTCCCGAAGTTACCGTAGTAATATTTTTGTTGTCGTAAAAAGCGTAGCTTGCTATGGCGGTTGTGCCACTTTTTAGTGCAAAGCCAGCCGCGCCTTTGGCAGGATAATATATCAAAGTTTTTCCGTCGGCGGAATAGACTGCGCCTTGATAAGAAATAAAGTTCCCGCCCGCAAAAGCGTCGACATACTCAATACCGCTATTTAGAAACGCTAAATAATTAAGACTGGTTAGAGTGGTTGGCAACGTGATTTGTTTTAAGTTGGTAAGATTATAAAAAGCGTAGTTATTAATAACGCTTAAACTGCTGTCAGACGGGATATTCATAGTGGAAAAAGCCATATCGACGTTTGCCCACTTGTCAACGACGCTCCAACTTCCTTCGCCGTTAAAAGTAATACCGTTCGTTGCCGAATTATTTATACTCATACCCGCAAAGCAGTATTTGCCGATGTTGGTTACCGAACTTGGTAAATCAAAAGAATTAAGGGAAGTACATCCGGCGAAAGCGCCGATTCCTATGGTAACAAGGTTATTTCCTTCCACAATGACTTCTTTAAGGTTAGTAGCCCCGTAAAAAGCGAAATTACCTATGCTTCTTACTGTGTCGGGTATTACTACGGTTTCTAGAATAGTAGACTGGAAAACCGACAAATTAGTCGCCGAGGTGTCGGTAAGAGAAAAGCCTATGCCGCTTACTCTGTCCCCATTAATTTGAGAAGGAATAACAATTTCTTTTTGGGCTTTGCCTACGCTTGTTAGACCGACTATAATTACGTTGCCTTGGTCGGTTATGTAATTAAAAAATCTTGACGATTCGCTAATGTCAATAAATCTTGCGTGAAGAGAAACCGACTGAACCGGGATACTGGTAAGCGGATTTGACAGACGACTGGTATATTCTTCGCTATAATACCAACCTGCGAAATAATAACCTTCCTTAGTAGGCGCGCTAGGGGAACTTATAACTGTTTGCGGTTCTCCTAAATACGAGGCGTATTCCTCTCCGTCCACGTAATATTTAACCGAATATTTTTTTATGCTGAAACGAGCGTAAATCGTTTGCGGAGCAGTGACCGAAGTAAGCCCGCCACTTAGCCATATCCCTTCGTAACCGCTTATGTCGGCTATTTCGGGCATTTCTTCTACCGACAGATTCCCGCCGTAGCTTACGTATTTGTATTGGCGTGTAACTTCTTGAGTAACGGGATTAGTAGAAACAAAAGTAACGGTAATTAACTTTGCCGTCCATTTGGCGTAAAAGGTGGTGTTTTCGTCGGGGATAACAGAAGTATCCACTCTCTGGTTGCCTTCCTGGTCATAACACCAGTAAGAAAACTGATAGCCCTCTTTTTCGGGAACAGGCAGTTCAAGTTTGGTAGCGCTAGCGCTTACCGAAATTGAAGGAAGGGTGTTTCCGCCCATGGTATCGAAGGAAATTGTCACCATATCCCCATAACAACCCGTCAAAGATAATAAAAGCGCAAATGTAACTATTAATAGCGCGGCGACGGTTTTTTTCTTCACTTCGAATCCTCCTTCCAGGTTAAACCTTTATTGACGTAAGGCGCATACGTTACGCGCCATAAAATTACATATATAATATATTACTACTTAATAAGCGCTTTTGTCAACAGCATTATTTTCGTAAATTTATTGCATATTACCGCCCTTATGCCTTATAATAGAGGCACATAAAGGAACAAAATGGCAAAAACAATTCGAAGAAAAACCCTTAAATTAAACAAAAAGAACATTTTCGTAATATGTATAGTTGCGGTACTCCTTATTGCCGTTTTGGTTGCCCTAACTGTCAATAACGGTCTTATTGACTTGCTTTTCGGCAACGAAGATGACGCCCTTACTACTTCAATATTGAGCGGAGGGAATAGCATTAAGCTCCCAAACGAATTTGATATCAGTACCCTTCTTGAGGTGCATTTTATTGATATCGGGCAGGGCGATGCGATAGTTATTATGTTCCCCGATGGTAAAATTTGTCTGATTGACGCGGGCAGCGGAATAAATCCAAGTAAAAGTTACAGAAATAAATACAACGATTATTTAAGTAACGTTTTGCGGCTTGACAAGGCGGAATATATGGTGGTTACCCATCCAGACAGCGACCACGTTAATCTTATGGAAGAGGTTTTGGACAATTACGACGTTGATAATATTTACTTTAACAACCTAACCAAAGACCTGAGCAAAACGTATGAAAGTTTTTGCAATAAGGCTAAGATAGAAAAGGATGCAAACGTAGTGGAAATAATCATTCCCGACGATAATTTGTATATTATAGAAAACAATAACTACAGACTGACGGTGTTTTCTTCGGGCAATGATGGAGTAAGCGGCGCAAGTTTCAAAAACTCTATGAGTTTTATTTGTCTGTTGGAATACGGCATTAGGAAGGTATTGTTTACCGGCGATGCCGAAATCCCGAATGAAAGCTGGTTTATAAATTATGCCACAAACGAGGGTTACGATATTGATATCGACGTACTTAAAATTGGGCATCACGGTTCGGATACCAGCAGTTCCCAATTGTTTCTTGATGCAGTTAAGCCCGAATACGCAATAATAAGCTGCGGAATTAATAATTCTTATAACCATCCGTCGCAAACGGTAATGGACAGATTAAGACAAACAAATACGGCGACTTACCGCACCGACAAGCACGGCAGTATAGTGCTGTATATGGATTACGACGGAGATTTCGGATTTTTGCCGCAGAATAACCTTCTGCCCGAAAATACCGACAACACAAACAACAGCCGCATAATTTCGGCGGCGGGAAATATTTAGGAGAGCTATGAAACTAAAACAAGACGATATAATAAATGTAAAAATTATTGACCTAGGAATGGACGGCGAGGGTATAGGTAAAATTGAAGATTACATCTTATTCATACCCTTTGCGCTAATCGGAGAAGAGGTCAAGGCAAAAGTAACGTATGTTAAAAAGAATTTGGTTTTTTGTAACCTTATTGAAGTCATAACACCGTCCGAAGACAGAATCATTCCCGTTTGCAACAGATTTATGAAATGCGGCGGCTGTGATTTGCTCCATCTGAAATACCTAAAACAGTTAGAGTGGAAAAAACGCTCTCTGGAAGTTCTCCTAAGAAAAAACGCCGGCATTATCTTTCCTGTGGACGATACCGTTGCCTGCAGTACCCCCAATTCCTACAGGAACAAAATTCAACTGCCTTTTGGCATGGTAAACGGCAAAGTAGCTATGGGCTTTTTCCGCGAGAACACCCATAAAATAGTGTCTATAACCAAATGCTTTCTTCACGGAGAGTGGGCGGAAAAATTAATTAATATTTTCATCAGCTACGCCAACGAAAACAATTTGAGCGTCTATGACGAAAGTACAAAAAAAGGTATTCTGCGCCACATGGTTGCAAGAGAAATAGACAGACAGCTTACTATAGTAGTTGTTACCAACAACTCTGTCTTGCCAAAGACAGACCTGCTAATAAAAAAGTTGGATAGCGCTTTCGGAGCTAATTACGCACTCTATTATTCTCCCAAAAAAACCCACGACAACGTAATTATGGGCGACACCGTTATTCCCATAAAAGAGAAAAAAATCGTTACCGATATTTTAGGCATAAAAACCGAAATAAACCCCTTCTCCTTCTTACAGTTAAACAACGAAATTCGCGATAAAATATATCTTAAAGTAATTAACGAAATATGCAAAAACGATATATCTCCGTTAGTAATTGACGCATACGCCGGCGTGGGCATCATTGGAGCCGTCCTTGCCAAAAACGGCGCCGAAGCGTATAACATAGAAATAGTCAAGGAAGCCACCGAAGACGGCATAAAACTAGCCGCCGAAAACAACCTGAAAGACAAAATAACCAACATAAACGGCGACGCCGCCCAGGAACTGCCCAAGCTTATAAATTGCCTTTTAGCTAACCAAAATAACCAATCAAGAACCCTAAACATAATCCTTGACCCACCGAGAAAAGGTTGCGCCCCAGAAGTTTTATACGCCATAAGTTCCCTAAGTATTCCCCACAACGTCTATTACATCAGCTGCAACCCCGCCACTTTATCCCGCGACCTAAAACTCTTACCCACCCACACCATAAACTCCATAACCCCCTACGACATGTTCCCCAACACAAAACACCTCGAAACTCTGGTTTGTCTTACACGCAAATGGTCAAAATAGCACCATTTTGAAGTCTTTTTGCCCATTTTGGGGCTATTCACTTTTTGAAAATCTGAAATCATATTACAAAATTACAAATGTGAGTTTTGAAATTAGAACCAAAACTCTAAAAACATATTATAGTTTCAATCCTAACACCCTTTAGTCGTATGGGGAAACATATTAAAGATATAAAAATCACAAAAATATAATTGCAGTTTGGTCAAAAGTTTGCGATCGCAATAACTTACTATTGTAATATATTATGATTTTTGCTATAATGAAAAAACAATAACATGGAGGCGTTATAAGCGTGGTCAGCTATAAAAAATTGTGGAAACTCTTGATTGATAAAGATTATAAAAAAAAGGATTTAATGGCTCTCGCCCAAATAAGTCCAGCAACAATTTCAAAGCTTAACAAAGGAGAAAATATGAATACGGATGTATTAGTGCGTATATGCAATGCACTAGGTTGTGAAATTTCAGATATTATGGAAATTATTTCTAATAAGGTAAATATGTAAAGCCATTCGTTCATGTTTTCCAAAGACAGCAAGAGCATAAGATGAAAAGAGGAGAGGACAATGGTAGGCAAATCAGAGAAATGCAGGCTTCGTGTATTTGAGGCGTTCGCTGGTATTGGCGCGCAAATAACAGCATTAAAGCGACTAGGCGTTAATTATGAAGTTGTTGGAATAAGCGATTGGTTTATTGACGCAATTATTTGCTATGATGCCCTTCATAATGATGGCGCCGTCATTGAGCTTCCAGATCGTGATAAAATGATTGAGGAACTTTCAAAGTTTGAATTTAGCCGTGATTCTGTAAAACCAATAAAAGATTTAGGGCATTTAGACTTTGAAACATTGGGCAATCTTTACAGGGCGAATAAGCGATCGAAAAACTTAGGATCGATAACTAAAATAAACGCAGCTGATATGCCTGAATGCGATTTGCTCGTCTATAGCTTTCCGTGTCAAGATCTATCCACAGGCGGCAAGAATTATGGAATGAAAAAAGACTCTGGGACGCGTTCTAGCCTTTTATGGGAAATAGAACGCATACTTAATCAACTTAAGGAGTTAGGGCGTTTGCCACAATATCTTTTGCTTGAAAATGTAAAAACTATCAAAGCAGAAACTAATAAGAAAGATTTAGACTTATGGCTTTCATTTTTAAAATCTATAGGGTATAAAAACGAAGAGTGCATGATTTTGAATGCTGCTGACTTTGGTGTCCCTCAAGATAGGGAACGTGCTTTCATCTTTAGTCATTTAGGTAACGACCCGCTTGACATTTCTAAACATATAGAAATGAATAAGAAACCGCGCAAGTATGTGATTACTGACTTCATTAAAAGCGACTATACAAAAGAAGAATATAAAAACGAAGCAGATATAGCACAATTAAATAATACGCCGTCTCGAGAAATTATGTGGGAAATAAATGGCAAGGAAATAAATGACGATTTGATCGTTCGAACTATAACATGCAATTTAGATAGGACACATACTTCTGCTTTATTTCGGTACAATGGACCTAAAGGTGAAACTTACCGCAGATTGACAATCAGAGAAGCATTTTTGCTTATGGGATTTACTGAGGATGAATATAAAAAAACGCTTCACCTCGGATATAGTTACCGCAAAATGAATAAACTTATTGGCAATTCGATTGTAGTCAATGTTCTCACTGCGATTTTTGATGCAATAATTAAAACTGACAATAAACGATGGGTTAAACTTAAACGTGTGGAGGAAAATTAATGAGTGTATTAAGATTACCTATCGATACAAAGTCGTTGCATTGCAATATTAAAAACGATAACAAGAGCGGGCATACTGCGACGGTCGCCACGCCTTTAAAACAAGGCAGTTCGTATGACCAAGAATTAGGACGAATTTTTGAAATTCCGCAATACAAATACTTTGAAACAAATGCAGATTTAATTAATTCAATAAACAAAAATGCACGTACACCAATTAAAGTTATAGGAGTTTTTGTTTTTGACAGAATCGCTGTAAACGGCACGAAGATAGAATGCAATAAACAATTTTGCATTTATGTACGTGAGGAGATTGACAAATCAAAAGTTCAATGCGGAAGAATAAAAGTTCATTATCCTATTGGTTTTCAATTTGAGGACAACGAACTAAGTATTGATAATCGATCAATAGTTAATGCCGTTTCTGCGAAATTGAATAACTATGCTTTTTTTGTTTCAGCTTTTGAATATAATACCGATACCAAATTGCTTAATTTTAGAGCGACAATTGTTGGCGAACCTCAAGTTCCGTATTCAAAGGTCTTCGTTAACGAAAAAGGAGTAGGCAACAAGTTTGTTTTGTCATTTACGGATATATCCGACCACTACGACAGCGAAGTGATCGCACTTCGTCAACGCGAAGGCGATTCTGTTACCGCGATAAATTACCTCGATATAATGAATAAATATCGCACTGAAGCGATGAAATATGCGGAACATTTTTTATACGACTCCGATAATGTGACTCAAGTAAGGAATGTTGGTAGGGAGTACCCGTATGCGCCTTACGATTTTGAATATATTCAAGGCAATATAACAAAGTATGCTTTGGTTTTTTTTACAGCAACAAATACAGTATATTTTTCGATGTCCTCAAAAAGAGTGCGTTTTTGCAATGATTTTGCGGATAGAACGCTTTTAGTTCTATTTACCGAAATTGCAAAAGAACCGAAAATGCACTTGTATACAATTGAAGAGGCAAATTGCTTCAGAAAGGACATTGCCTTGATTGTTTATAATCGGGAGGATAATTCTAATGAGTAAACGCATAGCAAATATTCCCCCGGCAAAAGCGCTTATTTTTGGAATTCGTGCTGTGGGATACAGTTTTGCAACGGCGGTTGCCGATATAATCGATAACAGTATTTCTGCGGAAGCAACGAGTTTGATGATATACTCAGATGCCCTCGCCGAGACTCCTTATTTTTGCTTTCTAGATAACGGGAAAGGAATGAATTATACTGAGTTGCAAAACGCTATGCTTCTCGGTTCAAAAAGAGATAAACCTGACTGTTCAACAGAATTAGGCCGCTTCGGTCTAGGACTAAAATCGGCCTCACTTTCTCAGTGTCGTCGGTTTTCGGTTGCAACAAAGAAAGAAGGTAAGTTGAACGCAATGGCGTTTGATTTGGATGTTATTGAAGAAACGAACAACTGGGATTTAGAAGTTCTTGATGAAGAAGAAATAAACAAGTTGCCGCATATTGAAGGATTAAAGCAATCACTATCGGGAACCCTAGTTGTTTGGACAAATTTTGACAGACTTAAAGACTCATCAAAAAACTTTGAAGATACTTTTCGGACTGCTGTAGAAGATGCAAATAAACATACTGCGCTTGTTTTTCACAGATTTTATGATAACTTCAAGATATATTTTGATGGTCACAGGGTGGAGAAAAGAGATCCATTTCTTATAGACTCAGTGGGAAGACAACAGACAGGGCGCACTCAAGATATTATTGTAGATGGTCAAAAAATAGCGGTAACTGCATATACTTTACCTTTTGCGAATACGCTGAAGCCAACAGAAAAACAACTACTTGGAAATCCCAAAAGCATTTACGATGACCAAGGTTTTTATATTTACCGCAATAAACGTCTTATTTTTTGGGGTAGCTGGATGAGAATGGAGGCAAGAAGTGAACTCAATAAATTGGCTCGAGTTCTTATCGACATACCATCATCCCTTGACTCCATGTGGTCGCTTGATGTAAAAAAATCATCAGCGAAAATACCCGATAAAATAAAAGCACAAATATGGGCCGTCGTAAAAGAGTCAACTGCACGTAGCATCAGAACAACGCGGTTTCCTGGAATTAAAGAACAATTGATTGAAAACAAGATATGGGAGCGAACGCTTGTGCGTGAGGGTGCATCGCAATATACCATAAATCGAAATAATCCAGTGTTGAAAATATTGCGTGAAACAATAGGTCAAGAAGAAAACGTTCTACTTGATGTATTTCTTTCGCAACTGGAATGCTATTTTCCAAAGCATATCATTATGAATGATATAAACGGCGAAATTCAGATTCTAAATTCGGGTGACAATGAGGAGGAGCAGAGACTCATTGAACAAGTCTGCGGTTTTTTGTCATTATTTAGCGACAACACTACACAAGAACAAAAATTGAATGAATTGTTAGCAAGTGAATCCTACCTAAAGATAGCTTACAGAAAAGACGAGATTAAAAGGAGGATTTCAAATGATTAATAGTGAAGCTGCAAAGAAAATATATGAGATGCTCCTTGCATTCTTAGATAAATGCCCAACCCATACAGAAATTACGAATGCAGCTAATAACATTGCAGCCCTTGTCGGGGTTTCTCCTGAAGTTTTTGAGCAGACTGTGAATGAAGCTGTCTGTCAATATGAAGAAAACTGCTCAGTTAGAGCATACGATGCGGAAGTGATGACAGATGGTCAATATGATCCGAACGCATGGGTTTATCGAAAATATGGAGGAGTAAAACACGATTATTTTGAACGCTACAAACTATATTTGCGGCGTGACAGATTCGAAGAAGATGTTATCAATAAAATACAGACAACAAGTGAAAAGGTGCTGTCTTTTTGTGCTGATCCAAATATTTCTCGTAATGCACCAAAAGCGGAGAGACAAAAAAAGGGACTTGTTGTCGGTGATGTTCAATCTGGGAAAACAGCGAATTATTTAGGATTAATTAACGTTGCTTGTGATTATGGATATAAAATAATTATTTTACTAGCCGGTGCTACAAACTCATTAAGAATGCAGACACAAAAAAGAGTGGATGCAGGTGTGATTGGAAAAAGCATTAAAAATGGTAAAATTGATTTTGTGGGAGTTGGTGAAACAGGTTTAAAATATTTCGCGGTCCCGCTTACAGACTTATCGCGTGATTTTGTTAAGAGTACAAGATTAAGCAATCTAAGCACGCCGGAGGATTATAATAAACCTATTATTTGTGTAATAAAAAAGAACGCAAGCGTTTTAAGCGCATTTAAAGATTGGTTGAATTTGGAGCAAATAAGTGACAAGTCGGACAGCATACTTATAATAGACGATGAGTCGGATTATGCATCAGTTAATACTAATAAACCAGAAAAAGATCCAACAAAAATCAATGGACATATTCGTGACATTTTCAATTTTTTCCCAATTTCATCATACGTTGGCTTTACTGCAACTCCGTTTGCAAATGTTTTTATTAATCCGTACGATAATAACGAATACAAAGACCTTTTCCCGTCAAATTTTATTATTCAGTTACGTTCGCCAAATACCTATTTCGGATACGAAAAAGTTTTTACAGAACCCGATGAAAAACGCAAACACCTTGTTGTACTAGATGAGGGGGAAACATTCTTTTTGCCCGTTTTGCATAAAAAGGACGCCGAATATAACGAATTGCCGCAAAGCCTAAAAGATGCTATTCTCAATTTTGCGATAGCTAATGTAATAAGAACGAAGCGTGGTCATGCCACAAAACATCGATCCATGATGATAAATATATCATGGTTAAACGAGGTTCAGACAAGGATACGTGATACAGTTTTTGAATACATAGAACAATTAAAACGTATTGTTTCACAGGACAGCTTGAAATCAACAGAAGCGTTTTTGCGAAATGCAGAAATGGCGCGATTGTACGAAATATATTTAACGGATAAATTCTATGCAGATATAAGGACGGAGATATCATTTGATGAAATTAAGACTGGACTGAATGACGAAGTTCAAGCCTTTGAAACAGCAATCATAAACTCAAGAATTAAAGGTGAAGAAAGATTTGATTATGACGCTTATCAAGAAACGGGCGCTCGCGCAATTTTAATCGGCGGATTCGTTCTTTCACGTGGTCTAACGCTAGAAGGATTGATGACAAGCTATTACAGCAGGAGTGCTTCGGCATACGATACACTTTTACAGATGTGTCGTTGGTTTGGCTATCGACCAAAGTATGAAGACTTATGCAGGATATTCCTAATAGAATCTGCGGTGTATGAGTTTGAAGCTGTGATTGAAGCAGTTGAAAACCTAAAAGAACAATTTAGTAGATTGGCAGCAAGCGGAAAAACGCCGGAGAAATTTGGCATAATGGTCAGAGAATGTCCAGAAACTCTTGAAGTTCGTGCACTTATGCCTACAGCACGTAATAAAACACGTAATACGGTTGTTGTCGAACGCAGAATGAATTTTTCGAGCGTTAATACCGATACTTCAAAGCTCTATAAAGACCCCAAAATTAATTTAAAAAACAAAGCGGCTATTTATGCGTTCTTCAAAAAAATCGCTAATTTAGGGTTGACAATACCTGCTGAAGGACGCAGGTTTATTCGTAATGTGCCAGCAGAGCATATTGCTGATTTACTTGAAAAGGTAATTATTCCTTATGAAAATGTGAAATTTAACGGAAGCAATATATCAGAATATATTAAACAAAGTGCGATAGATGAAGTATGGGATGTCCTTATCGCAAACGGAGACAAGGATAATCCAACATTCGAACTGAATGGAGTAAAGATTAACGCAATTCAACGTCGCTTTGATTCAAGAGATCAAGAAAACATAATTCGCGTTTCAGGGAAGAACAATCGATTAAGCGAACCAAGTATGTTCGGTGTTGGGCTAGACGAGAAACAAATCATTGAGGCAAAAGAACATGCAATTCGATCAAACGCAGCAAAACCTATAGAGAAACAAAAGGCTAGCCCAGAACCCGTAGCGCAAGATTTTTTATCGGTTGACAGACCACCATTGCTTATTGTTTTTCCTATTGATTTGCGGGAATATACGATAAACGAAGTTACGAATAAGAGAGAAACCGATGCAAAAAAAGAAGTAATAAAGTCAGCGTTTGAAGGTGAGTTTTTATGGGGTCTTGGTGTAGGTTTTCCTGGAATTGAAAAAGCTACATATATCACTTTCAGACTAAATCTAGTTAAGCGTGATGAGCAATTAGTTGAATCAAATAACGATGATGAGGAGGAAGATGATGGTGATTGATTTCACAGAAAAGTTTACGTTGCTTCAAGCAGAGATGAAGGGGAATATAAAGAAGCTTTCCCTTGATGCTGTAATAAAGGTTTTTTATGGAATTAACCCAAACGGTGGATTTCGACTTTGTTTTCTTTCAACAAAAGAACCTCCTCAAATTGACTCAACGAAATTGATTAGAGTAACGCATGGAACAGAAAAAGAGCAGGTAAATTGGTTAAACTTCGATCTTATAGATCTACAGGCAAAGGAGGCATTTTATGCATTGTGCGGAAGTCTAACGAGCGCAGTAGCAGATGAAAAAATAAAGACCGAGGAGGCTGCGTTTACGGCATTAAAAAATCATTTCTATATATGGCGTAAACTGCTGAAAAAAGAAAGCGGGGAACTAAGCGAGGAAATGAGCAAGGGGTTGTTTGGAGAGCTATATTTCCTTTCTAATAGGCTAGCACCAAATATTGGAATAGATTGTGCTATTGATGCTTGGAGTGGACCTAATAGATTCACTAAAGATTTTGCTTACGGCGATACGTGGAGTGAGATAAAAACAATCTCAGCATCGGCAGTTACGATTAAAATTTCATCAATTACGCAACTCTCATCTCAAATTGACGGGCATTTAATCATTATTAGAGTGGATAATCTCAGCGAAAAATTTGATGGAGAAAACACAAGTATAAATGGACTTGTAAACGCAATATTAGCGCAAGTTTGCAATGATGAAATTCGCGAAAAATTTATTGAAAAATTAATTGAATATGGTTATAGTATTGGGGCTTTTGAAAACAAGCGCTATCAGATTATATCCACAAACAGTTATCTCGTTAATAGTGAATTTCCTCGATTGCTTGAAACAGATATCAAGCGAAGCGAAATTGCGAAAATATCTTATGAAATAATAGTCAATACATTAGAAAAATATAGGGAGAAATAACATATGTTGGAATTATCGGAATTTAGACAAGAATTTATCAATGAGATTGAAGCTGAAGCTATAGAATTTGAGGAAAAACCCTCTGAGGTCTTTATTCGTCGGATAGAAGACATTCTCGTTAATGATTACTCGTATTTATCAGAATTGCATTCTTTGTTTTTTGAATGGACCAAAGGAAACGTAAAATATAAGAGTATGAGTATTGATGCACAGTCATTAGATCTTTCAACTAATACTCTAAATCTAATGTATATTGATTATAATAGCGGCGAAATGAGAACACTTAACAAGGATTTTACCGAAAATGCGCAAAGATTAATTAACTTTTTTGAAAATTGTATTAAAGGTTTTTTTTCAGGACCAGAATGCGATCTTAGCGTTCCAGAAGTTGCATTTGCAGTCGAAATTCGCAGGCACTACGATGAAATACATAAAATCCATCTTTTTCTTGCTTCGACCGATAAACTCAGTGAGCGTTTGAAAACTATACCATTACCCTCTATAACGCTTGCAGGCAGAACATTTCAAGTTGAACTTGACGTAATAGACATAAATAAGATATACCAAACAAAGCTATCGAGCTTTCAAAAAGATGAAATTTTCATTAATGTGGCTGACTTCGGGATTGAAGGTATACCTTGCATTAAGGCAAATCTAGATTCGAATAGTTATGAGGCTTACCTTGCAATAGTACCCGGTGCCTTTCTATCGGATATTTACAAGCAGTATGGTCCCCGGTTATTGGAAGCGAACGTGCGCTCATTTTTGAGTGTGCGCGGTTCAGTGAATAAGGGCATACGGGGTACAATACTTAATTCGCCCGATAAGTTTTTCCCATATAATAATGGTATATCCACAACAGCGAGAGCAATCACAACGGGAATCGACAAAAATGATGGTTTAATAATAACGTCATTTAGAGATTTACAGATTATAAATGGTGGACAAACAACAGCTTCGCTTGCATCTGCGACTATAAAAGATAAGGCAGTTTTAGATGGCATATACGTACAAATGAAACTGACAATTATTAAAGATGAGAGCATTTCAACAGACTCTGAATTTGTTCGTAATATTGCAAAATTTGCAAACAGTCAAAACAAAGTTACGGCGGCAGACCTAAATTCTAATCATGACTTTTATGTTCGCATTGAGGAATTTTCCCGTAAAACATATGCCCCAACAACTGACAATAATACCTATCAGACATTGTGGTTTTTTGAACGTGCGCGCGGTCAGTATGACCAAGCAAAAATGAAAATGACAAAGGCGCAAAAAGAAACGTTTGAAAGAGTGAACCCGCCAAAGCAGGTAATTAAGAAGACGGATATAGCGAAATATATAAATTCTTGTGACCAAAAACCTTATTATGTGTCATGGGGAGCAGAAGTAAATCTTACGAGGTTTCAAGAAGTCATGGAAGAAAACTGGAAAAATAATGATGCCGGGTATAATGTTACTTTCTTCCGTGATTTAATTGCAAAAGCAATACTTTTTCGACAAGTTGAAAAGACCATTTCGCATTTAGACTGGTATCAAGCTCAAAAAGCTTACAGAGCACAACTTGTAACTTATACGATATCAAAATTATTTTATGAAATAGGAAAAACGAAACGCTATTTTAATTTTAAGACTGTATGGGACAAACAAGCCATACCGAGCTTTATATTGGACGATGCAGCTAAAATTGCAAGAATAGCATACGATGTTTTCACTGATCCCAATCGGACATCGGGCAACGTCGAAACTTACTGTAAAAGTAAAAATTGTTGGGAAATGTTAAAAAATAAATCATTTGATTTGAGTAGTAATACGATTGCTTTTTTGGTAGACGCTAACGAAATAAAAATTGAATATGCACGCTCTCAGAAAGAGCAACGTTTTGATAATTCAGTAGCGGCAGATATCCAGGTTTTTACTATTGGTTCGGTAAAATGGGAAAAATATCTCGAGAAAGGTAAAGAGCAAGGACACCTTAACGGACATGAGGAGGAAATGTTAACAATAGCAATAAAGTATGCAAAAAACATATATACAAGTTTACGAGCAAAGCAGGCAATAGAAATTTTGCAGATAAAAGCGAAATTAGATGAGCTTGGAATTGTTGCATAACACGGATAAAATCGATGGATAATATAATAAATTATAAAGCAAATGACAACAGGATTGCCTCATTGATAGCGTTTTTTTCAAAGTATGATAAAGCGGCGGTAGCGTATCTTGGATATTCTACATTTACAGCAGCCTGTAATATGCTTGCAGCGATAGTGAAAGCAAAACCTAATTACATAAAATTGCGTCGAGATGAGTTTGACGCATTTTTCCCGAACAGTACCAGGCAGGGGTGGAATAAGCGCAATCCGACACCTGCAGTCGTTAATTTTTTTAATGAATTTGATGCATACTCGTTTGATGAATTAGGTGCAAGAATAAAAATGCTGATTGAGCTCTGTAAGATAAACGAACCCATAATTTCCTCCGAAATGCAAAGAGAATTGTCTCCTTATTCCGAAAAGGAAATTGAAGACATTATGAATTTTAGAGACGAAGGAGCGACCATACGGACAATTAATGCCACAATTAAGCAGAGACTATTGAACTATAAGATTGTACCAGAACTAAAACAATACTATAATTATCGTTGCCAAATTTGCGGGCAACGGCACTATGATACCTATAGTGTTCACATATCAGAAGCGCACCATATAAATCCATTTGTTACAAGCCAGGACAATAGCGTATCAAACTTGATTATTCTTTGTCCAAATCATCATAGACTAATGCATTTGGCAAAACCTGATTTTAATCGAGGTGGCAAATTTTTTATTTATAAAAACGGATATACCGAACAATTGAACATAAATGATCATTTATAGTGTTTGGAGTAAAAGATGGACAATCACCTTATAACAAAACATCGCCTTTAATAAAAGGCTACTCCACTTGAGTGTCAATCTTACCTTTAACAAAAGCTTGCCATACCAATGATTTGAAAAATGTTTACGGCGGCGGCACAAGAATTGCGATGTAAAAGCGGTTCGAGATTTCAGACGATGACTGTGGCTAGATAAGATCAATGAGCAGAATGATTTGCCGTGTTAGACAACTTTTTATTCATGATTACTAAATCGTCTATATAAAACCATATGCCCAATATGTCCAAATGTCCAAAATATCCCTCGCGCGACTAGAGAGTAATGTCCATTTTGAAAGTAATGTCTTTTAGGGCGTTTGGGCATATAGGACATATAGTTTTATAGGGAGAAAACCAAAAAAACTACAAAACCATATTTGACAAAGGAAGGTTTAAGAAACTAGAGCCTGGATTTGTTATAATCTTACCTTTAAGAAGAGGTACTAGGAAATACCCAATGACCCCTATAAAACAGTATGTCACACATGTCATATACGTCACACCCCTTATAAGTATATACGCGACTAGAGGTTAATGTCATTTTTGTTTTATATGTACCTTAGTGACATTTATGACATGTGTGACATTGGTTTTTATAGGAGAATAGAAGAAACGGATGAAAATTATTGTATAAGCTATGGTTTTTTATGTTAATAAAAGCAGAAACCTAAAAGTCTTCACAAATTGCGCCCCGTGTGAAGTGAAAGTGAATCAAAATCGAGTTATAATAGAAGGTAGGGGTATAGAAGCAGCAGACCAACTACCGCCAAAAGAAATTAGTAACTTATAGGAAACATTGATAGCAAAAGTCTTCATAATTTGCATATTTTATGAAGTAAAGGTGAAGCTAAGTCGCATTATAATAGTAAGTATAGGGATAAAACAAAAACCTCATTCATCAGTCCGATAACACAAATTAAGGAGCGGTAACGCTCCTTTGCTTATGTCAAAATAAGGAGAATGAAATGTCAAAAGCAATAGAAAAGCGGTAGACACTAAAGAGTAGACAAAGTAGACACCGTGTCTACCAAAAGTTTACCAAATCAGCATTATAATAGTAAGCAGGAGGAAAGAATACGACAAAAGTATGAAACAGAATTGTCATCCATAGAAGACGCAACACTTTTGCAACAATCCGCTACACTTTGCAACACTTTTGCAACAAAACCCGTGATATGATTTAATTAGGGGGGGTGGAGAGAGAAACCATAATACAGCAGACCTTTCTTTTCTCATGCAAAATGAGTAGAATGTAAAAAGTCTTACATAATTGCGAATCCAACCAGGAATTAGGACATTTAGGATACCGCGGCCCATAAAAGTCCGAAGAATCAGCATTATAATAGTAAGTGTAGGGATAATAACCCCGGCAGAAGGGAAAAGGGAGTGACAAACGCTCCCTTTTCTTTTGCCGAAAAGTATGGAGGAAAATAAAAATGTCATAGAAATCGCTAAGCCAAAATCGCCTGGCATCATAAATCTGCAAAGCCTATGAATGGCTGTAACAACAAAAACATTGCAAATAGTATTTCGAATGAGGGGTAGGGGGGGTAAAATCTCTAGGAGAATGCACTAAAGACCGGGAGCGCAGTCAAGCGTTAGTTTTCGCAAATTCAAAAATCAAAAGTATTTTCAAAAAGTGACAATAAATAGTCATCCGGCCTAGATGAATGTTAGAAAAGAAAGCCTTTTATTGTTTTTCAGACTTTGACAGATATTTTGATTTTTGAAATTAATCAAAATATTTTGAAAAAACGGAGGGCGCTATCATGCCGAGCGGAGGAGCCAAAGCGGGGGGCGGGACGCAAGAAAAAGCCTTAAAACTAAAAACATTAGAGGGGAATTAGGTCAAAAGATATTCTCATAAATGCGATTTAGAAAAATCAGAAAGGAGAAAAAAATGATAATAAATCGAAAAAAGTATGAACTTGCGCACAACTTGCTTGAGTATTTCTGGATAAAAGGTTGGCTGACAGATGAGGAGTTTGAACGGATAGAAAAAAGGAATGCAATTTCATTTTCTATTTAGCAAGTTCTAATAGACTTCAAAAAGCCTTTACGCTATTGTTGTCTTTACAAAGCATTGATAAAGGAGGTAGCTATGGAACAAAGGATAAGAGCCGCAGCATACATAAGAGTTTCAACTACTTCGCGTTTTCAATGCCACAGCTATGACTTCCAAGTAGAAGCCTTAAAAAAAGAGATTCAAGAAATAAACAATACGGATCTTATAGCGGTATATGCGGATAAAGGAATAAGCGGTAAAAATGCCAGGAACAGGGCGCAGTTTAACGCTATGATGCAAGACGCTTTGAACGGTGAATTAGACATAATCTATTGTAAGTCGGTATCAAGATTTGCCCGAAACACAACCGAATTATTAACAGCCACAAGAGAACTTCGAGAGAAAGGCGTCGCGGTGTATTTTGAAGCGGAAAAGATAAATACGCTGGACACCCAAAGCGAGTTGTATCTCATAATCGCCGCAGCGGTTGCGGAAAATGAATTATCGGTATTCGGAGCGCGCAATGAATGGGCTGTAGAAGATAACTTCAAACAAGGCAAGCTTTATTATGGCAACGGAGTATACGGCTTCAGGATTAATAAAGAAAATAGAACTTTGATTGTCGATCCCCAGACAGCCGAAAATGTGAAATTTATCTTCAATAAATATGCTGAAGGATACAGCGCCGGGGAGATTGCTAGAGGGTTAAACAAAGCGGGAGTATTGACATTAAAAGGCGGACTTTGGCAAGACTCTTCTGTCTTGTGTATACTGAAAAACGAAAAGTATATCGGAGAATGTCTGCTTCGTAAAACCTATATGGAAAAAGGCGTTAAGAAAAAGAATTCGGGCGAAAAAGAGCAATATCTGATAGAAAACAGCCACGAAGCGATAATTGACAAAGAATTATTCGAAAGGGTTCAAAGAATCAGAGAACTCAAGCCGAATATGCAGTTTAAATGCCGAAAGCAAACAGAGTATCCGTTCTCAGGAATAATAGAATGCGGCTGTTGCGGTAAAAAGTATACACATAAGGTAAACAATGCCGGTACACCCAGCGCTTCAAATGTATGGTGCTGCGGAACGCAATTAAAGCATGGCAGAGACGCTTGCCGTGAAAGCACAAGCATTAAAGACGAGGTGCTGAAGAAAATATTTACTGAGGCTTACAATGAGTTTGTTACCTGCGGATATTCGAAAATAATCGATGAATCACTTGCAGAAAAGAAACAAGTATTGCTCAAGGAAGAGAGGGAATTGCTTAGGCTTCGTACAAAAGGTCTTATATCCCAGACAGATTATACCAAAGAGATGAATGGGCTATTGGCTGAAATTGCATCTACAGATAAGGCAGTCTTAAAGAAAAAACCTCAAAATATTAACCCAGGAGAATGTCCGCCTATATCGGAATTCGATGAAAGCAAATTGGACAAGTTCATTCAGAAAATAACCATTAAGAATCACGAGGCAACATTCGTGTTCGTAAACAACATTATAATAAAAAGACCATATACGAATGGAAAACACGGTGACATTAGAGATTGGATTAAGGCTAACGGTCATCCCAGCACATTGAGAAAGGAGGCTAAAAGAATTGGAAACGGCAACAACAAATAGGTTGGTAAAAACCATACCGGCTAAAACAAGAGCTCAGATACTCGGAAGGACTGACAGCAGAAAAGACAGAACCGGAGCGTATGCCAGAGTATCAACCGATAGGGCAGAGCAAGAAGACAGTTATGACAGACAAGTAGCTTATTATGAGCGTTACATTAAGAATAATCCCAATTGGGAATTCGCAGGCATATTCGCCGACCCTGCAATATCTGGAACCAGAACGGATACCCGTCCGGAATTCAATAGAATGATACAAGCTTGCAGGGAGAAAAAGCTAGACCGAATCGTTGTAAAATGCATATCAAGATTTGCCCGAAATACGGTGGACGCTTTAACCTACATTAGAGAGTTGAAAGAACTGGGAGTATCAATATACTTCGAGGTCGAAGGCATCGACACCTTAACTCCCGGCGGCGAAATACTTATAACCATACTTGCGGGAATCGCTGAACAAGAGAGCAGAAATATAGCAAAGAATGTAACATGGGCATTTGAGAAGAAAATGCTGAGAGGAGATATCATTCTCAATACTTCAAGGTTCTTGGGCTACAAAAAGAACGAGGACGGCTCGCTGTCGATTGTTCCTGAAGAAGCTAAAACAGTGACAAGAATCTTCAGCGAATTTCTGCAAGGCTACTCAACGGCGCAGATAAAGAACCACCTTATGAAGGAGAAAATTCCGACACCGAGCGGAAAAGGAGTTTGGTATCCCAGCACAATTCTAAGCATCCTAAAAAACGAAAAATATATAGGCACGGTTATTCAAGGAAAGTCATTCAAACCCGATGTACTCTCAAAGAAAAGGCATAGAAATATTGGGCAAAAAGATTTGTATACAATGGAGGATTGCATACCTCCTATAATATCAAAGAAGATGTTCAATCTTGTGCAAACAAAGCTGGCGGAAAGGAATGAACTTAGAAGCTCAACTATAACAGGACAGGGAAAGTATTCAAGCAAATACCCGTTTAGCGGTATATTGTATTGCGGGACTTGCGGTGGAAAGCTTCGCAGGCACGCAGCATATAGGAACGGAGAAACAATACGCACCTGGACTTGCGCAACTCATGTTCTGCACGGGGACGAAGAATGCACCGCTCACTATGTATTAGAGGATGACCTTAAGCAAGTTTATATGAAAGCTATAAAAAGGCTTATGCAAGATGATTATGCCGAAGTGCTTGGCACACTCAAAAAGAACATAAAGGCTGAGGTTAAAGAGGGCGATCGCGAAAGAATAGAAAAAATATCAGAAACCATAGATGCTATCCGTGAGCAAACCCTGTCAGCAAACAAAGATAAACGAAATGGCAGAATTACGGCTGAAAGATATGAACAACTGGTAGCCGAGTATGAACAGAAAATTGAATCCCTGGAACAAGAGAAAAGCGTTCTTACAGATAAATGCTCTAGTATAGAAACCGCTAAATTCCGACTTGAGTCAATGCTCAATGCAATAGAAAATGCAGAAAGAATGACTGAGTTTGACGAAGCCTTGTTCAAGGAGCTAGTAGAATCAATAACCATAACAGCGGATAGAAAAGCAGAGATTAAATTCAAATGCGGAGTGATAACCATTGAAGGTCAGCTATTCCAGACTTAACAAAAACTACAGCTATATGAATCTGTTTCTTCCCATCAAAGTCCCAACAAAATCTCCAATCCAGCACATCGTTATCAGAATACATTCTATAAACATGATTGGTAAAGTGATTCCTTAGGTTTTCAAAGCAAAAGCAATTTAAGAAAACAATCTAACTTGACAGTTGTTGCAGGGCTGTGTAATAACTATCAATAAACATATCCCGTTTGTGTATAGGGTTTAACCAAAGCTACGCACCAGACTTCTTATTAGCATATCCATATCTTCTGTGGTACTATAAAAATTAGGTTGTATTCTTGTAAACATATCACACATTGATAAAAATTTTTGGAACGAAATTTCCGAACGGATAAGGTTGGCGGCTTTGAGATCGGTATATAGCCTTTCTAAATGAGGATATGTGTCTTGATATAACGACACAACATAATGCATTAAATCCTTATTTGAGCCAGAGAATATATATTCGACAAGCTCTTTTTGGCGAGGGTATAAAAGAGCGGTATTAAACGATGCACGAAAATAACCTTGTAATCTATCCTTTGGGTTTATATCCGAGCTTATTACTTTCATTACAGAATTAACCGCCTCTCGGGACAGCTCTTTTATTGCAACGGTGATTAGATTATCTTTTGTTTCAAACAATTTATAAATGGTAACCTGCGAAACCTTGGCTGCACTCTTTATTTTGTCAATAGTTATATGTTCAATAGGAATAGTGGCAACCAAATTAATTGTAGCGTTTAGTATCGACAATTCTTTATTTTTTGTTCGAAGAATGTGCTTATTCATAAAATGATTATATCATCTTATTGTAGAATATAAAACTAAACTAGTACAATGTATTGCTTTAATATATAATTTGTGTAATAATTATATCAATTAAGTTCATATATTATTGGAATTTACATTAGTGATAATAACTTGTCCAAATTAGCAGGGAGTACTTTATGATAAAAGAAAGAAAATCAAGAATGGCTTTATCAGCGTTTTTTGCCGCCCAAACAAACACAACAAAAACAAAAGAGTTTAACAAAATATCGGGGGTCTTTTGGGCTATCATTTTGCTTGTATTTGGAGTAAGTTTAATATTTAGCACGGCAATTTTACCACAGAGTATTTTAGCAGAGGCATCCGTTGTCGAAGCAACGGTCATTTTTAACGGGACGAGCAGCAATTATGATTCGCTAACAGATGCCTGGACTTATGCAAATAGTTTAGCATCGTCCGAAAGCTTGCGGGCAACGGTAAAACTTAATCAAAACATCACTATATCCGGCAGTCTTGTTTTGACTACGGGGAAATATATTACACTTGATTTGTACGGGCAAACCCTATCCCGTGGGCTAACTAGCGCAACTGCAAACGGTTCTGTTATTATAAACCGAGGGGACCTTATTGTAGAAGATACTTCTGCATACGGCAACGGAATTATAACAGGCGGACACAACAGCAACAATCCTACTTCGAGCTTTATTGGAGGAGGCATTGTCTGTGAAACATCCAGTAAGTTAGTAATGAAAGGTGGAAGCATTTCGGGCAATAAGTCTTTGTACGGCGGCGGCGTGGGGCTTAAGGGCGGTGCCGCTTTTGTTCTTGAAGGCGGAAAAATTACTAACAACGAGATATATTCACAGGGCAGCGGCGGCGGAATTTATGTTCAGGATTCAACTCTTGAAATAAAAGGCGGCGAAATCTCCAACAATACGGCAAAAACCGGCGGAGGTGGATTCATACTTATAAGATCCACCGGGTTGATATCGGGTGGGAAAATACTTAACAATTATACTGAAGGCACCTATGGCGGCGGTGGAATTTACATAAACAGCAGCAGTTTCAAAATGACGGGAGGCGAAATAACCTTAAATAGTTCAATATCGAACGGCGGCGGAATTTATCAGTATTGGCAATCCCCAATTCAAGAGACTGTACTTTTAGGTGGGACAATAACAAACAACACTTGTGCAAGCGGTAAAAACGGAGGCGGGATTTTTGTTTCGGGCAATTTTTATGTCGCAGGTGACGTCAATGTTACGGGTAATGTAAGTGGAGGCGCAATAGCAAGCGGAACACTAACCGGCGGCAGTCCCAACAACATCAATCTCAGAGATGACGGCACAGTTTTGGTTAATGCGGGTTATTTAGATGGTGACCGAAATTATGACTTTGGGGGAGAAGTGGGAATTTATTCCAAAAATTATACAAGGAATACGATTTTCGGCACGATTGTCAATAATGCGGATATTTCTGACGGCAAGTTTTATAATGACCGCAACGAATATCTTTTTGGGCAGCCAAAGGGCACCGATTTAGAATGGGAGTATGAGTTCAACGACGCAGTTGTAATAACCAATCCTACATCAACGACAAACGGGTTAGCCCGTCAAACAGCAATCGGCGCGCCAAGCGTTACAAGAGATATCACGCTTAACCACTTAAATACAACAGACTATGACGTTATTAACGATAGCTTTGAAGACGATAATCCTACGGTAACTTATACTCTTAAAGACACAAGTAACGGTGTAATTGCTATCGATTACAGCCTTCCCAACATAAGCGATTCGGGGTATTTATGGGATATTATTACGGCGCCTACGCTTTCTTCACAAGGCGAAGTTTCGGCAACACACTCGTCTTATCCCGGGCTTACTATTGATGGCATTTCCCTTCCCGCCCTAAATGATACTGATTATACTTTGTCTTACACCCCGCCGACAATAACCGAGTCTGGAAAACTTACATATAAATACAAGGAAATAGGCTCGGATTCGGTAATGTTTGAGGTTGTGCTTATCGATATCGGCAGTATAGCGGAAGCATATTATGACATCGATTTTTTTGGGGAGAGCGGATTTCAATATGCCGTATTAAAAAGCACCGACAGTCCGGAAAGCAACACGGTTTGGATTGATGGTGAAGATGATATTTTAACTTTTTCGGCTGATGACGGAACGGACTACAAAATTTATGCGAAACCCATTTATAGCGGCGGAGTATCCGACAGCGGGTATTATGCGGCATCCGTTTCAACTCCCGCTAATGTCAATGCGGCATCCGTAACATTGAACGGAGTTACCGAATATTATATGAATTTCAAGGACGCTTGGGATGCCGCAATGGCAGCTTCGACAACGAGCGAATCCAAAGCTGTGGTAACCTTGTATAAGGATGTTTTGGTAATTGACGGAGATTTTGGAACTATCGGCACTCCTTATTTAACGGTTAATCAAGATGACCATATAACGCTTGATTTGAACGGGCATACAATAGACCGAGGGCTTGATTCGCCGATAACAGACGGATATGTCATTAAAGTCGAAGGCGAGTTTACCATACAGGATTCGTCTGCAAGCGGTAACGGCACCATTACGGGCGGATATAACATCGATAACGGCGGCGGAATATATGTAGGCGCGGGCGGAGAGTTTACTCTATCTGGCGGAAGCATAAGTAATAATATCTCGCAGTCAAACGGCGGCGGTGTATATATATCCGATACGGGAGAGTTTACGATATCAGGCGGCTCTGTTTCAAATAATACATCCGGCGAAAGCGGAGGTATCTATGTCGGAGGGACACTCAATGTATCAGGCAACGCAGAGGTAACGGGCAATCAAACGGATGGTGGCGAGTCAAGTAATATCTACCTTGCCGCGGGACAAAAAGTTAATATTGCGGGCGGTGACTTTACAGGGACAATAGGACTTAGCGCAGAAAATCAAGGTATCGTTATCGAAGGATGGACGGAAAGTGTTAGCGGCTCGGTATCATTGGATAACGACGGATTAGTATTGATAAAAATCGGGGATAAGTATGCGTTATATATAAAACTGCAAATTACCTACCAAGGCGGCGATAACACGGGCGGAAATGTGCCGATAGATGGCAATGAATACTATGAGGGAAAGTCCGTTACGGTTTTGGGAAACACGGGGAACCTAACAAAAATCGGTTATACTTTTGTTTGTTGGAGCGACGGTGACGAAACATATATGGAAGGCTCCGTGCTTGTGTTCGTTGATTCTGACATCATTTTAACCGCGATTTGGAGCATAAACGCCCCGTCTGTAAACGAAAGCGCCGCGCACAGCGCTACATACGACGGCGCATCGCACAATATTTCGGTAGCGGCAGAACACGATTTATCCGATACATATACAATAGGTTATCGGTGGTACAAAAACTCTGTGTCTCAAGAAAATCTGATTGACGGCGCAGTGAGTAGCACGTTTTCAGTTAAGGATGTTGCAGACTCGGCTACTTACTATTGTGTAGTTACTATTACAGACGGTGTTGTAAGCAGTTCGACAATAAGCGGAGGGATTTCTGTCAATATTATGCCTAAGTCCGTCATCGTAGATTGGGATTCCGAGGACGGTTTTACTTGGGAATATACCGGTAATTCAATAGTACCATCCGCAACCGTCAACACGGGAATCGATGGGGAAACATTGACATTAACCATTTCAGGACAGGCGGTTAACGCAAACGATAGTCCGTATTCCGCTGTAGCAAGTGCATCCGATAGTAATTATACTTTAACCAATGTTACGCGACAATTCAATATTGTTAAAGCTAATTATGATATGAGCGGAGTCGCTTTTGTTGGCGGTTCATATATTTATAACGGTTTAACGCAAGCATTAGTCATAAGCGGCGCCTTGCCAATCGGTAACGACAGCATCGCACTTGAAGTGTCTTATAGCGTCGGCGCAAAAAATGTCGCAGACGGTGATGTAACGATGACGGCAACTTTTAGCACGGATTCGACAAATTATTTTGCGCCCGTAGCGATGACCGCAGTAATCAAAATCCTACCCAAAGCAATAACCGTAACCGCTACTCCCTTAACAATAAAACAAGGCGATACGGATGCGAACCTAATATATACTGCCGATGCGCTTTTTGACGGCGACAGCTTTACGGGTTCACTTACAAGACAAAGCGGAAGTACAGCGGGGAAATATACTATTTTGCAAGGTACGCTTTCTGCGGGAACAAACTATGAATTGACATTTTTAACCGCTGTTTATACTATTTTGGCAACGTCATTGCAGTCTGGAAATGTTGACGCAAAAATAGAAATTATTGAAGGTGTGGATCCCGATTCTATATTTTGGGTTGCCGAAATAAGCGAATCAGAGGCGGATGACAGACTATCAATTTCTAACGGAAGAGAGCTAGTTGGCTTTTATAATGCCAAGCTTAGCGTAGGCGATGTCAATATAACAATCGGAAATACCGTAACGGTCACGCTAAATGTTGTCGGCATTGAAGACGGCACGGTATGTGAAATAATCATCATTGAAGATGGATTGGCAGTCAAAAAATTAGTTATAGTCGACGATGGTAAGGTTACATTTGAAACTTCCGAATTAGGTGACTTTATTTTGGCTAAGTTAGATCTAATACAGCTTGCTAAAGAAGAAACGGAGGACGAACTTAACTCTTATGTAACAAACCCGTCGGAGGCGGTGCAAGAGATAATTGACAACGCAGTTAGCGGCGTAGACGGCAGTAACTATACCGACATAGCCGACATCATTGCCGACGCAAAGACGGAGATAGATATACAGCTTGCCAAAGAAGAAGCCTTAAAAGAGCTGGAAGATTTTTTCAACACCTTAAAAGATACAAATGATTATACAGAAGAAAATCATTCAAATATGGATGAAATTTACGCTGACGGTATTATTGAAATAAATGATTCGGCAACGATAGCTGCCATCAATGAAGCATTGAAAAATACAAAAGAGCAACTTGAAAGCATATCGCCGAATAGAGAGGTAATCAATCTTTGGTGGGTAATAATTTTACTTTCAATAATTATTTTCATAGAGTGTCTTGTCATAGTTTACTTGAAAAAAAGAAAGAGAAAACAACAACGAACATATTCTCTGTCGCTTTTGTCAGCGGCTGTCATTATCCCTAATCACGCGATCTTGGTTATCATTATTCTTGCTATCATCGTTGTTATTTTAGCGGCTTACATTATCTATCTCCTTTTAAGGCTAAACATCAAAAGGAATGATACTGTTATAGAGAACAAAAGCGAAAATAGCATTGAAAACAATGTTATTATCAACGCAAATGATGAAAATATGAATAATGTTGATGAAATCGATAAAGGAGAAGATTCTAACAAGGAAAACGATAACGCTATCGCTATAATTGATGTGAACATAGACGATGAAATATTAAATGATAATAATATAGTCGATATTAACACAGCGCAAGATAGAAGTAAGGCAACAACAATTTATAATTATTCGTTTACCGCAAGGTTGCACTTAAACGACCCAAAGACGGATGAAAGATATAATGCCATCAAAAATTGTCTTTTTTCCTATCAAGGAGTTTCTAATAATATAGCGTGGAAACAAGAAACGTTTACGGCAAAGGGCAAAATGGTAGCAAAGATAAAAATTAACGGAGCAACAATAAGGGTGCATTTAGGCGTTAACCCCAAAGATTACGTTGAAACAAACAACAGACTAATAGATGATACTGCCATTGCTTCGCATAAAACAACGCCCGCATTGAAAATCGTAAAAGGACCAAGACAATTATTACAGGCGTTAGAACTTATCGGCATTTGGATGAAAGACGCAGGAATACAAAAAAACACAGAATACACTAATCAAGATTACACCATAAATAAAATGACAAAGGAGCAGTTAATCGAAGTAGGCTTAATCAAAATTCAAAATGCAGAGTTTATAGACAAGCACAACAAAGATATTTAATAACAATTCCTTATAAGCGATATATGCGAGCATGATTTGTACAACTTTATTGTGGCAACTTCGCCATATGATCTGTTGTTACATTTTGTAGTCTTTGAAAGGTTGAAACTCATTTCTGCAAAAAGTGCTTGATAGATTTCGTAGTTATGACACACCTTGAAACTCTGGTTTGTCTCACGAAAAGCAATATGTTAAATGTGGTATTAGATGAATACAACAAGGTAGGGGAGGAACAATGCAAGATTTAAAAAGTTTATGCCGATATTATTTGCGTTGCATTGATGCGGAACAAAGTAACTTTTACGAAATATATTCCAACAATAAACGATATATACTTATTGATGATAATTTGTTTATAGGGCGGGCAATTAGTGGCGATATTAACGAAATAAACAATAGTGTTCAAAGCATGTCAAAGACGTTTGAACTTACAAAGGATTATACGTCATATGCGGGCTACCCCCTTTTATACATTAATTCATTGAAAAAGTAAATGCCTATTTTCGTATTTTCTTTGGAAGAGGACAACTCAATTGGAAGAATACCTATCCTAAATTCGGCTATTGTTAAGTTTTATTTTAACAAAAAAGAAAGCAATGATTCCGAAAGTTCTATTTATGATTTAATTAATCTGCAGAAACAGATTGGGCTTGATGAAGATGAATTCGATTTTAATTCCATTTTAGATAAGCTAAAAAAAGTTACTCCATTATGGAATTGGTCTGAAGATCAATCTATCAGCAATGGCGATGCAAAAATTAGCAATCAAGCGATTGTTTTTTGCGTGGAGAAAGAAGAAAAGAAATACACAGTTGGTTTGGAAAAAGAACTCGTTAACTTAATGAATTTGCAGCCAAGTCAATATAAGGGGACTGCCTTAGAAAAATGGTTGAAAAATGATTTTACCTCATATATGACAGACGTTAAATTCTATGAAGTGTTTGCAGCTAATGAAGAGCAGATGAGATCAGTAAAAAAAGCTTTAACGAATGATTTGTCTGTTATATCAGGTCCTCCGGGTACAGGAAAATCACAAGTTGTCAGCAACATTTTAGTTAATGCAATAATAAATAAGAAATCAATTCTTTTTAGTAGCAAAAATCACAAGGCTGTTGATGTTGTTGTTGACAGAGTAAATTCACTAAGCAAGTATCCTGCCGTTATGAAATTCGGTGGTTGGAAAGATTCAAATACAAGGATTATCGAACATGTAGAAAACATGCTAATGAAAACAGCATTCTTCATACTCCGATTGAACAGCAATATACTTGTCTAGAATCATGCGCTGTTCATCGGTTAAACTGCATTGAAGTTGGTTCATAGTTTCATTAAGTATGCCAATAAGCTTACGCATATCAGGACTTTGACTGTTGAGTTCCTCGGTAATTTTACCGCTTAAAACTGCATCTAAAAAAGATTTTTTCATATGACAACAACTCCTTATTAGGTTAATTCATATTTTATAACACGTAACATAGATAGTCAAGACTATGCAAATGAGTAATTAAGACTGTTTATACATTTAGTTAAAGTTGATTATAATAAAAACGATAACAAGAATAAAGGAAACAGAATTATGGATATAAAGGCGAAGATTAAGACTTTAATGAAAGCAAAGAATATGTCAACTTACAGTTTAGCACAGGCGTGATTTATCTCAAACATGCATTTCTAACTGGTATGGGAAAAGGAACTATGAGCCGAGCGTATCCGCGTTGGAAAAAATCTGCAAAGTGTTAGATATTTCAATGTCTCAATTGTTTTGCGATGAATCCGAGAACCTGGTTCCGATAGATATGGGGTTTATGGCAGTTTATGAGGGATGGCAGAAATTATCCAAAACACAAAAAGAAGCAATAATTATTCATATCAACAGTTATATAGGCGGGAAGTAGTTTAAAAGTTAATTTGTTTGACATCTTCTGCGGCCTAAGATTGACTTAATTATTATAAAATAGTATAATTAAAATATATAAAGGGAGAATTAAAACATGTATGTCGCCATTTGTGATGATGATACGACTATCCATGATAACGTAAAATCATACATAGAAGAATTCAATATTCAAAATGGGTTAGCTGACGTTCAGATAAATGCCTTTAGTTCTGGCGAGGCTTTATTAATGTTTTATTCAGGAGACACTCCAAAGCCACTTGATATTATTTTTATGGATATCGAGATGGACGAATTAAACGGGATAGACACAATTCGAAAATTACAGCTAAAATACAACAATCTTATCATCATTTTCATCACAAGTCATACTAAATATGCACCAGAAACATTTAGAGTCGGTGCATTTCAACTAATTGCAAAACCAATTTCGAAAAGTGATTTTTTCAGCGATTATGCTAGAGCATTAGATACCTATAAAGAACTTCATAAAGAATTTCTAATAACTTGGCAAGGAGTAAAAACTGTTGTTGAGTATAAAGACATTTATTATGTTGAGGCATATAATAGGCATCTATTCATACACACAAAAGCTAGAAGATATGAATGTATCGGGAAACTGTCAGATTATGAAGAGGTTTTGTGTTTGAGTGGCTTTGTTAGCATACATCAGAGCTTTATCGTAAACATGAAGTATATAAAGACAATTAACGCTACAGACGTTCTGTTGAAAAACAGGATGACGGTATATATGAGTAAACACAAGAGGAGAGAGGTCCTAGCGGAGTTTAGTAAATACATAACGAAGGGGTGATTATGAATATTCTGAAGGCAGTAATTGATGTGTTCGGTGTGTTACTGGAAACAGTAATCATATCCAGCTTTTTCAACATGTTTGCAGCGCCAAGAGTTGAAAAGAAATGGCTTGCTCTTATATACTCAGGCTATCTTATAGTCGCTTCACTTTGTTGCTTGTTTGTTGAGTCGGAAATATTCCTGTTCTTAAGAATACTAATAGCTGTCTTTGCATTATCGTTTATTTATGATACGACTTTACTGAAAGTGTTGTTCTCTTGGCGGTAACGTTAAGTGCATGTAATCCATCCCAAAAGCAAAAAGAGCAGGCGGTAGACAATTATGGAAGAGGGAAGGCTTATAATACAACTAACGGCTATACAAGACATTTGGAGAATGGAACTATAAGCTATTATATTCCTACGTCAGTATCTGGAGATTATCGAACCATTTCAGAGTATGCTATATCTAAAGCCAATACATTAACAAGTGTGGTTACCGTTAATACAGCATCTTCATCGGGTTCTTATAAATTTGCAAAGACTGGAACCGTATCCGGACATCCAGATGCAAATGCTGTTAATTCGAGTACTGTTAATAGTACTAATGGCGCAGTAACAGGTTCGACTATCACATATTCTACAGATCATTTGGATAGCAAAAACTTTGCCTATAAAAAGCATACGGCCTTACATGAAATGGGGCATACCTTTGGATTAGGTCACATAGAAGCCGACATAATGAAAGGTTGGACGGTTATGATCACACCGCATCCGAACGAAGACAAATATCAAATAGATGATTATACGGAATTTGATAGATACAACATTACATGGTATTATGGCGAATAAGTTAAATAACCTTTGAACAAATGCGAGGTTTACTCCTCGCATTTGTTTTAAAGAAAGGAGAATATATGATTGAGCTAAAAAATGTTTCTAAAACATTTGATATCAACAAAAAAGAAAAGATAAAAGTAGTTGCTCTTGATGGTATAGACTTGAGTTTTGATGAAAAAGGGCTGATTGCTATTGTTGGCAAAAGTGGAAGCGGAAAAACAACGTTATTGAATATTTTAGGCGGTATTGATAAACAGTCGAAGGGAAGCATTATTTATAATGGAATCAATATGGATTCTTTTAAAGAATCAGATTTTGACTTATATAGAAATAATGATATTAGTTTAATTTTTCAAGAATATAATTTACTCAACGATTATACCGTTATCGAAAACATAAAAATTGCTTGTCGGTTGCAAGGAAAGAATAAGAGTGATGTGGGAAAAAAAGCAGAAGAAGCTTTAAGACTGGTGAGGCTTGATGAGTTAGCTGATAGAAAAATAAATTCATTAAGCGGTGGACAACAGCAACGAGTAGCAATTGCAAGAGCAATTGCTAAGGATAGCAAAATTGTGTTATGCGATGAACCAACCGGAAATCTTGACAGTAAGACATCTTCAGAAATTTTTGAATTATTAAAAGAAATAGCTAGAGAACGTTTGGTAATTGTTGTTACACATGATAAAGATTTTGCTGACCAATACGCAGACAGATTGATTGTGTTGTCAGACGGGAAAATTATAGAGGATAAATTGTTTGCCGCTGCAACTGCCGTTTTAGAACCGAAGGTGTTACAACTATCGAAAAATTATGGTGGTATTTCTATTAGAGATACGTTGAAGATGATAGGTGATAATCTCAAAAAATCGATTATCGGTAATTTGTTTGTGATGCTATTGTTAATTGCTACTATAGCTTTGACAACTATATTTTCGTCTTTGGCCAGATATGATCAGCAAGATGCTTTAGTCAATACCTTAAAGCAGAATAATCAAGGACTAATACAAATAACAAAATATATTGATTATCCAAGAGAAGAGTATGATGCCGTCAATAAAGTATATTATACTAAAAATGGTCCGGTATTATTTTACGAAAAGGCATCTATCGATGATTTGGAATATTTAACCCGATTAACTGAAGGCAAAGCAGATTTTTACAAATCATACTTTTTCAATAAGAATCTTCAAGACTTTACGAATAATTATATATATACGGATAGAACTTCATTTTCGTATGAAGCACGTTGCTTCAGAGAAGCTGTGAGCATTCCGGATTTTTCTAAGTTTAATATGAGAATAAAGTTTGGTTCTATTCCCAAAGAAACCAATGACATTTTGATATACGATTATATGGCCAATAGTTTATTATATTATGGTGTATGCGCAGGAGAAATCGCTGACGTAGTTGGACAAACATTAGTTGATACTGATACGGGATTAGTATTAAGGATTGCAGGCATTGTTGCCAGTGATTATGAATTATACTCATATCTCAAGAACGACAATAACAAACACGATTTTGAGGAAACTTACTTGACAAGCTTGCAGATAATATTCTGTACTCCCGATTCGATATATTCTTTGGTAGAAGAACAAGAATATAGTTCGGTCTATAAAACCTACTTCATTGATCAGACCGGAGCGATAGTTGCGGATACAAATATAAAGAAGTTAAAGTATTTAGGGCTGAATGATATTGATTTTATATCAACAATAGATAACTATATTGAAGAAAGGGGGGTAGTTGTTGACAAGCAAACCGTGGCTCAAATAATGAATGTTGATATAACCAGTATAGATGAAAATGTTGCAACAGAATTTCTTGGTACATATTCAGCTACTGGTATAAAAGACTATTTCGATTTTAGCTTTGAAAGGAACTATTTGAGTGGTTTTGCTTATAAAGTAATTGGTGTTGTTGACAATGATTTGAATGATAATATTTTATATTGGTACACTCCCAATGCGGATGATCTATACATGAGCAATGCAACTTTTAGACAGTTTTACTTGTCATTGGGACCTGATTGGGATGTAAACAAACAAGTGTTAAGCAAATTTATATACCAAACGCATAACAATGAATTCTATGCAGCTAACCCAGATTACTATTTTGAGAGTTACACGGATTATACGTCTTACGGATTACTAATAAGAGATGCAGATTATTATTTAATAAAAGTCAAAGATTTTGCGCAGACCATAATGATTATACTTATTTGTGTTACTGCACTTGGCTTGTTCTTCTATGCCACGCTTACGATAAAAAAGTATAGCTATAAAATAGGTGTTCTCAAGGCATTAGGTGCAAAAAACGGAGATATATTATCTATCTTTGGAGTGCAAGTTTTATTGATCACACTTTTGGCATTTTTGCTTTCGATACCTGTTAGCTATGGTGTGATGGCAAGCATTAATTCAACATTTATTGGGGATATAAATCCTAATTTGGTCTTTTTTGCGATAAAGCCACTGGCGATAGGGCTAATGTTTGTATTTACGTTAATGGCAGTGCTGATTTCCATATGCCTTCCACTAATAAGGCTCTATATGCAAACGCCTATGATGGTGATACGAGGAAACAATAAAAAATAGTTCGTAAAATAAAAGCCATGGTAAAAGAACCAGGCTTTTATTTTGACCATATACGTAGAAATAATGCCCAGATCCGCAGATGGTATTGAAAAATAATAGTGAAGAATGTTACCTTAGTGTTGGACAGAGATGTCACAAAAAATAAAAAGGAGATATGCAAAATGGAAACAAGATTAACGAGGAAGTTTATGATTAGTGCTATAGTCGCAATAATGGCATTGGTTTGTATGGTTACGTTTGTATTTTGTGGAGCAGGACAAAATGCTGTTGCCTACGCGGCAACAGATGACAGTACGTCCGATCTTTCTAATGCAGCAAATACGGTGCAAACTAATTACAATGTAAATTCATTCGGGGATATACAAGTGCAGCCTCGATGGTTTACTTTTCAGCCTAGATTAGGTTGGACAAAGAATAAGAATTTTTCCGGAGTCTCATATACAGATCAAGAAGTAACTTATTATCTTGGTAGTGGAGTTCATGCTTTTGGAGGCTATATCAATGAAGAGTGCTATTCTGTTACAGGCACAGATTCCACTGGTGCGTCTTACAGATTAGAACCTGTCAGTGGTCTTGATCAACCCAATAATATTAATGCTAATGGGGCCACCACTGTTCAGTTTTCATACATACAAGATCCGCGTGGAACGTGTGTATTTTATAATGATAATTCTAAACTAAATAGCTTAACCTCTGGCTTTTATGTTAACTCTACGACCACTGTTGGTACGGGTAAAATACTGTATAGACAAACAAATGGAACCACTTGGGGTGCTTGGTCATTTACAAACCTTAATGGCTCCACATCGCTGTCGTTTTCACAAACAAACGTTCAGATAGCCGTAATATATGAACTTAATGAAAAAGGAAGATTTATGTTGGACAGAGATATCCATTATTATATAGCAGGTATCTATAGGTTTAATATTGCATAACGTAATCCAAACTAACGAAATCGAAACGATGATATGTGGTAGACTTGTATCATCGTTTCTTCTAAGGTATAATTAAAATATGAAATTAAAAAAGGCATTAAAGTTTGAGACATATAAGATAATCAAGCACAGATATATTGTGGTTGCTTTTTTTGTGTTTTTCATTATTTTTCTTAGTATAACGGTTGTTTATGCATACAGTTTTCCGTTACCGAAACGAGGTGCGTTATCAGACACGGAAAAAGAAGACGAAACTGCTTTATATATTCAACAACGTATGTTTTATGAGAACACTTTGTCCTTCATCAATGGCGAAAATAGTAGTCTTCCCGCCGGAACCATTATTGACCCCAACGTTGATTATGAACAGCAATATAAGTATTACGATTATTTGTTGACAACCGGAACTTTTGAATCGGAATATTTGGGACACCATGAACAATTGTTTGATCTACAGCATCGTGGCAGTTATATTATGATAGAAATATTAAATATATTAGGTGTCGTGCTACCCCTTCTTGCTATATTTACAACATTTTATGTGGTTAATTCAGATTATGTAAATGGGACTATAAAGAATCAGATTGCTTCGCCTGTCGGACGGCGGGCTGTCTTTACCGGGAAATCAGTATTTTTATTTATATTGATTACTATAATATTTATGCTCTCTATTTTATGTCCTATGATAGCCGGACTTAGTGATAGTTCTGCAAAAATGTTGTTGTATAACTCTAAAGGATATTACGCTCAAAGTGCTTTCGTTTCTATTTTCTTTCCAAAGGTTTTATCATTGGCAATGTCGATGGCTTTTTGGTCTTGCATAATGAGTTTCTTTATACTAATTAAGAATCGTTTTTTGTCGATAATAGCCCCTGTTTTAACTTTTGGGATTTCGCAATTAATTTATTATTTGGTAAATATAGTAATAGGTATTGACGATTTAATAATCTTTAGAATAATTCCTATGGCGTTTCTACGTTATGGTGAATTATATAGTGTACTTGATATCTTTAGCTTTTTTACAAATGGTTGGTTAACTATTATACTAACGTCTATATTTGTAATTGCACTTAGCATTGCCAGTACTTTGATTTATACGAAAAAAATATCTAGGCAGGATTTGAGAGGTTAAGATGTTGAAAATTAATGAATTAAGCAAAAAATATGGAGAAAAACAGATATTGAACAAAGTGTCTTTTTCTATTCCCGATGGGAAGATTTGTGCATTATTAGGATTAAACGGAGCAGGAAAGAGTACTCTTATGAAAATAATCTGCAACTTGGCATTTGCCGATAGCGGTTTTGTCGAGTTTGACGGAAAAAGGATTGTTGATAATAAAGATGGAAATATCGGTTTTATGATAGAAACTCCTTGCTTCTATAGAGAACTTACCGGGAAACAGAATCTTGTAGCCTTATCTTTTTTATATGATGATATTTCTGCAGCGCAGATAGACGAGGCATTGAGTTTGGTGGGCTTAATATCACAAAAGGACATAGCGGTAAAAAAATATTCATTAGGCATGAAACAACGTTTGTATTTCGCTTATGCTATATTGAACAAGCCAAAACTAATTGTGTTGGATGAACCGTTTAATGGAATAGATCCCGTAAGTGTACACCTTTTTCAAGAGTTAATCAGTGAACTTGCTCAAAAGGGCTGTACTATACTTGTTTCGGGACACACGATTCCTGATATACAGAGTATTAGCGATTGTGCAGTCCTTCTCGATCACGGAAAGGTGATTTATAAAGATGAAGATATCAGAAGTAAAGATTTAACGAAAATATTTTTGTCTCTTGTCGTGGCAACGGGAGAAGCTCAATGACCGAGCTAAAAAAGGCGATCAGCTTTGAAACACACAAATTATGCTACAACAAAACCGCATGCATATTTTTTATTGTATTTTTGTTGGTAGTTTTAGTTTTCCCTACAGTAAACTATTTTAGTATTATGCCGGTAAACGAGCATTTTGTGCAAGACAGAGCTGTAATGCTGCTAAAATATCAAAACGAAATATCAGAATACCAAGAAATTCTATCCAAATATAGTAGTAGCTTGTCCGAAAGAGAGAAAAGCATCTATGAGGATAATTGTAAAAGGCTACAGTTTTATATTGACACTAATACTATAGAATCCGATTATTTAAATGCAGATCTGTTGACTGAAAAAGTTAAGGGTTCGGAATCTTCCGGTTTTATGTTTTATTTTTCCACGATAGCGGCTTTTTTTGTTTGGGCAATTGCTATCGTAGCAGCGGTTTATATATTCGTTTTTGAATATCATACCGGACAATACAAAAACCTTATTGCGTCTCAGGTTAGTCGCCGTAAAATATTCATAGGCAAATTCATTGTTTTTCTTGGAATAACGACTATCGGCTTTGTGGTATTGTTTTTATATGCACTAGTTTTTGGACTTACGCAATCGGCAACCCAAATATTGATTGTATTTAATGGATCATATGTAGCGGTAAGTGCATTATTAGCATATTTGTCTTATTCTGTAGCAATTTACGTTTTAATGCTAGTGTTATCATCTGTTACGATTTTTATCGGAACGCTTTTTAAGAATGCAGTTATAGCAGCATTATCTGCAGCGGTGATTTATGGACTTGCATTATTGATGAGTTTTGCATTCACTAACGCAGCCTACTCAAATCCGGCGTTTCAAAGGTTAAACAGTATATCATATATTCCGTTTTTAAGCTTACAGCTACACGTGGGCAGTTTTGATACAAGATTTATAATTACGCTAATAATACATCTGCTCTGTACTTTTATTCTATTACTAATATCTTTGTATCAATTTAACAAGCGAGACATATGAGGCTGTTGACCAAATACGTAGAAATAATGCCCAGATATGCAGGTGGTATTGAAAATTAATAGTGAAGAATGTTACTTTAAGGAAGGACAGAGATGTCACAAAAAAATAAAAAGGAGACACAATTATGGAAAAGAAGAAATTAACAGAAAAGGTCAAAGGTATCATACCGGCAGTTGCGTTGAAGCTCGGAGAGCGCTCGGCGAATCAAGCATGCGTTTGGTGGTACAATCAACCCAAAATGCCCGCAGGCTTGAAAAAAGTTGAAGACAAGAAGTAAATCGGCGAGGAGGCAAAACTATGTGTGATGATATTTGGGGACCTGGACACGGAGATGATCCGGATGACAGTGCCGCAGACGAAGCAATCAGTATAATAGAATCCTCTGGAGATGATTCTGATGATGATTAAAGACTAAGAAGTTTTAATCAAATAATATAAAAATACTCTGACTTACGTCTCAGAGTATTTTTTTTGCAAAAATAGGTGGGTCCTGTTTCGTGAAATAGATGTAAATTGGGGACCAAAGCCCGACTGTGAACAGTATTCGCAGTCGGGCTTTTTTTTTGGCTTAATGACAGATTTCTCTATCTCAGCGTTAAGAGTTGAAAACCAAAGTAGAGAAAAAAAGTTTTTTTTCCAAAGGTATCAGTAGGTGAAACCTTTGGTTTCTAAACTTATGACATTAAGCACAAGGAAAAGGACTTATTGGAGTATCAAAGCCCCGAAAGGGACTTATTGACACCCTAAGACACCTTGAAACCCTTGTTTGTCTCACGATGAAACCGTAAAAATAGGGCAAAAACAGCCTGAAAAGCCTTATTTTTACCCTTCAATATCTCAAAAGGGACTTATTGGCACTTCAAAGCTCTAAAAGACAAATCTGGAAAACAACTCCTGTCGTTTTTGGGGAATGTTGTAAAATGAAGTGTGGATAGGGAACATTACGAATACATTGTAATTTAAAGAAGACGAATAAACGGTTAGATGTGCCTATTTTGGGACAGCTTTCTATTTACAAATTTTCCATTAAATGGTAATATAACGTAGAGGTATTCTATGTCCAACGCCAGCTTTTGTTTTACGCTATATAATAGGTAACTTGAATGAGTTCTCGGGAAAGGAGAAAAATATATGGGTTTGATAAAATGTCCAATATGCGAAATTAACTATATACAAGATAATGAAGATGCTTGCGAAGTTTGCAAGCCAAAACCCAAAGAAGGTTATAAGATATATGCTAATGGAAGGGAGATAAAGCTACCAAAACCAAAAGCTGAAGGGAATATAGCCTTTAAGTGCAACTACTGTGACGGGGGAAAAGACGATACGCAAATAGGATATGCCAGAGTATGTACGAAGGAAAACATAAAAGAGAACATTATAGTGAAAAAACGCACATGGTGTAGTGATGGTAAATGCCAATGTGCTCGATACCTGAAAGGGATACTTCCTTACGATCAAATTCAAAATGATTGCTATGAAAGTCGAATGCTCATTGATTGGAAGGCATCTGCTGGAGAAAACCTAACAGATAACGGAGATAGATCCAAAAACCGCAAGCTTTCAAAAGATGTCAGTGGTGGACTTTGCGTACTTACTGCCATAACACCAGAGATGAAAGAAGAAAAAGAACGGCTGATTTTTGGGGTTTTTCTAAGTGATAAGTTTGAAGAAGGCGAAGACGGGTTATTCAGTGGCTTTGTGCAATGCACAACTGACTATAAAATAAAGCTTGCGCCAGACGAAGCTAAACAAATTCTTTTTTGGAATTATTACCATAACCAAACTGATCAGGAAACGGTGGGTTGGTCTTCAGGTTTGTTTCGGTATATTGATAATTATCAGTGCGCACAAATACTGCGTGACATTGTAGTCGTAAAAGTAGGGACAGCAGATGAAAAACAGGCAAAAAAACTATTAAAAAAATATTGTGAGTTGAAAAACATAGATATTGCAATTATTCCAAAAAACAACGGAGCATTAATGAGATAAGGAGAGCATTATGAAGGTAAAAGCACACGCGAACGAGGACGCATTATTGGTAGAGGCTACCAGCGGAAAAATCTATGTTATATCGGTATATCACGATTCGAGCAATCCCAAAGAAATAAAAGAGCTTGTTGTGGCTTTGCAGAGAGAAGGCAGAACAACCGATAAAGATAAGGAAATTGCCGCTATGGTTTTAGACAAACATACGGAAGGAAGAGCGCGGTGGGGACAAGGCAATATTGACCTTACACAAATATATAAGAAGCTAACACCAGAGCAACGGGCATTGCTTTACGACTAAAATAGAGTTCTTAAGTATTATTCGCAAGGAATACAGAGGATAAGGAGAAAAATGACAAATAAAGAAGCGATATGTAATTATGCAAATTCATTACCCATTAACCATAATCCTAATGTCAATTTACAAGAGGTAATAAGCCTTTGTTTAAAGCCAGCATTTAATGATGCAACATTAAATAGCGCTGGCAATGTATGGAAAATTCGTGATTATGTTGATGAAGTAGTAGAGGCAAAAGCATTTCTTACAGAGCAATTAATGCTGTACTTTAATTCATTGCCAGTCAAAACTCCAGTTGATTTTGATACATTGCATAAACAAATATGTGATAAGTTGATACTGTGTTTTCCTAATTATAATGCTGAAAGAGAAAAAACGGGAATTGGCAGAAATGTTGGCTTTACATATGGCAATGCTCAAAAGTTTGTAAATATGGCTTTTAAGAATATCTATGCAATACTAACAATTTATCCTAACATAATGCCGAATTTTGATAAATATTTTACTTTTTGCCATATGCCATTTGATAGCTATATTTATGCCTTTATAAAAAAACAGGTAAATTCTAAAATTGTTGCTTTGAAAACACCCTGGAGTAAGCAGACTGATTACGAAGAGTATATTTCAGCGCAATATGAAGTAAGAGATTTTATAAAAAACTCCGCTGATTATGTTGGACTTACAACGCTTGAGGCTGAGTTCCAAATTTGGGAAAATAGTAAACCAAAAAATCAAATCGGATACACAGTAAAACAAAAAAATCAAAATGGTAAGCAAAGTAAGAATATAGAAATGGGAGAATTGGGCGAAAGCTTAGTGCTTACGGAATTGATAAATCGTGGTTATACAGCAAAAAGAACAATCCATAATGCCGCCGATATTGATATTATCGCTGAAAACAGTTCAGGCGTTAAGATAAATGTGCAAGTTAAGGCAAAATCACCTACAAATAATACCGATGAATGGAGCCTTGGCAGTGGGAATAGAGCTCAATCTTTGATTAATCAAGATGTATGGTTTATTTTTGTAGATTTATCTTCTGAACCAAAAGATTTTTATATAGAGCATTGTAGTACAGTTTTGAAAAAAGCGATACATAGAAAAAAGGTTTGGGATAATGGGTTTAATAGAAAAACAGGTTTGCCGCATAAACCAGATCCGCGGTTATTCTTTCGGGGCAGAGAACTAATAGACGAGAATGGGGTAAAGAAAAAAAACAATTGGCAAGACTTGCCTTAATCGATTTATTCTTGCATAGTTAAGCTTGTTATCCTTGACGAGTTACTTCTTTAAAGTATGGTGCATTTGATGGTAGTGTATATTTAGAGAATATATATAGGTTCTGGAATCGACAGTTTATCTGGCTATGCATATGTGACCTATTGACAATAAAAGCTTAAAAAGCTTATAATTCTAACAATACAGTATTTTTTGAGATAGAACGTATTGTGTAATATTTTTTGTTTGGCGCGAACGTTTTTTATTAATATTGGTTAAGAAAAGGGGTCGGATTATGCATTTACTAAAGAACAAAAAATTCATTTTCGCATTATTGCTCGTTGCAATTCTAGTTAGCGCTTTAACGATTGGGATTATTGCTTACGTACCGTCGGTAACCGATGTTTCTGTGGAATTGTACGATAACGTCAGAAGCGAAGAATTTTCCATAGAAAACGCCGCTGTCTTAATAAAATATAAAAACGGCGATGTCAAATCTATAGGCGTAACGAAAGATATGCTTTCCGAGGAGGATAACCAAAAACTTTTTGAGCCGGGTAGGCATGACGTAACGATAAATTATAAAAAACGTAAGAGTATTAGCGCGCAAGTAAACTTGCTTAGAGACGTCAAGAAAGAAAAAGCTCTGGATATGATAATAAAGGGCATTCAAAAGACCGCAGTTAATAACAATATCAACGGTGAATTAGAGTTTTCTGCATTTTATGAAATGGCTGGGCAGCCAAGAAAAGACTATACTGTATCCTTAAAATTTACTCTGGATATAGACAAAGGCGGAGAGGCGAAGAACTATCTTGGCTTGGAAATAACAGAGGATAAAAACGTTTTACTAGGAGTATATTATCAAGACGATACGCAGTCACGCCCCTATATTTATCTAAAGTCAGACGGTCCCTTTATCGGCTTTTTTGAAAAGAATGAAAATAAGTTCCGAAGTGTTTCCGCAGACGAATTTTTTGGCGAGGCGAAAGAACTTGAAGAAGATCAGTATTGGACGTATCAAGATATTTGGGATAAGGTAAGGTCTTTATTGCGTGGTAATACAGATGATTTGTTAGTAAAATCTATCTTGGAGCTGCTTCTTGCCGACGCCGCCATAGCCGACGATGGTTCCGCAGCCACCATTAATATTAACTTTAATACCGCTCTGCAACTGATTCGCTTAGGCTCCCTTCTTCCCGGTGTGTCGGATTTAGCCAACAATTTTTTGAATTCAATAAGCGCAGGTTTTAATTTTAACGAGGCGGCAGGAGGAATTACCAAACCTCCGCTTTTACGTTTGAGAGCGCTGTTTGATGCCGATGGGTGTCTTAAATCAATGGAAATAGCCGACTTTGGCAACAATAAGACAATAAACAATGCGCTACAATTAAATCTTGATGGAAAAATCAGCGCCGCAATTAACGTGGAAAAAGTATCTATAAAAGCCGACGACTCCTATTTTACTCTGCCTACCGACAAGGGCTTGGAGCAGTGGGAAGAAAGCGAGCTTTCCTTCGAAAGATGGGTTATTAGAAACAGACCGGGAGAATTTTACAGACCTACAAAACGTGATGGCATTGAGGAATATCTTGATATAAATTATATCGGCGATGACAATATTTATCATCAATTGGACGTTTACCGCCCCGAAGCTAACGCCGGAGAGAAATTGCCGGTAATTATTAACATTCATGGCGGTGGCTGGGTACAAGGCAGCAAAGAAGGCTCTTACAGGTATTGTCAGGCGCTAGCGCTTCAAGGCTTTGCCGTGGTCAACATAAACTATCATCTCTTGCCCGATAGGGTGTTGCCCGAGCCTATACAAGATATCTTTGCTGTTTTTAATTTTGTAATGGATGAAGAAAATGCCGAAACTTATGGTTTTGACAATCAAAACGTATTCTTAACCGGAGATTCTGCCGGCGGACACTATACAATGCTAAGCCTTTCTATCTTAGCTGACGAAGAGCTTATGCGTATTTATGGGGTAGAGAGTGATATAAGATTCAAAGCAGCAGGGGTAAATAGCACGGGCTTTAGCTTTACCGAAGTTCTAAAAATACCCCTTCCGTACGCGCATTTTTATGTTAATCAATTCTTTTCCGACGAGTTACCTTATACGGCGTACAGAGACGATCCAAGATATATAGACATGGCAAAATCACTCAACATAGAAAACAATAAAATTGAAGATTTTCCGCCGATGTTTGTATCATCTGCTTATGGAGATTTTGTCCAAGTACATTCCGAAAGACTGGTAAACGAGCTTGAAAAAAGAGGTGTGGAATATGTCTATGATTTCCGCGATAAGGGAGATGCCGATAATCCCGAAAACAACCATTTAGTTCATGACTTCAATATCAACGCGCCCGACTGGACGGTAAGCCGCGCAGTAAACGAAGCTATGTGCGCCTTTTTTATGAGCCACGTATCATGACCTGAAAACAAACAATTAAAAGTCACTATCATTGTAAAATAGGAGTGACAAATGCACATAAACAGTCACAAAAACGCATTACAAAATAGTTAGAGCGATCGTTATTCTGCACTAAAAACTTCGTTTTTGTCATATTTGAGACATTTTTCGACTGTTGCACTAATCGGCGGTAGGCATATTGAGTTTATAGCTTAATGATGAGTTTTACACCCAATATGCAGATATTCAAAATGAAATTAACGCATACTTAGACTATGACCCTGATGCGTTTAAAGATAAAACAGTGTTGCTTCCTTGTGATGATCCAGAATGGAGCAACTTCACACGGTTTTTTGCACAGAATTTTGAAAGTCTTAAATTAAAAAAATTAATTAGTACGAGTTATGCTGTGGAGAGCAAAAAATCCAAATATCAATATAAAATATCCATATTTGAGTAAAAAAATCCTAAATTCGATGCATCAAAAACTGCTTCACATGGCAAAATATTTACTCTGACAAGAGATCGCAATAAATCGGGTCGTATTGATATTGATGATTTAGAATGGTCATCTTTAGAGTGTGATGGTGATTTTAGGAGTGACGAAGTAATTTCTTTAAGAGATGAAGCGGATATTATTGTAACAAATCAAAATAAAAGAATCCAAGCTCACAATTTATATTTGCGAAGGAACTGAAAGTGAAATTAAGCAATGGTTTCAAACGATAAATATCGTCGGAATTCCACTTAACGATCAAGAAATATCGAATGCAATTCATTCAGGACCATTCGTTACGAAGGCGAAAGAGGAATGCAAACATACAGAAATGGAGTGCTTATATAAAGGCGATTTTCTTCAGCTTGTTAAAACCGGCAAACAGCAAATTGTGCCGGAACCTATTCCCAAGTTGCCGTATAACAGGCCAAAGCAAAACGTAAACGGTTTATGCGGCTATACAGAACCCAATACAATACCTGGCATAGAAAGGACAGGCGACGAATTATCCCGCCGTTTAAGAAGAATTATCGGCGGTAAGTTCGTGGCAAAAGTAATATAAAATAATATTAATAAAAAAAATATGCTGAAAATACTTGACACAATCTAATTTTTTTCAAATTGACTTAACGCTTATATTAAGATATAATTAACAATATAAATATTTTTTTCATTCTATGCTGAAACATAAATGCAAAAGACAAACATTAATAAAGATGACAGAGGAGGTGCAAAAATGTCTTGCTATTACGTAATTGGGGTCCGTGTGGACAATCGCGTAGGTAACGCGTTAAAAATTCAAGAAACACTCACTAAGAATGGCTGTATAATCAAATCCCGCCTAGGCTTACATGAGGTCAGCGAAACAGCGTGCGCAAACGACGGGTTAATTCTATTGCAACCCTGTGGTGAAAAAGAGGAAATTGAACGCTTAGTGAAGGATCTAAACGCTCTTGAAGGAATACGCGCCAAACTAATTGATTTGAATTAACAAGACTTATTAAAAAAACAAAAGAACCTCCTGAAGAAGCAAACTAAGGAGGTTCGCTTTTATATATCCAAGTTGAAATATCATTTGAAGTGTGGTACTATTTGTATTAAGGGTATTATATATTGAATAAAAGGGATTTATGAGAAGGAAAAGTGGGATATTAACAATATTACTATTGGCGGTATTTATATTGCTGTCCCTAGGGAATATGGCTGCGCCTAAGGATGAAGACGTAGGTTCTTCGATTACCTTTGAGCAAAATAACAAGTTGGCGGTTTTATCTGAAGTATTAGATATAAGGGTCAGTGGTGCTACAGCAGAAATTGTGGCAACCTATAAAATGAAAAACACCACCGTAGATGAGGTTTCTACTCAAGCGATGTTCCTTTCTCCGAAGGTGGAATATGGTGGAACAAAGGTTGTTATTAATAATCAAGAAGTTACGTTTTCAGTACAAACGCATGCTCTTAAATCCGATGACATAACGACAAATGATTGGAAGTATGTCGTTTTGAATGATTATGACACGGAGAATAATGACAGACGCATAGACGCAATCTATTTTCAGATGGATTTTTTACCTAGTGAAGAATTCGACGTGGTAGTGTCATATAATTATTTACTCGGTGGTTATCCGAACTATAATTTCAACGCAAAAAACGGTTATATATATTATTATCTTACTCCCGCGGCTATGTGGAAAGACTTTGGCGGCATCACAATAAACTTGTATCTTGATAAGGATATGCCAATAATAAAATACAGCAATTTGATTTTTGAGAAGATAGACACACGCACTTTTAGATACTATTCTGACACTTTACCCGAAGAAAATTTGAGGATAACCATTGATGAAAACCGTTGGCAAAACATTTTCAGTACATTAAGGAGCCCGTACTTTCGCCATAATGTGCATGCCGCATTACCACTTGTTTTTATTGTAATAATTATCGTAATAGTAATAGTAACAGTAACAATAACAGTAATGCGTAAAAAAAGAAAAAGAAAGAAAAAATAAAATCATAAATATAATCTCAAAATCCTATACCTACGTTATAAGCGACTAAAAGTTAATGTCTGATCTAAAATCGATGTCATAACTTTTATACTAATTCATAATAAGTGAAATTAGTTTCAAATATAAAAGAGCAACCTTTTGGGTTGCACTATTTTGATAAAGTCATTAATATTTTATAATTACTATTTTAACACTGTGGCGAATTCGGAGAGATTGTCAAAGGATGGTTTCCGAATTCCGGCTTCGATTTCGTGAATAAGCTCTATTACTTTATCGTTGACGGGGGTGGGTATGCCTACCTTTCTGCCATAATCGCTTACAACGCCGTTAATTGCTTCAACTTCGCAGGGCTTGCCTTTTTCGATGTCCTGAAGCATACTAGCGCGGATAAGGCGGTGTTTTTTGATTGCGATGGGAATAATCATAAAGGAAAGTTTTTGCTTAAAAGCGTTGTTGTAATCAAGAAGTTTTACAACGTCCTTGCCTTGAATGGGCTCTATTTTTATACCGCCTTTTCTTGTGGAATCAATGATTTCTTTAATTATTCTTTGCGCGCATTTTCTGGCAGTTTTATTGTCGGAAACTTCGCCGAAGTTGCAGCCAAGTACAGCGCTCATACCGCTAAAGGCGCTGTTTACCACAAGCTTTGACCATCTTACGCCGATAAAATTATCTTGAATTTCCACAGTACCCATAATGGAAAGAAGCCTTACAATTTCCTTAAAATGAGGGTTTTCTTCGGCGGCTTTGTTCATAGCTCCCAAGGCAAAAACAAGAGCGTCGGGTTCGGACGTTAGTTCGCTAACACCCGGCGTGGTCATTTGCGCGCCCCAGCCGATTGCGCAGCCGTAGGTTCTGTCCTCTCCGATTACTTCACTTACGCTGTGTTCGGGAAGGCCGTTTTGCATAGTGCAAATCACCCCGTCTTCACTAAGAAATTTTGTAAGCGCCGTTACTACCGCTTTGTTATCAAGCTGTTTGGTCATAAGGAAAATTATATCGTATTTTCCGCTCATTTCCTCGGGCAAAAGTGCATTTACTTTTACGTTAAAATTGGCTTTTCCGATAATTTTCGCCCCGCTATTTTTAAGCGCTTCCACATGAGATTTGTTTCTGTTAATCAAATCAATTTGTTCCCCCTCTTTTGTTATATATGCGCCGAGAACTGTTCCAAGCGATCCCGCTCCGTATATTGCAACTCTCATTTTTATCTCCTTTAGGTAATAATTGCCCATTTCATTTTTTATTAATCTTATCACTTTTTTGTATTGATGTAAAGTATAAGCAAATCTAATAATTTTGGTTAATAGATTTTGAGATTAGTTGCAAATAACCAATTATAGTTTATAATGAATATAAAGCGTGAGGGAAGGAAATGGATATAACATACAGAAAAGCAAGCAAAGAATATATTGTACGCTAATAAAGTTGCGCCTTGATTAACTTTTGTGAAAACAGAACAATTATAGAAATATTGCAAATATTGAAAGGGATATTTGAAATAAAAATTATGAAAATCAGCAAATACATAATATAATAATATCGAAGAGACTTTTTCGCCGATTGAAATCGAAAAAATGATTAAATGGATAATATTGTCCAAAAGTAATGATAGTTGATTATTATAACTTCAATTTTACAAATTTATAGTATAAGGGAGATAAATTATGCAGAAAACAAACAATGAAAACGTGGGTAAAGTAGGTAAATGCCTTATAATCGTCTATTCTTATCATCACAACAATACCGCAAAAATTGCTAGTAAGTTTTCCGAAGTTTTGAATGCAACGGTATTGACGCCGGAAGAGGTCGTTATCGAAAAGCTTCAAGATTATGACTTTATAGGTTTCGGCTCAGGCATAGACAGCGGAAAGCATTATAAACCGTTACTTGACCTTGTTGATAGGTTGCTTGAAGTTGATAAAAAGCCAAGTTTCATTTTCTCTACTAGTGGAGTACAAGGAAAATCCAAGGTAGAAAAGGATCACTCCCTACTTAGACAGAAACTACAGTCTAAAGGTTATTTTATATTAGACGAATTCAGTTGCAAAGGGTTTAATACTAACAGTTTTCTTAAATATTTCGGGGGAATGAATAAGGGAAAGCCTGATGATTTTGATTTCAAGAATGCTGAGAACTTTGCTTTAAGTTTGTTAGATAAGCTGAACAAGTAAATATTAATGAAACAGAAGTTATGAAAACGAAGGAACAATTATTGAGAAATCCCGATATAAAGCCCTCAAGTGAGGTTATTGCAAAGGCGCTTGGAGAAGGTAACAGCGCTTACGTAAATTTTATCAATGAACTGGCAAAACACGATATTGAGCTGATTTGGAATTATTACAACGACGGCAAGGCGTGGCTAGCTAAGGGACTTTATAAATGGACTGGAGCACGCGGCGGACAAAATGAAACTACGGTTTTCTGGCTGTCGGTTTGGGACGGCTTTTTCAAGCTTTCTTTTTTTATTCCCGAAAAATTCCGCGCTGATTTATTGAGCCTTCCGCTTGATACAGAAATTAAGGAGATGATAAATAACTCACAACAAATGGGGAAACTAAGATTCTTTCCTATTATATTTGAAATTTGTTCGGAAGAAAAGTTTGAGGAAGTTTTCTTGCTTGCCGATTACAAGAAAAATATGAAATAGCGGTGATGATTGTTGTTAAAGTTTGTTGTATTTTATAAAAAATGAAAAATATTGTTTTTTTATAAAAATTGTGTCATAATGTACGTAATTAAGGTTTAATTGCATCGCTCGTACTACGTGCAATCAATTATATTAAAAATTAAAGGGGTAAATTATGAAAAAATTAAAGTACATAGCTGTTTTTTTGCTGGTCTTTTTTGCTGCAATCATTGGTTTTATAGCAGAACAACCCACTGCCGCGGAAGCGGTACAAGACGATCCACCAAGTTACGTAGCCAGAGTGGGCGGAACGAACTATGAAAGTTTTTTTGCTGCATGGGGCGCGGCAAGTAACAACGACACGATATATATTCTAAATAATGCATACATATATTCGGGGATAACAGTAAATAAGAACATTACGATAACCTCAGATGGAGATAGAAAAATATTAACTCGCGCAAACTCGGGTGATATATTTACAATTAGCGGGACCTATACCTTGACTTTTGAAAATATTATTTTCAACGGTAACAATTTATATACAGATAGTGGCTCTCAAGCGCTTGTAAAAATTGCCGGTTCTTTGTCAACCAATCCGGTACTAATCATTAATACGGGGACAGAAATATATAATTTCAAGACAGACAACGGTTCTCCCGTTATACAAATGAACCAGGGAACACTCAGTATGGATGGAGGAAAAATATATAATAATACCTCAGACGTCGGTTATTCTACAATATATGCATCTGAGTCTATGCTTAATTTTTTCGGTGGAGAGATTTACGGAAATTCAACAGGCGCTTCATCATTCGGCGCAATATTCTGCGATAATACTGTTAGTGTAAATATCAGTGGGAGTATAATAATTAAAGATAATACGCGGTCAGATTCGGTAAAACAGAACTTACAAATGACTAATTTAAAAAAACTTAATGTAATGGCGGATTTTACCGGAGAAGTATGCGTTTACAGCGATTTTGATGAAAGATATGGGGAGTTCGGGATAATCGCCTATGACGCGGACATAATAGGTACGGGTATTATTCGTAACGACCGCAACATAAATCTTTTCGGAGTTAAGGTTGGTAGCAACGTTATTTGGGATTACGATTACAGTTCTGAGATAATAACAAAGCCTACGACGTCGACCGCGGGGCTTTCTCGTCAAACTACAATCGGCGCCAATCCTGCAGAAACAATAGACGTAACTCTTCCTGTACTCAGCGAAGAGGATTATTACATTACTTTCGATACTTTCACCGATACCGATCCGAAAATTACTTATACATTAAAAGACCACGCCAAAGGCATAATCAATATTGAGTATCCTTTGCCGGAAATAGATGATAGCGGCTATGTATGGATGATAAATTCCACTCCGGAAATATACGCTACAGGAGCGATTTCGGCAAGTCATAACGATTATCCCGGTTTGGGATTATCCGGAATTATTTTGCCGAAACTAAACGACGTTGCATATACTGTCACTTATACTGCGCCGACGGCAACAACGTCCGGAATACTAACATATAAGTATAAAGCATTGGATTTGCCTTCCTTGGTGTTCTCTAAAATACTTCTCGACGTCGATTCTATGGAAGCAACCGCTAATAGTGTTACCTTCTATGCATATTATTACTTAAAATATATTGTTATTCCTTCTTCTGCCACTGTTGACAGTAATACGGAATGGGAAGTGGTAGAGTATGATTCACTTACCTTTGATATAACTCAAGATATAGAATATACCGTGTACGCCAAGCCTATATATGAAGAAAGCAATACCGATACTACTTATACCGCTTTCTCTTTTATATCGAAGTCTCCATTGCTGCTCTCCAAAGAAAACGCTTTGTCACAACTTAACGCATACGTGACAAACCCGTCTGATGCGGTTCAGGCAATAATCACTAGCACAATTGATAGCATTAACGCCGACAATTATGCAAGCGTAGAAAATATTATCAGTCAAGCGAAAGCAAAAATTGATTTGCAAGAAGCCAAAGAAGACGCCATAAAAAGCTTACAAGAAAAATATAATGATTTAATACAAAAAAAAGATTATAACTCCAAAAACTTATCGATTTTGAACGAATATTTACAAAGCGCAATAGATAATATAAATTCCGCGCTTACTTTAACGGCGGTGCAGGAACAGTTATCCTTAGTTCAAGTGCAACTGGAAACCATTCCGTCAAGTGGGAATAGTCTCAATCTCTGGTGGCTTGTTATTCTGTTGTCCGTCATTATTTTAGCCGAAATTGCATTTATTATTTTGCTTATCCGCAAGTCCCGTAAAGAAAGAGCGCAAGCGTTTTTGGGCGTTATTGCTCTCACAATAATTCCCAATGGAGCAATTGCGGCTGTAAGCGTTCTCGGCGCAGTCGCTGTCGCGTTGGCGGCGTTTATCGTTTTCTTAATTATCAAACAGAAAAAGGACAAGAAACTAGCTCCGAAAACCAATATCGCTTTTACCATACAAGTAGAAGATAATGCCGAAAATGATAAGGAAAATATTTAGATTATTTCTGAGGTGAAAATATGTTAAGAGACGTAGAACAAACTATAGGAAATTTAATTGATAAACAAAGCGTAGCTTTTATAAGTTCGGTTGATAAGGACGGTTATCCTAACACCAAAGCCATGCTGCCGCCAAGAAAGCGGGAGGGTATCAAGGTATTTTATTTTACCACCAATACTTCTTCCATGCGTGTTACCCAATACTTAGCCGATAATAAAGCGTGTATTTATTTTTGTGATAAGCGGTTTTTCCGCGGGGTAATGTTAAAAGGTACGATGGAAGTATTGCAAGACGCAGAAAGCAAAAAAATGATTTGGCGCACCGGTGACACCCTTTATTATTCGAAGGGCGTCACCGACCCAGATTATTGCGTTCTCAAGTTTACCGCCGAAAACGGCAGATATTATTCAAACTTCAGCTCACAGAATTTTATTGTCGAATAATACTTTGGTAAAAATGTCATTGTAAAGCCTTAAAAGAATTTTATTATTTTAATTTCACACAATTTATATAAATGTAGAATAGAGCCAATACAAACGTAAAAAGGAGAAAATTTATGAAGAAAACCCAGAAAACGCTAACCGCTTATAAATGCAGAATATGCAAAAAATATCACAATGAAGATTTGTTAACACTTTATGAAGAAAAAGAAATGACATAACAAATAAATTGAATTATATCGGAGATACAAATATTTTTAGGATTGAAAGTTTACATAAACTGGTAGAAACATATGCTGAGAGTATATTAAGAGGTTAATATGAAAATAGCACTGATAGCTTTTTCATCAATTATGATTTTATCTGTTATTTTTAACAGCAAAACTTCTTTGTTTAAAATTATTAAAAACCAGTTTTTCATATATAAAAATGATAAAAATAAAAAAATAAAGATTTCCGATATTTTTACATTTTACGTAGTTCCACTTATTTTGGCAATATTAATTGCATTTCAGTTGGAATTTGAAAAATTTTTAGAAAAAACTGAATTGCTAATTACAATTTTTTCAGTTATAGCAACAGTTCTATTGTCATTTCTAGCTATTTTGGCTGGCATAAATTATTCAAAAAAAACTAAAGGAGAGCAAGTTTTACAGGAAACATTTTTGACGATAATTATGGATGTATTATATTCTTTAATTATTGTTATAATTTTACTTTGTGTTAGTTTTTGCGGAGTTTACGGTATATGGCCAAAGATTATTATTGGCTTTAATTCTTATTTTGTCATAAAAGTTGTCTTGAATATGTTATTAATATTAAAAAGGATGTATTTACTTATTAAGTCTAAAGAAAACTAATATTTGATTATATCAAAAGATAATTATATAAATATTTTAAAACATAGTATTTTTACATAATAGAAATAGGAAGGGCTACTTCTTTTTCGGGTAATTACTAAAATATTGTCTTTGCTTTTTTACGATTAAATTTTAAACTATTGCAGTCAAGAATAATACTGGATTAAATTTAACTTATACGATATAATAATTCCAAAATAACGCAAGAGGGGAGTTTATGGCGACTACCAAAGAATATATTGAGTTTGTTTGCGAACAGATTAGTTTTATAAGCGGTGTAAGGTACAAAAAAATGTTCGGGGAGTATATGGTTTACGTTAATGATAAGCCCATACTGCTTGTGTGTGACAATACCGTGTTTGTTAAAAAGGCAGACTGTATTAAGGATATTATGTCGGAAGAGTCGGTAGGTACTCCGTACAACGGGGCAAAAGAACATTATATTCTTAACGTTGAGGATAGTGAACTTAGTAAGGAAGTAATTTTGCTATTGGAAAAAGTTACGCCCGTTCCTAAGAAAAAGATAAAAAAAGAAAAGGAATAAGTCTTATAAAGAAGAAAAGTTTGAGCCGCCGTAAAAACGGCGGCTCTCTTTTTGTTATAGTTTTTTAATTTTTATGGCGATGAAGTTAAGGTACTTATCACCGCCGTTATACATAGCTTTTCTGTCTTGAATAGCATACGGGTTATCGGTTTTCAGCCAGTCTTCCCAAGCCTCCATATTAATTTCCATTTCCGTTAAAGATACTTCTATACCAGCGGTTTTTTTAATGATTTTTTCCCAATAGGGTATATCGTGGATAGTGTCCAATTGTTCGGGCGTCCAGGAAAGTAAAAGAGTATCGGGGATATCGTGGTGGCAGTCCACTTTCATACCCGGTATGCAAATATAGATATATCCGCCTTTTTTGACGAATGGAAGAAGCTTTTCTCCCAAAAAACTTTCATCAAACCCGTAGTAATGGTAAGAATCGGTGCAGACCACTCCGTCAAAGAACTCTTTGGCAAAGGGAAGGTTATTGGCGTCGGCTTTTATGGGGATAATTTGCTTAGAAGTAAGTCCCATTTCCTCAAAAAAGCGCATGTTGTCAGTCGGTTCGCTCCACAAGTCGGCGGCAAAAACCCGAAATTTATGTTCTTTAGCTAGGTAAAGGGAAGTTACTCCCATTCCGCTTCCTAAGTCCATTACAGTTGCGCCTTCTTTTAAGGGGCAGTCTTTTAGTAATTCTTCTTGAAGTTTAATAGGGTTGGGCCCCATGATTCTTTCGTTTATTTCTTTTACGTTATATTTTTTACTTTTTATATATTTCATGATAGGTTATCTCCTTTTTATTGTTTTTTTGTTGAATTTTTTTATTAAAAGATAAACACGGAAAATAAAAAGGCACAGTTTTTATCAAAAACTATGCCACAAAATCAGTAACAATAGCTTAGGTAAAAACGGTTGACAAACAAAAGCGGTAAAGTTGCCACTTAAATTTATTTATTCTCCGTGTTTTTACCTAACCGTATCCAAAAATACTCCTTTTTTTATATTATATAATTATGCTTTTATCTTGTCAACTTTTATTAAACAAGCCGCCTTAAATAAGGCGGCTTGTTGGATAAATTAGTTCAAAAATAATTTTAGGTCGTCTTTAACGGTGCCTATACCCGCAATTCCGAAGTTTTCTACCAAAACTTTGGCTACGTTGGGGGAAAGGAATCCGGGAAGGGTGGGGCCAAGGTGGATATTCTTAACACCTAAGTACAATAGTGACAGCAACACGATAACCGCTTTTTGTTCATACCAAGCGATATTGAAAGCAATGGGTAGCTTGTTTATATCGTCAAGGTTGAAAATCTCTTTTAGTTTCAAGGCAATTACTGCCAAAGAATAAGAGTCGTTACACTGTCCTGCGTCAAGCACTCTGGGAATTCCGCCGATATCGCCTAAGTTAAGTTTGTTATAGCGGTACTTTGCGCAGCCTGCGGTGAGAATAACGGTGTCGGCAGGAAGGCTATTTGCAAATTCGGCATAATACTCTCTGGACTTCATTCTGCCGTCACAGCCTGCCATTACGAAGAACTTTTTAATTGCGCCCGATTTTACTGCGTCTACTACCTTGTCGGCAAGAGCAAAGACCTGGTTATGAGCAAAACCGCCCACAATGGTGCCTGTTTCTATTTCTTGAGGAGCGGGCAAGGTTTTTGCCAGAGCGATAATTTCCGAAAAATCCTTTTTGCCGTTTTTATCAGCCACTATATGCTTGCAAGAGGGGTAGCCTGTGGAGCCTGTGGTAAAAATCCTACCGCGGACTTCTTCGCTTCTGGGAGGAACGATACAGTTGGTGGTAAAGAGTATAGGACCGCGGAAGGAAACGAACTCATCTACTTGCTTCCACCAAGCGTTGCCGTAGTTGCCTGCGAAGTTTTCATACTTTCTGAAAGCCGGGTAATAATGGGCGGGGAGCATTTCGCTGTGAGTATAAACGTCCACACCGGTGCCTTTTGTCTGCTCAAGAAGCTGTTCTAAATCGGTAAGATCGTGTCCGGAAATCAAAATTGCGGGATTGTTTCTTACTCCGATATTAACTTTGGTTATTTCGGGGTTGCCAAATCTTTCGGTATTTGCGCTGTCAAGTAGTGCCATTGCCTTAACGCCGTGTTCGCCTGTCTTTAAGGTAAGAGCGACAAGGTCGTCTGCCGTTATGGTATTGTCTAAAAGTGAGGCAAGAGCTTTATACATAAAAGCATTGATAGTAATATCGAACTTTCCGATATTATTGGCATGTTCGGTATAAGCCGCCATACCTTTTAGTCCGTAAGTTATCATTTCTTTAAGGGAACGGATATCTTCGTTTTCGATAGAAAGAACGCCGATTTTTGAGGCTTTTTCCAGCATGGAATCCTTATCGGTCACCGTAAAGGTTGCCGCATCGTGTAAATTTTCTGCTTTTACAGAGTTTCTCAAAGTATCTCTTATACCAATCATTTTGGTAATTTGCTTAATTATAGAACTATCATCGAAGTTTGCATTGGTAATGGTCATAAACAGACTGCTTAACGTTTGGTAGTTAATATCTTCTATTTTATTTACGTCGACGTTACCTTTGATTACTATGTCCGAAATACCCTTCAGGGTATAAATCAGCAAATCCTGCAATTTAGCTACGTCCTCGGTCTTTCCGCATACGCCACGGATGGTACAGCCTTTGCCGCCCGCCGTTTCTTGACATTGAAAACAAAACATACTCATATTATTATTTCTCCTTTTATATTATTCTTCGTAGGGTTCGAACTCACTTTTTGACACAAAGCAAATAGGGCATTGCCAATCATCGCTTAAATCCTCAAAAGGCGTATTCGGGGCAACTCCGCTGTCAGGGTCGCCGACAGCAGGGTCATAGATATAGCCACAGGGCACACAAATATACTTTTTCATAGTTTCCTCCTTTCAGAAAACAATATTTTTCTAACTTTCTTGCAATTATTTGACACCTTTACTTTAGTTCTACCATAGTAAAGAGTAGCTTGTCAATACAGTATCTTTCCGTCGGTGGATATGGTTACCACTTGCCAGGGCAGGAATTTTCCGCTTTCTTTTATTGCCGTTTTGGCGGCGTTTTCCAAGCCTCCGCAGCAGGGAACTTCCATTCTTACGATAGTAACGCTCTTGATTTCGTTGTTTCTTATTATCTCTGTAAGCTTATTTGCATAGTCCACCATATCCAGTTTCGGGCAACCGATTAAGGTTATTTTTCCCTTTATGAATTCTTCGTGGAAATTCGCATATGCATAAGCGGCGCAGTCGGCTGCTATAAGCAAGTTTGCATTGTGAAAATAGCTTGCGTTTACGGGTACTAACTTTATCTGAACCGGCCATTGAGAAAGTCTGCTTTTGCTCTTTATAGGCGTTTCTATCTCCTCTTCCTCTTCATGGCAAGCCGGTCTTTGGAAGGTTTTTGCCATAGTTCCGGCGCAACCGCAGTTAGCGGGGTTGAGCTGTTGTTTTCTCTTGTTTTCCAAAACTGCCGCTTCGTTAAATTCCGCCGCTTCGCGCTCTTCAAAGGAAATAGCGTTAGTAGGACAGCTAGGTAAGCAAGCGCCCAAACCGTCGCAATAGTCGTCGCGTAAAAGTTTGGCTTTACCGTTTATCATACCGATTGCGCCTTCGTGGCAGGCTTTTGCGCATGCTCCGCAACCGTTACATTTATCTTCGTCTATTTTTATTATTTTTCTTTTCATTTTTGCTTCCTCCTTGATTTTCTACCTCAATTGTACTATACTAAAAGAAACAAATCGGTTGTTTTTACAACGTAATAAGGAAAAATGAAAAAATATTTAGAATTTTTGAAGACCACCGAACTTTTTTCGGGAATAAATGAAGAAGAAATGAGTTTGCTACTAAACTGCATTTCCTTTATGAGCGCCGAATACAAAGCAAATCAGGTAATTATACGTGAGGGCGACGACGTAAATTCCATCGGACTTATTTATAAAGGTACTATCCATATAATTCAGGACGATTTTTGGGGAAACAGAAGTATAATAGCAAGAATTACCCCAGGATTATTGTTCGGCGAAGTGTTCGCTTTTTCCAAAAACCGCCATTCCAACATTGACGCAATCGCCGTGGAAAACTGTGAAGTACTCTTTTTTAACTTTGAAAAAATAATAACGGTATGCGGGACCAGCTGTCAGTTTCATAACAGGCTAATCCACAACTTACTTAGTATTGTCGCCGATAAGAACTTTATGATGACCAGAAAGCTCCAGCACTTGTCGCAGAGAACCACAAGAGAGAAGATTTTATCGTATTTATCCGACGAATACAAAAAAAGCGGTAAAGCTGAGTTTTGCATACCTTTTAACAGACAGCAGCTTGCCGATTATTTGTTGGTGGAAAGGAGCGCGTTGTCAAACGAAATGTCCAAAATGAGGAAAGAAGGAATAATTGATTTTAATAAAAATCTGTTCAAGCTGAAAAACTCCCGTTAGCGGAGTTTTTGCATAAAATATAGGCAACACGCCTTTGCTTGACAAAGCATTCGCGCAATTATATAATTAGTATCAACCTTATATAAGGTATTGGAGACAATAATAAATGAATATAAAATTTTCCCCGCCCGATATTAACGAGGGCGATATACAAGCAGTAGCCGAAGCTCTCCGTTCAGGCTGGATAACTACAGGACCTAGAACCAAAAATTTCGAAAAAAAATTAGCCGAATATTGCGGCGCAGACAGGGCGGTTTGCCTTAACAGCGCCACCGCGTGTATGGAGTTATGTCTACGCTTTTTCGGCATAGGCAAAGGGGACGAAGTAATAACTTCGGCATACACTTATACAGCCAGCGCAAGCGTTATCGAACACGTGGGAGCCAAAGTAGTTTTAGTGGACACCGCTAAAGATAGCTATGAGATGGACTATAAGCTTTTAGCCGACGCCATAACCGAAAAAACCAAGGCGATAATCCCAGTTGATATTGGCGGTATGCCTTGCGATTATGACAAAATCTATGCCGCCGTAGAGAGTAAAAAAGCGCTGTTTACACCTAATAACGATATGCAAAAGGCATTAGGCAGGGTGCTTATTCTTGCCGATGCCGCCCACTCTTTCGGGGCTATGTATAAGGATAAATTTACCGGAGCCGTTGGCGATTTTGCATCTTTTTCTTTCCACGCCGTCAAGAACCTTACTACAGGGGAAGGCGGAGCTTTGGTCTGGAAAACAATAAACGGCATTGACGACGAAATAATTTATAAAAATTTGATGCTATTATCCTTGCACGGACAGTCCAAGGACGCGTTGGCAAAAACGCAGATAGGCGCCTGGGAATACGACATAGTTGCCCCATACTTTAAGTGCAACATGACCGATATCATGGCGGCTTTGGGACTTTCGCAACTGGATAGATACGACGCACTTTTGACAAGGAGAAAAGAAATTGTTGACCTTTATGACAAACTGCTTGACGGTCACGGTATAAGTGTTATGCCTCATCAGACTAAAGATAAGATAAGCAGCAGACATTTGTATCTAACAAGAGTTGATGGAGCTGAAGTAGCTACCCGCAACGAAATAATTAAGCGTATGGCAGAAAAAGGCATTGCATGCAACGTCCACTATAAGCCCCTTCCCATGCATTCGGCTTATATAAAGATGGGCTTTGATATTTCCTCTTATCCCAACGCATATAACCAATACAAAAACGAAATAACCCTACCTTTGCATACTTTGCTTACCAATGAGGAGGCAGATTACGTTGCTTTATCATATATTGAAGCGGTAAAAGCTCAGACAAAGTAATTTCGGAGGGAATAATGGAAGATTTTAATTTTTACCGTGATATCGTCAAAAAAAAGGGCGCTACAAGGTTTTTCAAGAGAGCGTTTGATATTACGGCATCGGTTTTGGGGATAGCGATACTTATTCCGTTGCTTATTATTACGGCTATTTTTATCGTTGCCGAAAGCAGGGGCGGCGTTTTTTACCGTCAGGTAAGAATAGGAAAAGACGGCAAACCTTTCCGCATTTTCAAATTCCGTACAATGGTAGCCGACGCCGACAAAAAAGGCTTGCAAATAACCGTCGGTCGTGACAGCAGAATAACTAAAACGGGCAAGTTTTTACGAGCAACCAAAATAGACGAACTTCCTCAGTTGTTCAACGTATTTTTGGGACAGATGAGTTTTGTAGGTCCCCGTCCCGAAGTAAAAAAATACGTGGAAATGTATGACGAAACACAAAAGGCGGTTTTACTTGTCCGACCCGGCATTACCGAATACGCGTCCATAGTTTACCGAGACGAAAATGACCTTTTGCAAGGTTCGGACGACCCCGAAGCAACCTATATCAACGAAATAATGCCCAGAAAACTGGATATGAACCTCAATTATATAAAAAGTTTTTCATTTTTCGGAGATATCGGAATAATTATTAAAACTTTTCTTGCAATATTGAAATAATAAATACGTATGGAGAAAGAATGACTGAATATTGTTTTTTGACGTCAATTTATAAAAATACAAAAGCCGACGAAATGAAAATTTGCGTTGAAAGTATGGTTTCGCAGACCATAGCTCCCAGTCAGATTGTAGTAGTGGTGGACGGTCCGATTGACGGAACTCTTGACGAATATATAAAAGAGTTGGAGATTAACCAACTGTTTACGGTGCTACGCTTAGAAAACAACGTAGGCTTAGGCGATGCGTTGAAGTTTGGTACCGAAGTCTGCCTTTATGAAATTGTGGCGCGTATGGACACCGACGATATTTGCGTCCTTGACAGAATGGAAAAGCAATTAAAAGTTCTGGAAGAAGACGAGAGTATTTCTATCGTAGGTTCCAATATTGCCGAGTTTATCGGTGCGAAAGATAACGTGGTATCGGTAAGGGACCTTCCCGCAGAGCACGACGCTATAGTAACGTATATGAAAAAGCGTTGTCCGTTTAACCACATGACGGTTACCTTCCGCAAGAGCGAAGTTCTTAAAGCGGGCGGATATATGCATTGGCACTATGACGAAGACAGCTATTTGTGGGCGCGAATGTATCTTGCCGGTTGCCGCTTTGCAAATATAGGAGAAAATCTTGTTTATGCCAGAATCGACAACGATACCTTCAAACGCCGCGGCGGTAAAAAATATTACCTAAGCGAAAAAGCATTGTTCAGATTTATGCTTGATAACAAAATAATAACCAAAAAAGAGTACCGCAAAGCAGTCGCCATGCGATATATAATCCAGGTGCTTCTGCCAAATCGTCTGCGCGGATGGCTTTTTATTAACTTTATGAGGAAAAAACCAAAATAAATATATGAGGATGAAATATGAAAGATAAATTAATTACCGTCATTGTACCTGTCTATAACGTAGAGCAATACGTAGCCAGATGTATAGATTCCATTAGCAACCAGACGTATAAAAATCTGGAAATAATACTTGTAGACGACGGTTCCAAAGATTCCAGTGGAATTATTTGCGAGGATTATGCAAAAAAAGATAGTAGGATAAAAGTAATTCATACTAAAAATGGCGGTGTATCCAATGCCAGAAACGCAGGACTGGATATAGCTACCGGTGATTTTATAGCATTTGTGGACAGTGATGATTATATATTAGCAAATATGTATGAAACAATGCTTCAAGAGCTACTAAATAATGAAGCGGATATAGCTATATGTCAAATAATTAATACTTTTGGAGAATGTCCGGAAATTGCCAATGGTTATAATTCAATTAATCTTACTAAAAACGACTTACTTGAGCGTTTTTACGTAACGAAAAAGAATTTTGTAACTGATTATTCTCCATGCAACAAATTATACAAGAAAGGAATAATTAATAACGTTCGATTCGAATCGGGGAGAATTTATGAAGATATATTGTTTAATTATCATTTGATGCATAACGCGGTCAAAGGAGTATATATTCCCGTTGATTTTTATTGTTATTATCAACGCGCAGGTAGCAGCAGTGACTTGAAGAAAAAAGTGACTAAGAAACAACTGGATTTAATATATAATTGGAACAAGATTTTGGAAGATGGAAAAGATAAGTTATATGAAAAAAATATAAAGTATTGGCTTGCTAAGGCACATTACGTAATTTTGTTAAGAGCTTCTATATATGGCGTAGCCGATTCGTTTTCCGATTACGATATTATAAAGAAAGAATTGCTGAAGTTTTATAGAAAAAATTGCTGGAGATTGCTCATCGGGAAAAATATGAGTTTATCAAAGAAGATAGGAGCCTTCGTTTTATTTGTTAATTATAATTTAAGCGGCCTAATCGGCAGAAAATTTTTGAGGTAACTATGACTAAAATTTTATTATACGGTATTTCAAAAATTTATGGCGGCATAGAAAGCATTATTTATAATCTATGCAAAAACATGGATGAGTCATTTGTGTTCGACGTGCTTTGTGATTATGATACGTGTGCTTATTACGATTTTTTCCAATCGCGTGGTGGGAAGCTGTTTTCCGTTACAAAAAGGGGAGATAATCCCATTCGTCATAGTGCTGACGTAAAAAATTTTTTCAAGAAGAACAAAGAATATGATTACGTTTGGGTAAATACTGCATCTTCATCGAGCATTTATGTTCAAAAATACGCAAAAAAATATACGAATGCAAAAATAATCACGCATTCCCATGGTGTCAGAATTGAAGGCAGTGGAATCAATTATAAAATAAATATGTTTTTGCACAAATTACACCACAAAAAGATGCTTGAGTTATCGGATTTTAAATTTGCTTGTTCGCTATTGGCAGGTGAATATTTGTTTGGAGAGAACGTAAGATTTAAAGTTATTAATAATGGTATTGATACTTTCGCTAACAGATTTAATATTGAGGAGAGAATAAAACAGCGCGAGGCATTCGGACTTGATAACGAAGTATTGGCAATAGGAATAGTCGGGCGTTTGACACCGGTAAAAAATCACAGAAAAGCTTTTGACGTATTTAAAAACGTTGTGAAATCAGAAGACAGTAAGCTATTTGTTATAGGCGATGGTGAAATGCGTGAAGAACTGGAAGCATTGGCACATAATGAAGGATTAAACGACAATATCATATTTACCGGATATAGGACTGACGTAAATTTAATAATCAATGCGATGGACGTAATCATAATGCCTTCATTTCACGAAGGTTTTCCTGTGGTTAGCGTTGAGGCACAATGTAACGGCTTAGAGTGCTTTTTTTCGGATAATATAACAAAGGAAATTCTGATAACCGATCAAGCTCATTTCCTAGATATAAACGCCGATTCGGAATATTGGGCAAAGGAAATAATACAAAATAGAGTAAGTAAAAACGATCGTGAGAACGCATATTTGAAAGTAAAGGAAAAGGGTTACGATATAAAAGACATAGTCTTAGAGCTGGCTGAATTCCTGAGAGAGAATAGTTAAAATCAAATACTGCGATGGAATGATAAGAAGAAATTATGGTAAAAAACAATAAATTATTGAGCTATGTTTTATCTATAAATCTCATTGCTATGTTATTTAATAATCATAGCGCTTTATTCATAGCTGATTTTTATATTTTATTGGTAATTGCCTGTGCGCTGTCGGTTTTATATATTATAACAAATGCAAATAAATGTACTTTTAATGTTTATAACACGTGCGCGTTTTTTGCCTTTGTTGTTTTAATTTTAATGAGCTTTATTAATAAAGAAATAAGAGATAATGGAACTTTTCTCAGTTATGTCGTTTGGTTTGCATTATATATATCGATAAGTAGTTTTCGGCTAACGCCAAATAATATAAACACAATAATTAACGGATATATTCTCGGGGCGTTTATATGTGCGATATTGGTTTTTGTATTAAAAATAGAATACAGAACCATCGGTGAATACAGATATACTATTCAGGTTTTTAATAACGTGCAAATAGATCCAAACTATTTGGGATTATTTTTATTGATACCCAGTTTGTTTTTATTGAAAAAAATAATAAAAAAACCAAGAAAAATATTGAATTGGATTGTGTTTGCCGTAATATTGTACGGAATGTTCTTAACGGGCTCCAGAGCTAATTTGCTTGCGTTTTTTGGAGCGCTTTGTTTTTATATCATTGACCTTTTTATAAAAACCAACAAAAAAACAAGAAAAAGAATATATATATTAATCTGTTGTGCCTTATTAGTTTTTGTTGTATTAATACAGTTTTTACCTCCAAGCGTTTACGACAGATTCTTTCATATGAATCTTTTTGATACAAGTAATTCATTAAGATTATCACATTGGAAAGCGGCTTTGGACGCCATAAAATTAAGACCTTTATTCGGTTATGGGTCGGCGCATACTCTTGACGTGCTGACTAAATATGCAAATCACAGATCCGATGCGCATAATACTTTCTTGACTTTATTGATCCATTTCGGTATAGTAGGAACAGTTTTCTTTGCTATAATATTTATCAATATATTTTATAAGTTGTTGAAAGCTAAAAAAATATCGGAAATAGGTATTTTATTCGCTACTTTTTTTGTATGTTTGATAATAGCAAACCATCTTGGGTTTACGTTATGGATTACAATAATTTTATTGCAGAATATAGCGGGGAAAATTAAGAAATCGGAAAAATTAATTGTTCAAGGAGAGTTACTATGAATTTAGCAGAATTACAAAACAATTTGTTGAAAGGATTAAAATTTATCGATAATTTATGCAGCGAGTTAGAAGTAAAATATTTTATTATATCCGGGACTTTGCTGGGGGCCGTACGTCATAAAGGTTTTATACCATGGGATTTCGACGCCGATATTGGGATGTTAAGAGATGAATACGATAAGTTCTTAAAATTATGTAAAGACAAACATTTTGATAATTATATTTTGGAATCGGCAGAATATGATTCATCTTCAAAAATATCTTTTACCAGATTGGGGATAAAAGACATTTATATTAGGAATAAAAACACCTCAAGTGAATATATGGTATACATCGACATCTTCCCTTTTGACAATACTTTAGGAAGAAAGAATAATTACGAAAAATTATTACAGTTTGAATTCAAGTTATTAAAAAGCTTAAAAGCAATTAGATATGAAAAAAATGTTACCGAAAGCAAACTAAAAGATTTCATATTATTGTCAATGAGTAAGGTGTTTTTCCCCAAGATAAACGTATTATCGAAAAAGATACTGAAATTGGCAAGAAAGTTTGATAATTTCAATACCGAATATGCTACGAATTATAGCAGTATTTATGGATTTATCCGCGAAACACAACTGAAGAAAGATCTTGAAGAATGCTTTTTAGTGGATTTCGAAGGAGAAAAGCTACAAGCGCCGAATAATTTTGACCGAGTATTGAAAAATTTGTATAATGAATATTGGGTAATTCCGGAAGAAAAAAACCGTAAAACATTGGATTTGAGTTTTTTCGAAATAGTATCAACTAAAGAGAAGGATAATGGGTAAATATAAAACTTTAGCAAACAATACGATTATAATGGCTATAGGCAGTTTCGCATCAAAAGCGATGATGTTTTTTTTGCTGCCTATTTTTACTACTTATCTGTTAACGGATGAGTACGGCCTGGCAGATATACTATATTCATCTATCGATTTGCTTTTCCCATTATTATCGATATGTATCATAGAGGCAGTGTTCAGATTTACCATGGATGATTCCATTGACAAAGAATTGATATTGAGCATGGGATTACGAATAGTGGCAATTTCCAATATAATAATGATAGCGCTGCTTCCCATATTGCTTGTTTTTAAGTTCAAAGCAGATCTTATAATTGCTTACGCCGTCTTTTTTATGGGCTTCTCTTTGAGCAGTCTGTTTTCCAATTTTATAAGAGGAATCAATAAAATTATTATCTTCGTCATAGGCGGAGTAGCGACTGCATCCCTTTTAGTTTTGTTTTCTTTTATATTCCTGAAAGTAATTCCTTTAGGTTTGACCGGATATATACTTGCTTACGGTTTGGCATATCTATTTACGGCAGTATTATTATTCCTGCTGGCTAGATTATGGAAATATTTGACCTTCCGATATAGCAAAGATTTGTTAAAAGAAATGTTGCGCTATAGTATTTATCTCATACCGAACAGTATCAGCTGGTTTCTTGTAAATATTTCAAACCGTTATATAATTTTGGGATTATGTGGGGCAAGTCTGGCAGGTATTTATGCCGTTGCAACAAAATTGCCTTCTCTAATAAACGTAGCGTCGACTATTTTCCAGCAAGCTTGGCAGATTTCCGCCGTAAAAGAATATCAGAGCAAAGACAACGAAGAATATCAATCCAAAGTTTTGAAGTTTTATAATACAGGAATGATTATCGTAGCCTCAGTGGTTCTTTTATTAAATCCTTATCTTAGCAAGTTCTTTTTGAAAAATGAATTTTATGAGGGTTGGTATAATTCCGGTCTGCTAATAATTGCCTCATATCTTGGGAGTGTCGGTTTCTTTTTCGGTACGGTTTATCAGGTAATAAAAAGAAATAAAATGGGTATGGTGTCTACGCTTATTGGTGGTGTTATTACTTTACTGTTTACTTTTATTCTGGTAAAATTTATTGGAATAACGGGAGCGGCATATGCATCGGTAATCGGATATCTTGTTATCACCATAATCAGAATGATCGACACGAAGAAATATATCAATATAAGATATAATCCATTCATTATGATTTTGGAGTTTCTTATAATATTGGTTCAAGCCGTTGCTTGGTTATATCTAAACTTTAATATTGCGCTGATAATCAATGCGGTTTGTCTGGCTATTCTATTAATAATGAATATTAGATATATATGCACAATATTAAACACACTCATAAAAAAATTCATAAAAAAGGATAATAAGGAAAAAATATGAAAAAAATATTAACGTACGGTACGTTTGATTTGTTACATTACGGACACATAAATTTGCTTCAGAGAGCAAAGGCTTTGGGGGATTATCTTATCGTCGGACTTTCCACCGATGAATTCAATGCCTTAAAGGGCAAGAAAAGTTATTTTACTTTTGCCGAACGTAAAAGAATGTTGGAAGCGTTAAGATGCGTCGACTTGGTTATCGAAGAGAATAACTGGGAGCAAAAAAGAAGCGACGTTACCGAATTTCGGGTGGACGTATTCGTGATGGGCGACGACTGGCGGGGACAGTTTGATTTTTTAAGAGATATTTGTGAAGTGGTTTATTTGCCAAGAACGCCTGAAATATCCACAACAGCAATAAAAAAAGATTTAGAGAAAAAATAGATTTGAAAAACCCTTGTCTAATGGCAAGGGATTTTTGTTTAGAAATATGTGACATAACTTCGCACAAAAAGTCAAGAATAAAAAAATTGTTTCCGCTATAATGGGGATAGAGGAAAGGAGAAAAAGTGGATTGGATAACGGGGCTGCAACGGGCTATAGATTATGTTGAAGAAAACTTATGCTCAGAAATTGATTTCGAAGAGGTGGCAAAGCGCGCGGTTTCCTCCAGCTTTCATTTTCAGAGAGTATTCGGTTTTCTTTGCGGCTATACCCTTGGAGATTATATCCGTATGAGGCGGCTTACTAAGGCGGGGGAAGAACTTCTAAGCGGCAAAGTTAAGGTAATCGATGTTGCTTTCAAATACGGCTACGACACGCCCGAAAGTTTTTCCAGAGCGTTTGCCCGCTTTCACGGCGTAACGCCTAGAGAGGTAAAAAACGGCTCCAATATCAAGGCATTTTCTCGTATTTCCGTAAAATTAACGTTAAACGGAGGTAGTACAATGGAATTTAGAATTGAAAATAAAGAAAAGTTCAGCATTATTTGCAAGCGTATTAGGGTAGAGAATAAGGAAAAAGCACCTACACAGAAAATATCGGAGTTCTGGAAAGCTTGTGTAACCGACGGCACAATTGAAAAAATTTGTAAGTATATGCCTAAAGAAAATATTTTCGGAAAAGGCATTGTGGGTATTAGCTTTATGAGCGACTTTAAGAACTATCAATTCCCTTACGGAATCGGCGCGCCTTATAACGGTATGCCTGTAGCCGAAAAGGAACTGAGCGTGGTGGAAATACCCGCCTATACGTACGCAATATTTAAGTGTAAAGGCAAGATGCCAGAAGCCTTTATAAAAACCTATAAGCAGATTTGCGAGGAGTTTTTCCCGTCGAGTGAATATCAACCCAATTACGGTGTGGAGTTTGAAGTTTATCCGTCGGCGGAGGTTGACAACCCCGATTACTCCTGCGAAATATGGGTGTCGGTGGATAAAAAATAACATTATTTTTTATAAGCGGGAGCGGGAGCAAAAAACTTGCTCCCGCTATTTTTTTGCGCAGAAATAAGTTTTTGTAGAAAAATTGTAAAAAAGTGCCTGTTATCCTACGATATCTGCATTGTTTTGTTTGCTAATTTTGTTTGGCGCGAGTATAATTGTTGGCGTATATCAAGGAGAAAGATTTTTATGTTCAAAAGATATGGTCAAATGGTAAAGCTCGAGTTTTCGGGCTATAATTTTGGGAAATTAACAAAAGATTTATTAGCAGGGTTGACGGTGGCGGCGGTTGCTTTGCCGTTGGCATTAGCATTCGGTGTGGCTAGCGGAGCAGACGCGGCGGCGGGACTTATTACCGCTATTATTGCGGGCGTAGTTACTTCTCTACTTAGCGGAGCAAGTAACCAAATATCAGGTCCTACGGGTGCCATGGCGGTTATTCTTGTGCCGTTAGTTGTAAAATTCGGCATGCAAGGAGTATTCTTCGTCTGTATTATTGCGGGCGTTATTACCCTTATGGCAGGTATGTTTAAATTAGGTAAGCTTATTCAATTTATTCCCCGCCCTGTTGTAACAGGTTTTACTTCGGGTATAGCAATAATAATAGCTCTTGGACAGTTAGACAATTTTTTCGGAACGCATAGCGAAGGAACAACGGCGATAGAAAAAATTATATCGTACGGAAGACTTGGTTTCCATCCCAATTGGCAGGCTATAATCTGCGCTATGATAGTTATTCTCTTTATGGCTTTTTATCCTAAGAAGTGGAACGCCAGAGTACCGGGAAGCCTTATCGGAATAATAATATCTGCAGTTGTTGCTATAGGTTTTAAGATGAACGTAGCTACCGTTGGAGAAATACCCCGCACGTTGTTACATCCAATAAGAATTGATTTTACTCAACTTGAGTTTTCTTCCCTTGGTAAACTTATTTCTCCTGCTTTATCTATTGCCGCATTAGGTATGATAGAGAGCTTACTTTGCGGCACTTGCGCTGCCAACATGAAGAAAGAAAATTTTGACCCCAATCAGGAGCTTATCGGTCAGGGTATTAGTAACATTATTATGCCGTTTTTCGGCGGCGTTCCGTCCACGGCGGCGATTGCAAGGTCGAGCGTTGCTATAAAAAGCGGCGGTCAGACCAGATTAACCGGTGTTTTTCAAGCGCTGTTTTTGGTGCTTTGCATGTTCTTATTATCTCCGATTATGGCAAAATTACCTTTGGCGGCATTGGCGGGCGTTTTGATTATGACGGCTTGGAGAATGAATGAGTGGCACAGTATTAAGTACATTTTCAAGAACAAAATCGGGGACGCCATGGCAAAATACCTTATTACCATGATAGCAACCGTTGTGTTCGACCTAACTATAGCTATAATAATCGGCGTGGTTTTTGCCCTTATCCTTATGGCGGTTAAACTAACGCAAATAGAAGTGGAAGTGTCCAAAGTAGATAATAAAAAACTACTTGGCAAACACGAGGACGTGGAAAAAGACAATGAAAATACCGCCGTTATTTATATTACAGGCGCAATGTTCTTTGCCAACGCCGATGCCGTAATAAAGAAGTTCAAAGAAATAAACAGTTATGAAAAATTCATTATAGTACTAAGAGGCACAAACTATATGGACGTTTCGGCAGCTCAAGTATTTATGGAGCATATAGGAGAACTTATGCAAAACGACAAGAAAGTTTATTTTAGCGGCGCAAGAAACAACGTCTTGAAGGTGTTAAAAAGATCGGGACTTGTTGCCCTTGTGGGAGAAAACAATTTCTATTCTTCGGTAGACAAAATTTTGCTTAAAGAAGAAAGGGTTTTCAACTAATTTTGTAGAAAACTTTATAATAATTTATGCGGCTCATGATGAGCCGCTCTTTTTTTGCATAAATATTATAAAATTATTCAAATAAAATGAATAATTATGCAATAATACATTAAATATGCAATAAAATATAATAAATATCGAAAAAATATGCGAATATTGTTTGACATTGGTTTTTTGATAAGGTAAAATCAGCATAAATAGTCAAAAGAAGGGAAGTTATGAAGAAAGTTTTTATCGACGGCAAAGAGGGTACGACGGGACTGAAAATTTTTCTGCGTATAAAAATGCGTGAAGACCTTATTTTGCTGGAGATTCCCGAAGATAAAAGAAAGGATGTTGATTTCCGAAAGAAACTAATTAACGAATCGGACGTTACTTTTTTGTGTCTTCCTGACGATGCGGCAAAAGAATCGGTAAGTTTGTTGGAAAACCCCGATACAATTATTATTGACGCGTCCACCGCTCACAGGACAAACCCTGATTGGGTTTATGGCTTTCCCGAAATTATAGGTTATGAAAAAATAAAAAGTTCAAAGAAAATTGCGGTGCCCGGATGTCATGCAAGCGGGTTTGTTTCTTTGGTTTATCCTCTTATAAAAGGGGGATTGATAAATCCCGATTATCCTTTTGTTTGTCACAGTGAAACAGGTTACAGCGGGGGCGGAAAGTCCTTGATTGCCGAATATAATAATCCCAATAGGGATAAAGGTTTCTGTAGCGCAGTTCAATACGCTTTGGGGCAAAACCATAAGCACCAACCCGAAATGAAATACGTCTGCAATCTTACAAGGACGCCGATTTTTAATCCGACTTTGGGGGATTATTACAGCGGAATGCTAGTAAGCGTACCCCTATATACCGACCTTATGGCAAAAAAATCCAACGTTGATAGTTTGTATCAATATTATGCCGATTTTTATAAGGGAAAGAAGATTATTTCTGTGGAAAAATACGATAAAAACAGACTGCCTGCCAATATGCTTGAGGGTAAAGACAGTATGTTTATAGCCATTAGTGGAAATGAGGAAAGAATACTGCTTGCCGCGGTGTTTGACAATTTGGGTAAAGGAGCATCGGGGGCGGCAGTCCAATGTATGAATATTGCTTTAGGAATTGAAGAAAGTTTATCACTAATAATTTAGGAGGAAATAATGAAAGTAGAGGGTGGAGTTTGCGCGGCGAAAGGCTTTTTGGCAAGCGGTGTGCATTGCGGAATCAGGAAGAACAAAAATAAAAAGGATCTTGCTTTGATAGTGAGCGAAGTTCCTGCTAGCGCGGCTTGTGTTTATACCAAAAACCTAGTCAAGGGCGCGCCCATTGCTGTCACAAAAAAGAACGTGGCAAACGGTATTGCACAGGCTATTATTTGCAATAGCGGCAACGCAAACACCTGCAATAGTAATGGCATAGAAATAGCCGAACAAATGTGTGAACTGGTGGAAAAAGCTACTAAAATACCGTCAAGCGACGTAATAGTGGCGTCAACGGGCGTTATCGGACAGAAATTGTCCATTGACCCTATTAAAAACAGTATGGATATATTAGTAAAAGCACTAGGCAAAAAAAGCGAAGACGCTAACCTTGCCATTATGACCACCGACACGACGAAAAAGGAAGTTGCTTTCAGTTTTTTTATCGGGGATAAGGAATGCAAAATCGGAGGAATAGCCAAGGGTAGCGGAATGATTCATCCAAATATGGCTACTATGCTTGTTTTTGTTACCACAGACTGCGCCATAACTTCGGAGATGATATCTAAGGCTCTCAGCGAGGATATTTTGGATAGTTTTAATATGGTCAGCGTTGACGGTGACACCAGTACAAACGATATGGTAAGCGTACTGGCTAACGGAATGGCTAATAACAAGCTTATCGCTTGTGAAGGTGAAGATTATTTTACTTTCAAAAAAAATCTCAATAAAGTTACTACCTACCTTTGCAGAGAGATAGCAAAAGACGGAGAGGGCGCGACTAAACTACTAGAATGCAAGGCAAATAATTTTGCCGATAAAGATTCGGCAAGAAAGGTCGCAAAATCGGTCATTACCTCATCACTTTTTAAGGCGGCTATGTTCGGCGCCGACGCAAATTGGGGCAGGGCGCTTTGCGCCATAGGTTATAGCGGAGCCGACGTTGATATTAACAAAATCGACGTCAGTTTTATGTCCGAAAAAGGAATAATCGAAGTATGCAAAGACGGCGCGGGATTGGATTTTGACGAGGCTAAGGCAAAAGAAATTCTCTTGCAAAAGGAAATTACCATTCTTATAGACGGTAAGAGCGGAGATTCTTTTGCAACGGCATGGGGCTGTGACCTTACGTACGATTACGTAAAAATAAACGGCGATTACAGAACATAAGGGGTTATTATGGCAGACGTTCAGACAAGGGCAAGCATACTTACCGAGGCTTTGCATTATATACAAAAATACAGCGGAAAAATCCTTGTGATTAAATACGGCGGCAACGCTATGGTTAATGAGGAGTTAAAAAACGCTGTAATAAGAGATTTGATTTTGCTAAAATGCATAGGCATAAAAGTAGTGCTAGTTCACGGTGGGGGGCCTGAGATTAACGAAACGTTAAATAAAATGGGCAAGGAAAGTAAGTTTATTAACGGCTTACGCTACACCGACGAAGAAACTGCGGAAATTGTGCAAATGGTGCTTGCAGGTAAAGTCAATAAATCGTTAGTCAGTCTGTTTGCCAAAAACGGCGGTAAGGCTATAGGTTTAAGCGGACTTGACGGCGGTATGATAGAAGTATCCATGCAGAGTAAGGAACTTGGCTACGTCGGCAAAATAGAAAAGATAAATACCGAAATAATACTTGATTCAATTAACGCCGGATATATCCCTGTTATATCAACGGTAGGTTACGGCAAGGACAACAAGGTTTATAACGTAAACGCCGACACGGCTGCTGCCAGTATTGCGGGGGCTTTGCAAGCCGAAAGCTTGATACTTATGACCGATATAAAGGGTTTGCTTGCCGACAAAAATAATGCGGAAACTTTGATAGAAAAAGTATACGTGAGCGATATACCGATGTATATCAAAGAGGGGATAATTTCGGGGGGTATGATACCCAAAGTTGACTGTTGCGGAGAAGCGATAAGGAGAGGGGTAAAAAAAGTTTTTATCCTTGACGGAACCGTACCCCATTCTATATTAATTGAAGTGCTGACCGATGAAGGTATAGGCACAATGTTTGTAAAAGGAGACGGCTATGAACTTTGAAAAATTGAAAAAGAACGATAATAAATACATATTGAATAACTACGCCAAATTCGACGTCGCTATTGTTAAAGGAAAAGGTGCCACCCTATATGATTACGACAACAAGGCTTATATTGATTTCGGTAGCGGTATCGGGGTAAACAGTTTTGGAGCAAACGACCTAATTTGGAAGAAAGCTGTTATAAGTCAAATAAAAATGATTCAACATACCTGCAACTTATATTACAATGAGCCGCAAGTGAAACTGGCTACTTTGCTTTGCAAAAAGACGGGCTGTAAGAAGGTGTTTTTCTCCAATTCGGGCGCCGAAGCCAATGAGGGGGCAATAAAGTGCGCCAGAAAATACAGTTTTGATAAGTACGGAGAAAACCGCTACGAAATAATAACCTTGAAAAACAGCTTTCACGGCAGAACAATGGCAACGCTTAGCGCAACAGGACAAGAGGATATGCACAAATATTTTCAACCCTTTTCCGAAGGGTTTGTTTACGTAGTTGCTAACGATATAGAAGATTTTTATGCTAACGTCAATAAAAAAACCTGTGCCGTTATGCTGGAAATTATCCAAGGGGAGAGCGGAGTAATTAACCTTACCGAAGAATATTTACATAAGGTTGAGGAGGTTTGCAAGAAGAAGGATATTTTACTAATAATAGACGAAGTGCAGACCGGTAACGGCAGAACGGGCAAACTCTATTCTTATATGAATTACCACTTGTCGCCCGATATAGTCACTACCGCCAAAGGGTTGGCATCCGGGCTTCCCATAGGAGCGGTGCTGTTTTTTAAGAAGACAGAAAACACGTTAAGTACAGGGACGCACGGTTCTACCTTCGGCGGCAATCCCGTTTGCGCGGCGGCGGCTTATTGTGTACTAAAAAGACTGGACGAAGATTTTCTAAATCAAGTTATAGAAAAGGGCGATTATATTGTAAAAGCTTTGTTGGCAATGAAAAAAGTTAAGAGCGTAACCGGTTTAGGTCTTATGATAGGTATAGAAACCGACCTGGATGCCAAAGAAACGGCGAAACTACTTATAAAAAAAGGACTTATCGTCCTTACGGCAAAGAACAAAATACGACTGTTACCACCCTTGAATATTACCAAAGAAGAAATCGATACAGGGCTTAATATATTAAAGGAAGTTCTTAATTAAAATTTTTCCGCATAAATAGTGTTTATGCGGATTTTTTTAGTATAATGGTGATTATTGCAAATACTAGAAAATAATGGTAATATATTATTACCGATTATGTTAGGAGGAAGACATGAAAAAAATTCTGGAAAAAATAGTAGCTATATCGCTTACGGTAATTGGTCTACTTTTGATTACTCTGCTCATTGTGGTTATGCTTAACGCCATTGACGTAAAGGAACTGGACAATCAGCTGGTAAAAGTGCTTATTATTTCTTTGTCGGTTGTGTTTGCCGTGCTTGCGGGTATTATTATCGCAATGTCTTTTTCGGACAGCGACAGATTAAATTCCATAATACTGTTTAAGGATAAAGAGAGCGCAACTAAGGCTACGGTAAGCGTAGTTAAAAAAATGGTAAAGAAAGCCGCTAAGAGAGTGGAAGAAGCTAAGGTTACCAAAGTTTCTATGTACGGCGATGAGAATAACGACGTAAAACTTGCTATCAGCTTGAAAATATGCAGCGATAAGACAGAGGAAGTTATCGACCGCGTTAGGGGAGAAATTATGGCTACCTGCAGTAAAATTTTAGTCTATGATTTTTCTTCCATCGATTTTAAGGTGGTTAAGCTAAAATCCGACTATGTTCCTACTAAAGATGAGATAGAAAATACCATTGCCGAATATAAAAAGGCAAACGAAATCCCCGCTGTTGAAGAAGTAAAGGAAAGCGTAGAAGAAGGAAATAGTGAAGTAATTGTTGAGGAAATAGCGGTAGAGGAAAAGCCTGCCGAAATTACCGAAGAAGTAGAAACAAAAGAATAGAGCCGTGTCGAAACTATTTGATAGGTATATGTTAAACGTGAAAAAGCCGGTTGGCTTCTTAGGAAGGAGGCAGCTTAAGGCAATGAACGAACGACATAACGACCTTTCTATATGGGGTATAAGAAAGGTTAATTTTGATAACGCCGCCTCTGTATTGGATATTGGATGCGGAGGCGGTAAAAATATAGCAAACCTAACTAATATTGCCACTAATGCAAAAGTTTTCGGAGTGGACTATTCCCCTTTCAGTGTGGCGACGTCCAAAAAACACAACAAAAAGTCAGTAAAGTTAGGTAAGGTGGAAGTAACTGTCGGGAGTGCGGAAAACTTACCGTATGAAGATAATGCTTTTGATGTTATTACCGCTTTTGAGACCGTCTATTTTTGGGATATAGAAAAAGCCTTTGTTGAGGTTTTGCGGGTTCTTAAAAGTTGCGGAGAATTTTTGATAGTAAACGAAGCGGTAAATAAAGAGGGTTTGGAAGAACTAATTGAGAAAATAGGCTTTAACGTTTATAGCGGAGAGGAGCTAGAAAACGCTTTGAAAAAAGCGGGGTTTGTTAGCGTAGAGCTTATTCGGCATGAAAATAATAAGTGGATTGCCGTTATTGCAAAGAAGTAGAGTATAATTAAGTTACCGAATAAAATATTAAGGAGGTTGTTTTGGGAATATACGAATCGGGAGAGATGTATCTTGAAACAATTTTGGAAATTCAAAAAGAAATCGGAGCGGTGCGTTCGGTAGACATCGTAAATAAATTAGGCTATGCCAAAAGCAGCGTATCGGAAAGTATCAAGACCCTTAAAGGAAAGGACCTTATAGAAGTGGACGCCGATGGGTTTATTGCTTTGACTAAGAAAGGCAAAGAAATTGCCGACGGGATTTTGGAAAGACACATAATCCTTACATATTATCTGGAAAGTATAGGAGTAAGCAAAGAAAACGCCGAAAAAGACGCCTGCAAAATGGAACACATAATAAGCGAAGAAACCTTTGAAGTAATTAAGAATTTGACGACCAAAAAAAGTTAAAAAGTGCTTGCGTTTCGTTGACATAAAATGTGGCTGGTGATATAATTAATTTGAAATAAGAGAAGCAATTCTCTTTATTTTAAGGGAAGGAGTTCGGATAGGCGAACACCCAATAAAAAATTAAAGAGATAATGTCTCTTAAATTTTTGAAAGTAAGTTCGGCAAACCGAACAACAAAGAAAAAATGGAGGAATATATGCCCGTATTAGTAGCGCCGCTTTTTAAGGAACTAAGAGTTATTAAGGTCTTAACTGACGATAAGACCAAAAAGCATTTAGAAAGTCTAGGTGTTTGCATGGGCGGAAATATAACCGTTTTGTCCAGCATCGGAGGGAGCGTAGTATTGCTTATAAAAGATTTTAGACTTGCTTTGGACAAGAGTTTGGCGACAAAAATACATGTGGCTTAATCAGGAGGAAGATATGCTTAAGAAGTTAAGTGAATTTGTTATCGGAGAAAAAGGAGTTATAAAAAGCGTAGGCGGAGAAGGACCAATAAGAAGAAGGCTTTTTGACATGGGCATAACTCCGGGCGCCCAAGTTATATTGAGAAAGAAAGCGCCTTTGGGCGATCCCTTAGAAATAACTTTGCGCGGGTATGAACTAACTTTACGCGGTAGCGAAGCTAACAACGTAACTATGGAGGTTTCCAAATGAAAAAATTTGCTTTGGCTGGCAATCCCAATTCCGGCAAAACAACTTTATTTAATAGCCTGACGGGCTCAACCGCTCACGTAGGCAACTGGCCGGGGGTAACCGTTGACAAGAGAGAGGGTGTGTACAAAAAATGTCCTCAGCCCGTTTCCATTGTGGACTTGCCCGGTATTTATTCCCTTTCGCCCTATACCTCCGAAGAGGTTATTTCCCGTAACTTTATTTTGGAAGAAAAGCCGGACTGTATCATAAACATTGTGGACGCAACTAACTTAGAAAGAAATCTGTATCTTACCACACAGTTGATGGAAATCGACATTCCTATGGTAATTGCCCTCAATATGATGGATTCGGTGGAGAAAAGAGGGGATAAAATCGACGAAAAGACCTTGGAAGAAAAAATCGGTCTGCCTGTTGTCGGTATTTCCGCCCTTAAGGGTAAAGGTATTGACGTTCTTATGGAAAGAGCGTATGAGGCTAGCGAAAAAAAACGCGCAGGCGCAACCGTTTTGGCGGGGGGTGCATTGTCTCATCTTATTGGCGACTGCAAAATAGCTCTGGAAGGGCAAAACGTGGAAAATCCTCTTTTCCATGCCGTAAAACTGGTAGAACTGGACGAATTGGAAGTAAAAGACCATCCTTCTTCGGTAAAAATGGTGGAGGAATTCAAAAAGACTTTTGAGGACGAAACGTTCGGAAACGACTTTGAAGCGGTAGTTGCCGACGCCAGATACAAATACATATCGGAAAACTATTCGGCAGTTATAACCAAAAGTCCGGAGAATATAAAATCAGATAACGGTCAACTCTATCTTACCAAATCCGACAAAATAGACAGAGTTCTCACCCATAAAGTTTTTGGAATACCGATATTCCTTGTAATTTTATTTGCGATATTCCATCTTACTTTCTCAGAAAACCTGCTGTTTTTGGGAGCGGCTTTTCCCGATGGCTGGGTAGCTTTAGAGGGTACGGCACTTGAAGGAGTATTCGGAGTAGGCGGGATAAATTCTCCCGGTGTTATATTTTTTAACTTAATTGATCTAGGCTTAGGTAGTCTAAGTGACGTAATTAGAGGAGCCATGGAAGGCGTAACGGCAGAATGGGCAGTCGGGCTAGTTTGTGACGGAATTTTGGGCGGATTGTTCTCAATCTTGTCGTTTTTGCCCCAAATTCTGTTCCTGTTTCTATTCTTCTCTATTTTAGAAGACAGCGGATATATGGCGCGCGTTGCCTTTATACTTGACAGGTTATTCCGTAAATTTGGTTTATCAGGCAGAGCCTTTATGCCTATGATAATGGGTTTTGGCTGTTCGGTACCCGCTATGATTAACACAAGGACTTTGGCAGACAAGAAGGAAAAAATCGCAACAATCAGAGTAATACCCTTCTTTAGTTGCGGAGCAAAACTCCCCATTCTAACGGCTATTGCAGGCGGTATAGTAATGATGTTCGGTGTGGGCAATGCCGATATAATAACCTACAGTATGTACGTTCTTGGTATGGTGGTAGCAATAGTGAGTATAATCCTTATGAGAAGCACCACTATGAAAGGAGAGGTTCCGCCGTTTATTATGGAATTACCTTCTTATCACGCCCCCCAATTTAAGAATCTGATGCTGCATCTTTGGGATAAGGCAAAGCACTTTATAAAGAAAGCCTTTACCGTTATATTAGCATCAACCATAGTAATTTGGGTAATTAGTCACTTTTCCTGGAACTGGTCGTATTTACCCAGCCAAGAAATTAATAAGAGTATTTTAGCAAGCATCGGTCAATTGGCTCAACCGCTATTTACCCCTCTTGGTTTTGGAAGTCAGTTAGGAGCATACGGATGGGTGTTCGTGGTGGCGGCGGTAACAGGACTAGTTGCCAAAGAAAACGTAATAGCTTCTTTAGGAACCTTAGCTGCCAGCATCATGGTAGGTTTTATAGCTGACGAATCGTTGGCGGGCATTGACGCGGTGGTGCAAATGATTAGCGCTACCGGTATCGGTATCCCCGGGTTAATAGCTTTCATTGCCTTTAATATGACTACCATACCGTGTTTTGCGGCGATTGCCACAGCTAAAGCCGAACTTTCCGACAAGAAAGATTTCAACCGCACGATATTGTTCTGGCTGGTTGCCTCTTACTTAGTAGCTACAATGATTTACATAATCGGCTCCTGGTGGTGGACAAGTTTTATATTCATAGCAGCATGGGGATTTGTAATAGGAATTATCATTCATAACAACAGAACTAAAAAAGAAGCGGAATTAAAAAACCTAATTTGCGGTAAAAAAGAATAAAAATATAAAGGAGGACATATGGGAGCAATAGAAATTATTTTAATAATAGCATGTTCTATAATAGTGGGCGGAGTAATAATCAGTTCGGTTGTGGCAAAGAAGAAAAAGAAATCGCCATGCTCTTCTTGTTCTTCCTGTCCGTACAGTTCTACTTGCCACAAAGACAAAAATATTGATAAGTAGAATTATTTAGAGTATAATCTAAATATAAAGTTTATTTTTGTTGGTTATTCCGCCCCGTGGGGGCGGAATAACCTACCGAAAAGAGGTATTTTTGTATAAAGAGTTGTCGGATATGACTTTAGTAGAACTTTGGGAGCTGTTCCCGATAACCCTTAGCGAACATAAGGACTGTTGGGAAGAATGGTTTGTTGAGGAAAAAAACTTTTTACAAACTTTATTAAATAACAAAGCGGAAATTTTTCATATAGGAAGTACGGCGGTAAAAAATATCAAGGCAAAACCCATAGTCGATATAATAATTACTGCCGATAAAAATAATTTTGAGTTTATAAAAAACACCCTTATAAATAACGGCTATATTTGTATGGCAGAAGCTAATAACAGAATTTCTTTTAACAAAGGCTATACAAAATTCGGCTATGCGACACGCGTTTTTCATATACATTTGCGGAAACCTCAAGATGATAAAGAGATATATTTTTGCAAATATTTGCAGGAAAATCCAAAAATTGCCAAAGAATATGAAGCTTTGAAAATGGAACTTTGGAAAAAATATCCCAAAGACCGCGACGGCTATACCGAGGCAAAAGGCAGTTTTATAAATGAACATACAAAAAAAGCCATCAAATTATATAAAAAATAAATTTTTTTCAGCGGTATTGCCAAGCGGCAATAAAACTGTTATAATAAATAGATAGTATCAAAACAGAAAAATGGAGGTTATCAAGATGAGTAAATACGTTTGTTCGGTCTGCGGCTTTGTGTATGACGAAGAATTAGGATTGCCCGAAGACGGCATAAATCCCGGCACACTTTGGGAAGAAATATCCGACGATTTTGTTTGCCCGGTTTGCGGAGTAAGCAAGAGCGAATTTGAAAAAGAATAAAAAGTTAACTTTTTGTTTGAACAAAGTAAAATAGTAAAATATATCAAAATATGTATTTTACTATTTTTTTATATGGAGGTAAAAAATGAAAATACTGGCTGTGGGCGGAGTCGCTGGCGGAGCTACCGCTATGGCGCGTTTAAGAAGGATATCAGAAGAATTTACCCTTGTTATGATAGAGCGTGATGAGTATATTTCTTATGCTAACTGCGGCTTGCCCTATTATATAGGCGGCGTAATTAAGGATAAGAGAGAGCTGCTTGTTCAAACCGCTAACGGTATGAAAAAACGCTTTAACGTAGACGTCAGGACGAAAAGCGAAGTTATCGCCATTAATAAAAAAGAAAAAACGGTCACGGTAAAAAATCTTGTTAGCGGGGAAGAGTACAAAGAAAGTTATGACAAACTTATTCTTTCTTGCGGAGCAAAATCGGTCAAACCTAATATTGAGGGCATTAATGACTGCGACAATGTTTTTACTCTTCGCAACCTCTCAGACACTTTCAAAATAAAAGACTACGCAACCAATAATAACGTCAAAAACGCCGTTGTAATCGGCGGTGGTTTTATCGGCGTGGAAGTTACCGAAAATCTTCATAATCTTGGTATTAACGTAACCTTGGTGGAAAAACAAAGACAGGTTTTACGCAATCTTGATTACGAAATGGCGCAGATAGTTCATGAAGAACTTAACTTAAATAGAATTAACCTTATATTAAACGACGGAGTGAAGCAGTTTGCCGACAAAGGAAGAACGGTCATTTTAGAAAGCGGACTAGAGTTGCCTGCCGATATGATTATTATGGCGTTGGGCGTTGTGCCCGAAAACTCCCTAGCGAAGACGGCGAATATAAAACTGGGAGTTAAAGGACATTTAATTACCGATGAAAATTTTAACGTTTTCGACGTTGACGGCAAAAAGGAAGAGGATATTTTTGCCATAGGGGATATGATTGAAGTTATTAATCCGCTAGATAACACCGGATATTCGGTACCGTTAGCTTGGGGAGCCAACCGTCAAGGAAGGTTGGTTGCCGATTGTATCAGCGGAATAAAAATTAAGCTCAGCAAAATCCTAGGCGCTAACGTAATAAAAATTTTCTCTTTGACGGCGGCAACTACGGGCGCCAACGAAGCTATGCTTATCGATAAGAAAATTGAGTATAAGACAGTACACGCCCATAGACCTAATCATGCAAGCTATTATCCCAATTCTTCAAATCTATCGATGAAACTTATTTACGGTAAGGACGGCAGAATCTTCGGCGCGCAGGCTGTGGGGAGGGAAGGAACGGAAAAGAGAATTGATATAATTTCCACAGTAATGAGGCTTAACGGCACCGTATTTGACTTGAGTGATTTAGAAGTCTGCTACGCCCCACCGTATTCTTCGGCAAAAGACCCTGTTAATATCCTAGGCTACATTGCCGAAAACGTAGAAAACGGCTCTTATAACCTAGCGTATGCCAACGATATAGACAAAATAATAGCCGAAGGCGGTCTATTGCTAGACGTAAGAACCCCTTTTGAGTACGAAAACGGGCACGTTGAGGGAGCTATTAATATTGAGCTTGACACCTTGAGAAATAATATCGATAAAATCCCTGTTTCCAAAGATACGCCCATTTATCTAACTTGCAGGGTGGGTTTACGGTCATATACGGCAATAAAAATCTTAAAGTCGTACGGCTATACCAAACTTTTTAACCTTTCGGGCGGGTATTCTACTTATCTTAATTATAAATATCAAGTCCGTTTTGAGGTGGAAGAAAGTAAGGAAATAATTAAAAACGTTAAGGAAGTCGACTTAACAGGCAGACCCTGCCCGGGGCCTGTTATGGATACGTTTACCGAACTTTCCACTATGAAAACCGGAGAGAAAATAAAAATTGTGGCTAACGACGGCTGTTTTTCTTCGGACATCAAGACTTGGTGTCAAAAAAACGGACATAAACTGCTAGGCTTACATTTCGGGAACGGAAAAATTACCGCCGTTATAGAAAAAGGGTAAAAAGATGGATTACACCGATAAAATAGAATTTTATAAATATCTAAGCGAAAGAGAAAAGGAAACCTTGAAACAGGGTATTTCCCGCAGAGTTTTTGCCAAAGGGGAGCATATACACGGCAACGGCGGAGTATGTTTTGGGGTAATTATTGTTTTGAAAGGCAAAATTCGGGCTTATATGTTATCCGATGAGGGCAAAGATATTACCCTATATTATCTAAATGAGGGAGAGACTTGTATTTTGTCGGCTTCCTGCGTTATTAACAGCATTGCTTTTGAAGTCCATATCGAAGCGGTTACAGAGGTTGAGGCGCTGCAAATTGCCCCCCTTGTCTTTTCTACAATAGAAAAAAACAATATTTACGTAGAAAATTATGCGTTAAAGTTGGCGGCGGAGAGGTTTTCCGACGTTATGTGGGCGATGCAGCAGTTTTTATTTTTTAGTATGGACAAACGGCTTGCTATGTATCTTTATGACGAAGCAAGTAAGTTAAAATCCAACGTATTGTTTGTTACTCACGAAGAAATAGCAAAAAGTCTGGGCTCCGCCCGAGAGGTGGTTACCAGACTTTTGCAAAATTTTCAGAAGGACGGACTTGTTGAGCTTTCCCGAGGGAAAGTTACCGTCTTAAGTATGGGAGGCTTAGCTGATTTTATAGATTAACCAAGCATGCTGATTAATTTTTCTTTTGATTGTACTCCAACGGCTTTGCTGACAACTTGACCGTTTTTCATTACCACTACGGTGGGTATGCTCATTACGCCGAAGGCTGATGCAAGAGCGTTTTCATTGTCGACGTTAATTTTGCCTACCTTAGCGTAGTCTATTTCTTCGGCTAGCTTTTCTATGACCGGACCCAACATTTTGCACGGTCCGCACCAATCGGCGTAAAAATCAATCAACACAGGCTTTGTACTTTTCATTACTTCGTTTTCGAAGTTTTCACTGGTTATAATAATCGGTTTCATAATATATCTCCTTTTTTTCTTCTTTGTTTACATTATACAGCAAAACTTTTAATTTTACTGTGACATTCTCACATAAGAAGTTCAAAGTTGATTATTATCAATAATTTATAGTATTATAAGGGGCTTATATTCTTCCAGCCAATAATTTATCTGAATAAAATACGCGATAAGCTGAGGGCCTGCCATAAGCTGACCGAACCAAGGCTTGCCGTATTCCAAGGGATTATCCCAAAAAGCCTCCGCCTTGTTCTTGTCCAAAAACTGATTTATGGGAGAGTTGGGCGTATTAATGAGGTCTAAAAATTTCTCTTTTAATAAATTGCCGTAGGCGGGGTCATAAATTTTCGGATAGGGGCTCTTTTTACGATGCATAATTTCCTGGGGTACGAAGTCCGAACAAGCTTGCCGTAACAGATGCTTTTCCACACCGTCTTTATACTTATATTCCCACGGTACGTTATAGATATATTCCACTATGCGGTGGTCGGCGAAAGGTACGCGCGCCTCTAAGCCACAGTACATACTGGCTCTGTCCATTCTGTCAAGGAGAGTTTGCATAAACCATTTTATATTGAGATAAGCTATTTTTCTGCGGTCCTGTTCTATTAGCGGTTCGCTCCTTAAAATATCGGCTTCTTTTACCGAAGTTTCATAGGCGCTGTTGACGTAGTTAATTAAGTCTAAGTCTTTTATGAAATTATCCTGTAAAAGTGATTGTCTTATATCTAGGTTCTTTGACCAAGGGAAGCCGTAACCTTTCAGTAATTCTTCTCTATAAAACCAAGGGTAGCCCCCGAAAATTTCGTCGGCGCATTCCCCCGTTAAGGCAACTTTATTTTTTTGAGATACAAGATTACAAAAATACATCAATGACGCATCAATATCCGCCATACCCGGGAGGTCTTTTGAAATAACCGCCGCTTTTAATAAGTCGATGAGAGAAAGTTTGTCGCATTCTAAGTATGAGTGGTTGGAATGGATTGTTTTTAGCATTATATCAACGTACGGTCTATCTTGTTCGGGTTGAAAGGAGTTGGAAGTAAAGTTCTTGTCGTTGCCGGTAAAGTCAAAGGAAAAGGTGTTGAGAGTTTTGCCGTTTTCATATAGGTAGTCGGAAGCAACTTTGGTAACGATAGAGGAGTCTATCCCCCCTGACAGGAAGGAACAAACCGGCACGTCGGAAACCATTTGCTTAATTATGGCGTCCGTAACAAGATACCGCGTTTTTTCCACGGTAGTTTGGTAACTGTCGATATGCTCTTTACTTTCTAGATCCCAATAGCGGTGATGCTTTAGTCCGCTTTCATCAAAAATTGCGTAGCAGCCCGAATTAATCTCATAAATATCCTTAAAGACGGCTAAACCGCCCTTTCTTGCCGGTCCCAGTCCGAAAACCTGACGGAAGCTATCCATATTAAGTGTGGGAGAAATTTTTGGGTGGCAAAATAGAGCCTTTATTTCGGAGCCGAATATAAGCGCACCTTCGTTTAAGGTAAAAAACAAGGGCTTAACCCCCAGTCGGTCGCGGTACAAAATAAGGCGGGAAAATTTTTCATCCCAAATAGCGAAAGAAAAAATTCCGTTTAATTTATTGACAAAATCTATGCCATAATGGATATAACAATAGAGTATTACTTCGGTGTCGGTGGTGGTCTGAAAAGTATATCCCGCTAAAAGCAGTTCGTTTTTCAATTCGGAAGTGTTATAAATCTCACCGTTATAGACAATGGAATATTCATAATCCAAGTTCCTTACCAAAGGCTGTTTGCCCATGAATATATCCCTTATAGAAAGTCTGGCATGGCTTAGCCCTACGTATTTTTTGAGGTATTCTCCGTCCTGGTCTTTGCCTCTGTGAATAAGACTAAGGCGCATATTTATAAGAACGTCATGCCATTTTTTATATGTATTTTCGTCTTTGGTAAAGTCGTTTTGAAAATCGCAAAATCCCGCTATCCCGCACATATATCCTCCCTAACGGACAGTTTTTATATACATTGATATGTGATAACGGGTGTTTCGGTGCTATTTATATTCCTTTGCTTAGGTCTTCGCTTAGCCAGAGGGAATTTTCGTCCACTTTTACCGTAAAAATTTTGTTAATATCCGATTTGTCTTTGGCTTGATGCTGTTTTAATACCAAAATATTTTCGTCGGTTTTACCTATAATTTCTATTTTGCCCTTGGTGTGGCTCATAATAAAGCGGAATCTTTTACCCACGCCCGACAAACGGCTGCGCGTTTCGTCTATTATTTCGGAGGACTTTAACAAAGGTACGGCGAACAAATCCCTTACTCCCTTTACCGGACGGCATTGGAAAACGTAGTAGGGAGAAATGCCGTTTGCGACAAGCTTAATAATCAAACTAGAAAGAGTGTCGGCGTTGTCGTTTACTCCTTTAAGCAGTACCGTCTGATTGAGGATAGGTACGCCCGCTTCCCTTAGCATATCGGTTGCGGTTATTGCTTCCTTGGTTAGTTCTTTGGGGTGATTAAATTGAGTGACGATATAAATGGTTTTCTTTTTGCTGTATTTTCTGAAAATTTCTATTAACTCAGGGTCGGAATATATTCTTTGAGGCAAGACAACAGGTGTCCTTGTGCCGAAGCGTATAAACTTAACGTGCTTGATTTCGGAAAACTTTGATAAATATCTTTCTATAATTTTGTTGGAATTGAGTAAGGAATCTCCCCCGGTAATCAAAATATTGTTGGCTTTCTTATTATTTTTGACGTATTCTACCGCTTCGTCGGCGAATTTTAGTATTTCCTCTTCGGACTGCCCGACCAGGCGTTTTCTAAAGCAGTGCCTACAGTACATTGCGCATACGTTTGTCGATAAAAGTAGTACGGTGCTGTCGTATTTATGCTGAATTCCTTCCATTACGGTGTTGGACGCCTCTCCGCTTGTGTCTTCCTTGCCACCTAATTGTCCTTCGCGAATTGAAGCTATACACATCTTATAAATCGGATCGGAATATGATTTATTTTCTATAAGATTGAGATAATATTGAGGGATTGACAAAGGATATTTTTCGGTAATTTCCTGTAATTTCTCACTCTCTTTTTTTTCGATGAAACCCATTTCCATAAGGGCATCTACCGAGGTTACGTTGTTCTTTAAGTCTTTTTGCCATGTTCTGTTTTCTTCTAATTGCATCAATTTACCTCCAAGCGTTATAAATACATTTTATCATAAAAATATGAATTTTGCAAATGTGTCAAAAAGCGGGATTTTGTAGAAAAATGTCTAATTTAGCGTCAAAAAATTATCGACCTTGGCATTTAATTACTAAGTAACAATAAAATCGGGTCTTTCATATAGAAATAGCATGGGGATATTTATGAAAAAGGTTTTTTTTATCGAGCTTAGCGACAAAAGATACTATTGGCTTGCCGATTTACTAAGAGAGGAAGGATATCAAATTTTTGATTACGGTCAAGAAAATTCCTTTTCCGATTGCCACTTAATTTATATTATGGCGCTTATGGAAGTCGTTACCAAAGAAAAGGCGTTAAAATTAAAAGACAAATCCATTTTGTTTTGCAATAAAATAACCGAGGAAGCCAAAAAGATTGTTGCCGAAAAGAATATTACTTTATATAACGCAATCGATAACGAAAGTTACGTCATAAAAAATGCCTGTCTTACCGCCGAAGGTGCTTTGGGCTATATTATTTTTAATACCGATACTTCCTTAAAAAATATGCCTGCTCTGATAGTAGGCTACGGCAGAGTAGGCAAAGCCCTTGCCAAAGTCTTTGACGACAATCACATGGAGGTAAGTATAGCCACAAACGATAAAAACGAATTTGCGCTGTCTTCCATTTATTCCAAAAAAGTGTTTGCCGTCAATGACCTTGAGGCTAAAGTAAAAGGCTATAAAGCGATTATAAACACCGTGCCGAAATTGGTTATAGACAGTAAAGTTATAAAAAACGTTGATAAGGACTGCTTTATACTTGACCTTGCGTCCAATCCGGGCGGTGTGGATTTTGATTATGCCAGAGAAAGGAACCTTAACGTTATTCACGCTACCAGCGTGCCCGCGGCTGCCTCTCCCAAAGCTGCCGCTCTCATACTTAAAGAAGCAATATTAGAAAGGTTGAAAAATTTATGAAAAATAAAAAAATAGGATTTTGTATAACGGGCTCCTTTTGTACTTTTGAAAGAATTCTGCCCGAACTAAAGAAACTTTCCGAGGAAAACCAGGTTTTTCCGGTGCTGTCGTTTAACGCGGCGAAAATGGATACCAGATTTTTTAAGGCGGCGGACTTTTTTGAAAAGGTGTGGGAAATAACCTCCAACAAACCCATAACAAGCATAGAATCAGCCGAACCGTTTGGTCCAAAAAACAAAATGGATATAATGATAATTGCCCCATGTACCGGCAACACTTTGGCAAAACTAAATCACGCCATAACCGACACCCCCGTTCTTATGGCGTGCAAAGCCCATCTACGCAACAGCCTTCCTTTACTTATTGCCTTATCGACAAACGACGGCTTGTCGGCAAACGCTAAGAACGTAGGAGAACTAATCAACAAAAAGAATATATATTTTGTACCCTTTACTCAGGACGACCATATAGGGAAAATCCATTCTTTGGTGGCAAATTATTCTTTGTTAATTAGCGCTGCAGAGGAAGCGTTAATAGGCAGACAAATTCAGCCTGTACTGACAAAAGAATAATTTATAGGAAAAAAATTCGTTATCCTATGGATTTATTTATAAAATATGATATAATAAATTTACCTGTTGAATAATGGGTAAATTTTTTATTAAAAAGGAGACTATTATGAAATTTTACAAATGTGAACATTGCGGTAACATCGTAAGTTTTTTATGGGCAAGCGGCGCGCAACTTACCTGCTGCGGAGACATCATGAAAGAACTAGTAGCCAATACCGTTGAGGCATCATATGAAAAGCATATACCTGTAGTCGTAGCAGACGGCAACAAAATTACAGTGAAGGTAGGAAGCATCGATCATCCCATGCTGCCCGAACATCACATTGTTTTTGTGGTTGCAGAAACCGACCAAGGCTTTATCAAAAAGACCCTCACCGTAGGCGGCAAACCCGAATGCAGTTTTATCCTTAACGACGGAGAAAAGCTTCTCAACGTTTATGAATACTGCAATTTGCATGGACTTTGGAAGAACTAGGGGGATTTAATGAACGTCAGAGCAATTACTAAAGATGTATTTTACGTCGGCGCAAGCGACAGAAAAATAAACCTGTTTGAAAATATCTACCCTTTGCCTACCGGTATGTCCTATAACTCATACCTAATTAAAGACAAATATAACGCCCTAATCGATACTGTGGACGAGGCGGTAGCTTCTGTTTTTTACAAAAACCTGGAAGTGGCGCTTGGCAGAGAAAAATTGGACTATATTATAGTCAATCATATAGAACCCGACCACGCCGCAACTTTAGAGCGGACTTTTCTACTTTATCCCGAAGCTAAGCTTGTGGGAACGGCAAAAACAAAGGTAATGTTTCAACGGTTTTTCACAACCGATATAGAAAACAGCTTTATAGTTGTAAAAGACAATGACGAAATATCCTTAGGCGAACATACCTTGCAGTTTTATACCGCGCCGATGGTGCATTGGCCCGAAGTAATGGTAACGTATGAAGTAAAAGAAAAAATTATGTTCTCAGCCGACGCCTTCGGCGCTTTCGGCTCCCTTAACGGACTGTTTAACGACGAAGTCGATTTTGGGAATGAAGAACTGGACGAAGCCAGAAGATACTATTTTAATATTGTAGGAAAGTACGGCAATCAGGTTATTTCTCTTCTTAACAAAATCGCAAAATTAGAAATAAGCTTACTTTGTCCTCTTCACGGTTACGTTTGGAGAAACAATATCGGCTATTTTGTAGATAAGTATAAGACTTGGGGAAGCTATCAGCCCGAAGAAAAGGGCGTTGCAATAATATACGGCTCCATTTACGGCAATACCGCTTATGCCGCCGATATACTTTCTACGATGCTAAGAGAGGAAGGAGCGGAAGTAGTAAAAGTCTACGATTCTTCAAAAATCGACGTGTCGGTTATTTTGGCGGAAGCCTTCCGCTATTCTCACATTGTATTTGCAAGTTCTACTTATAACAACGGCATCTATACCAAAATGGAGAACTTTATAATCGATCTGAAAGCGCACAATTTCCAAAACCGCTACGTCGCTATTATAGAAAACGGCTCTTGGGCGCCTGCTTCGGGCAAACTTATGACCGAACAAATTTCAACGATGAAAAACTTAAACGTCATACCTCCGCTTGTTACCATAGAGTCAGCGGTAAAGAGTTCTTCAATAGAAAAGTTGCGGGAACTGGCAAAAGAGATAGTGAAAACCTTATAAACAAAAAAAGCCGTATGATACGGCTTTTTTTATTAGTCTTTTTCGAAGTTGTGAGAGGCTATTACCTCTATTTCCACAAGGGCGTTTTTTGGTAGCGCCGCAACGATTACGCAGCTTCTTGCAGGTTTTGAAACAAAGAACTCTCCATAAATTTTATTAAATTCTGCAAAGTCTTTTAGATCGGTAAGAAAGCACGTGGTTTTTAGTACGTCGGCAAAGGTCATTTCGGCAGCGGATAGTACCCCGCTGATGTTTTTCATGACCTGATAAGTCTGTTCGGCAATATTTTTGCCTTCAATTTCTCCGCTGTCGGGGACGATACCTATCTGTCCCGAACAAAACAAAGTTTCGCCGTTTAGAATTGCTTGAGAATACGGTCCTATCGCCTTGGGCGCGTTTTCGGTAGATATTACTTTTTTCATATCATTCCTCCTATCAATTTATATTTTTCTTTTATTAATGCTTCTTTAATTTGCCGTAAATGTTCGTGATTTCTGGTTTCCAGAGATATTTGCAGGTAGCAACCGTTTATATCGCTGTTTTCCCCGCCGTAATTATGGTTGACGCGCACTACGTTTGCGCCTAGGTCGGCTATTATGGAAGATATTTTTTTGAGTTCTCCCGGCTTATCCAATAATTCTATTCCTAAATCAGACAGTCTGCCAGAAGTAAGAAGTCCGCGGTGGATTACCCTTGATAATATTGTAACATCAATATTGCCTCCCGATACAACACAGACAACTTTTTTATTTTTAATCGGCAGTTTGTTGAACATTACCGCCGCAACGCTTACCGCGCCCGCCCCTTCGGAAACCAGTTTTTGCTGTTCCATTAACGTAAGAATTGCCGTTGCAATTTCGTCTTCGGTGACGGTTACTATGCCGTCAAGATACCTTTCGCAAAGAGAGCAGGTAAGTTCCCCGGGATTTTTTACGGCGATACCGTCGGCAAAGGTAGAAACTTTGCCGTTACAACTGCGGCTCTTTGTCTGCACCCATTGGAACATAGAAGACGCGCCTGCTGCTTGCACACCATAGATTTTACAGGTAGGCTTTAGGGCTTTTATGGTATAAGCTACTCCGCTGGCTAAGCCTCCGCCGCCTATGGGGATTACTACGGCGTCAATGTTGGGTAAGGCGTCAAGAAGTTCTAAACCTATAGTACCTTGACCTGCCATAATGTCTTCATCGTCGAAAGGATGAATAAAAATTGCGCCGGTTTTGGCGGCTTCCTCTTTTGCGGCAAGGTAGGCATCGTCGTAAATTCCGTCAATTAATACCACTTCTGCGCCGTATTTCTTGGTAGCCTCCACTTTAGAAAGGGGAGCAAGGCTGGGTATAAAAATCTTGGTTTTTACGTTGAGTTTTGCGCCTGCCAAAGCAACACCCTGGGCGTGATTACCCGCCGAACAGGCGATTATTCCTTTTGCCCGTTCTTCTTCGCTCAGAGTGGATATTTTATAATATGCGCCCCTTACCTTAAAAGAGCCGGTAATTTGCAAATTCTCCGCTTTGAGATAAATTTCGTTATCTTCAGAAAGTGACTTTGCATAGATAAGGTCGGTATTATTTATTACGTCGCGTAAAGCGTGCTTGGCTCGGTACACACTGTCTAAATTAAGCATATTTTCTCCTATAGGTCAGCTTAAAACTGCGCCTTTGTCTGCGCTGGAAACCATTTTTGAATAACGGGTCAGGTATCCGTCGCTTATTTTTATTTCCTTAATTTCCATTGTTTGTTTTCTTCTGGCTATTTCTTCATTATCGACAAGAAGCTCAAGGGAATAGTTATTAATATCAATTGCTATCTTGTCGCCGTTTTTCACGTAGGCAATCAAACCGCCTTTTTTAGCTTCGGGAGAAACGTGACCAATACAAGCTCCTCTGGTAGCTCCCGAAAATCTGCCGTCGGTAATCAAAGCTACATCGCTTGATAGTCCCATGCCGGCAATTGCCGAAGTGGGGGTAAGCATTTCTCTCATGCCGGGGCCTCCGCTTGGTCCTTCGTAGCGGATAACCACAACGTCACCCTTTACTACTTCTTTGTTAAAGATACCTTTTACCGCTTCTTCTTCGCTGTCGTAAACTTTGGCTGTACCTGTGAATTTGAGCATATTTTCGGCAACGGCGCTTCTTTTTACTATCGCGCCGTCAGTACAGAGATTGCCGTATAAAACCGCAAGCCCGCCCGTTTTTGTGTACGGCTCATTAAAGGCTTTTATTACTCCTATATTCTTCTTGCCTGCGTTTGCCAAATTTTCTGCTACGGTATAACCCGATGATGTAATAAGGGTAGTGTCAAGCATATTATTGTCGGCTAGTTCTTTCATAACTCCGTAAACGCCGCCGTCAAAGTAAAGGTCCTGCATGTGGTGACCACCCGCGGGGGCAAGTCTGCACAGATTGGGAGTTTTTTCGCTGATTTCGTTGATTTTACTAAGTTCTAAGTCAACTTGAGCTTCGTTGGCTATCGCCATGAGATGAAGAACGGAGTTTGTAGAACAGCCTAAAGCCATATCGGTAGTAAGTGCGTTAATAAACGCGCCTTGAGAAAGTATATCCCTTGCCTTAATACCTTTTTTGAGTAATTCCATTATGGTATAGCCAACCTTTTTAGCAAGGATTAGTCTATTGGAATAAACTGCGGGGATTGTGCCGTTACCTTCCAAAGCTATGCCTAAGGCTTCGCAAAGGCAGTTCATGGAGTTTGCGGTAAACATTCCCGAACAGGAACCGCAGGTAGGGCAAGCGGTATTTTCAATACAAGTAAGCTCTTTTTCGGTTATTTTTCCTGCCGCGTAAGCTCCCACCCCTTCAAAAACCGAATTGAGGTCTTTGCCGTCTATTGAAAGCATAGGCCCGCCCGAAACGAAAATTGAGGGGAGATTCAGCCTTGCCGCCGCCATAAGCATACCGGGTACTACCTTGTCGCAGTTAGGTATAAAAACAAGGGCATCGAAAGCGTGAGCCTTTACGGTGCATTCTATACTGTCGGCAATTATTTCTCTGGTCGCAAGAGAGTATCTCATTCCGTCATGCCCCATCGCTATTCCATCGCAAACGGCTATGGTGTTGAATTCCATAGGAGTACCGCCGTTAGCTAACACTCCGTCTTTAACCGCGCGGGAAATTTGCATAAGGTTGGTATGCCCGGGCACAAGTTCGTTATAAGAATTTACAATGCCGATTAATGGACGCTCTATTTGATAAGGAGCGTAACCCATTGCCGACAGTAGCGCTCTTTTGGGGGCGTTTTCGGCGCCGCACTTTATTACGTTACTTTTCACTTTTATTCCTCCAGCTCATTTTTTCTCTAAGCTCTGCTCCTACTTTTTCTACAAGGTGTTCTTTTTCCAGTCTTCTTTTTGCTAAGAAGGACGGTCTGTTGGCTTTGTTTTCCAAAATCCAGTTTCTTGCAAACTCTCCGTTTTGAATTTCGGTAAGCACTTTCTTCATTTCCTTTTTGGTTTCATCGGTTATTATTCTTTTACCTACGCAATAATCTCCGTATTCGGCGGTGTCGCTTATTGAGTAGCGCATCATAGAAAGTCCGCCTGAAACCACAAGGTCAATTATTAGTTTCATTTCGTGCACGCATTCGAAATACGCGCTTTCGGGTTGGTAGCCTGCCTCAACCAGAGTTTCAAAGCCCGCTTTCATAAGGGCGGTAACTCCTCCGCAAAGTACCGCTTGCTCTCCGAAAAGGTCGGTTTCGGTCTCTTCCTTAAAGGTAGTTTCCAAAATACCCGCTCTGGCTCCGCCTATTCCGCAAGCGTATGCAAGGGCTGTTTCTTTGGCTTTGCCGCTAAAGTCCTGATAAACTGCGATTAGACAAGGTACGCCTTTACCTTCTAAGAACTGCGACCTAACCGTGTGACCGGGGCCCTTAGGCGCAATCATAATAACGTCAACAAACGAAGGGGGGACAATCTGGTTAAAGTGGATATTAAACCCGTGAGCAAAGCAAATTGTCATACCTTCTCTAAGATAAGGAGCAACGTCATTGTAATAAATGGCTGACATTTTTTCATCATTAACCAAAAGCATAACAACGTCACATTCTTTTACACCGTCGGCGGTGTTTACTACGTCTAGTCCTACGGCTTTAGCTAGTTCTATTGACTTAGAGCCTTCATAAAGCCCCACCTTTACGTTTACGCCGCTTTCGAACAAATTCAGGGCATGGGCATGACCCTGACTGCCGTAGCCTATTACCAGCACCTTTTTGTCCTTTAGTACATTCATATCACAATCTTTCTCATAATACATTTTTGCCATTTTTACTTTTCTCCTTTTTTTATATTATATTTACTTGTTTTACATCGTGAAGTTTGGATATTTGTTTTACCAGTTGGTCTTTGACGTAGCTGTCGCCTTTTAGTCCAACTATTATTTGCGAATATTGAGTGCCTGCGATGCTTTTTGCCACTAAAGAATCTATGTTATATCCTCTTTTGGAAAACTGCATGGTTATTCTTGTCAGGACACCGAAAATATTTACCGCCAATATGTCCAGAGTAATGTTTTCTTCCATCATAACGCACCTCCTAATTCAGTATTATATTTTTTATTGACCCGCCCGGGGGAATCATGGGCAGAACTTTTTCGTCCATATCGATATGACAATCAATAACAATAGGCATATCATTTGTCTTAAACGCGCTATCCAACGCCTGCTGTAATTCTTCTAAAGAGCTAACGTGATAACCGTCTGCGCCGAAGGCTTTGGCAAGCATAGCAAAATCGGTTTTGCGGTTTAGCGTCGTTTGAGAGAACCTGTTGGCATAAAAAATCTTTTGCCACTGTCTTACCATACCCAACACGCCGTTATCCAAAATTACTATTATTATAGGTAGATTCTGACTTACCGCCGTTGCCAGTTCGTTAAGATTCATTCCGAAACTACCGTCCCCGGTAAAAAGCACGGTGCGTTCTCTGTTGTTGCCTATACAGCCCCCTATAGCTGCGCCCAAGCCGTAACCCATTGTGCCAAGTCCGCCCGAAGTAAGAGCAGTGCGGGGTTTAGAAAACTTGTAGTTTTGCATAGTCCAGAGCTGATGCTGACCAACGTCCGTTGCCACAACGGTGTCTTCTTTACAATAAGAATTTACCGTTTCTATAATATTCTTTGGCGAAAACACCATTTTGTTTTCATTAAGCGTCGGTTTATTTATCTTTTTGTACCAGTCGCCCGGCTCTTTTTGTTTCACTTTTTCCAAAAGAGAAGTTAAAACGGTATTTATATCTCCGAATATGGCAACGTCGGAAGTTACATTCTTGTTAAATTCGGCAGGGTCAATATCGATGTGAATGAACTTGCGGTTTTCGGTGTAGGCTTGTTTGTTGCCTGTCGCTCTGTCACTAAACCTAACCCCTATTGCGATTACCATGTCCGATTCCGATTTGGAAATTGAGGCTTCAATTTTCCCATGCATACCCGTCATACCTAAGTTAAGGGGATAAGAGTGGGGGATTGCCGATATTCCCATCATGCTAAGCCCAATAGGCGCTTGCAATTTTTCGGAGAGTTTTTTCACCAGTTCGGACGCGTTGGCAGAAACAACGCCACCGCCGCAATATATATAAGGCTTTTTGCTATTATTAATAAGTTCGGCGGCTTCTTCTATAGCCTCAAAGTCGGTTTCGTACTTCTTTATTTCCGAAAACTCATATCCGAGATACTCATACTTTGCCATCTGAATATCTTTGGGTATGTCGATAAGAACTGGCCCTTTTCTGCCTTCGGATGCTATATAGAAGGCTTCTTTTATTACTTTTTCTAAATCACAGATATTCTTTACGATAAAGCTGTGTTTAACTATGGGCAAGGTTATACCAACAATGTCCACTTCCTGAAAACTATCCCTTCCCAGTAAATCGCTTGCCACGTTGCCTGTTATGGCCACCAGGGGAACAGAATCTAAATAAGCGTTTGCGATGCCGGTAACTAAGTTAGTAGCCCCGGGACCCGACGTTGCGATAACTACTCCTACTTCACCCGTTACTCTTGCATAGCCGTCTGCGGCGTGAACTGCGCCCTGCTCATGGGCGGATATTACGTGATTTAGCTTATCGGAGTTCTTATAAAGTTCGTCATAGATATTAAGAACGGCGCCTCCGGGATAGCCGAAGACGTTCTTTACTTTCAAACGTTTTAATTCCTCAATTAAGATTTGAGCGCCCGATAAAATCATGTTAACCTCCTGTTTTCCTAAACAAAAAAGCCTTACAGCGTTTTGCTGTAAGGCTTCTAATTTAGATTAGTTTATCTATATTTTAACACTTTTTAGCAAAACGCGAATAATCACTGCCACTAATAATGACAATGACTAGGACGACGATTAGGCTAATTATAGTGCTAAACATTATTAAGCTCCTCTGTATTTTTGTTTATCATAACACGTCAAGAATAACCTTGTCAACAACTTTTTAATAGTTTTTTTCGGTTATTTTACCCTTAATAACAATATATGCAGATAATTCTGACGTCTGAACCAACAAGAATACTCTTATTAGCTTTGGCGCTTTATATGGTTATTTATATATAAAAATATATACTTATTTTTTAGTAACTTTTCTATATTTTAACTAATACCGTAGGTATCAAACAAAAATAATTGCGGCAAGATTTAGGCTTGAAAAAAAACCGCAAAAAGCGTATACTTATATCAAATAAGTAAAGTGGAGATATTATGGACAATTCGAATTTACCCATTACTAAAGAAAAGAAAAAAATATCAATCAACAACTGGATTATTATTTGGATAGCAGGGTTAGCAGGACAGCTATGCTGGAATATAGAAAACCAGTGGTTTAATAGCTTCGTATACGCAAAAATCGCGCCAGATTCTTCCATAATCACCTGGATGGTGGCGGTCAGTGCTATTGTTTCTACCCTGTCTACGTTCTTGTCGGGCACTTGGAGCGACAGAAAGGGTAAGAGAAGACCTTTTATCATTGTGGGCTATCTTATGTGGGGCGTAACCACAATTTTATTTGGTTTAACAGAGTTTTTACCTTTGCGTAATCTTTGGGCGATAGCCACTATGGTAGTTGTAGCCGACGCTATTATGAGTTTCTTTGGTTCTTTAGGTAACGACGCAGGTTTTAACCCTTGGACAACGGATATAAGCAGTGAAGATAACCGCGGTGGATTAGGCGCAGTCATTGCCGTTCAGCCGGTTATTGCAACCATTTTAGGCTCCGTTGTGGGCGGTTTTATTATAGAAAAACTTGACTATATTTGGTTTTTCCTAATTATGGGCGGTTTTGTTATTTTGGTTGGCATTTATACGATGTTCAAACTTAAAGATGCCGAAACCCTTAAACCCAGCATTGACGAAAAAGGCTTTTGGCATCAGTTCGGCAGCGCCTTTAATTTTAAGCTGCTTGCAAAAAACAAAATGCTGATGCTGGTTTTATTTATTTTCTCAATGTTCTTTATCAGCTTTAACGTCTACTTCCCGCACATGACCAACTATTTTATTTATAGTTGCGGTTTTGAAGAAGGTTTGGCGGGAGTTTTCTTAGGATTAGGCTTAATAGTTGCCGTACCGTTTACTTTTATTGCAAGTAAATTTATTAACAAAGGAAAGTTTGCTCCTACCATAGCCATAGCGGTTGGCGGCAATATTATTGGTCTTCTTATAATGGGACTTACCAAACTTTCCCCCGATAAGAGCATAGGACAAATAATTACTATTATAATCGGTATAATTTTTGTTGGCGGCGGCTATATGGTGGTATATCAGTCACTGATGATTTGGTGTAAGAACCTGTATCCCGAAACCCAAAGAGGGCAGTTAGAAGGAGTTAGATTGTTCTTCTACGTTTGCATACCCATGGTGGTAGGTCCCGCTATAGCCAACCCGGTTATTAAGAGCATGGGCATACCCGTTACTATAATTTATCCGACGGGCGCGCAAAGCGGTTTTGCGCCGAATTCCGAATTATTCTTTATCGCGGCGGCGGTAGCTGTGCTTACCTTCGTACCGTTGTATTTTGCGTATAGGCAACAAAAAAAGGAGCTGACTGTTTAGTGAAGCCGTATGTAATAATAAGCTCCGAACTTGACCCGTATCTCAATTTGGCGGTGGAAAATTATCTTGTCAACACCGCCGAAAAAGGGGATATAGGCTTGTATTTATGGCGTAACGCCAACACTGTTGTAATAGGCAAAAACCAAAATCCATTCGCCGAATGCAACGTGGATATTTTTCTAAGTGACGGTGGAAAAATAGCAAGGAGAACTACGGGAGGCGGAGCGGTTTTTCACGACGAAGGAAACGTCAATTTTTCTTTCATTATCGATAAAGAAAGCTATGATATAAAAAGGCAACTAAAAGTAATAATTGACGCACTAAAAAATTTCGGCATCGAAGCGGAGTTCAACGGACGTAACGATATAATAACCGACGGCAAAAAGTTTTCGGGCAACGCCTTTCTTAACGGCAATATATGCTGTCTTCATCATGGTACGGTGCTTATTAAATTAAACGCTGCTTTAATGGCAAAATATCTGTCGGTTTCCAAAGAAAAATTATACGCAAAAGGGGTTAAGTCGGTAGAAAGCAGAATAATAAATCTACAGACTCTTAACCCGAACCTAGACTATATCGGGCTTACAAAAGCCTTAATTGAGGCTTTTCAAAATGAATACGGAACCGCAAAAAAACTTGATTTTGAACAGTTGAAAGTAAATAAAGAAGTTACTAATCTAAGGCAAAAATATTCATCAGATGAGTATATTTTCGGAGCATGGCCGAAAGACACGCAAGCAACGACAATCAGATACGAATGGGGTTGCGTTACTCTCCATAAGGACAATTTAGGTAAAATCGCGGCATATTCTACCGACTGTCTTTATCCCAAAGTTATGCAAAAAGTGGAAATATTAAAGAAAGGAAAAGAGCTTGAATTTGAGGACGAAAGGGAAAAAGAGATAGCAAAAGAAATTTTGGAATTAATTAAACAGGGGTAAAATTTATGTACGACGTAATAGTGATAGGCGGCGGTCCTGCCGGATATAACGGAGCATTGAAATGTGCAAAACTAGGCTTAAAAACGGCGCTTATAGAAGAAAGAGAGCTTGGAGGAACCTGCCTTAATAGAGGCTGTATTCCCACCAAAAGTTTACTGAAAAGCGCCGAAATATATGAAAGCGCAAAGAACGGAAATTTGTTCGGCGTCGACGTTGCTAACGTGTATTTTGATATGGAAAAAGTATATCAAAGAAAAGACAGCGTTGTAAAAAAGCTTAGAGAAGGTATAGCGTTTTTAATAAAAAAGAGCGGACTTGATTATTTTGAAGGAAAGGCAAGTTTTATCGATAAAAACACCGTTTCTATAGAAAAAGACGGAGAAAATAAGGTTATTTCCGCAAAAAATATTATTATCGCCACAGGCTCCGTTCCTGCAAAATTAAACCTTGAGGGAATAGAATATACCAAAAACTCCGATCAGGTTTTGGAAAAAGGAATTGTGGGCGAAAACATATTGATAATAGGCGGTGGGGTTATTGGCTGTGAGTTTGCCTGCTTCTTTTCCTCAATAGGCAAAAAAGTTACGATAGTAGAAGCAGAAAGCAGAATACTACCCCAAATGGACAGGGATGCGTCTAACTATTTAGGCTTAGCTTTTCGGAAAAATAAGGTGGAAATTCTTACAGGCGCAAAAGTGCAGTCTGTAACTAAAAATGAAAATAATCTGACGGTTAACGTAGAAATTAAGGGTAGCATAAAAGCTCTTGATTGTGACGAAGTGATAGTAAGCGTAGGAAGAATTGCTAATTTTGCCAACCTAAAGTTGGAAAACGCTAAGATTGAGTATGACAGAAGAATAATAGTTGACGAAAATTTTGCCACGTCGCAAAAAAATATCTATGCGGTAGGAGACGTGTCCGGTAAAATTCAACTTGCGCACCTTGCAGAAGCCCAAGCCGAAAACGTTGCATACATAATAGCAGGCAAAAAGCCCCCTATGGATTTAAGCGTAGTGCCTTCTTGCGTTTATACCTATCCCGAAATAGCAAGCGTGGGGATAACCGAAGCAACCGACGGTTTTACTGCTTGTAAAATTCCTTTCGGCGGTAACGGAAAAGCCGTTATTGAAGATTGTTTTGCGGGCTTTGTAAAGACCGTTTACGATAAGGAAGAAGTTATTGTCGGCGCTGTGGTTATGTGCAGCAGAGCTACCGACATTATTGCCGAATTAGCTTTGGCGGTAACCAATAAACTAAAAAGAGAAGATATAGAAAAAACCATTCACGCCCATCCTACTTTAGCAGAAACCGTAAGAATTTCGGCTGAGCATTAATTAAAAAATTCCAAATGTCGTATTTTCTCATAATTTGCCATAAATGCCGCTAAGTTCGGTATTTATTTTGCTATATAAGTAATTGAAATTCAACTTTAACTGTGTTATTATTATTAATAGAGTTTATATTATAATATTTAGGAGTGTTATTTAATGCACGGTTATTCAAAAAAAGCAATCGCTATTATTGTAGCTATCATAATTATTGCGGTTATTATACTTAGTTTGTTAGTTGCCTTACCCATAGCCTTGAACGAGAAAAAAGCCATTATTATTTTACCCGGACTTATCGCAAGCGGTCTGCTTGACGAAATTACCGGCCAAGCTATTTGGGCGCCTTTTGATACCGATTACGTTTTGGGTGACTTTTTTAATCCCGACGTTTCCACACAAATGGTATTGAGCCTTGCCTTGCAAGCCATGAACGGCGGCAAAGAAAGCATTTTAAGTAAGATAGTAAATAAAAGTGATGACAGTATAATAAAAAAGCTCCATTTAGACGAGGACGGCAACCCCATTTATAAGCATATTGTACCAGCCACGATGGCATACGAGGGCAATCAAAAATACGGCGCGTTGCAGGCTTACAGAGATATTTATGAGGATATGGAAGCAAGATACGGCAGCGAATTTGACGTAATAGTTTTTAACTATGATTGGCGTGTGGACAATCGTCTTTCTGCCGAAAAACTGGAGATGTTCATAAACGAAAACAAGTACGACAAAGTAATAATTGCCTCCCACAGTATGGGCAACCTTGTCGCTACCAATTATTTTGCAAGAAGTCAGGAAAACAGAGATAAGGTTTTGGGGCATATTTCTCTTGCTGCTCCTTATTACGGCTCCATGATGGCTCTTACCGTTTTGGAAACTTTGGATAATCTTATATTTGATATTTTAGGGGCTCTGCCCGACTTTGTAAGAAATTCTTTAGAAGACGTAGCCGAAGACCAATTTTTGCCTTTGGCTGCCAATCTTACTACCGCTTATCAACTTTTACCTACCATAGAGCTTATTTCCACGCCTCAGGTTGATACCTCATTTTTGAACGTTGACGGAGCGCCCATTACCACAAGGGAAGCTCTTATCGAATTTTATAAGTCAAGAGACTGGGCAAAGAGAAAGGACGGAAACCTCAAAAAGGTGGTTTTGGAATTGGAAGAATACTGGGACAGCTTTTACGTTGAGAGTAACGGAAATAAGGTTCACGCCTCAACTTTAATTAACACTTTGTATTGCGCAGGCAACGACTACAGGACGGAAAACGTAGTAAATATGGTTAATGGGACTATGTCCACAGTGGAGACTAGTTATCAGGGAGACGGCACAGTTCAATTGTTCAGCGCGCTACTAGGTAACGATATCGATTATAAAAACGCTGCTGTTATAGAAAATTGCGACCATTTCGGCTGCGGAAACAAATTTGACGACGTATTGGAAAGTAGAGTATTTGAGTTTATAGACGCCATAAAATAATGATTTTGCAAAAGCCGTAAAGTATTTGACCTAAATAGCCCGCGCGGTTATAATTAATATGAATAGGAATAAAATGGTAACAATTAAGAGCCCTGCAAAATTAAACTTAATGTTGAACATTGTCGGAAAAACAAATAATATGCATCTTATTGACGGTGTCTTCGTACCATTTAATTTGTGTGATATTATATATGCCGATAAGCGGAAAGACAACGTTATAAACCTTAGTTATACCGATAAGGCTATTAAGTTTGATAACGACACAGCCTTAAAAGCCGCAAACGTTATTGCCAAGCATTACGGCTTAGGCGGAATGGATATCGTAATAGAAAAGAAAATCCCTCTTCAAAGCGGTATGGGCGGTTCTTCTGCCGATGCGGCAGGGGTGGCAAGGGCAATAAGAGAACTGTTTGACCTTGAAAATATAGATAATGACTTATTAGTAAAAATCGGCAGTGACGTACCCTATATGTACAAGGGCGGCGACTGCAGAGTAAGCGGAATAGGAGAAAAGGTAGAGAGCATAAATTTACCGAAGTTTAATAAAGTAGTTCTGCTTCCCGCTAAAGGGGTAGACACAACTAAGTGTTATGAACTTTACGATGAAGTAGGCGGAGAAAACGGAGATATAGAGGGGTTTATAAAGAACCCGTTTTCTAAGGAAATAAAGCAAGCTAACGCATTACAGCGCGCCGCTTGCATAATAAACGGTGATATAAAGTTAGCTCTAGACACCCTAAAAAGCGTAGGCTTTTTGTGCGGAATGTCCGGTAGCGGAAGCGCTTGCTTCGGGATAGAATACGACTTTATTGAATTCGAGTCAAAATTGGCAAAACTAATCAGGCTAGGGCTAGGCAGGTTTATTGCTTTGCAGGAAGAAAAGGAGTAAAAAATGATAAAAAACACTTATGACTATCCCGTTTACCTTTTTAACGAGGGCACGAATTTTGAGGCATATAAGTTGTTGGGTTCTGCATTCGTCCAAAAAAATAACAAAAAAACTTGCCGTTTCAGAGTATGGGCGCCCAATGCAAAGAGCGTATCGGTAGTAGGGGACTTTAATTCCTGGGACAGATCGGTGGACGTCATGACCCCTGTAGGCAGCACGGGAATTTGGGAAGCATACGTAAAAAACGTCAAGCGTTATGATATTTATAAATACAGCATAGAGGGAGCCGACCACGTAATAAGACTGAAAGCCGACCCGTATGCTTATCACTGCGAGACAGCGCCCTCAGACGGCAGCAAAATTTTTGATATAGCCGATTTTAACTGGACTGATGAAGAGTTTTTAGAAAAAAGAAATTCCGCTAATACCTATACTTCGCCTATGAACATTTACGAAGTTCATTTGGGCTCTTGGAAGATGTTTCCCGACGGCAACCATTATTCTTATAAAGTAATGGCAGATACGTTGGTTCCTTACGTTAAAGAAATGGGCTATACACATATAGAGCTTATGCCGGTAACCGAGCATCCTTATGAAGGCAGCTGGGGTTATCAGACAACAGGACTATTCGCTCCCACATCCCGTTACGGCACCCCGCATGACTTCATGTATTTTGTGGACAGATGCCACAGCGAGGGGATTGGCGTTATTATGGATTTTGTACTTAGTCACTTTCCTAAAGACGCTTTCGGGCTTTATGAATTTGACGGCACTTGTCTTTATGAATACAGCGATATGTACAAGCAGGAGCATAAAACCTGGGGAACCAGAGTTTTTGACTATAACAAACCTCAAGTAAGAAGCTATCTAATAAGCGCAGTTGACTTTTGGCTGACCAAGTACCATATTGACGGAATGAGACTGGACGCCGTTGCGAGTATGTTGTATCTGAATTATGACCGTACCAACGGAGAATGGCGACCTAACGAACAAGGCGGAGAGTATAACTTAGAAGCTATTTACTTCTTGCAGACTCTAAACAAAGCAATTTTGTCACGTCACAACGGCGTTATTATGATAGCCGAAGAATCCACCGCTTTCCCTATGGTAACTATGCCTCCGCAAATCGGCGGTCTTGGCTTTAATTATAAATGGAATATGGGTTGGATGAACGATACGCTAGACTACATAAAAATCGACCCGTTTTTCCGTAAAGGTGCCCACGATAAACTTACTTTTTCAATAACATACGCTTTTTCGGAAAACTACGTTTTGCCGTTTTCTCATGACGAAGTAGTTCACGGCAAAGCAAGTTTAATCGGTAAAATACCGGGTAGCTATGATGAAAAGTTCGGCGGGCTTAAAGCTTTACTTTCCTATCAGATGGCGCATCCCGGCAAAAAGCTCAATTTTATGGGCAATGAGTTCGGTCAGTTTATAGAGTGGGATTATCAAAAACAATTAGACTGGTTCTTGCTTGAATATCCTGCTCACAATAATTTACATAATTTTGTCAGAGAGCTCAACCGTTTTTATCTCAAAAACAAGCCCTTATATGAAATGGACTGTTCCTATGACGGTTTCCGTTGGATAGTTGTCAATGACAAAATTCAAAACGTCATAGTTTTTGAAAGGTTTGACAAACAAGGCAACAGCGTTATCGTAGCTATTAATTTTTCGGCAAAGGACAGACCCGATTACAAAATCGGCGTAGCTAAAAAGGGCGTTTACGTAGAGGCGTTAAACAGCGAAGATATTAAATTCGGCGGTACCGTAATAGAGGGAAGAACGTTGGAAACTATTGATGAACCTATGCACGGATATGAACAGAGCATTCAACTTGATTTAAGAGGCAATTCGGCTATTTTTGTTAAGTTTGAAAAATAAAAAGTCAATTCTCAAAAATAAAAATAATAAATTATCAGGAAAAATAAGAAACAAGGAGAGAGAAGATGTTAAGTACAAGAAAAGAATGTGTAGCTATGTTGCTTGCAGGCGGTCAAGGTACTCGGTTGGGCGTTTTAACGGAGGAAGTAGCAAAGCCTGCAGTTCCGTTTGGGGGGAAATACCGCATTATTGACTTTCCTATCTCCAATACTATCAATTCCGGCATCGAAACAATCGGCGTTTTGACCCAATACCAGCCCTTTGAACTCAATCAGTACATAGGCAACGGACAACCGTGGGACTTGGACAGACTAAACGGAGGAGCTTTCGTTTTGCCCCCCTATCAAAAAGGTAAGTCGGGTGAGTGGTACAAGGGTACAGCCAACGCCATTTATCAAAATATCAACTTTATAGACCGTTATAACCCCGAATATGTTTTGATACTTTCCGGGGATCATATCTATAAAATGGATTATTCTGACATGCTAAGAGAGCATAAAGAAAAAAACGCCGACTGCACTATTGCCGTACTCAACGTTAATATAGAAGAGGCGTCCCGTTTTGGTATTATGAATACCAAAGACGATAATCAAATAATTGAGTTTGAAGAAAAACCCAAGCGCCCTAAGTCGACTAAGGCAAGTATGGGTATCTATATCTTTACCTGGGAAAAACTGAGAGATTATTTGGTAAGAGACGAAGCCGACAAAAACTCCAGCAACGATTTCGGTAAGAATATTATTCCTATGATGCTGGAAGACGGACAAAGATTGTTTGCCTATGAATTTAACGGCTATTGGAAGGACGTAGGAACTATTAGTTCTCTATGGGAAGCCAATATGGATATTCTTAATCCCGAATCGGGCTTGAAGCTTAACGAAAGAGGCTGGAAGATATATGCAAGAAACACCGCCGAACCACCTCATTTTGTGGGAAGCAACGCTAGTATCAGTAATTCTATTATTAGCGAAGGCTGCGACGTTGACGGCAAAATCGTTAATTCAATAATTTATCACGGCGCAACGGTAAGTAAAGATGCCGAAATTAAAGACAGTATAATAATGCCGAATGCCATAATCGGACCTAACGTAAGAATAAGCCATGCCATAGTAGGTTGGAGAGCCACTATCGGAGAAAACTGCGTTATCGGCGCGCCGCAAAAAGCTCCTATTAACGGAGAATGGAATATAGCCGTTGTGGGGCCTAACGTGACTTTGGAAAGAAACAGCGTGGTTAAAGAAGGGGAAATGAAAGGAGGAAACAAATAATGAACAATATGATGAGTATTCTTTTTGCTTCGGGCAATGAAAGCAAATTAAACGAACTGACTTTGCACAGAACCACCGCCTCCCTTCCTTTCGGAGGAAGATATAGACTAATTGACTTTACTTTAAGTAACCTTGTTAACAGCGGAGTAACTCAAATAGGCATAGTAACCAGAAGCAACTACCAGTCATTAATGGACCACATCAGACAAGGTAGAGACTGGGACTTAAATAGGAAAAACGGCGGAATAAGCGTATTCCCTCCCTTTGTTTATAACTCCACCCGCGACGTTTATAAGGGAAAAATAGAAGCTATTTATAGCATAATGAGCTTTTTGACCCGCTCCAAGGAAGAATACGTATTTATAAGCAACTGCAATATCGCTATGAATATTGACATTTCCGAAGTGTTCAAATTCCATCTTGACAAAAAAGCCAAAGTAACGGTACTTAGCCACACCGGATATACCACAACTTCAAGAAGAATAGTATTAGAAACCGATGCCGACGAAGCTATAACGGATATTTACGAAACCGAATTTGCCGGCACCGAAGAAAAGCTAATCTCCCTTAACGCCTACGTAATGAGTAAGGACTTGTTAATAGAGCTGGTTCAAAAGGCTTATGCGCGCGGACTAGTGGACTTCGAAAAGGATATTCTTTTCAAACTAGTGGAAGAAAAGAGCGTATATTCATATAAAGTAGAGAGCTACGCCGCTATAATCGACGACGTAAAGACTTATTATTCGGAAAGTATGAACTTACTTAACTATGAAACAAGATGCGCTCTGTTTGAGGGTGAAAGCAAGATTTATACTAAGGTTAAAGACAGCGTGCCTACCGTCTATAAGGCAGGGGCAAAAGTAACGAATTCTCTTCTAGCCGACGGCTGTATTATTAACGGAACGGTAGAAAACTCCATACTATTCCGTAACGTAAGAATAGAAGAAGGGGCGGTTGTTAAGAATTCTATAGTTATGGAAAACGGCATTGTGGGCAAGAACTCTTCCTTACAATATGCCATTACCGACAAGGACGTAACTATTACCGACAACAGAAACATTTCGGGCTTTATTACCTACCCGATAGTAATTGTAAAAGGCAAAAAAGTATAACTAAAAAAGGTGTCAGTAACTAATAGGAGGTACAAAAAATGAAAATATTGTTCGCTACAAGTGAAGCAGGACCTTTTTTGAGAACGGGCGGTTTAGGTGACGTCAGCGCCGCGCTACCGCAGGCTCTCAGCAAAGAAAAACAAGACGTAAGAGTAATTATGCCTCTATATGAGAACATAAGTTGTACTTTCAGACAAACAATGCAGTTTATTGGCTCCAAGGTGGTTACCTTAGGTTGGCGCCAACAATACGCGGGAGTGTTTACTTATAATTACGAAGGAGTAATTTATTACTTTATCGATAATGAATATTATTTTAAGAGGGGCGGCGTTTACGGTCACTATGACGATGGAGAAAGGTTTGCTTTCTTTAGTAAGGCTGTGTTGGAAGTTCTACCCCTAATTGAATTTTATCCCGAAGTTATTCACTGCAACGACTGGCAGACAGGTTTGCTTCCCGTAATGCTTGATTCTTTCTACCGCAGTGAAAAAGGCTATACCGATATAAAAACCGTACTCACTATACACAACATAGAGTTTCAAGGAAATATGGATAGAAGTTGTATTAGCGACGTATTCGGCATTCCTGCCGCCAAGTCAAGCATAGTGGAATACAACAACTGCGCAAATATGCTGAAAGCGGGCATTGAGGGTGCCAATGCGGTCACTACGGTATCCAAAACCTACGCTCAGGAGATTTTGCATCCATATTTTGCATACGGTTTGGAAAATATTCTCAGCAAAAGAAGCTATAAGATATGTGGTATAATTAACGGCATAGATACCAAACTTTACAACCCCTTGCACGATATAGCGTTGTTCAGTAACTATTCGGCAAAGACTGTTGCAAAGAAAGAGCCTAATAAGAAAGGTCTGCAAGAGCTAGTTAATCTTCCTTCCCTTAATATGCCCCTTATCGGTATGGTAACAAGACTTACCAACCAAAAGGGAATGGATTTGGTTATGGAAGTAATTGAAGAGATACTTTCCTTTGATATCCAAATGGTAATTTTGGGAACGGGGGATTGGAAATATGAGACGGCTTTAACCGAGCTTGCACATAGATATGCCAACAAATTAGCCGTTATAATCAACTTTTCTCAGGACATAGCCAGCAAGATTTATGCCGGCAGCGATATGTTTTTGATGCCCAGTAAGTTCGAACCGTGCGGTTTGAGCCAGATGATAGCTATGCGTTATGGCAGTATACCGATAGTAAGAGAGACGGGCGGACTGAAAGACACCGTTATCCCCTTTAATCCTATGGAAAAAAGCGGGCGCGGATTTACGTTTAAGAGCTACAACGCTTATGATATGCTTGACGCAATCAGAAGAGCTGTATCAACGTACTACAAAAAGGAAGAATGGAGCGCATGCATAAACAACGCCATGACCGCTGATTACAGCTGGAAGGCGTCTGCTAAAGAGTACATGCAGCTTTATAAAAATTTATAATACAAAACTAAGGAGTAATAATGGTAAGCAGCAAGGAGTTTCAAGAGCTGATTGAACAAAAATTGGCCAAAATGTTCGGTATTAAAGTCGAAGAGGCTAGCGAACAGATAATGTACAGGGCGGTTTGCCTTGTTGTAAAAGACGTTCTGACACAAAAGAGACTGGATTTTAAGAAAAAGGTGCGCGGCAGCGGCACAAAGCAAATTTATTATATGTCTATGGAATTTTTGCTGGGAAGATCGTTACGCAACCACCTATTTAATATGGGTATATTAAAAGAAGCCACAAAAGCAGTATCGGAAATGGGTTTTGACATAAGTAAGCTTATGGAAATCGAGCCCGATGCAGGTTTAGGTAACGGCGGGTTAGGCCGTCTTGCCGCCGCTTATATGGACAGCTTAACCAGTTGCGGTTACGCCGCAGGCGGTTTTAGTATCAGATACGACTACGGTATTTTCAAACAGAGAATAGTAGACGGCTGGCAGATGGAATTGCCCGACGATTGGCTTAACCAAGGCGACGTATGGCTAAATCCCAGAGAAGAGGACACCTGCGAAGTAAAATTCGGCGGGACTGTGGAAGAAACTTGGAATGACAATAAACTTACCATAACTCAAAAGAACGCGACGATAATTCTTGCCGTACCTTACGATATGAACGTAAGCGGTTATGAAAGTGACGCGGTAAATACGCTAAGACTTTGGAGCGCAAAGGCTCCGATGGGCTTTGATATGACTTTATTTAGCCGCGGAGAATATGTAAAAGCTATTGAGGCTAAAGCGATGGCGGAAGCTATAAGCAAGGTTCTTTACCCTGCCGACAATCATTATGAAGGTAAGTCTCTTCGTTTACGCCAACAATATTTCTTTGTCAGCGCGTCCATTCAAAGTATCTTGAAAAAGCACCTAAAGTATAACGAGTCTTTGGACAACTTAGGAGAAAAAGTGGCTATTCACATAAACGATACCCACCCCACCCTTTGTATCCCAGAATTATTAAGGATTTTGCTTGACGAATACGGCTACACTTGGGACGACGCTTGGAAGATTATTAACGAAACTATATCTTACACCAACCACACCGTTATGCAGGAAGCTTTGGAAATCTGGCCGCAAGACTTGTTTAAGTCCTTGTTGCCCCGTATTTTCCAGATAGTAAACGAAATCAATCAACGTTACTGCGCCGAACTTTGGAAGGTTTATCCTAATCAATGGGATAAAATTGCGGCAAACGCTATTATGAGTGACGGTATTGTAAAAATGGCTAATCTCTGCTTGGCGGCTTCCCACACCATAAACGGCGTTTCTATGCTCCACAGTAACATTCTTAAAAACAGCGTTTTTGCCGACTATTACAAAGTTGCGCCCGAAAAGTTTACTAACGTAACCAACGGCATTACTCACCGCCGCTGGGTTGGCGAGGCTAACCCGCTGTTGGCTGATTTTATTACCGACAGGATAGGGGACGGCTGGTTAAAAGACGCGTCAAAATTGGAAGAACTGCTAAAATTCCAACATAATAAAGAGTCCGTTGACGAGCTTTTTGAGATTAAGAAAAAGAATAAGATTAAACTTGCCGAGTATATCAAGAATAAGAATAACGTTCTTATTGACCCGGATTCTATTTTTGACGTGCAAGTAAAGAGACTGCACGAATATAAGCGTCAGTTACTTAACGCGCTGCACATTTTGGAACTGTATAATAGGTTAAAAGCCAATCCCGACTTAGACATTGTGCCGAGAACCTTTATTTTCGGAGCCAAAGCGGCAAGCAGTTATTTTATGGCTAAGCAAATAATACGCCTTATCTGCTGTATGGGAGATTTAATCAACAACGATAAGTCCATAAAAGACAAAATCAAAATTGTGTTTGTAGAAAATTACCGTGTATCTTTGGCAGAAATCATTATGCCGGCAAGCGATGTTAGCGAACAAATATCCATTGCGGGTAAAGAAGCTAGCGGTACCGGCAATATGAAGTTTATGATTAGCGGAGCTGTTACCATGGGTACAATGGACGGCGCTAACGTAGAAATACACGAGAGAGTGGGCGATGAAAACATATTTATTTTCGGTATGTTCGCCGACGAAGTGGAAAGACTCTATTGCGACGGATACAATCCTACCAACTACTATAACACCGACAGACGCATAAAGAATATTATCGATATGCTAAGAAACGGAATAAACAACGTTACTTTCAGCGAAATAGCCGACAGTCTTACTATAGGAAGAGGTTCTCAAGCCGACCCCTATATGTGCCTTGCCGATTTCTCCAGCTACGTAGACGCGCAAGACAGATTGAATGCCGCCTACCTTGACAAATACCGTTGGGGAAGAATGAGCCTTGTTAATATTGCCAAGGCGGGATTCTTCGCCGCAGACAGAAGCGTGGAGGAATATGCAACCCGCATTTGGAACCTCACAAAGGTCTAGTACCCTGCTTTTTAATTCCCGCGATATAAAATACAAACAGCCCTTTGGCGCAGTAGCCACTGCCCAAAGGGTTAGTATTTATTTTCCCGTAAAGAAGACTTTCAACGCCGAGAGAGTCATTATGATTCTTCGCCGCAACGACCACCACGAAAATTTTGAGCTTACCAAGGAATATAGCGAGGGTAATTATGACATGTTCTCTTTGGAGTTTGCTGTAGAACGGGAAGGCACATATTTTTATAGGTTCGAAATCAAGCGCGGGAACACTACAAGCTTTGTGGGAAGAGGCTACAACGGACAAGCTATAATGGGAGATTGGCTTCCCGAATGGCAACTTTCGGTATACGAAAAAGCCTATTCCACCCCCGATTATTTTAAGGGCGGAGTGGTTTATCATATCTTCGCCGACAGGTTTTGCCATGAGGGAGAGTATTATCCGCCCCGCTACGGCGCAGCCAAAAAATGGGAAGAGGACGTAACTATAATAGACCCCGACGGAGTGTACAGAGCCAACGATTTTTACGGCGGGAACTTCCGCGGTATAATTTCTAAATTGGATTACCTATACAAACTGGGGGTTACCGCAATTTACTTATCCCCGATATTTTTATCCAACAGCAACCACCGCTACGACACCGCCGACTATACAAAAATCGACCCTATGCTAGGGACGGAAGAGGAGTTTCAGGCACTAATTAATAAAGCGGGGGAAAAAGGTATTTCTATAATACTTGACGGAGTGTTTAACCATACCGGCGCCGACAGTGTTTATTTTAACAAGTTTAATCATTTTGAAAGCGTTGGAGCATATCAATCCAAAAAAAGTCCTTATTACGACTGGTTTACTTTTATCGACTTTCCTGACACGTATAAGTGCTGGTGGGGAATAACCGTAGTGCCTACGGTAGCAAGAGACGCCAAAGGCTATCATGAGCTAATAGCAGGAGAAGACGGCATTATATCCAAGTGGACGGATATGGGCGTTAAGGGTTGGAGACTGGACGTAGTTGACGAACTAAGCTCTGAATTTTTGAAAACCATAACGGCGCGGATCAAAAAATGTTCCCAAGATTGTTTGGTAATCGGAGAGGTTTGGGAGGATGCGACCACCAAACACAGCTACGGCGAAGAAAGAGAGTATTTCCGCGGAAAAGAATTAGACGGAGTTATGAACTACGTTTTTAAGGATTCCATACTGGAATATCTTAACGGTCATGACGGAGAACTTTTCGCCGACCAGACTATGACGATTATAGAAAATTATCCCAAAATGAGCCTAGACGTTTGTATGACTCTTATTGACAGTCACGATACGGTAAGAGCCATAAACGCCCTTGCCGCCAAAACTCATTGCAGTATGACCAAGCAGGAAAAGAAGGATTTCCGCATGACAAAAGAGCAGTACGCCGATGGCAGAAAGAAACTAAAGCTTGCCAGCTGTCTGCAATACTTCTTACCGGGAGTGCCCAGCCTTTATTACGGCGATGAAATAGGTATGCAAGGCTTTGAAGACCCAATTAACCGCCGACCCTTTAGTTGGGATAATATCGACAAACAATTGCTTGAGCATTACCGCTACTTAGGTAATTTACGCAGAGAGCACAAAGAAGATTTCTGCGCCCAAGCCAAAGTGACAGGGTCAGGAAACGAAGTAATTATAGAAAGGGGCAATATCACGTTAAAAGTTAACGCCAAAGAAATAACCTACGAAATAGTAATCAAATAACAAAAAACCCCCCCGCAAAAACGGGGGAGTTAATTTTTTTATAAATCAATTTTAGAAATATCTTTTTAGAAGTCCTTGGAAGGCTTTGCCGTGTCTGGCTTCGTCCTTTGCCATTTCGTGAACGGTGTCGTGAATAGCGTCGTAGCCTCTTTGTTTTGCTCTCATAGCTAGGTCAAGTTTGCCCATGCAGGCTCCGCTCTCTGCGTTTACGCGCAAAGTAAGATTTTCTTTGGTGCTGTCGGTAACTACTTCACCTAGAAGTTCGGCAAACTTAGCGGCGTGTTCTGCCTCTTCGAAAGCAATTCTCTTATAAGCTTCGGCAATTTCGGGGAAGCCTTGACGGTCGGCAACTCTGCTCATAGCAAGGTACATGCCTACTTCGCTGCATTCGCCGTTGAAATTCATTCTCAAATCGTCGATAATATCCATTTCCACGCCTTTGGCTTCGCCTACTTTATGTTCGGCTACGAAAGTCACTTCTTCGCTGACTGCGTTGAATTTTTCTTTGACTGCCTTGCAGATAGGGCAAGCTTCGGGTAAAGAATCGGTGGTATAACCGCAAACGGAACATACATACTTCATAATAAATATTCTCCTTTTTATATGTTTAATTTTTTGTTTTTTCGCAATCGGGGCACAGTCCGTAGTAATTTAGCTGGAGTCTTCCATCGCTTATAGTATACAGCATTTTGCTTTGTTCTTCACTAAGAAAAATGTCGGTAATTTTGCCGCAACTTTCGCAAGTAAAATGAGCGTGAGGGGAAAGGTTGGCGTCAAAATGCTCTTTGCCGTCAGTTGACTGTACGCAATTTATTTCATTATTTGACCTAAGATTACGCAAATTACGGTAAACGGTGGCTATTCCTACGTTGGGGAGGACTTTTTTGACTTCAAAATAAACTTCCTCCGCAGTGGGATGTGAGGTAGTTTTAGTTAGGTGTCTGAATATTTCTTCCCTTTGCTGTGTGTTCTTCATAATATCCTTATTGATAATGATTATCATTATCATATCATAATAGAAAATTTATGTCAAGTAAAATTATAAATTTTTGTGAAAATTGGCTGCGAAAATGCCACTATATGTGATTTTGTTTGACATAAAAGTATATATTAAGTATAATAATGCTATGAAAAATCTAATAATGGACGGTTTTTATGCAACAATAAACGGTAATCTTTCGGTGTGTTTCTTGCTTTGCGCGCTGATTCTTTTCCGTACTCAGATATCGGAAATGACCGATAGATGGGTGATTCTTATTAGTTACGTTTTCAAAAATTTCGCCAACTTCCTGTCCTTTGTAATAGCGACGTTTGGCGGTCTTATTTTTAGCATGGGACAAAGCGGCGGCATTTTCTTTGCCGAATTTGCCATGAACCACATAATGCCTGTTATTGTGCTTATGCTAATGGAGTTTGCCGCTTTCTTATTAATGATTTTTAATTACTTTTTGCATTCCCACAACAAATGCAGCAGACTTTCGGACACTACCGCTTTATTAAAAAGCGCGCCCGTTAAAGAGCCTATGCTGCTGTTTCACAAGCCAAGTTTGGCGCTATTGCAGTAAATTTTAGAATAATTACTTTTGTTTTCGTGCGCTTTTACAAAAAGTGCTTTTTGCGTTATACGTCTTTACCATGATTAATTAGGAGAAAAATATGTTAATAATAGACAATCTAAGGAAAAAATACCCCAACAGTGAGAAATATTCGGTTGACGGTTTGTCGTTGAAAGTAAGAGAAGGAGAGATTTTCGGCTTTTTGGGTAAGAACGGGGCAGGTAAGTCCACAACAATAAAATGTATCACAGGCATACTTCCCTTTGAGGAAGGCAAAATAAACGTTTGCGGCTACGATGTAAGAAAGGATCCCATTAAGGCAAAAATGAATATCGGTTACGTGCCCGATAACCATTCTGTAATAGAAAAACTTACGGGTAGGGAATACGTAAACTACGTAGCAGACATTTACAAGGTAGGCAAAGAGCGGGAAGGAAGACTAAAAAGATACCTGGAACTTTTTAATCTTGGCTTTGCCGTAGACAGACAGATAAAGAGTTATTCCCACGGTATGAAACAAAAAATCTGTATAATAGCCGCTCTTATTCATCAGCCTAAGCTTTGGGTATTGGACGAGCCTATGATGGGGCTTGACCCCCAATCCATGGCGGAAATTGTTTTGCACATGCAGGAACATTGCAGTAAAGGGAATATGGTGTTCTTTTCTTCCCACAATTTAGAACTGGTTAAAAAACTCTGTCACCGCGTTGCCATAATTAACGACGGTAAGCTTGTGGAAACTATGGAACTTACCAACAACAAAGCCAATCAGGACAGACTTGAAGAAACCTTCTATACCGCAACCGGTATGGATAGAGAAAAAATTCAGTCAATACTGGAAATGGATGCCAACTATAAGGGTGACAAAAATGAATAACTTTTGGATAACGCTCAAAATGGAGTTCCGAGGGTTGTTCGAGCTTGGTAGCAACCCGACGAAAAAACATTGGGGCTTGTTTGCGCTGAATATGATATTTAACGCCATAATTTATTTTATCTTTTTGGCGGCTATGTATTTTGTCAGCAAAATGGTCCTGTTAGGCTCAATTCCCATGCAATATGAATTTTTAGTAATAGCCACAGCTGTTTCTATGCTGGTGCAACTTGGCACAAGCACAGGAAGGCTTATAAAAGTTCTTTATCACGACGTGGATAATGAGCTACTGTTACGCTTCCCCATAGGCGGAGTGGAGTTGTTTTTGTCGAAAGCAACTTTCGTTTATCTAAATAATCTTATTATTTCCGTTGTGCTTACCTTGCCGTTTTACGTTTATTACGGCATTTTTCTAAATCAAGGCGTGGGATATTATTTTGCTTCGGTTGCGGTAAGTATGATTATAAGTTTTATACCGTTCTTTCTTGCAAACCTTATTGCGGTGCCGGTAATGCACTTAAATAACCTAATGAAAAACAAGTTCGCTTTTCAATTAACGGCAATAATTGTGTTGATTGTCGCGTCCTTCTCAATCTATATGGTACTGCTCCAAGGCATATTAAAGTATTACGAAACGCAGGAAACAGCCTCCCTTTTCAGCCCCGAAGTATTGTTAAAAATTAAATCATTTGCCTCTGCGTTAGCTCCGGCAAGTTATTATGCCAATATTTTAGCGGGTAAGAAGATACTATTAAGCGTACTGCTTACTACCGGTATTACCTTACTGTTTGGCGCGGTAAGCTTACTTATGGCGGGCAAATATTATTATCCGACTTTACTAAAAAGCGTGGAAAAAGGCAGAGAGGCTTTTACCAGAAAGACAAAGAACAAATTAAGAAGTCAGTTTGCAACTATGTTGCATACCGAAGCTACAATTATTTTCCGTTCCTTTAACTATGCCTTCCAATATCTTGCTATGGCGGTTGCAGCCCCTTTTATGGTCTACTACTGCAACAACCTTGCGGTAGCAATCGGCGACAGTAGCGTGGGCGGAGCAATAATACCCGGTCTTACCATGATGGTTGTGTTGATTTTTGATACCATTATAGTAAGTTTCGCATCGACAACAATAAGTCGAAACGGTCAATGCTTTTATCTGACCAAGATTTTTCCTGTAAGTTTTAAGACCCAGATTTTTTCCAAAATGGCGCTCTATTTTATGGTGGCGGGGGCAAGCAGTCTTGTGTCCTGTATTACCACTTGGATAATTTTCGGGGGAGAGAAATACGGCAACTATATAGGCGTTTTGGACGTGCTGGGTATCTTCTCAATTTCCTCATTGGTTATTGTTTCTCAGACCTGTATAGCCATTTTAGCCGACCTAAAGTCGCCCTCTTTTGACGTTAACGGAGACGGAGAACTGGTTCAGGTCAATAAAAATGTCAGTAACAGTATGATTTTGGGAATTGCCATTTCGGTAATTTACGGAATAATCGCCATGGTATTTACTTACATCCCCATGGGAGCCTTAAATATGGGCATTTACGGGGTTTATATAGTCCTTACGGCAATCAGTTTGGGCATGACTGTAATTGTAGGGTTAATTCTCTACTTTAGAACTGACAAGCTCTATGACAAGCTTGCGGGATATTAAGGAGGTGTAATTATGAAGAAAATTGTTATTGCTATGCTTCTTATTTTACCCTTAATTATCGTTGCGACGGTACTAGTCGCTACTAATATTATTAGCAATGAGGCGTATATCGCCGTGGAAGGGGTAAAACTTAACGTACCCGAAAACGAAACCATAGTTATGGGACTGAGCGAGGAGACGCTCCAGTTGCAGGCTACCGTTTTCCCCACCAGCGCGAAAAACCGCAAGGTAAAGTGGAAGCTTGAGAATATCCAATGCTTCGGAGATGAAATAGAAAACCCGGTAACCATAAGTAAAGACGGACTGATTACTTTTAACACATATTGTACTTTTGACGTAGTGGTCACGACAGTTGAGGCCAGCAAAAAGGCAAGAGCCAACTTTTATATCAAATGCGACGTTATGGAAGGTGTAAGTATTTTTGCCGAAACAGATACGTTAAAAGTGGGCGAAAAAATGGCGCTTAAAGCGGTATTTAATCCGTTGGATGCCGAAGCGAGCGAGGCTGTTTGGACTAGTAGCAATGAAAACGTACTAAAAATCGACCGTAACGGTATTGTTACTGCCAAAAGCGCGGGGAGCGCTATTGTAAGCGTCACTGTGGACGGGACTTTTACCGACAGCAAGACAATAACGGTTAATACCGGAGTTACTAAATTTGGTAAAGAGTTTTCCACTTCCCTTGACAGCTTTAATATAGCTACTATAGAGGCGCAAGGGGAAGTTAGCGTAATTTCGGGGGGAAGTATTATTGCAGGCGTGTTTACTTTCAGTTCCGATGAGGCTCTACTAAGCGTGGGCGCCGAAACGGTCAAAATAACAAGATGCGGCATTAATGAGATAGAGTTTGAGAACTTGTCGTTTATTAAGAACAAGAGTCTAGCTGTCGATAAACTGCCTATTTATTTGAGCGTAATTTATAAAGACGTATTTAATTTAGATTTGCCGCAAACCAACTTTACCAGCAGCGACAATAGAAAAGCGACGGTAACTGCCGACGGAACGGTAGTTGCTATAGATAGGGGCGGCGTAACAATAACGGCAAACGCGGCAGGACAGACAATCAGCCTAAATTACTTTGTCATTAAGCCGGTTAACTTTATCCGTCTTAACACCGTTGACGGGGACGATAAACGCGGAATTGCCGACAAGACTGTGTATGGGACTAAGGTTAACAATAACGGAGTTTTGGTTGATTACGTAATACCTATTTCAATTCAGTATCCGACCAATGCAGTTTGGGAAGACTATGAATTGTCGGTGGACCAAAGTTTTGCGACTGTTTCGGGCACACAGATAATTATAAACGGCAACGTTGCGCAGTTGACCAAACTTACTATTTCGGTCACGGCAAAGTATTCTGCTTATGAATCTATGTCGGTTAGGGCAAAGAGGAATATTTATATCGTTAACGGAGTTAATTGCTACACTTACCAGGATATGAAAAAAGCTGCCGAAAGTTCTTTGGCTATAATGGTGCAAAACAACGTAGAATACGGAACAAACGACTCCACGATAGAACTCAGCAACAGTTTTTACGGCAACGGCTATATGATTGACGCGACCAAGGCTCAAAAGAGCCAAGATACCCCAATGTTCAGCATAGTTTCCGACAATGTGACGGTATCGAATACCCAATGGAGAAGCGACGACATAATAAATATCAATAAGTCCAATGGTCTGAAAGGCTGCGTTTTGTTGGTTGGAAAAATCAATCAGCCCCAAAGATTTACCAACATTACGGTGGAATACAGCATTTTCGAAAACGGCTATTATGCAATAGATTTACACAATGTAGATATATACGTAAACGGCTGTATTTTGAGAAACACCAGTAACTTCGGTATATCGCTACCAACAAACCTGCGCGATGACGGAGAATGCGACTATAGTAACCTTACTATGAACAACTGCGTTATGAGCAATATAGTCGCTACCGCTATCGGTATATCGACCAATTCAAAACTGGGTAAAAACAAACCGCTTCCTAATCAGAGCAACCTGTATTCGCGCGGATTTTTGGAGATTTATAACTGGCAGGACGTTACCTCAATGAGGATGCTTGACAGAGACCTAATCCCCGGCGACGACGCTATGAACAATACTCTAAAGAAGCTTATAAGTTCGGCTCTCAAAGGAGAGGTAAGAAAAGCAAGGTACGACAATATAAGGGCTACTATTAACGACGTAGATTATATCCATCTAGGCATTGTTACAGCGGGAGCAATCAATCCCAACACGTCCATTGTGGAAATAGAAGACGAACGCTTTATAAGACTTCCTTTGGACGTTTTGAGCAGTCTTGGACTGGATATTTGCGTACTGTATTTATATGAAAACACAGCCGATATACAGCCCGATACAGAGTATTTTGAGAGTGAAGAATTATATGAAAGGCTGAGAGGAGAAAATAATGGAAATAATGATTAATACCGACAAGCGGGAGTACTTTAATTGCAGTATGTATCTGATGCGCAAATACTTTGGTTTGCGGGAAATTATATTGCTTTTTTTATTGATGGTGGCGGCAGTTTTATTATTCGTTTTTACCAATAATATTCTTATTTTCGTACTTTTCGGAGTAACTTGCGCTTTGTTATTTTTGACCTTTCTGTTGTTTCTATGGACGTCTATTTCGGGCTATAAGGTAGATATAGAAAAGAAAAAAATTGCAAAAATTAGGCTGCTTTTTGAAGATAAAGCTTTAATTGCCACAAGCTACGGTAAGGGTGGAGAGCCTATTTTCAGCGAAACACACAATTATGAAAAACTAGAGAACGTGGTAATAAAAAGAGACTTTATTTATATCTATGCGGGGGTGGCTGTTTTTTATTATATCAAAAAAAACGCGTTGTCCGAAAAGGACTGGAGCGACCTTAATTTTAGGCTCCAGGAAGTAATTCCGCCCGAAAAATTCCGCTTCAGAAAGCGTATAAGAACCTATCCAAAAAGGATAAAAACCGATAAAAAATAATAAGTCAAAAATTAAGAAAAAATCAATTTTTTACGCCCTTTTCGGGCGTATTTTTTTGCGTGATTTTCTTGATTTTTTGCAGAAAATTTTTCCACCCTACATATTCTCCAAAATTTGTATTATATATATATAATAAATTGCTAATTCACTATTGCAATTTTGACTTTTTTAATGTATACTTTATATAACTGTACATTTGTATGTATACGGTTTGTAAAATTTTTGCTGAAATGTGGAGGTTTCGCTTTATGAAGAAAACAAGACCGTGGGGAAAGAGAACAAGCGTCATTGCTTTGCTGGCAGTGATTATTGTATTTTCCCTGATTACGCTGACCGCGTGCAATAACGCCATGAAGATAGAATCTATGGAAGTTATTGAAGACACGGTTCCCGCAGTCGCTGTGGTCGGCAAGTTTAATATTTCCGATATATTCCTTTCGGTTACTATGGAAGACCGCACCGTTGTAAAAATTGCCGCCGAAAATTCTATGCTTACCGCAGAGTCCAGAGAATCGTTAAAAACTCCGGGACAAAAAACACTTACCCTTTATTATCTCCAAAAGACGGCGATAGTATCGATATACTTAGTGGACGCGGGCACAGAAACCGTAAGCGTAACCTTCCTTGACAAGGACGGAGGACAGCTTGCCAAAAAATATACAGTAAAGGGCGGTTCTATTACTGCTCCCAATCCTCCCGTTTTGACAGGCAAAATTTTCGCAGGCTGGGTAAGTGGCGGCGCCACAATAAACCTTAACGCAATTAACGATTCCTACGTTGTATACGCAACCTATACCGACAACCAATCTTCATATACCGTCACCTTCGTTGACTATAAAGGCAGTGTAGTTTCCACCTCCACGGTAACTCACGGCAGCAAAATTACCCCTCCCTCTTGGCAGAAACCCGCAGAATTAAGCAGCTACGGCTGGGGTATTGATTTCTCCACATATACCGTTACAAACAACGTTACATTCAATATGACTTATGAGTATGCGACCAAAACCGTCACGTACTTTTATGCTTATTCCCACAGAACGGAAATTCTTTATCCCCTTTTGGACGGCAACAGAAGACAGTTTTATGAAAACGTAAAAATAAACAATCCTATGCAAAAGGCGGAGGAAGCCAAGAGCCTTTTGTCCAATCAGAGCGGAGCTAATCTTACCTTTGAAAGATGGCTGTCTATGCCCGCTACCGTTACCACCGACATTCAGATTGTTGCAATAGTAGAACCCAGACAGTTTACCGTCAGTTTTGCCGACGGCTCTTTTGACTACGTTATGATAAACGTAGGCGAACAATATACTTTGCCTACCGGAGCTAAGAACGTAACCGGTTATAATTTTATCGGCAAATGGGTGGACCTTAACGACAATAACAAAGAAGTTTCGGGTACGGTAAACGTAACCAAGGATATGAGGCTTCAACCGGTATACGTAAAGCAAAAAATCGGTACCAAGTTCTACGTTACTTTCGTGGGACATAAAGTTGCCGTAGGCAGTCCTGACGACGTAGTGAAAGAAGTATTTATCGATACTACCGAATATCAAGACGAAATTAATCTTAACTTTATCAACAACGTTGTTATGCCTCTTGTAAGGGCGCAGTTTGGCGGACAGCAAGGCGCAGTCAGCAATTATCAGATTGACACTGTTTCTTACGGAGCGACCGATATCACAACCGGCAAGATAGTATTGGAGCCTAAGACAGGCAATGCAATTTATGAATTCACTATCAGTGCGGTTGACTCTTCCAAGCCTACCGTAGGACTGGCATTTACCTTAAACGGCGATAACTACACCGTCAGCAATTATACCGGTACTTCCGTCAATGTTTATATTCCATCAACTTATGAAGGAAAGAACGTTACCGAAATTGCCGCAGACGTATTCAAAAACAAGATTGTAAACGTAACAATACCCTCTACAGTAACGAAAATATCCAGCAACGCTTTTGAGGGCGCAACGCTACTTGGCGATTTACTCCTTCCCTCCGTTGACGAACTGGGGATAGACGTTTTCTGGAAAGCAAAGACAAAAGACAATAACAAAGTCAAGATTATTTTCGGCGCAGGTTCCGAACTTGTTATCGTCCCCGCATATACCTTTGCCGAAAGTCAAAACATAATAGAAGTAGTGTTCCCGAGCACCGTTACTACCATTGGCGAAGGCGCGTTTAAGGATAGCGGAGTAAAGACCGTTAATATAACTTCGGTTACCACAATCGGTAAGGATGCATTCTATAATTCCGCACTAGAAAGCGTAAGCTTACTTCAAAACGTGGTTTCTGTGGGAGAAAACGCCTTCCGTAATACCAAGTTGACCGCTATCAATATGCCGAAGTTAAAGACTATCGGAAGTTATGCTTTCGCGCAGATGTCCGTTCTTACACAATTATCAATAGGAAGCGCGATGGTACTTTCCGCAGGGGAAGAAACCAAGACTTTCGATATGTCGGTTATTGACGCAAGCTATAAGATTACAAGCATAACTTTGGGCGAAGGTTTCGGAAAGATATATCTTAATATTGACGATCTTACCGCCGCAGGAAAAGATTATTTAGTTGAGAACATTTATTTGCCCGCTACTCTTGTGGAATTTGAATTTGACAATCTGCCTGTCGGAATGTCTGATGAAGCTGCGGTTCTTGGTTATATGTTTGCTTTCCTAAAGAACGTAAACGTAGCAAATAACAATGAAGTTTATTTTGTAAATAGCGGAGTTTTATTTACTTATGATACAGAAGACGGCGTTTTGTTGTACTATCCGTCCAACAGGAACGGTAATTATACTATACCTTCTACCGTAAAGACAATCGACCAATCGGCGTTTGCTTTCGCTACCGTTAACATTTTGTATTTGCCTGCCACAATTGTTGATATTTTGGCAAATGCGTCCGACAGCCTTACTTATACTGCCAAAGCCTTTATTAAGTCGGTATCGGTAAATGAGAACGTACTTAATAACTTTGAAGACGACGTAAATGATTTGATTGCGTTGTTTGGCAACACCGTCAGATATTATATAGAAGGCACAGTGGTAAACTTTGCGGAAATCGTATCCGACAACAGTTGGGATAAAGTTTATCTTGTTTCCGAAGACGGCTATTACAGTGTTTATGACTCAGTTTCCGACTTGGTATTTACCGTTGGAGAAGACAGAGCAAGAGTAGTGTTCGGCAACAGGTATGCAAAAGAAATCACCGTTCCAGCTACCTTTAACGGTTATCCTGTAGTTGGCTTCGTTCAAAGAGCGTTCAGCAATTATATATATTTGGAAAGCCTTGTTATTAACGCCACGCTAAACGGTTTTAATTATTACGTAGTAGACGGTTGCACCTCTTTGGCAAACATTGTTGTTGCAAATTGGGCAAGCACCGCAGTTGTTTCTAAAGAAGTTTTTGCGGATACAAAGTATTATGCAAATAACAACATCATCGTTTTGGGCGGCAAGCTTATCGGTTATAACAACAGCGCTACCACAATAAATGATGAAGACGAAATCGTGCCTCTAACCGAAGTGGGCGCCGATAAACTAAGCGGAATAGTAACTATACCCGATAACTTCTTTAAGGATACAAACCTTAGCAAAATAACCTTACCTGATTCGGTAAAATATATCGGAAAGTTCGCTTTCCAAAACTGCACCGACTTAGAAAGTATTAACCTTAATAAAGTTATTTCCATTGAGGAAGGCGCTTTTGAAAACTCCGGTTTAGTAAACGTAGTTCTAACCAACGTAACAGTATTAAAGAACGGCGCGTTCAAGAACAGTATTCAATTAGAATCGGTAAGCATACCCAACGCAATTAACGGCGGAACATTGCATTTGGCTACCTTCCAAGGTTGTATCAGCCTTGTGTCGGTGAATATGCCTTACGTTGTCCGTTTTGGTGTGGACGAAATTCAAAACTCCTACGCATTTGCAGGTTGTTCAGCTCTAACCGATATAGTCAACATCATAGCTCCTTTGGCGGAAATACCCGGCGAAGCCTTCAGAGATTGCGCATCTATAGAAGTAGTTGATTTGACGGCTTCGGCTGCCACAAAGATAGGAGCGGGCGCATTCCAAAATTGTACTTCTTTACAGTACGTAGTAATAAGCCACATAATTACCTCTATCGGCGGTTATGCTTTCAGTGGTTGCGACTTGCTTGAGACCATAAGAATAATGGGTACTGGCGGAATTTTGAGTGAGACTGCATCTATTATTGACGAAGGAGTCTTCCCCATTACCGCATATATCTATATAAATGCCAATGCAAACCAAGGCAACCTACAAGATAATTATTTGTCTAACATTAGAAGAAATCTGCCTTCAGTAAGCTTCGCTACGATGCCAAACTTCTCAGTAAACGCCGCATTCAATAAGGATAGGTTAAGCAATGTAGCATACATAAGCCAATCACCTTCGGCTCCTGCTTATATCGGATATTTATTCGACGGTTGGTATATAAATATTACCGGCACAACTTATGCAAAGGCGGAGTTCCCGATGCTAATTAGCGCCGATACTACCCTTTATGCTAAGTATTATAGCCTGACGAAAGGTTCTTTGGTTGACGATGACCTTATTTATAACGAAACTCTCAAAGGTTGGGAGCTTGTAAAATTCAGTAGCCCGACAGCTGACAGTATTTTTATTCCGTCAACCTACACCAACGCCAGCGGAGACAATTATCCCATTGTGGCTGTCTATGCAGGTGCTTTCAGCGAATGCAACAGCCTTACTGAAATAGTTCTGCCTGACGGAGTAAAGATTTTGTCCCACGGCGGCAAGTATTCGAACGGTAGCGATAACGTAAACGGAATCTTTAACAGTAACCTTACTTATATTTATCTGCCGTCTTCTTTGGAAACTATTATCGGCAATGTATTTAACAATATTGCAGGACTGGATATAGAGTTTGGCTCAAACAGTAATCTAGTTAGCGCCCCCACCGCGGCTTTCACCGGCACAAAGTGGTATACAACGCAAAGGAACAAAGCATTAACCGGAATCAATAACGGCTTTATTATGGCGGGCAGATTGGCAATAGAATACGTTCTGACCGAAGAAAAGATTGTAAGAGTTCCTGCCGAAGCTATTAAACTTAACGATGAGCTGTTTATGGACAATGCTGTTGTCGAAGAAATAGTCATTAACGATAATCTATTATATATAGGTACAGATTGCTTTACCGATTCGGCTTTGAAATTCGTAACTTACAGTTCCGGAAACGATTCTTCCAACAGCAAACTTAAAGAACTTGATTTAGCGGCTTTTGCCAATACTCCTTGGCTTGCTACACAGGATATGGTAATTGTTGGCACCATTCTTGCTAAATATAACGACTATACAGGCGCTTCCACCGTTATTATACCTGCGTATATTACCGAAATAAGCGCATACGCTTTCGAAAACGTAAATATGTCGACTGTTCAGTTTGCTAACAATTCCCGCCTGGTTAAAATCGGCGATTACGCCTTCAGTGGAAGCGGAATTACCGGTATTATATTACCAAATACCGTAACGCTCCTAGGAAAAGGCGCATTCATGGATTGTGCAGAATTAAAGACTGTAGACTTTGGAACAGCCACTGTAGAATTCCTCAACGAAGATTTGTTCCGCGGTTGCAGTTCTCTTGAGACGTTGAGACTCAATAACGCTGTAAAGGAATTTAAGAAAGGAAGTTTGCAAGGCTGTGTTAAACTTGCCTCTATAATCGCGCCTGGCTTGAAAGTAACCGAAAAACTTACTTCCTCTGTGGCAAGCGGCGGTTCGGGACTTATCGATACTAAGTGGTACCAAGGCAGCGTAGATTTAAGCGTTGCGCAGTATCTTGTTATCGGCAACGTATTGATAAAATACATCGCTTCCGACGTTATTCAAGAAGAAGGCATAATCGCAACAGTGCCTAACGGAGTTGAGAGTATATTGACCGGTGCTTTCGAAAACAGCGTTATTAGCAAGGTTATTATTCCTAGCAGCGTAAAATACATCGAAAGAAGGGCATTCTATAACAGCGCGTCCTTGCTTACAGTGGAATTTATGGCAAACAGCTTGCTAATTTCTATAGGCGAACAGGCGTTCCTCAGCTGTAATAGGTTAGAAACTATTGTTTTACAGGATAATCTCAAAGTTATCGGAGCCGAAGCCTTCAAAGGTTGCGCTATAAAAGAACTTATTATACCGCAGAGCGTTACTTCTATAGGAAGACAAGCTTTCTACGGCAACAGTTCTTTGACGTACTTAAAAATGTATTCGGGAGTAGTTGAAATAGGAGAACAGGCATTCTATAACTGTAACGAACTGTATAAAGTAGAGTGGACATCCAGCGAAGCGCAAATAAACGCTCTGGCTGAATACATAGTAAGCTTACTTACTAGTTATAGTTTTACCAATTACCGTGAGAAAATGAATGGTTTGTTTGAACGTGAGAGCACAGGCAAAGCGATAAGAATTTATATGAACAGTGAAGCTTACCGCTATATTGATAACTCCAACCCGAACGAAACCGATTTAGAGAGACAAGTTAACGCTTGGTCTAGATGGGGTACATCCTTCACTCTGTTTATGGACGGAGATTATCCCGAAGTTACTTTCGAAACCGACCAAGGATATTATATGCAGTCCTTCAAGTCCGAAGTAATAGAGAGTATCGGCACCCCGGCTAAGACAGGTAACACCTTTGTAGGCTGGTATACAGATGCACTCAAGAATCAAAAACTTGTTCTTCCTTATAAAGTTTTTTCTTCTATACAGCTTTATGCCAAGTGGTATCAGAACGATATACCCAACGTAAACAGCGATGCAAACCTATCCTTTACCTATGATTCGTTAAAAGCAGTTTACACTGTTACCGGAGTGGAAACGGCTGTACAAGAGTTATATATTCCCGCAACAGTAAACGGCAGGAAAGTTACTTCCATTAATTTAGCTTCCAACGCAGTAAACGTTAAGAAGTTAATTCTTACCAACGCCAGCAACTTTAACGGAATGACCAACAATATCTTCCGTTTCTTCCCCAATTTGGAAGAATTGGTACTACTTAGCAGCGATAACGTGGAAGCTACCTTTATGGTGTCTGACGGTGTGGTTTATTTCTATGAGAAAGTAGGCAGTACAAACGTTCTTAAGAGCATAGTAGCCTACGTAGCCAGATTTGTTGTAAACGGAGAAAACAAGACTAAGGCTACTGAGTTTGTTATTCCCAACGGCGTTACCGAAATATTCGATTATGCCTTTATTAACAGCGGACTTAATAAGGTAACCATAGCTAACACCATTACTAAGATAGGTTACCACGCCTTTAACAACAGCCTTAACCAAATAGTATTCGGCACAAGCATTAATCTTATAGACGCCGACAGCACTTCCTTTAACAACACCGCTTGGTACGAAACAGCGGCCGCGAAAGAAGAATACGTGCAAGCTTCGGCAATAGTGGGCGTATTCTACAGCGCAGGCAATATGCTACTTGAGTACCGCCAGATTGCAATGACCAACAGATTGGCTATACCCGATAGTATAAAAGGCTTTACCATAAGGTCTTTGGCAAGCAACCTTAACTATAACAGCAGGAGCGAAAGCAACACCGTATTTATGGAGTTTGTCAGCGTCAAGTTACCGGTAAACCTAGAAAGGATAAACACTTTGGCCTTTAAGGATATCAATATTACTACCAATATAGAAGCGGGTAATAACCTTATATATATAGCCGACAGCGTGTTCAGCGAGACTGATTTCTACGTAAACGATAACTCCAATATGCTTATTTTGGGTAAAGTGTTGATTAAATGCGTAAGCACGGCGTCAAACATTGTTGTGCCCGAAGGAATTGTGGCTATAAGCAACAAAGCTTTCGAAAGCAGTCAGCTTATTTCCCTTACCCTGCCTAGCACCCTTAAAACTATCGGTGATAACGCTTTCTATGGTTGCGACAGATTGAGCACAATAAATTCTAGCGTAGTCGGCGAGGCAAAAATCCCCGCGTCGGTTGAGAGCATCGGCAAGAACGCTTTTGCAAACAACATCTCTTTAACTAAGATTGTCTTTATACTCAACACACAGAAGATAACTCAAATAAAGAACAACAACTCTTTTGTAGCTGTAACTATCGGCGACAAAGCGTTTAGTAACTGCAACAACCTAACGTCAATAGAAATACCGCCTTACGTAACCGTACTTGGTAACGAAGTGTTCTTAAACTGCAAAAAGTTAAAGACTGTTACTTTCGATTATATGACTACACAGGAAGTTAACGGCAACATTGAGGTAAGAATCGATACGTACAGCAAGCTTCATACCTTAGGTTCGGGCGTATTCTACAACTGCGAACAACTGAGTACAATTTCCATACCTAATGAAGTAACCATTATTAATCAAGAAACTTTCTATAACTGTAAAGCCTTATTGGAAGTTAAGTTTAATATCAGCGAAAGCAAATTAAAAGTTATTGCAGAAAGAGCATTCTATAACTGTATTTTGTTAGGAAGCAGATTAAATCTCAACGCGCCGTCCCTTATTACCGTAGTATTGCCTAACAGACTGGAAACCATAAAAGCAAATGCTTTCGAAAACTGCTCCGGAATGTACGGAATAGAACTAAATTACAACGTCAAGACTATTGAATCATACGTATTCTTAGGTTGTGTAAGATTAGCAAAGATTTCTATCTATAGTTCAACGCCTGCGGCTCTGTCTTCCAATGCCTTTACCAGAAATACCGCTACTGCTAACGCTTATTTCAAGCTCCGTATTTATGTAAATAACAGCTTGAACTATAACGTAAAGAGAAGTTATCAGAGAGCTTGGACAAGCTACAGCTTCCAAATCTTTGAGCGTGGCGAACTGCCTGTTGTTACGTACTCTAGACAAACCACAGGAGCCGGCGGCGTAACAGAAACCGTCTATTCGCCAGAGATATCTGCCGACATTATTATTAATCCTAGCTTTATGTGGGGCGCTACAAACTATGTTACCTGGCAATACATAACATTAAGCACAATAAGTCTGAATCCCGATACTTTCTTACCCGAAACAGATCCTTCCACAGGCGAAGTGCTAAAGACGCCCAGCGCAGACGATGTAAGATTGAACAAAGACCTGGGAACGTTCGCTTATCAGAAATACGAGCAGGGCGGAACCAATTATACGCTACTAATCTTAGACTTCGATTATACATTATTGAAAGCCCAATAAATCAAATTTTAATTAGGAAAAAACCGACGGAAGCCCGTCGGTTTTTTTGTTAAAAAAAGTTTAATAATATTAATTAAAATGTTTGACATCAGTAAAGTGTTTTTATATAATTGTTTTTGCGTTTAGTTTAGTAATATTAACCTTAATAATTGTTTTAACTAAACCGCAGTGAGGAGAAATAAATGGATATAGGAGCAAAAATAAAGGCTATAAGACTGCAGAGAGGGCTGACCCAAGAAGAGGTTGCGCTCCGCTGCGAACTTACAAAAGGTTATATCAGCCAATTGGAAAACGATCTTGCCAGTCCTTCGATAGCAACTCTTGTGGACATACTCAATATCCTCGGGGTTACTCTGCAGGAATTTTTCACAGAAAACAAGAAAGAACAGATTGTTTTTGGCAAGAACGATTATTTTGAGTCGGCAAACGGCGACGGCAAAAATATCTGGCTTATTCCCAACAGTCAGAAGAACGAAATGGAGCCTATTATTCTTATTCTGCCCGAAGAGGGGCAGAGCGAAATCCGCACTCCTTTTGAGGGAGAGGAATTCGGCTATTGTCTGGAAGGAAAAGTTGCCATTGTTTATCAGCAGGGAAAATACGTTTCCAACGCAAAAAAGGGAGAGGCTTTTTATATTGACGGAAAATACGAACACTATATAAAGAACGTCAATAAAGGTCAAAGCAAAATACTCTGGGTAACCACACCCAGCAATTTCTAAAAAAATAAATTTGTAAAGGATGAAAAAATGGCAGGACTAGACAAGATTATCGAAGTAAAAAAGGTCAGTAAGGTTTTTGACGGCAGCAAACCTGCAGTCAATAATGTTAGCTTTACTATCAAAAGAGGTGAATTTGTTACTTTTCTGGGGCCGTCAGGCTGCGGAAAAACCACAATGCTCCGTATGTTGGCGGGTTTTGAGATGCCTACAGACGGGCAGATTTTATTTAACGGAGAGGATTTGACGAATATACCTCCCCATAAACGCCATATCAATACCATTTTTCAAAAATACGCTCTGTTCCCTCACTTAAACGTATATAACAATATAGCCTTTGGTTTGAAGTTAAAAGCCGTTCCCACGGGAGAGTTTTATACCGATAAACACGGCAATAAAATGGAAAAAATGCGTAAATACACCAAAGCCGAAATAGAAGAGAAAGTAAACGGTGTTCTTAAGCTTGTAGATCTTGAAGACTACGGCTACCGCAATGTAAACAGCCTAAGCGGCGGACAACAACAGAGAGTTGCCATAGCCAGAGCCATAGTAAACGAACCCGAAGTTCTACTTCTAGACGAACCTTTGGGAGCCTTGGACCTAAAAATGCGTAAGGATATGCAAATCGAGCTTATGAGTATGCACAAAAAGTTAGGAATAACTTTCGTTTACGTTACTCACGACCAGGAAGAAGCCCTTACTATGAGCGACACCATAATAATAATGCGTAACGGAGAAATTCAGCAGATAGGCACTCCGGAAAAGGTCTATGACGAGCCTGCCAACGCTTTTGTAGCCGACTTTATCGGAGAGAGCAATATTTTCAGCGGAATTATGCTTGAAGATGAGAAAGTTCTCTTCTGTGAACACACTTTTGCCTGCGTTGACAAGGGCTTCAAAAAGAACGAACCCATTGACGTTATCGTCCGTCCCGAAGACATTTATGTACTAAAGGGCGACGAAAATATGCTCAGCAAAGCTATGGTAAAAGCCAAAGTAACCTCCTGCGTATTCAAGGGCGATCACTATCAGACCTTTGCTATTATTGAGGGCGAAGAGGGCAACGAAATCTTAATTCACGACAATGTGGAATGCGAAACCGACGAAACGATAGGCTTGTTTATCAAACCCAACGACCTCCATATTATGCACAAGAGTCGTATAATAAACGAAATAGTGACGGAGATGTGGGATAACAACGTTGTGGAAATATTCGGCGGAAAATTCGAATGCAACTTTGACAAACCCTCCGGAACCAAAGTAAAAGTAAAAATCGACTTTGACGATATAGAAATACTTGACGACGAAGCCGACGGAATAATAAGCGGTACCGTTGTTTCTTCCATCTACAAGGGAAGCTACTATCAATGCGTAGTGCGTACCGACAATTATTACGATTTCTTTGTAGATACCGACGACGATTGGTTGAAAGGCGACCGCGTAGGACTTAGCGTTGCTAAAGACAAAATAATAGTCGAAGAAATTGTTGAGGTGGAAGGTTAAGATGAATAAAAAAGTCAGATTAAAAAACATAGGAAAGAGCTATAAAAACTTTCGTATGACGAGAAAAGTTTTTTCCTATCCGTATATTTTGTTTCTGGTACTGTTTGTGGTTATTCCCCTTGTGCTTGTACTTGTCTATGCCTTTTTAGACGCGCAGAACAATTTGACCGTCCACAACTTTGTCGCGCTGTTTGCCGACGGAGCCAGCATAAAGGTACTACTAACTTCCCTGCTTGTCGGAGTAGTTACCACAACCCTTTGCCTTATCCTTGGCTATCCAGTAGCTTATATTCTTAGTAAATACCGTTCGGGGAGAGTATTGGTTTTGTTATTCGTTCTTCCCATGTGGGTTAACTTCCTTATAAGAACGTTGGCTACCAAAGCTATTTTTGTGGCGTTGGATATTTCCCTTGGTATGGGCACCGTGCTTTTCGGTATGGTTTATAACTTCTTACCCTTTATGATACTGCCCCTTCATACCACGATTAGCAGTCTTGACAAGAGCTATATGGAAGCGGCAAGAGACCTAGGAGCCGACAGATTGACTGTGTTTGTAAAGACAGTTCTTCCCTTGTCGATACCGGGGATAATTAGCGGAATGACGATGGTATTTATACCTACCATTTCTACCTTTGCAATAAGCCAGTTTTTAAGTGACTACACCATATTCCTATTCGGTGACTCTATTCAGACCAAGTTCAGTAACAATATGTACGGTGTAGGTAGCGTAATGAGCCTTATTATGATTATTCTTGTACTAATCAGCAATACGGTAATGTCCAAAGTAAACAAAGGAGAAAATATCGGGAGGAACTTATGGTAAGAAAAATTTTAGAAAAAAGCTATTTAGCAATAATAATTGCCCTGTTATACGCTCCTATTGTGCTTATTATCATATATTCTTTTTCCAACAGCGCCACGTTCAGCTTTGACGAAGGTTTCAGTTTGGAAGCGTATAAATCGATATTTACATCAAGCAAAACTCCCGAATTGTTGGAAGCCTTAAAAAACACCTTCCTTATAGCCATAATTTCTTCTGTAATAGCTACAGTGTTAGGAAGCGTAGCGGCGGTAGGAATATTCAGTTTGTCCAAGCGTTCACGCAGAATAGTGGAAAACGTAAACCAACTGCCCATAATCAATTCGGAAATAGTAATGGCGGTTAGCTTAATGCTGTTCTTTGTGACGTTCAAGTTCCCCGCAGGTTATATCCGCATAATAATCGGTCATATTGCGTTTTGCACCCCTTACGTGGTATTAAGCGTTATGCCAAAACTTCAACAAATGGACCCCAATATCTATGAGGCGGCGTTAGACTTAGGCGCAAGCCCCACGCAAGCCTTAGTAAAAGTTATGTTCCCTATGTTGATTCCCGGGATAATAAGCGGTTTTGTATTGAGTTTTACCTTGTCGATGGACGACTTTATTATTACCCAGATAAACAAGGGCGCGGCAACGGGTATCAACACCTTATCAACGTATATTTACGAAGATGCAAGACTAAAAGGACTTTCTCCCTTCTGGTTTGCGATATTCAGTATAATATTCGTGGCGGTGCTTGCAATTGTGTTGTTAATCAATCTTAAAAAAGCATTGGACGAAAAAAATCATAACAAGGAGGTTAAGAACAATGAAGCGCGATAAAGCCGAAAAGACAATATCCATTGTGCTTGTGGCAGTAATAGTTATTGCATCGTTACTTGCCTTCCTTATACCTCCGTTAATTACTCAAAAATATGATGACGAACTGATTATTTACAACTGGGCGGACTATATTGACCTTACAGTTCTTGACAGCTTTGCCGAATATTATGAGGAAGTAACGGGCAGAACTATAAAAATAGTGTACAGTAACTTCGACACTAACGAAACGATGATTACCGAAATAATAAAAGGCGACAGCAATATTGACCTTATTTGCCCATCGGAATACGCTATCGAAAGACTGCTCCGCAATAACGCCCTTGATAGACTGGACTGGAGTATCTTAGACGATTACGGTGTGGATAGCTATATCGGTAACATTAATGCCAACATTTTGGATAAAATCAATGAAGTTTTCGTTGATATAGAAACCAAAAACGGAGAAACTGTCAATATGTCCGATTATTTCCTACCCTATATGTACGGAACATTGGGAGTTTTGTATAACACCAATTATATTTCCGCCGAAGAAGTGGAGGCAGAGGGCTGGGGAATCTTCTGGAACAGTTTGGGTAATACTGACATTCAAAATAAAATCCTAATAAAGGATTCCATAAGAGACACCTATGCCGCTGCGGTAATGTATCTTTATGCATACGAATTGTTGCCCGAAGAATATGCGGACTTGACGGTAGAAGAACTCATTAACTGTACCGATGATGAGATGGTCAATCTTGTAGAAGAGGTATTAAAAGACCAAAGACAATATCTAAAAGGCTATGAAGTAGACTTCGGTAAAGACGATATGGTTAACGAAATCGCCCTTGTCGACCTTGCCTGGAGCGGAGATGCTATGTATGCTATAGAAGAAGCTATGGACGAGGACGGAAACTCTTATCTTGATTATTATGTACCTAGCGTAGGCAGCAACATTTGGTTTGACGGCTGGGTTATGCCGAAAAACGCAAAAAATAAGGATGCCGCATACTTATTTATGAATTACCTTTGCCGCCCCGATATCGCTATGTATAACACTTTGGAGATAGGTTACTCCGCGGCGGTTGATAACAGCAGTTATTTTATTGAGGACGAAAACGATATTAATTATGAATACAGTTTGGAAGCTAGAGCAGCCTTGCTTGACTGCTATGAGATTTATTTGGAAGACTTTGATACCGAAGAAGACTATCTTTTGGCTGTAGAAGAGTTCTACGAAGAGTTCTTTGAAGATACCCGCCGTTATCCCGACTTTGAAGCTAACCTAGGTATGATGAACGATTTCGGAGATGAAAACGAAAAAATCGTTGAGATGTGGGAAAGAATAAAGGCATTCGGAGAGCGCGACAATTGGGTAGTTTTGGGAATAATAATTGGAGCCCTTGCGCTGATTGTCGGAGGCGCCGTAGGCTTTGTTATATGGCATTTTAATAAGAAGCCGAAATCAAGAATAGTTGAATAAAAGTAAGACGGCTGCGGGTTATCCGCAGCCGTTATTTTTTTGTTATAAAATTTTGTTTAACGTATGATCCCAGTTATCTATACTTTCGGAAATTACTTTCATTACCGCATCTTTACTGAATTCGTTGAAGCGTTGCGCCATATCGTAGTGATTAGCGTAAGGCACGATATGTATTCTTTCGCTGTCGGTAGTTCCTGCAGTTGCAGAGAATAACAAAACCGTTCCGTCACCTTGTTCTGTGTATTCAAAATTATCGCGGTCCTGGACAAGGTCTCCAAATTCGTCGGTTACATAATAGACTTTTGATACGTTTCTATACCCCATACCCGAAAAGTATTGGGAGTTAACCAAAGACGTAGAGTGAACTTTGGTACCGTCGGGAAGGGTAACCATCATAGCCTCTTGAAAATCAAGCCATTGTTTAAGCTGTATTCGTAATTCTCCTGTGGAGGTTTTTGCCCATGGACGGCTGCAGTAAAAGTCCCATAACTCTTCTGCATCTTCAAAGAAAACGTCTTCTCCATCGATATTTATAAAGGATTTTTGGATTTCGCCGGTTTTGTAAGTAATATTACCCGAAAGCCCTTTTACCTCTTCATTCCATTTATAATAATAGTGTTGGGTTGTCAGTAAGCCGTAAGACGGGAGCAGCTGATAAACCGCCCACATATTGACAAGGGGCTTAAACTGATGTTCAAAAGCGGTGGAAATAATATTGGCAAGACCAGAGGTAGCCGCGTTTTTACTTAAAGTATCCACAAGTCCGTCAATCATGCCGTTGATGTTTTCCAAAATATTAATTGCCGAAAAGGAGCCGTAATATGGGGTATCTAAACTTAAATTTAGCTTTACCTTATCGCGGTTTGCTTGACTTCTGGCAAGATAACAAGCGGCAACGGCTCCGCCGTTGCTGTGGGAAACCAAAATAACTTCTTTATATCCTTTGGAATTTATGTATTGTTCCAAAAGTTCTGCGCTGTCACGGTTATCCAATCTGAAGTCATAGTTATAGACTTGGACTTCGTGAGTATCGCCGTAGGCTTCTTCCATGGCTGCGTACATATCGGTTTGGGCGTTTATTACTCCGTATTTCAAACGGCTGTCGCTGTCAAAAGGTACAGGCTTAATGGTTTTTACCATGGGGGTACCGTCTTCGTTCATTCCCATCTGACTAAGAAAGCTTAGTCCGTCGCCTCTACTGTTATTGGCGGTGATATGATTTAATTGATTTTGCAGTTCGTTATCGCTAAGTAGTGACAAAATCACACCTAAGGGCAATCCGGTATGGTTAATAAAGTCCGAAAAATATACGTCCAGATGTTCAAACGGGTCCCAGACGCCTTTCCCGGTCGCGGTATCATAAAGTCCGCTTGCAAAAAGTCCGGGCAGAATAATAACCGCCTTTTTCTTTTTCGTTTGGTTGGTATAAATACCGAAAGAAACCGCAAGAATGCCGAAAACTACGGCAACGATGATAAATACAGAAACAATTTTGGAAATAATCGCAAAGGTTTTTTGCCGCCTTAGTTCAGGCGAGATTTGTTTTTCTCTCACAGTTATATCTCCCTCATATAATTTTTTTATTCTATAATATCCGTGTTATTCTCAGATTTATTTTCTATAACGTTATTTATATTGTTTTCAATGTTTACCACTACGTTTACTTCGGTCTTATTTCCATTTTCTTCCTGTTTTTTAGCTAAAGAGTTGCTGTTAATACTCTTACGGTAAACAACGAACCTACACCACAAAAATTCCAAAATAAGATTTTGTACCATACAAACAATAAGTACCAAATATTCGTTCCAGCCCTTTTTGACTGTCAAAAAGTCGGTTAGCCAAGTGGAATAGGGGGTAAAGGCGCAATAAAACAAAAATACCAAAGCCATAGCGGCGGGTATGTTATTGGCTGATTTGAAGGTAAATCTTCTGTTAACGGTAAAATTGTAAAGGATGCTAAGTACCAAGGCTATCAGATAAGAAACCCAATAGTTTAGGTGGAGCAGTTCATTTAGAAGGGTGAATGAACCAAACTGGATTATCCCCGCCCCGCAAGAAAATAACACGAACTTAACAACTTGAGTAAAATTTTCTTTAGCGCTTAACTTTTTCTTTGGAGCGGTTTCTTTTTCCATAATAATTATCCTTTTAGGTGTTTATCCATAAACGCGAATACATTTTTGAAACAATCTTTGGATACTTTGGTAAACATATTCATATGGAAGCAGTGGTTGTCAATTAGTTTGGTACTGGAGAAAGTCTCCACTTCTACGTTGCAGTCTACTAGCTTTTCATTTAATATATCTCCGTGTCCTTTGCAGAATACGTCCTGAGCCGACATTACTAAAAACGACGGACACCAATTGGAGTTGACGTAGTTACTGGGGGAAATTTCATTAAGATATTTATATTCATTAATGTTGCTGAAATCTTTCTTCAAGCCGAAATCAATGCCTAAAAAGCATCTTCCGATATCCCAAACAAGATTAAACGGCAGCTTGGCAAGTTTTAATGCTGCCACCAAGTCGTAAGGGCCGCAGAAGCTTACCAAAAGACTGGGCTTAACGATCATTTCGGGGGCGTTTATTGCTTTGGATAGTGTTTCATCGTTAGCAACCGCAACAAGGTATGTAGCGCAATATGCGCCTGCGCTGTCGCCCGTTATGCAAACCTTGGATAAATCCAGATTGTATTTTTCCTCAACCTTTTTCAAATAATTAAGAGCGTTAATACAGTCGTATATAGCTGTGGGGAAAGAGGCTTTCGGGCTCAACGTGTAATTTATGTTCATAGTAAAATACCCGTGGCTGGCAAACCGCTTACAAAGACTTCTTCTGTGGCACTTGTCGCCTTTTACGAAGCCTCCGCCGTGGATATTGACAACAACGGGAAGTTTTTTGTTTTCTTTTAGTAAAGCAGGGTCATAATAGAACTCTGCGCGGCAGTCATCCGGTTTGGTCTCGTCATAGACAAAATCGGGCTCTCTTACAATATTGGGATATCTGCGATAATTTTGTGACGGATGAAACAGAACGTCAATAGCCGCAAATAAGAATTCGGAACGGGTCATTAAATGCCTCCTAAAAAATTAATACCAAATAATATTATACTATTGTATTTATGAAATTTCAATACTAAATGGCAAAAAATCCTTAGTTATGGCATTTTTTCTATACTCCGCTCTTGCCGTAGTTAGAAAGCACTCTCGCCGACGGGTCGTTGACGTTGCAGCCTTCCCAACACTTATTGGGCATCCAAAAGTCTTTTACCATTTCGGCTTGTCCCGGATAAAATTGTTCGAATAATTCCCTATACAACAAACTCTCTTTGGTAAAGGGTCTTGCAAAGTCGTATTTCTTTATTTTTTCGGCAAAATCACTGTCGGTATATTTTGCTTCGGCGTAGGCTTTTATGTGGTCAACCAGAGAATGACCCACCGCGTCGCTAAAAGCCGCTTTTTCACGCATTAAAAGTGATTGAGGCAAATAATCACCCTCATAGGCTTTTCTTAGAAGGTATTTTCCTATTCCGTAGGTGTTCATTTTCATTTCGGGAGCAATGCTCATAACGTAGCTGACAAAATCCAAATCCCCGAAAGGCACTCTGGCTTCCAAGGAGTTAGAACTTATACATCTGTCCGCTCTCAGTACGTCATACATATGGATTTCACTTATTCTTTTTACCGCTTCTTTTTGGAATTCAGTAGGTGAGGGAGCGTAGTCGGTGTATTTATAGCCGAACAACTCATCGGAAATTTCTCCCGTTAAAAGCACTCTTATATCGGTCTGAAGATGAATTGCTCTGCAAATAAGATACATACCCATAGAAGCTCTTATCGTGGTAATATCGTAGGTTCCCAAAATATGAACGACTTCGGGCAGATACTCAATTACGTCTTCTTCGGTGATTATTATTTCGTGATGATTTGACTTAATATAGTCTGCCGCTTCGCGGGCGTATTTTAGGTCAATTGCGTCAGTCTTCATACCGATAGAAAAGGTTTCTATGGGTTTTTTAAGGTACTTTGCGGCAACGGCGCAAACCAAAGAAGAATCAAGTCCGCCACTCAACAAAAAGCCCAAAGGAGCGTCGGCGTCCAGTCTCTTAATGATACCGGCATCCAACTTTTCTTTGATTTTTTTGCAAACTTCGTCGATACTTTCGGTAGTGAACTTATTAACTTTGGTGATGTCGCGGTACATTGTAAACTTGCCGTCTGAATAATAATGTCCCGGCGGGAAAGGCATAACCTTAGTACATAATTTTACTAGGTTCTTAGCTTCGGAGGCAAATATTATTTTGCCGTCCTTGTCATAGCCGTAATAAAGGGGTCTTATCCCTATAGGGTCGCGCGCGGCAATTAAGGAATGAGTGGTTTTATCGTAGATAATTAAGGCAAATTCGGCGTCTAGCATATTGAACATATCAAGACCGTGTTCATTATAAAGGGGAAGCAAAAGTTCGCAGTCGGATTCGCTATGGAAGGTGTAGCCTTTATTAATAAGCTCATTCTTCAACGCGCGGAAGCCGTACAATTCGCCGTTGCAAACCACCGCGTTATTATTGAAATAAAAAGGCTGCATACCATTGGGAGAAAGACCCATAATAGCAAGACGGTGAAAACCTAAGATAGCGTTGCCGTCCATAAAAATTTCCGACATATCGGGACCTCTGGATACCGTTTCCAAAAAACCTTGTTTGAACTCTTCGACAGAAATACTGTCGCCTATATAACCCATTATTGAACACATATATTGTTGCCTCCTAATTAAATACTACTCAGCTATCCCGATTTTCCGAAATAGCTGAGCGGTTTTTGTAATTTTAATTTTTCTATTAGTACTGTTTTACTTCCTCAAGTTTTGACTATTTGACGCTGTAAAGGATTTCTCCATAGCAAGGATAAGGCCAGATTAAGGAGTCGGTAATTGTTTCTAATTCGTCTACGGTAATGCGCAGATCATTCATTGCGCTAAAGACTGTACTCTTATAATAGAAACCAAGATTAGTAACGTCAGAAATAGAACTGTGGTTAAGCAGAGCTTTTTCCAATTCCCTAACTTTCTTATACGCTTCGGAAAGAAGTGCCGAAGTTTTTATAAGCATATCTTCTTCAAACAAGGTATCGGCAAGGTCAGATACTGCTTTCTTAGCTAAAGCAGCATCGGAAAGCTGCTTTGTAAAGCGGCTTACTGCCGGAAGAATGTTCTTTCTGGTCATTTCTATCATTGTGAGAGCTTCTATATTGAGAGTTTTGCAATAGTTCTCCATAAGAATCTCATAGCGGGATTCTATTTCCTTTTCGCTGAATACGCCATGGGAAGTGAATAAATCGACGTTCTTCTTGTGCTTGAAGTAGGGCAGGCAGTCGGGAGTAGCTTTTAAGTTGAGAAGACCTCTTCTGTTAGCTTCTTCCACCCAGGAGTTTTCGTAGCCGTTGCCGTTAAATATAATGCGTTTGTGGTTGGCTATGGTTTCCTTTATTATATCCTGCAAAGCGGTCTGGAACTTAGGAGCGCTTTCCAACACTTCGGCATAGGACTTCAATACTTCGGCTACAGCGGTGTTAAGGACGATGTTCGCTCCCGAAATAGACGCCGACGAACCAAGCATACGAAACTCAAACTTGTTGCCGGTAAAGGCAAAGGGAGAAGTTCTGTTGCGGTCGGTTGTGTCTCTTGGGAACCTAGGCAAGGTATGCACGCCGATTTTAAGTTGCGATTTTTCTTTCGCTCCGTAGGCGGCGCCATTTTCGATAGCTTCCAATATTTCGGTAAGTTCGGTTCCTAAGAATACCGACACTATTGCAGGGGGAGCTTCGTTTGCGCCCAAGCGGTGGTCGTTACCTGCGGATGCTACCGATATTCTCAATAAATCCTGATAGTCGTCAACAGCCTTAATAACGGCGCAAAGGAAGAGTAAGAATTGCGCATTGTCGTGCGGAGTGTCACCCGGCTCTAACAAGTTCATTCCCGTATCGGTAGAAAGGGACCAGTTATTGTGTTTGCCGCTGCCGTTTACTCCTGCAAAGGGCTTTTCGTGCAATAAGCATACCATACCGTGTTTTTTGGCTACTTTCTGCATAATTTCCATAGTAAGCTGATTGTGGTCGGCGGCTATGTTGGTAGTGGTAAAAATAGGAGCAAGCTCATGTTGGGCTGGAGCCACTTCGTTATGTTCGGTCTTAGCCAAAACACCCAGTTTCCACAATTCTTCGTTAAGGTCTCTCATAAAATCAGCAACGCGGGGTTTGATTGTGCCAAAATAGTGGTCTTCCATTTCTTGTCCCTTAGGGGCTTTTGCGCCGAATAAGGTTCTGCCGGTAAAGACAAGGTCAGGTCTTTTCTCAAACACGCTTTTATCGATAAGGAAATATTCCTGTTCGGGACCTACCGTAGTTTGTACCGAAGTTACGTCGGCGTTGCCGAAAAGTTTCAAAATACGCAATGCCTGTTTGTTTATTGCTTCCATAGAGCGTAATAGGGGAGTTTTTTTGTCCAAAGCCTCTCCGCCGTAAGAACAGAAGGCGGTAGGTATACAAAGTACGCCGTCTTTAATAAAAGCGTAAGAATTCGGATCCCAAGCGGTATAGCCTCTAGCTTCGAATGTGGCTCTAAGTCCGCCTGAGGGGAAGGAAGAAGCGTCCGGCTCTCCGCGGATAAGTTCCTTACCCGAAAACTCCATAATTATTTTGCCGTCCTGAGTGGGAGATATAAAGCTGTCGTGTTTTTCGGCGGTAATGTTTGTCATGGGCTGAAACCAGTGCGTAAAATGGGTTGCGCCCTTTTCTATTGCCCAGTTTTTCATAGCGTTAGCAATAACGTTGGCTATAGACGCATCCAAATGATGACCGGCTTTTGTGGTATTTATTAGAGCCTTATAGGTTTCTTTAGGCAACCTTTCTTTCATAACGCTGTCGGAAAATACGTTTGCTCCGAAAATTTCTGTTATATTTTTCATACTCTTCTTTCTCCTTTTTTATTTTTTAATATAAAAATGCGGCAAAGGCGCCCGAATACCTTCGACGACGCCTTTGCCGCATATTATATTTGTTTTTATTACATTATATAGCTAAAAAAAGAAACGACACAGATTTACAGATTACTCTGCGACACCTTTGCCGTTTATTAGAATAATTATACAATTCCGTAAAAAGCATGTCAACGATTTTTTGATAGCTTTTTTTACTCTTAACTAAAATTATTTTGCGGTTAAGAACCTATCTGCATTCTCCGCGCATTCTCTACCCTCTGCAATTGCCCTTACAATAAGGGATTGACCTATACGCATATCTCCGCAACAGAAGATTTTGGAGTTATTAACGTTGTAGTTACAATCGGTAGGAATTACCCCTCTAGAATTTATAGATATGCAGAAAGCTTTGGCAATATACTCCTCACAACCAACAAAACCTGCCGCGATAATAACTAAATCAGCGTCCAGAACTTTTTCGCTGTCAGTAACTTCTGTTAGAGTTCTTTTTCCCGAAATATCGCATTCGCATTTTAATTCCACGGTGACAACTTTATTAACCAGCCCGTCTTCTCCTTTGATAAATTCCTTTACCGTAGTGGAAAAAACTCTGGGGTCGTTGCCGAAAACTTCTATGGCTTCCTGTTGACCGTAATCGGTTTTGAGAGTTTTCGGGAAGCGCGGCCAAGGATTATCCAAAGTTCGTTTAATGGGGGGACAGGAGAGCATTTCTATCTGAACAACCGACTTGCAACCGTGCCTTACTGAGGTTGCCACACAGTCGTTACCGGTATCTCCGCCGCCGATTATGACAACTTTTTTGTCCTTTGCGCTAATATATGTGTTGCTCATATTGGAATCAAGCAGACTCTTAGTAGTAGACGTTAGAAAATCCACCGCGAAATACACGTTGGGGGCTTTGTCTTTATTTGCGGGCAAATCTCTGGGTTTTTTTGCTCCGCAGGCAAGAACTACGGCGTCGAAATTATTAAGCAAATCTTGTACGGGATAATTTTTACCTATATCGGCGTTGGTAACAAATTTTACCCCTTCTTTTTTCATGAGGTCTATTCTTCTGTCGATAACGCTTTTTTCTATCTTCATATTGGGTATGCCATACATAAGTAGTCCGCCTAAGCGATCTTCTCTTTCAAAAACGGTGACATCATGACCGCGGAAGTTAAGAGAATCGGCGGCGGCAAGTCCGGCGGGGCCTGAGCCTACTACCGCAACTTTTTTTCCTGAACGCGCCAATATATCTTTAGGCTTGATAAAGCCTTTTTCAAAGGCATTTTCTATTATATAAAGTTCATTTTCTCTAATGGTTACCGCATCGCCGTGAAGGGCGCAGGTGCAAGCCGCTTCGCACGGAGCAGGGCAGACTCTGCCCGTAAACTCTGGGAAGTTGTTGGTTTTAAGAAGCCTGGATAAGGCTTGTTTTGGTATATTGTTATAAAGTTCGTCATTCCATTCGGGGATTAGATTATGCAAAGGACAACCGCTTATCATGTTATCCAGCATCATTCCCGATTGGCAGAAAGGAACACCGCAGTTCATGCAGCGCGCGCCTTGTCTCTTTCTTTCTTCCTCGTCCACTTCGGGATGAAATTCGTTATAGTTCTTTATCCGTTCTTTGACGGGAAGAGAGCCGTTATTTTTACGTTGATATTCTAAAAATCCTGTAGGCTTGCCCATATTACTTGCCTCCCTTTATTCCTTGGAGCTCATAGAAAGCCTTATCTTGGGCTTCTGACTTGGAATAACCTTCGCTTTGGTATTTTTGTGTCAGCTCCATCATTTCGCTGTAGTCGATAGGTATAATTTTCTTGAATTTTGGTAGATAAGTAGTAAAATTATCCAAAATTCTTTGACCCAACTTAGAGCCTGTCTCTTTGGTGTGCTTTTCTATAAGTTCTCTTAGAGTGTTAATATCCGTTTCTTGACGAATTGGCATACTTTTTACCATTTCTTTGTTGAGTCTGGTGTATAAATCGTGTTTTTCATCCAGTACAAAGGCAACGCCGCCGCTCATGCCAGCAGCAAAGTTTTTGCCGGTTTTACCTAACACGCAAACAATACCGCCCGTCATGTATTCTAAGCCGTGGTCGCCCACGCCCTCAACTACAGCCGTCGCTCCGGAGTTTCTTACGCAGAAGCGTTCGCCCGCTACGCCGTTTATATAAGCCTGACCGCTTGTGGCGCCGTAAAGAGCTACGTTGCCGATAATAATGTTCTCTTCGGCAACCAGTTTGCTATTTTTGGGCACCTTAACTACCAGTTTGCCGCCCGACAGACCTTTGCCGAAATAGTCGTTGCTGTCACCGTTTAAGCGTAAGGTAAGTCCGTTTGGCATAAACGCGCCGAAGGATTGACCTCCACCGCCTTCGCAGTTAATAACGTAAGTGTCTTCGGGTAAGGTATTCTTATATTTTTCGCAGATAACCGAACCTAATATAGTGCCCAAAGCGCGGTTGGTGCTGGAAACTTTAATACTGATTTCTTTCTTTTCCTTCTTTTCTATAGCTTCGCCAAACTGCGGGATTAATACGCTTTCGTCAACTGTTTCGTTAAGTTTGAAGTCAAAAACGTCGCCCTTGCGGAAATGTACGGTATTATTTGCATGCTGATTTAGTATGCCCGAAATATCCACCGATTTTGAGCAGACTTTAATACTCTTGTCGCAGATTTTCAAAAATTCGGTGCGGCCGATAAGGTCGTCAATCGTCTTAATTCCTAAGAAAGCCATAATTTCGCGAACTTCCTGAGCAATAAAACGCATAAAGTTGACTACGTATTCTGGCTTACCCGCAAAGCGCTTGCGCAAAACAGCGTTTTGTGTGGCAATACCGACAGGGCAGTTGTCTTTGTCGCAGACACGCATCATAAGACAGCCCATAGCGACCAACGGAGCAGTGGCAAAGCCGAATTCTTCGGCGCCAAGCATTGCGGCTATGGCAACGTCTCTTCCGCTCATAAGTTTGCCGTCCGTTTCCAAAACCACTTTAGAGCGCAAACCGTTTTTAATAAGTGTCTGGTGGGCTTCTGCCAAACCTAGTTCCCAAGGTAAGCCTGCGTTGTGAATTGAGCTTGCCGGAGCTGCGCCCGTGCCGCCGTCATAGCCCGAAATCAGCACAACTTGCGCCCCTGCCTTAGCCACACCCGAAGCAATGGTGCCAACACCCGCTTCGGAAACTAGTTTTACCGATATTCTTGCCTTTCTGTTGGCGTTCTTCAGGTCGTAAATAAGCTGCGCCAAGTCCTCAATTGAGTATATATCGTGATGAGGCGGGGGAGAAATAAGAGACACGCCGGGGGTAGAGTGGCGTGTTTTTGCTATCCAAGGATATACTTTATTACCTGGTAAGTGTCCGCCTTCGCCCGGTTTTGCGCCCTGCGCCATTTTTATCTGAATTTCTGTTGCGCTGAGTAAATATTCTTCGGTTACGCCGAATCTTCCCGACGCCACTTGCTTAATGGAGCTTGCGCGGTCGGTATGCAGTCTTTCGGTTTCTTCTCCGCCTTCGCCGGAATTGGATTTGCCGCCGATTGCATTCATAGCCAACGCCATACATTCGTGCGCCTCTTTAGATATTGAGCCGTAGCTCATCGCTCCCGTTTTGAAGCGTTGCAAAATACTTTCCACGCTTTCCACTTCGTCAAGTGATATGGAAGGATTAATTTTGTTAAAAGTTAATAAACCGCGTAAGGTATGGGGGATTGTTTCATCGTCCACCATAGCGGTATATTCCTTAAACCTACCATAGTCCCCATTTTGCACCGCCTCTCTTAAAGCAGTAATCGTTTGGGGATTATACATATGGTCTTCGCTGTTTTTAAGGGAGCGCAAACAATGGGAGCCGCCGCTTTCTATAGTAAGGTCAACGTTTAAGTTAATTGGGTCAAAGGCTTGGGCGTGGCGGTATTTCACTCCGTCGGAAATTTCCTTTAAGCCGATACCCTCTATTCTGCTTATCGTGTTGGTAAAATACGGTTCGATTACCGCTTTAGAAATACCCACCGCCTCAAAAATCTGCGCCGATTGATAGGACGAAAGGGTAGAAACGCCCATTTTGGAAGCAATTTTTACTATTCCATGCAAAATAGCGTTGGCATAGTCGTTTACCGCCGTGTAATAATCCTTATTCAGCATGCCTTTTTCTATGCTTTCTTCAATACACTCCAACGCAAGATATGGGTTAATTGCCCTTGCGCCGTAGCCTAAAAGGGTGGCAAAGTGATGAACTTCTCTGGGTTCTGCACTCTCCAATATTACCGAAACAGCCGTTCTTTTTTTGGTTCTTATCAAGTATTGTTCCATAGCCGATACCGCCAAAAGGGAAGGTATGGCAAGATGGTTTTCATCCACTCCGCGGTCGGATAGAATTAGGATATTGCAACTTTTTTTATAGGCTTTTTCGCAGGAAACAAATAACTGTTCCAAAGCCGTTTCTATGGGTGTGCCGATATAATAAAGTAGAGAAATAGTCTCCGTCTTTAGATTCGGATGGCTCATATTTTTTATTTTCATCATGTCAACGTTGGTTAAAATAGGATTATTAATTTCCAAAACGTTGCAGTTTGCTGGTTTTTCGTTCAACAAATCGCCGTCTGTACCCAAATATACGGCGGTATCGGTAACAATTTCTTCCCTTATAGCGTCCAAAGGCGGGTTGGTTACCTGAGCAAACATCTGTTTGAAGTAGTTAAACAAGGGTTGATGTGTTTCCGAAAGCACCGCCAAAGGTACGTCAACGCCCATAGAGGTTATCGGCTCCGAGCCGTTTTTCGCCATGGGTATAATTTGGTTTTTGATACATTCGTAAGTATAACCGAAGGCTTTATAGAGCTTGTCGCGGGTAATTTGGTCGTGCTTTTCCACTTTTTTGTTGGGGATTTTTAGGGAAGACAACTTGATTAAATTATCGCTTAGCCATTCTCCGTACGGGTTCTTTTGGGAATAGTAACTTTTACATTCCTCATCGGAAATAATTTTGCCGTTTATTGTGTCAATAAGCAGCATTTTTCCCGGGGTAAGCCTGGATTTTTGAATAATCTTTTCTTCGGGCACAGGCAGAACGCCCACTTCGCTAGAAAGAATCAAAGTGTCGTCTTCGGTAACGTAGTATCTTGCAGGGCGCAGACCGTTTCTGTCTAATGTTGCTCCCAAAATATCGCCGTCGGAAAACAGTATCGCGGCGGGGCCGTCCCAAGGCTCCATCATTGTGGAATAGTAGTGATAAAAATCTCTCTTTTCTCTACTTATATCCTCTCTGTTGCGGAAAGGTTCGGGCACGGTAATCATCATAGCCAAAGGTAAAGGCATACCGCTCATCATCAAGAATTCCAAAGCGTTATCCAGCATTGCCGAGTCGGAGCCCGATGCGTTAATGCAAGGCAGAACTTTTTCCAAATCTTCGCCTAAAGCGTCGCATTTCATGGATTCTTCGCGGGTAAGCATTCTGTCGACGTTGCCGCGGATGGTGTTTATTTCTCCGTTGTGAAGAATAATTCTGTTTGGGTGGGCTCTTTCCCAACTGGGGTTGGTGTTGGTGGAAAATCTGGAGTGTACCATGGCAATAGCCGAGGTGTAGTTTTCGCTTATTAAATCGGGATAAAAGTTCCTTAATTGACAAACCAAAAACATTCCCTTATAAACAATCGTCCTAGCCGACAAAGAAACGGTGTACGCCATATCGTCGCTTTTTTCGAAAACTCTTCTTATTACGTAAAGTTTCCGTTCGAAGTCCATTATGGACTTGTCTTTGGGGCGGGCAATAAAGCATTGAAAAATAGACGGCATACATTCTCTGGCTTTTTTGCCCAAAATTTCTTCATTAGTGGGTACTTTTCTCCAACCGAGGAACTCCAAACCTTCTTTTTTCGTAATAATTTCCAACATTTTCATGGCGCGGTTTCTTTCCAAAGCGTCTTGAGAAAAGAAGAACATACCAATGCCGTAACCTCTTTTTTCTTTGAGGTCGATATCGATTTTTTTTGCCTCAGATAAGAAAAATTCGTGAGAAATCTGTAGCATTATACCTACTCCGTCGCCTGTTTCGCCTGACGCGTCTTTACCTGCGCGGTGCTCTAATTTTTCCACGATATGCAAAGCGTCGTCCACAATTTTGTGTGACGCTATACCCTTTATATTTACCACGGCGCCTATGCCGCAGGCGTCGTGTTCAAACTCTTCGCGATACAAATTTTGATGTATTTCCATATATTATTTCCTCGCTTTGTATAAAAAAAGCGCGCAGATATAATTCTGCGACGCCTTTGCCGTTATTAAGTTATTATATAAATCATTTTTTTCTTTGTCAATAAAATAACCGCACATTTTAGAAAGCTTTGTATTTAATTCGTCAAATTTATTTGTTTTAACAGATTGACAAAAGGATTTTCGCACAATATAATTATGTTAAGAGCAATGGCGTTCGTCAAGGGAGTAGTATCCCTACTGACGGGCGCCTTATTTATTAATTTTATGCGGAGGCACATAATGTATTCTTATAATGAAGTAAAAGATTTCGTAAAAGAAGAGGACGTAAAGTTTATAAGGCTTGCTTTTTGCGATATTTACGGCAAACAAAAGAACATTTCCATTCTGCCAGACGAGCTTTCCAGGGCCTTTACCGACGGAATCAGCTTTGACGCGTCGGCTATACAAGGCTTCGGAGAGGAGACAAAATCCGACCTTTTGCTGTTTCCCGACCCCTCAACTTTGGCTATTTTGCCTTGGAGAACGCAGAGCGGAAGGGTTGTCAGAATGTTTTGCGACATCGTTCGCCCGGACGGCCAACCGTTTGAAATTGACGGCAGATATATACTAAAACAAGCTATAAAAGCGGCAAAAGAAAAGGGCATAAGTTGCAATTTCGGCTCCGAATTCGAGTTCTATCTTTTCAAGACCGACGCTGAAGGTAACCCTACTAAAATACCCTTTGACAACGCCACGTATATGGACATAGCGCCCGAGGATAAAGGAGAAAATATCCGAAGGGAAATTTGCCTAACTCTATGCGACATGGGTATTCGCCCCGAGAGCTCTCACCACGAAGAGGGCCCCGGACAACACGAAATCGATTTTCGCTATGATACCGCGCTAAAATCAGCCGACAACGCTACCGCTTTTAAGTCAGTTGTTAAGACTATCGCTATGCGTAACGGACTTTTTGCCGATATGTCGGCAAAACCTTTGGCAGACAAGAGCGGCAACGGTATGCATATTAATATTTCGGTAAAGAGCGATGATAATCAGGACTATACGATGAACGTTATGGCAGGGATAATGGAGCGCGTTCAGGAAATAACGGCTTTTCTTAACGCGTCGGAAGCGTCCTACGTCCGTCTTGGTAGTATGAAGGCGCCTAAGTACGTATCCTGGTCCTACGAAAACCGCTCTCAGTTAATAAGAATACCCGCCGCCAAAGGAGAATATAAGCGTATAGAACTCCGTTCTCCCGACCCGTCAGCCAACCCGTATATTGCTTTTGCAATGCTTATTTACGCCGCGCTTGACGGAATTGAGAGAAATCTGATGCCCGGCGTGCCGTGCGATTATAACTTGTATAAAGCACCGCAGGAAGTTACTTCAAAGCTAAAAAAACTCCCCGCTAGCTACGAAGAGGCTAAGAAACTGGCAAGGGAAAGTGAGTTTGTAAGAAAAATTTTGCCTGAGGTCTATCTGAAATAATAAGGAGAAAAAGTGAATACCGTCTTTTCGGGGAAAGGTAATATAAAAGCGCTTTTAGTCAGCGCCACACCAAAAGCTGCTGAATTTTTTGCCGACCTTTCCGAAGAGGCGCGCATAGCGAAAATTGTCTGCGTGGAGACCGCAGGACAAGCCAAAAGAGAACTAATCAACAGTAATTTTGACATATTGATAATAAATACCCCCCTAAGCGATGATTTTGGCATTCAGCTAGCTTTAGACGTTGCCGAAAGCGGAGGAACAGGCGTACTTATTATCGTAAGGGCGGATATGTACGAACAGGTAGTTTGCAAAGTAGAAGACTACGGTGTTTTGACGTTAGCAAAACCTATTTCCAGACAACTAGCGTTCCAGACCTTAAAACTTATTACGGCGACTGTAAATAAACTGAAAAAATACAGTCAAAAAGCCATGAGTCTAGAAGAAAAAATGGAAGAAATAAGGCTGGTAAACCGCGCAAAGTGGATACTAATTGAACAGCATAAAATGAGCGAAGCCGAGGCGCACCGCTATATAGAAAAAAGAGCAATGGATTTTTGCCAGAAAAAGAAAGATATTGCCATAAACATAATAAAAACGTACGAACATTAATGATTGCTTTTGTTAAGGCAGAGAGGTGACATATGACAAAATATATATTTGTGACAGGGGGAGTGGTTTCCGGACTAGGCAAGGGTATTACTGCGGCGTCCTTAGGAAGACTGCTAAAACAAAGAGGGCTAAAGGTGGCGGCGCAAAAATTAGACCCCTATATAAACGTTGACCCGGGCACGATGAGCCCTTATCAGCACGGCGAAGTTTACGTTACCGAAGACGGCGCCGAAACCGATTTGGATTTAGGACATTATGAAAGGTTTATCGATGAGGACCTAAACAGATTTTCCAACCTTACTACAGGCAAGGTGTATTGGAACGTTCTTAACAAAGAGCGCAGAGGAGAGTATTTGGGGCAAACGGTACAAGTTATTCCCCACATAACCAACGAAATTAAGGATTTTATATATTCGGTAGGCAAAAAAACCCAAGCCGACGTGGTAATAACGGAAATCGGCGGTACAACAGGCGACATTGAGAGCCAACCTTTTTTGGAAGCAATCAGACAAATAGGACGTGAAGCGGGAATGGGAAACACCCTTTATATCCACGTAACATTGGTGCCGTTTTTGCGGGGGTCTGAAGAACATAAAACAAAGCCTACCCAGCATTCGGTCAAAGAACTTCAGGGAATGGGTATTTCTCCCGATATAATCGTACTGCGTTGCGATGAACCATTAGAAACCGATATTTTCAAAAAGATAGCGTTGTTTTGTAACGTAAAACCCGACTGCGTAATAGAAAACCGCACTATACCTGTTCTTTACGAGGCGCCTATAATGTTAGAAAAGAGCAATTTTTCTTCCATAGTATGCAGAGAACTGGGCTTAAACGTGCCGCAACCAGATTTAAGAGAGTGGACGGAAATGTTGGAAAATATAAGAACGCGTTCAAAAACCGTCACAATTGGCTTGGTGGGCAAATACGTTCAACTCCATGATGCTTATTTGTCGGTTGCCGAGGCGGTAAGACACGCAGGGTATGAATTAAGCAGCAAAATTAATATAAAATGGATAGATTCGGAAACCATCAACGATAATTGTATCGATGCTTTATCGGACTGTGACGGAATTATAGTGCCGGGCGGTTTTGGTAACCGCGGTATAGAAGGCAAAATCTGCACCGCCAAATACGCCAGAGAAAACAACGTACCTTACTTAGGAATATGCTTAGGCATGCAGATTGCCGTAATTGAGTTTGCGCGCAATATTTGCAAAATAGAAGACGCATGTTCGGGAGAGTTTGACGAAATGTCCAAAAATAAAGTAATAGACTTTTTACCCGATCAGAATAAGAACGTCAACTACGGAGGTACTTTGCGTCTAGGCGCGTATCCGTGCAAAATTATAAACGGCACCAAAATGGAAGAATGTTACAAGACCGATTTAATAAAAGAGCGCCACCGCCACCGCTATGAATTTAATAATGATTACAGAGAGCAGTTTATTAAGGCGGGCTTAGTTATTAGCGGTACATCCCCCGATGAAAGAATTGTGGAAACCGTAGAATTGCCCGATAATGACTTTTTTGTGGGAGTGCAGTTCCATCCCGAATTCAAGAGCCGCCCCAACAGAGCCCATCCGTTGTTCTTAGGATTAGTTGCCGCCGCCTTGAAAAGAGCCCAAAAATAAATTTACGAACATCGTAAATTTTCCAGCGCCGAACTTTCGGCGCTTTTTTATTATATTACTCATTGAAATAATGGCAGATATTAGTTACAATAAATATAATAGGAAAAAAATTAGGAGAAAATAATGAACAATACAGCTTTGACCGTTTTCGGAATAGCCTTTATCTTTGTTATGACGTCCTTGGGCGCCTTGACGGTATATTTTTTCAGAAAGGAAATTTCCGAAAAGTTAAACACGGTATTATTAGGCTTTGCCGCTGGTATTATGATAGCCGCATCAGTTTGGTCATTATTAATCCCTGCCATAGAAGGTTCCTCAAGCTACGGAAAATTCAACTTTGCTCCTGCGGCGGTAGGTTTTCTTATCGGCGGTATGTTTTTAATGCTCTTAGACAAAATTATTCCTCACATGCATAGAGGGACCAACGAAGAAGAAGGACCGCATACTTCACTTACAAAAACCACCAAATTATTTATGGCGGTGACAATTCATAATATACCCGAAGGTTTAGCTGTGGGCTTTGCTTTCGGCGCGGCGGCAATGATAGGGGATCACGCCGCATATATTTCCGCATTAGGCTTGGCAATCGGTATCGGCATACAAAACTTTCCCGAAGGCGCAGCCCTTTCTCTCCCTATGAAAAGTATAACGAAAAGTAATAATAAAGCCTTCCTGTACGGCATGGGCAGCGGAATAGTGGAGCCTGTTTTTGCCGTAATCGGTTATTTTTTGGCGGCGTACATAGCGGTATTACAACCGTGGCTTCTCTCCTTTGCGGCGGGAGCGATGATTTTCGTCGTCGCCGAAGATATTATCCCCGAAGCCAGACTTACCGAACGCCCTCACCTAGGCACTTGGGGCGTTATGGCTGGTTTTGCCGTAATGATGGTTCTTGACGTGGCGTTTGGATAAAATAAAAGCGCGCCATGAGGAGCCACCTTACTTGTGTTATTCGTACATTAAGTAATTGCGGCTAATAGTTGAGTATTGTTCTTTAAGTATTGTCTACAACGGTCAGATTGCCCTTATCAGGGCAATTTGCGAATCCCCTTGGATGATTCTCGCCCCTCACTGCACAAAAAAAAGCAAGCAACCCAAAATGGGTACTTGCTTTTTTTGGCGCGCCATGAGGAGCTCGAATCCCCAACCTTTGGTTCCGTAGACCAACGCTCTATCCAGTTGAGCTAATGGCGCATGTTATATTTACCACAATATTATAGTTTTATGTTAGTTAATTGTCAAACAAAATAGTGTTGATATTGACAAAAACTTATTGCTCGGGGATATATAAGCCCTCTTCTAAGATTATGTCTATGTAGTGGGTTAGTTCCTGCTTGTTTATTTTCATGTGGCTGTTGCCGAAGTACATCATGCCAAGGTTAATAAAACCACCTGCAAGAAAGCCCGAAATAACGCTTATCGGAAGGCGGTATTCCACTTTTGCTTTGTAGTAAAGCAGCATATCGTTTATACTGCGTTCTACGACTTTACGCAATATTTCCTGCACGGCGTTGTTTTTGTTGGTGGCAAAAATGCGGCAAACTCTGATATAGTGTTTTTGCACGTATTCGAAGGTAATTCCGGCGGTAAGTCTAGCTAATTCTATCAAGGACAAATGCTTTGACCTTTCGGTAAAGCCGTCGAATAAGTTTTGCCGTAACTCTTGAAAGGCGCTGTAAACCAAATGATATTTATCCTCAAAGTGAGAATAGAAAGTGGTGCGGTGGATATTTGCTTCGCGGCAAATATCCACAACGCTTAATTCGTCTATCTGGTAGTCTTCCAGAAGTCGGAATATCGTGTCGAAAAGAGCTTTTCTAGTTTGACATTTTCTATAATCCTCTTTGTTTTCCATACTATTTTAATTTTCTTTTTACCAAAATCAAGGCGTATACTACGTCAAATACCAATGCAATAGCGGGTATGAACCAATAGGGATGCCAAGTAAGCATTTTTGACAGGCAGAGCATAACGTAAACGACGGAAAAAGCTACCGGCATAAAGACCATTAAACTAAGATTAGCTAGCTTGCTTTCGGTTAGGAAGTCGTAAATGCATTCGATACCTGTTGACAAAATAGCCATAATAAGGAATAGTAGCCAGCTTGTCTTCCAAACGTTGGGAGTAAGTACAGAGTAGCAAAGATACGCCACAACCACCGATAGTACTATGGCAACGTGTAAAAACGGACGGCCAAGAGCGAATTTCTTTTTCATAACAAGAACTACGCAGGCGTATACCGAAACAACAACAATACCGCCTAAGAAACCACAGACCAAAATCAGCCAGCTATTTGACCAGGGCATAGCTTTGGTAAAGCTGACCGCAAGGTAGGCGCCCACAACCAGCACCGCGAAAATAAGGCTGTATATAAGGCAATTTATAGCGCGTTTTGCCTGAAACTTGGGGTTGATTGTCTTCTTGAAGTTTTGTAAAGTCTCGCGGAAATCTCCCAATTGTTCTATACAGCTTTTGTATATTTTGTCTTCGTCTTTTTCTCCGTTTTTGACCATGTCGTCGGCTCTCGCCATAAGATTGTCCAAAAGCTCGGCCTTGTAAGCGTCCGCTTCTTTACTGCTTGCGATAAAGCGGAATTCAATTTCCAAAAATGCGCGGAATCTTTGTAACATTTTACCCTCCAATAATAAGTTTGTTTAAGATACTGCTAACTTGCAGCCATTCTGTTGCTTTTTCATTGTAGAACTTTTTTCCTGCTTCGGTTATTGAGTAGTATCTCCGTCTCGCCCCCTCAAAACCTTCTCCCCAGTAAGTGACAATCAGTCCGTCGCTTTCCATTCTACGGCAAGCGGTATAAATCGTCGCGTCCTTGATATCAAGCATGCCTTTGCCCATTTCGATAATATTCTTGCTTATCTCGTAGCCGTAGCTGTCGTTATCAAGAAGCTGTCGCAAAATGATGGTTTCGGTATGCCCGCGTAAAATATCGCTGCTGACTGCCATTTTGTCCTCCGATATATAATGTGTTTATATACATAATAACATCAATATGTATTTTGTCAAGAGGTTGTCGACAAAAAAAATTAAAAACCGCCATTCTTTTTCGTAATGGCGGTTTATCTTTATAATCTTTTTATCTTTTTCTTGGTGGATTTGTATCCGAACCAATTAATAAGCATCAGCGCCACAGTACCTAGCGCCGATATATAGGTCATACTGCTAAACGTCAGCGACAGCCCCTTTGCATATTCGGCGTACTGAGTAAATTGCTCCGACGAAACAGAGGCGATTATTTTTGGCAGCAGCAAAATTATCAGCATAGGAAGACCAACTAACAACACGTGAGGTATCCAACCAAGAAATCTAGCTAGACCTAAACCAACGCCTTTGTTTTTAGCGAAAATTTTCAACAGCGCTTTTAAGGCAAGGAGCCCCCAAGCCGCCATAACGACAACTAAGAATATAGCTATACCTTTTAATACCAAGCTTATTTTATTTATTGTATCCGGGTTCATAGAAGACATAATTTTATTAGTTACCGCCAAAGAAAGATTTTCCGCAGCGTCTCCGCTTCCGCCTTCTACGTTAATATTAAGAGTGTCTCCAAGTAAAGAAGCGGCGATATTAACCGGTTGGAGTGAGCCGTTTTCATCACCGAATTCTTCCACTATGTTGTCATAAAAATCTCCGACGTTGGTTTCGCTTTCCGCTTTCAACTGATTTTTTTGTTCTTCGGTAAGATCGGTTGCGTTATCTATCTGCGCGTTTACCAAAGCAATTAGGTCGGCTTTTATTTGGGTTGAGTTGGGATTGTCGCTTAGCATTTCGTCAATAATATTGTCCATACCCGACAAATCTATGTTTGCGCTTTGTTGGTTTAATTGATCCACGCTTTCTTCAATAGCGGAGTTCACTTCTTCCACCGCCATTGCTACGGCAAGTTTCATACCTGCGGCGAACATATTTTTAATAATGGTATTTACGTTTTTGACAATTTCCGAAGAGGCGGAATTGATAGCTTTAGTGACCGTAGCCGTATTATCGCCCGATAAAGAGGTAAACAATACGTCGGGGTTAATAGTGAGCCCGAATTCGAATTTGGCATTAGTCGCTATGCTTTCAAAATCGATTTTTTCAAAAAAGTCTTCGGCGCCTTCTTCTAGCGGTTGAGGCTCTCCGGTACTTTGCAAAAGGTTTTTCATCATATCCTTTGGCATCTGATAGGCAATACCGAATTTCCAAAAAGTGCCCATTGCCAAAGATATCACGCAAGCAACCGATATTAATATAATTATCAAATTGTATGGGATAAGTTTTCGGTTAAGTCTTCTTCTTTCGTTTTCGTCGTTAAATCCTGCGTTTCTCATATTTATCTCCCTTAGATACATATTTTAGAAAATTTAGGCTTAACCCCTAAGGGAAAAGCCCGGACAAAACAAGATATGTAAAAATGTATATTATTGACAGGTGTTTTGGATAAAGCAGGCAAAGAATTGTGTGGCTTTTACAAGTCCGTTTATGTCGCAACGTTCGTTTAGGGCGTGGATTCTGTGTTGGTCGTCCATACTGACCAAGAATGGTGTAAAACGGTATACGTTGTCGCTTACTTTGTAATAATATTTCGCATCGGTAGCCGCAATAAACGGATAGGGCGCCGGTATAAACTTATCAAATACTTGTGTTATTGATTTTACCAACACGTTGTATATTTCGGTATCGGTACGGCTTACGGGGGAGGGGTCAAAACCGGGGTTGAGTTCGGTCACTTCTATATTTTTGCCCACAACCTTTTGGATATGTTCCTTAACTTCTTTTTGAGTTTGACCGATATTTATTCTGCAGTTGACAACAGCCGACGCTTTGGTGGGAATAACGTTGGGCGCACTGGCTCCTTCCATTTGTGTGAAGGCAAAAGTAGTTCTTAGTAAGCTATTGGTAATGGGATTAATCAAAGAAAGAACCATTTTGAGTAAAGGTCCTAAAATATCGGAGTTTACGAATAAGAACTTATAGATTGGCATCATATAGGGCGCCAGAGTTCTGAAAGTCTGTTTGGCGGGTTTTGACCAATAACTCTTCATAGGTAAATGTTTTAAGTCCAAAATTGCTTCGGCGATAGCGTCGACCGCGCTGCGTTTTTGGGGAGCAGAAGCGTGTCCGCCGTCCATTCTTGAAGTAAGGAGATAATCAACGTAGCCTTTTTCGCAAGTGCCGATAAGAGCTACCATACCGTCGATACCTAGCATACCGCCGTCAAGAACCGTGCCCCCTTCGTCGATAACAAATTCAAAGCGGATGCCGTTATTAAAAAGATAATCGGAAATAGAATTAGCGCCGTCTTTTCCGGTATATTCTTCGTCGTGTCCGAAGCAGTAATAAATTGTTCTCTTAGGTGTAAAGCCTTGCCGTAAAAGGATTTCTAAGCCTTCCAAAGCCGCTATCATTTGGCTCTTCATATCCTGACTGCCTCTGCCGTAAACGTAGCCGTCTTTTACAACTCCGGCAAAGGGGTCCACTTCCCAACCTTCGGCGGGGGCGGGTACAACGTCCTGGTGAGCAAGGAAGCAACCGGGCAATAAACTACTGTCTGTTCCCGGATATTTTATAATTAGGCTATAGCCGTTGATTACCGTTCTTTCGGCTTTAGCATGAATTAGCGGGTAGGTTTTTTCCAAAAATTTATGATAATCCAAAAAAGGTTGATAGCTCTGATTTTCGGTAATTACCGTAACGGTAGGTATTTGTACGGCTTGACTTAAATGTTCGGTAACTTCCTCTTTATTTACCTCAATGGGGGTATAATTTTGATTATTTAACGCCTTCGGTTTTGCTAAAGCGGCGCGTATAATCATAAAAAGAAGTAGGGCTGCAAAGGCGCCCAGAACACATATAAGTACGATTAAGCCAGTTTTCATCATTGTTCTCCAAATTTAATAAAATATACAAATATTATAAAACATCTGCACCCATTAGTCAACGAGTAATTTCCTTATGTTTTTGAATGGTAATATATTGTAAATATATTGGAAACAATATTCAAATTAGATTGACTTTGAGAGATTTTCTATATATAATGTTAATGCTATCTTAGTTATCTATTTAATGTAGTAAAAATTCGACACAAATATATTTACGAAATAAATCTTACGGAGGTTAGTAAAATGAGTAAAAAAATGACGATTGATGGGAATACCGCAGCGGCTCACGTAGCGTATGCTTTTAGCGAAGTAGCGGCTATTTATCCTATCACACCCTCCTCACCTATGGCAGAAAATTCCGACGAATGGGCTGCGAAAGGCAGGAAGAATATGTTCAATCAGGAATTGCGTATTGCAGAAATGCAGTCCGAAGCCGGCGCGGCAGGCGCAGTGCATGGTTCGCTATGCGCTGGTGCGCTAACCACCACGTTTACGGCATCACAGGGCTTGCTTCTAATGATACCCAATATGTATAAAATCGCCGGAGAATTGCTACCCTGCGTATTCCACGTATCGGCGCGCGCTTTGGCTGCTCACGCTCTTAACATTTTCGGTGACCACGCCGACGTTATGGCTTGCCGTCAAACCGGTTTTGCTATGATTTGCAGCAACTCCGTTCAAGAAGTTATGGATCTTGCTTTGGTTTCTCACCTTGCTACCTTGAAGTCCAAAGTTCCTTTCATTCATTTCTTTGACGGTTTCCGTACCAGCCACGAAGTGAGCAAAATCGACGCTATCGATTATGAGGAAATGAAGACTCTTGTCGACATGGAAGACGTAAAGGACTTTAAGAAACGCGCTCTTAATCCCGAACATCCTATTCAGAAAGGTACCGCTCAAAACGGAGATATCTATTTCCAGAACAGAGAAGCTTGCAACCTCTATTATGATAAAGTTCCCGCAATTGTAGAAGATTGCATGAAGCAGGTAGAGAGTATCACCGGTAGAAAGTACAATTTGTTTGACTACTACGGAGCAGCTGATGCCGACAAGATTATTATAATGATGGGTTCGGGCAGTGAAGCTTGCGAAGAAACCGTTGACTACCTAAACGCCAGAGGCAACAAAGTCGGTTTGATTAAAGTAAGACTTTATCGTCCTTTCGATATCGAAAAGTTTGTTGCGGCTATTCCCAGCACAGTTAAATATATTTCGGTACTTGACCGTACCAAAGAGCCCGGCGCTATCGGAGAGCCTTTGTATCTAGACGTTTGTTCGGCGCTTCGCGGCAAAGACTACGTTATTTTAGGGGGCCGTTACGGTATGGGCAGCAAAGAGTTCAATCCCACAATGATTGCCGCCATCTATGACAATATGGGCAAAGCTAATAAAGACCACTTCACCATTGGTATTTGTGACGACGTAAGCAATACATCCTTACCCGTTGGTAAGTTTGTAAACGCCGCTCCCGCAGGAAGTATTTGCTGCAAGTTCTATGGATTGGGCAGTGACGGAACGGTAGGCGCAAATAAGAACTCAATAAAAATTATCGGCGACCATACAAATAAATACGCTCAAGGTTATTTCCACTACGACTCCAAGAAGAGCGGCGGTATCACTATTTCCCACTTGCGTTTTGGCGACACTCCCATTAAGAGCAGTTATCTTATCGACCATGCCGACTTCGTAGCTTGCCATACTCCAAGCTATATTTTCCGCTATGATATGTTGAGCGACCTTAAAGAAGGTGGCACGTTCTTACTTAACAGCATTTGGACACCCGAAGAAATGGATGCAAACCTTCCCGCTGCAGTAAAGAATATGATAGCTAGAAAGAAGATTAAGTTCTACACTCTTGACGGCAACAAAGTTATCGCGTCCATTGGCGCTACCAAGGGTGTAAACACCGTTATGCAGGCAGCATTCTTCAAACTGACCGAAGTTATTCCTTATAACAAAGCCGAAGAATATATGAAAGCCGCTATTAAGAAGACTTACGGCAACAAAGGTGACGCCATAGTTAATATGAACTGCGCCGCTGTTGACGGAGCTATAAGCAACCTTATCGAAGTAAAATACCCCGAAAGTTGGGCAACCACCACAGAGGGCGCGCCCATGGTAAAAATTAACGGCACCGACTACTTCAAGAACGTAGTTAATCCCGTTCTCTACCAGAAAGGCGACACCTTACCTGTAAGCGCGTTCAATCCCGATGGTTCGGTACCCGTAGGCACCTCCAAGTATGAAAAGAGAGGTATTGCGGTGTCCGTTCCTCAGTGGAATATCAATAACTGCATACAGTGCAACCAATGTTCACTTGTTTGTCCTCATGCGGCAATCAGACCTGTTTTGAAGACTCCCGAACAGTTGGCTGACGCTCCCGAAGGCTTTGCAGTTAAAGACGCAAACGGATTCAAGGGCTATAAATTCAGAGTACAAGTTAGTCCTTATGACTGTACAGGTTGCGGTTCTTGCGCAAACGTTTGCCCCGCTAAAGAAAAGGCTCTTACCATGGTACCTATTGCCGACGGTATAGCAAACGAAGCAGCAAACTGGGAATATGCAGAGAACTTGCCCGAAAACGACAAGATTTATAAGACCGACAACCCGAAGGGAAGCCAGTTCTCCAAGCCTTTGTTCGAATTCTCCGGCGCATGCGCAGGCTGCGGCGAAACTCCTTACGTAAAACTTGTTACACAGTTGTTTGGTGATAGAATGGTTATCGCTAACGCTACCGGATGTTCTTCTATCTACGGCGGCAGTGCTCCTACTTGTCCTTATACCACCAATGACAAGGGACACGGACCGGCTTGGGCTAACTCCTTATTTGAAGATAATGCAGAGTTCGGTTATGGTATGAACCTTGCTTACACCCAAAGAAGAGAAAGAATTAAAGAGCAAATGCTTTCCATCATGGACAGCGTCAGCGAAGAAACAAGAATTGCTTTCACAGAGTGGGTAGCAGGAATTAACGACACCGAAGCAAGCAAAGTAGCTTCCGAAAAGGTTAATGCAGCTTTAGAAAATGAAAAGAGCAATGCAGATATTATTAGCGATATCAAAGACAACGCCGATTGCTTGGTTAAGAAATCTGTTTGGATATTCGGCGGAGACGGTTGGGCATACGATATCGGTTACGGCGGATTAGACCACGTACTGGCTATGGGCGAAGACGTTAATATCTTAGTTCTTGACACCGAAGTTTACAGCAACACCGGCGGACAGGCAAGTAAAGCAACACCTACCGGCTCTATCGCTAAGTTTGCGGCAAGCGGAAAGAAGACCAGAAAGAAAGACCTCGGCATGATGGCAATAAGCTACGGCTACGTTTATGTAGCGCAAGTAAGTTTGGGCGCCAATATGGCTCAAGTTGTTAAGGCTATGAAAGAAGCCGAAGCATACAAGGGACCGTCCATTATTATTGCTTACGCTCCTTGTATCAACCACGGTATCAATATGGGCAAGAGCATTGCCGAAATGAAAGCCGCTGTTGATTCCGGTTACTGGTCGCTATACCGTTACAATCCAGATTTGGAAGAAAAAGGACAAAATCCCTTCGTGCTTGACAGCAAAGATCCTGTTATCGATTACAAGACTTTCCTTGCAGGAGAAACAAGATACGCAAGTCTTAAGAAAGTTCATCCCGAACAAGCCGAAGCGTTGTTTGACCTCAACGAAAAAGAAGCTGCTAAGAGACGTGAAAACTACAAAGCTATGGCTAACAGAACAATGTAGTAAAAACATTAAATTAAGAAAGCTATCCGAAACTTCGGATAGCTTTTTTTTATTTGTGAACCAATCTTATTACCATAGCCGTCATATCGTCGGCGTGTTCATCAGACAGTCTGATGGTATCGGCGGTAATGGCTTCGGCAATATCCTGTGGATTTTTGGAAAAATCGCCGCAAAGTAAAGTTGCGAAGTCTTCGTTTGACATATTATCGGTAATGCCGTCGCTTAACATTATTAATATGTCGTCGCTTTTTAACCTTCTCCGTTCAATAAAGGGTTCGGCATCTTCTACGATACCTAAAGGCAGAGCGGAGCCTTGAATAACGTCAAGTTTTTTGTCGGAGAGTATATAGCTTTCTCTGCCTCCTTGTTTGATAAAATCAACGTCACCGCTCTCAAGGTCTACCACAGCCAAGTCAAGGGCGCTGAAATCCTCTTTTTTACGTAAGGCAAGTAGCCTTGACACACAAGAAAAAATAGCCTTGTGAGAAAAACCCGCTTTATAAAAGGTTTCTATAAGCATAAGCATATGGCTGCTGGTATCATGGGCGCTTATCCCCGTACCCATACCGTCCGATAGTACGAACATTATTTTACTTGGGGCTATTTTTACCGCCTGACGGGTGTCGCCGCAGTGCCTTCCTTCTTTACTGACAATACTTTCTCCGTACAGTATCTTATAGCGCGGAGCCAAAGAATAATTGAGGCTTACCATACCTTTGACGGCTCTTGCCCTGCTTAGTTCTTCCATATTTATACCCACCACGTCGGACAGAATTTTTGGTAAAGCCGCTTTATTGACGTCACTTTCCCTTACTATTAAATTAACTTCCTTAGGAATTTCATTATCGGTGTAAATTACTGCATCGGTGGCTATTATATTAGCGTAGCCCAATTCCTCAATGAGCTTTTTTTCCAAATCGGTATCGAAAGTAAGAGTGCTTGTTAGGGAGAGGGAAAGTTCGTTTAACAGTTCGCTCACACCTCCTAGTTGAGAAACTACCATTTCTTTGCCTTGTTCAATTCCGCTCTTACGTTCCTGCATTTTGCGGTATTGTTTTACGGTATCGTTGGCTAAGGAAATAAGGCGGGAAAGTTTGGTGCAGTTCTCTCCCAAGCTTATGCCGGCGTCAAGCAGGGTAGCCTTGCCGTTGTCCAAAGCCGACAGAACAAGTTTGGACACGGGGGTGGCGGTGTCTCCCATTTTATCCCGACAGCGCGCGTATCTAGGGCAAGTAAAACAGCAACCTTGACAAACGGAGTAGGTAAGCGTTTCCGGTGTTTCTTCCACAGGATTTTCACTTACCAAGAGTTGTTGCATTTCGTAAAATGCTGAAGAAATTTTATTAAGCTTCTTACCTATTTCCTCACGGTCGCGGTTGACAACGGTACGCAGCGCAAATTTTTGCTGATAGCTCTGTTTAATATCGGACAGTCTGTTATAAAGTTTTTGGGGTATAACTCCACTGATAAGACATCCCACAAAAGCGGGTATCGCGCCTATAAGGTCAAAATAATCGACTAGGAAGTAATACAAAATTACGTAACCGAAGAGTACACCCAACGCCCTAAGATAGGTTGGGGCGGCAGAAATAGATAGGCAGATAAGAGATAAAATGCAGGTAACCGCCGTAAAGTTCGGGTCTGATGTTGCTATTGTAGCACCGATACCCAGAGCGCAGGAAAGTGGCATCAGTTGCTTTTTGTCAATATTAGAAAGGACGATTATTGCCGCCGTTGCCACAAAATAATATATCCTTATATCAAATATCGTTATTGTAGTCAGCCCAATGCTAAGGGCGATAATAACTAAAGCCGCAGCAAAGTATTCCTTGGCGGAAATGCGATATCTTAACCCCCGAATAAGCACAGGGTAAAAAACAATTATAGATATGTAATGAAAGGCAACGGAAATAACCACGCCGATAATCGTCAGGGCAAACAGGTTAAGCGTTTGCGAGAAAAACACCATAACGGGTATCTGAGATACAATTATTAGGATACTGTTTTCTAGAAGATAAATTTTTTTGCCGCTTTTATAATGAAATAAAGCTACTAAGAAAACAACTAAAATTACCGCCGATACGCATATAAGATAGGGTACGGAAAAGTTAATAAGTAAAGAAGCAAAAGCGTACGTCGGTAAGAGAATAAAGAGGTTTTCTTTGCAATAAAAAAGTGCAAAGAGCAGACCAACGCTAAAGCCGAACAAGCCTAAAAACTTTTCGGTAAGACTTAAAAGTAAAAATATAATGGAATAGACAACAATTTTTGCAATAATTTTTTTCGCCATAATCACCTTTATTTTCTGTTAAAATACAGTATAAAGGCAATATAGGGGTGCTTATTGCAAGATTATAAAGAAATGAGAGATATTTTGTAGTATTAAATCCCGTAAAGCAGTTTGGAGGAGAATTCGGGCTGGCTGGTTATATTGATACCCAGCTTTCGTAGCATACTCAAATCGATTTCGGGCAGCATACAAGAGCTGTGCGCTTCGCAGTCTTTTAGCTCTTTTAAGCAGTCAAATGCCTTTTCCACCATAGAATCGGGTACGGCGCAAATACTGAGCGCAGTCAAAACGTCGGCTAAATTTAGTTTGGCGTTCTGTCCGCCTAAAACTTCTTTTTTCAGTTTTATTATAGGTTCCAACACGCTGGGGGACAGCAGTAAAATATCATCGTCGATATTGGCTAAGGTCTTAACGGCGTTGAGAACGGCGCTGGAACAGGAAGTCATAAGGGAAGTAGCCTTGCCGCAAACTATGCGCTTGTCGGCAAGCTCAATGGCAACCGAAGGTTTTTTGGTAATTTCGGCTTTGTCAAGACAGGGTTGAACCACAGCTCTTTCGCTTATGGTTATTTTGTTTTCGTTCATGAGAAGGAGTATTCTTTGACTGGGGGTAAGATCGCAAAGTCCTTGCTTATAATCACAAGCCGCCTTGAAATAACGCCTTATTATTTCCTGCCTAGCAGCCTTGCGGACTACCGCATCGTCTATTATGGCATATCCTGCCATATTTACGCCCATATCGGTGGGGGATTTATAGAGGTCCTCATCGCCGGTAATTTTATTGAGAATGCTTCTTACTATGGGGAAACACTCTATATCGCGGTTATAATTTACCGTGCTTACTCCGTAAGCTTCTAGGTGGTACGGGTCTATCATATTTACGTCGCCAAGGTCAGCCGTGCCCGCTTCGTAGGCTACGTTTACGGGGTGGCGGAGGGGAAGATTCCAAATAGGGAAGGTTTCGTACTTAGCGTACCCTGCCTTTACTCCGCGCTTATACTCATGATAAAGCTGACTAAGACAAGTAGCCAACTTGCCGCTACCCGGACCCGGGGCGGTCACTACCACCAAAGGCATGGTTGTTTCTATATAAGGATTAGCTCCGTAACCTTCGTCACTTACAATAGTATCAACGTCGGTAGGATAGCCCTTCGTGTAGCGGTGAATGTATGTTTTTTCTCCCCGTCTTTGAAGTTTGTTTACAAAAACGTCGGCGGCAGTCTGATTGCTGTATTGAGTAATAACTACGCTGTTAATAAGAATACCCATTTCTCTTATTCTGTCGATTAGGCGCAGCACGTCCATGCCGTAGGTAATCCCGAAATCGGCTCTGATTTTGTTTCTCTCTATATCGGCGGCGCTTATTACAAAAATAATCTCCGCTTTGTCTTTCAGTTTATGCAGTATATTGATTTTGGAGTTGTAAGCAAAGCCCGGCAAAACGCGGTAAGCATGCATATCGTCAAAGAGCTTTCCTCCGAATTCCAAGTATAACTTATTGTCAAAATGTGCGATTCTCTCTAAAATTTTCTCTGTCTGCTTCTGGATATAAAGCTCATTGCTAAAACCGATTTCCATGTGTCCCTCTCTTGTATTTTGTTAACAAGAATATATTATAACCCATTTATTGCAAACTGGCAATGGTATTCTTATTTTAGATTATTTGGTTCTTTATGGAAAGAAAGAGTCGGTGATTTTGGCAATAAATAGTTATTTTCATAGCGGATTTATTGACATTTAATACTTATTTTAGTATTATTAATTAAATTATAAAAATTAATGGAATAATAAATTTACTCTATACGGAGGATATATGCGCAAGGAAAACCAAAATCCCGATTTTATTCAGCTTGAAAAGGATATGCTGAAGTTTTGGGAGGATAATAATTGCTTTGATAAGCTTGTGGAAAAGAACAAGAACGGGGAGAGATTCCGCTTTCTTGACGGGCCTATTACCGCCAACAACGCTATGGGCATTCATCACGCTTGGGGCAGAACCTTAAAAGACGTAAATATAAGATACAACGCCATGCACGGCAAGAGCTGTCAATACCAAAACGGCTTTGATTCTCAAGGGCTTTGGGTGGAAGTAGAAGCCGAAAAGGAAATCGGCGTAAGCGACAAGAAGGGAATTATCGAATACGGACTTGATAAGTTTACCGAAAAATGTATGGAGAGGGTTAACAGATTTTCCAAAGTAATAACCCAACAAAGCAAGCGTCTGGGACAGTGGATGGATTGGGAGAACAGCTATTTTACCAATACCGACCTCAATATAACTTCTATCTGGCATTTCTTGAAGATTTGTCAAGAAAAAGGCTGGCTGGTAAAAAGCCACAGACCTATGCCCTGGTGCCCCCGCTGCGGAACGTCGCTAAGCGAACACGAAATGAGCGGAAGCTATAAGGATATTACTCATACTTCCATTTTCGCTAAGTTAAAAATAAAGGACAGTAACGACAGTATAATAGTATGGACGACCACTCCGTGGACGTTAACCAGTAACGTGGCTTTGGCGGTAAACCCCGAAATCGACTACGTCAGAGTTAAGGTTAAGTCTACCGACCGCAATATCATTATCGGTAAAGGCGCGTTGGGTAAACTAAAGGGCGATATAGTAACCATTATTGAAGAATTTAAGGGCGCGGAACTTATCGGAAAAGCTTATGAAACTGTTTTCCCGGAGTTTGGCATTCAGAATTTTGAACATAAGATAATCCCGTGGGAAGACGTTGACGCAACCGAAGGTAGCGGCGTTGTGCATATTGCGCCGGGCTGCGGAGCCGAAGACTTTGACTTAGGTAAGAGATTTAATCTGCCCGAAATTTGTCCCGTTGACGACAGCGGTACTATTTTGGAAGGTTTCGGAAACCTTACCGGAAAGAAGACCAACGAAGTAATCGATTTGGTTGTCAGCCGTATGGAAAGTGACGGTACATTATATAAAACCGACCCTGTTACTCACAGCTATCCCCATTGCTGGAGATGCAAGAGCGAAGTTGTGTTCAAATTGGTTGACGAATGGAGCATTGCTACTACAGAATTGAAACCTTTGTTGATTGCCGCCGCCAACACCGTTAAATGGGAGCCTGATTTTGCGGGCAAGCGTATGGTGGACTGGCTCAATAATATGGGCGACTGGAATATTTCCAGAAAAAGATTTTACGGTCTGCCCTTACCTTTCTACGTCTGCAAAAAGTGCGGTAAAGTTACCGTTGTGGGCAGTAAAGAAGAGTTAATTGAACTTAGCGAAAATCATTCTTTGGAAGGCGTGCCTCACCTGCACAGACCATATATTGATAAAATAAAAATCCGTTGTCCGCAGTGTGGAGAACTGGTAGAAAGAGTGCCTGAGGTGGGCGACTGCTGGCTTGACGCGGGAATTACGCCTTTTAGCACCAAAAAGTATTTTGAGGATAAAGAGTATTTTAATAACAACTTCCCTAGTGAGCTTGTTATCGAAATGAAAGAGCAAATAAGATTATGGTTCTATTCCTTATTATTTATGAGCGTTGTTATAACGGGCAAAGCGCCTTACGAAAGAGTAGTTACTCACTCATCGGTAGTTAACGAAGAGGGTGGAAAGTTCAGCAAGACAGGCTTTATGATAAGGTTTGACGAAGCCGCCGAAAAGATGGGAGCCGATTCAATAAGATATTTGTTCTGTTCTTCTCCCGTAACAGGGGACGTACGTTTTGGCTACAGCCTTACCGACGAGGCGCGCAGAAAGATACTTGCTTTTTGGAATATTTACGTGTTCTTTAATCTGTATGCAAGTCTAGACAACCCCGACATCGGCAATTTCAAGCCCGATTACAGCACATTTACCCATAGCGACAAGTGGATAATTGAGAGAACAAACGCGTTTTTGGCAGCGGCAGACGCTGGCTATAAGAGCTACCGCACCACAAATACCATAAAAGAGTTTGAGAGCTTTACCGATGACGTAAGCAACTGGTATATCCGTATCAACCGTAAGCGTTTTTGGAAGTCCATAGACAAAAACGACCAAATGAACGCATACTGGTGCTTGTATCAGGCAATAAAAGCCGCCATTAAAGTAATGAGCCCCATTATACCTTTTATAACCGATTATATCTGGCAAAACACGGTAAGAGAGATAGAAAAGGACGCTCCTATAAGCGTACATTTGGCGGACTATCCGAATAGTATAGAAATGCCCGCCGATGAAAAAATACTTGTTCAGACCGCTTTAGTAAGAGACGTAATTGCCACCGCGCAAAGAATGAGAAACGAAGCTCAAATAAAGATTAAGCAACCGCTAATGACTCTCTATATAGTAACTTCCGAGGATAAAAAGAATAATATTCTACCTCTTATTAACGTAGTAAAAGAAGAGCTTAACATAAAGGAAGTTGTCTTTGCGGAGGACGAAAAAGCCTTTAATGAACATTATTTCACCGTCAATTTCCGCGTGGCGGGAGCCAAACTAAAGGGAGAAGCGCAAAAGCTCAAAACTTTGGTTGACAACCTAAATAGAGAAGAAATGTTAAGCTTAGATGAACAATATCAAAGCGGAATAATTTCTATCGGTCAGTTTGAAAATCTGGAAAAATCTATACTTGACTGCCACGACAGACCTAAAGAAAACTTTGTGGTAGCAAAAGAAAATAACGGCACTTATGCAATTGATACCAACCTAACAGCCGACCTTATCGGAGAAGGCTTTATCAGAGAAACCATAAGGAAAATTCAAGTTTTAAGAAAGGACGCAGGTTTTGCCGTAGAGCAGAGAATCAAGGCTTGCTTTATTTCTTCTGATGAATTTGTCAACGATTCTATAGAGCAATACGCCGACAGAATCAAGCAGGATATACTGGCTATCGAAATAGTAAACGAACTTAATACCGACGTTGTTTCGGAAATAGAAATAGGGGAATACAAATTTATTGTTAAATTGGCTGTAGCCAAATAAAGGAGGAGTTATGCTTAAAGACGACGTAAGAAGAGATTTTACCAACGCGCGCAAAACGGGCAATACCGAAGTTAAAAACGCTCTGGAAGCAATAATCGCAGGGATTTTGCAGAAAGAAAAAATAGAAGCAGGCAGAGAAGTATCGGACAGCGAAGTAATAGAATGCATTACTAAGGAAATCAAAGTTCAGAAAGAGATTGTGGAAATGTCAAAGGGCAGAAATGAGGAAAAATCCGCCGAAGCTAACAAAAAGGTGGAAATTTTGACTGTATATCTTCCTAAGCAAATGACCGAAGAGGAAGTTCTTGCTCTGATTAAAGCCGCCGACATCTACGATGATAATTCGGCAAAAACAAAAGGAATGATAATAAAAACCATTATGCCGCAAGTGGCAGGAAAATTTGACAAAGCATTGGTAAATCCATTGGTGGAAAAATACTTAGCTAATAAATAACAAAAACGCCCCGTAACGGGGCGTTATTTTTTTATACGTAAGGGACGACTTCGTGAGGAGGCAGGATGTCGCCTAGTTCCTCAATTTTCTTTTCTAAATAACGGCAAATTGCCGCTCTTTGAATTTTTATGGGAACATTGGGGTCGTAGCTTATCGGCTCTCCCACAACAAAGGTATTAAGTTTCTGAGCGCAGTATAATGGATAGAACTTCATAATCTTGCCGGTTTTGTCATAATACTCTTTGGCAACCATAGGGAAGCCTGCGTTGAACTCATAGATGTATTTGTTGACTCTGTTTTCCGTCCTTTCGGGGAAAATGACTTGCGGGATACCTTCTTCCATTGTTTGGATACTCTTATTAAAGGTTTCGCACACCGTCTTGCCGAAGTGGTAAACGGGTATCGGGTTGAACGCGCGGAAGGTAAGCACAATAATCGGAGTAATCAAAAACGCAATAGGATACAAAAGGAACTTCATTTTGACGGTGGGGAGAACCCGTTTGCTCAGATGCTGCCAGCAGGTTTTCATAAAGAGGAAGTAATAGTTAGCCCACACTCTGGTGTCCTTTTGCAGTAGAAAATATACCGGCGCATAGATTTTTGTGTGGTTGCACACAAAGAAAGGAGCTTCTCCGTCCGTTGGCTTTTCTGTCTTCCAAATAAATTCGTTTTCAGGAAAAAACCTCTTGACTATGGCTCTGGTCAAAGCATAAAATGGGTGATGTTTTTTCCTTTTGTCATATTCTTTTATTGGGCTGTAATACTTTTTCATATTATGTATTATATTATCATAAAAATATTTTTGCAAATTTTTTTTGCTTTGTTTATGAAATAAATTAGGATATTTTTAAGTATATTGGTTGCTTTTTTTTATGCCTGTAATTATAATATAGTTTAATACACTTTTATAATAATATTTATGGAGCAGGCAAAATGACCAAGAGTAACATAATGGACGTACTAAGAGAAAGGGGATTTGTCAAGCAGACGGTCTATGAAGACGAGCTGTATGAACTGCTAAGCAAAACTTCGGTTCCTTTCTATATCGGGTTTGACCCTACTGCGGATAGCTTACACGTCGGGCACTTTTTGGCGCTGATGGCTATGAGCCATATGCAAAAAGCCGGTCACAAGCCCATTATTTTGATTGGCGGCGGTACGGCTATGATAGGCGACCCTTCGGGAAGAAGCGATATGCGTAGCATGATGACAAAAGAAACTATTGAGTACAATTGCGCTTGCTTTAAGGAACAAATGTCCAAGTTCTTTAGCTTTGAAGGGGAAAACGCCGCGATTATGGTTAACAACGCCGATTGGTTGTTGAATCTTAATTACGTGGACTTTATCAGAGATATAGGAGTGCATTTTTCGGTAAACAGAATGCTTACAGCGGAATGTTTCAAGCAAAGAATGGAAAAGGGATTGAGCTTTCTTGAATTTAACTATATGCTGATGCAAAGTTACGACTTTTTGGTACTTTTCCAAAAATACGGCTGTCTTTTACAATGCGGCGGCGACGATCAATGGAGCAATATATTACAAGGCGCCGACCTAATAAGAAGAAAGGAAGGCAAAAACGCGTACGCTATGACCTTTGAACTTTTGACTACGTCCGAAGGCAAGAAGATGGGCAAAACTCAAAAAGGCGCCGTTTGGCTGGATCCAAAAAAGACCACTCCTTATGAGTTCTTCCAATATTTCAGAAACGTAGACGACGCCGACGTAAACAAGTGCATGCGGTTCTTAACTTTTATGGAAATGGAAGACATTAACGCGCTTACTGTCAATATGGACGAAAGAATGAATATAGCCAAAGAGAGACTGGCTTATGAAGTAACAAAAATCGTCCACGGCGAGGAAGAAGCGGACAAGGCCTTAGCCCAAGCAAAGGGAGCGTTTGGCGGAGACGAAAGTTCTATGCCTACAGTGGAAATTACGTTTTCTTCCCGCAACATAACCGACGTACTGGTTGAACTTAACGTAGTCAAATCTAAAGGCGAAGCAAAAAGACTAATTGACGGCGGCGGAGTAAAAATCAACGAAGAAACGGTCAAAGAATACGGCTATGAACTATCCGACAGCCATATAAACAACGGATTTATATTGCATAAAGGCAAGAAAGTTCATATTAAGGTAATAGTTAAGTAATGGATTATCTTACAATCGAAGGTTCTATATCCGCCACTCTGGAAATAAAACGTTCGGTTTTTATCTGCAACTTGAAAAATATTGACAGCTTTGATGAGGGAATGGAATACGTTAAAGGTATATCGGCAAAATATAACGATGCAAGGCATAACTGTTATGCGATAATCTCAAGAGGCGGAGAGCAAAAATTTTCCGACGACGGAGAGCCGCAAGGCACTGCGGGAAACCCCATTTTACAAACCTTGAAGAATAAGAATTTGTCAGACGTAGTAGCGGTGGTAACAAGGTATTTCGGGGGGATTAAGCTAGGAGCCAGCGGACTTATCGGAGCATATACCAAAGCGGTAGCGCAAGCTATAGAAAACGCAAAGATAATAACAAAAAAAGAATGCGTTATCGGAAAGAGCCAAGCAAGTTATGCAGAGTATCAGAACTTATTAAGATTAGTTAAGGATACCGAAATCAGGGTTTTGGATACCAATTACGGTGACAATGTGGAATTTGTATTGAGCGCGCCATTGGGTATTAAGGAAGAAAGCGAACAGCTTTTTGCAAAAGCTACCAACGGACAAAGAACAATTAACTGGACAGAAAAAAAGTATTTGAAATATTAAATTTTGTGGAGGTGCAAAATGAAAATAACATTGACGAAGAACAAGAAAGAGAAACCCGATTTTACAAAACTGGGCTTTGGAAAGTATTTTACCGACCATATGTTGGTAATGAAGTATACCGAGGGAAAATGGCAGGAAATGGAGATTATTCCTTACGGCGATTTTTCTATGGAGCCTTGCACCAACGTACTGCACTACGGACAGGGCATATTTGAGGGAATGAAGGCATATAAGGATAAACAAGGCAATATTACAATGTTCCGTCCCCGCGACAACATGAAGAGAATGAACTTGTCAGCCTCCAGACTGTGCATGCCTAATTTTGACGAAGAAGCAGTACTAAACGGCATAAAAGAGCTAATAAAAATTGACAGCGACTGGATACCTACCGATCCGGGCACTTCTCTTTATATCCGCCCTACGATGATAGCTGATGACAAGGCTTTGGGTGTTCACGCCGCCCATAACTATATTTTCTTCGTAATACTTTGCCCTGTTGGCAGCTATTATGCCCACGGTCTTGCTCCTACCAAGATATTGATAGAGGAAGAATACGTAAGAGCGCCTTTGGGAGGAACGGGAGAATGCAAGTGCATGGGTAACTATGCCACATCTTTGCTTGCCGGAGAAATGGCAAACAGAAAGGGTTACGACCAGGTTTTGTGGCTGGACGCCAAAGACAGAAAGTATATCGAAGAAGTGGGCGCTATGAACATCTTCTTTGTAATCGACGGCGTGGTAATAACCCCGGCTTTGGTGGGTTCTATCCTTCACGGAGTAACAAGAAGAAGCGTAATAGACTTACTTTCCAGCCGTGGCTATAAGGTAGAAGAAAGAAGAATAAGCATTGACGAAGTTGTGGAAGCGTATAGGTTAGGCAAGCTTGACGAAGTTTTCGGCACAGGTACTGCAGCCGTTGTTTCTCCTGTAGGTTTATTGCACTACAAAGGGGAAGATTTGATAATAAACAACAACGAAATGGGCAAAATATCCAGTTATGCTTACGATAATATAACCGGCATCCAATTCGGACGTCTTCCCGATGAATTCCATTGGGTGGAAAAAGTATAATAAAAGGAAAATTTATGGCAAAAAGATTTTTAATAATCCCTAACCTGAAAAAAAACGGTTGCTTTGAAGCTGTTAAGAAAGTAACCTCTTACCTCAAGGAAAAAAACTGTTCGGTTTTTTGTCTAAAAGAAAGAGCCGAACAGCTTCTTCCTTTGGGAATAAACGTTATTGAGGATAAGGATTTTAATAAAATTGAGGCGGCGATAATTTTCGGCGGTGACGGCACTTTCTTAGAGAGCGCAAGAAGACTTGGTTACGGTAAAATCCCTCTAATCGGCATTAATTTAGGGCATCTTGGATATATGTCCGAAGTGGAACCGTCCGAACTTATGGATTCCCTTGATAAGCTTATTGAAGACAGGTTTACTTTAGAAAACCGCATAACTTTGGAAATAAGCGACGGCAATGGCAATAAGTATCTTGGCTTTAATGAAATGGTTATTCACAGAGGATGTTTGCCGCACATTGTGGAAATATCGGTAGATATTAACGGTCAGCATATAGAAAAACTGCGCGCCGACGGTTTACTTATATCAACGCCTACCGGTTCTACCGCCTATAACCTTTCTGCGGGGGGACCCATTATTATGCCTTCGGCAAAAAGTTTGGTAATAACTCCCATTTGCGCCCATTCTTTGGCGGTTAAGTCAATAGTGGTCGGCAATGAGGATACAATAAAGATTTTGGTTACTAATATCAGAAACGACGGCTACCCCGTACTTGCTGTTGATGGACAGAAAGTCGCCGACGTCAATGAAAAAACACCCCTTTACGTCAAAGTAAGCGATATAAGCCTGCCTCTAATAAAAACCAAAGAGAACAGCTTTTATCTGACTTTGCAAAAGAAGTTTAACAGTACCGAAATCCAATAATTTTGGAGAAAATTATGTTTAAAGTTTTAAGTAAAAGAAACCTTAATAACTTCGTTACCGAAATGGTAATAGAAGCTCCCGACGTGGCGGCAAGCGCCGATGCGGGGCAGTTTATTATTTTGAGGGTGGACGAAGAGGGCGAAAGAGTGCCTTTTACCATTGCCGATTTTGACAGGGAAGCGGGCACTATAAGAATAATGTTTCAAATAGTGGGTTCTTCTACCCAAAAATTAAACAGCGTAAATGAAGGGGAATATATACAAGACCTAGTAGGGCCCCTTGGCAAAGCGACCGAAACAAAAGGACTAAAGAAAGTTGCGGTAATCGGCGGGGGTGTTGGTTGCGCCATAGCTTTTCCGGTGGCGAAAAAACTGCATAATCAAGGCACGGTTGTACATTTGATTGCAGGGTTTAGAAATAAAGACCTTCTTATATTGGAAGATGAAATGAAGGAAGTTAGTGACAAGCTAATTATTGTTACCGACGACGGCAGTTACGGCACAAAAGGCTTAGTAACCGACGCTTTGGAAAAGCTTATTTTGAGCGGAGAAGAATATGACGAAGTTTTTGCCATAGGTCCCCTTGTAATGATGAAGTTTGTTTCTCTGCTAACTAAAAAATACAACGTAAAAACAACGGTAAGCATGAATACCATTATGATAGACGGCACAGGTATGTGCGGAGGGTGTAGATTGAGAGTCGGGGGAGAAATGAAGTTTGCCTGCGTGGACGGGCCGGATTTTGACGGACATCTGGTAGACTTTGACGGCGCGATTAAGAATTCGGTTAAGTACCGCGACAGAGAGAACAAAAAGCGCGAAGACTCCTGCAACCTTTATAAAAAAGGATAATAACTATGTATAACATGAGAAAAGATAAAAACAAAATGCCCGAGCAGTCTCCGATTGAGAGGATAAAGAATTTTTCCGAAGTGGAGCTTGGGTATAGCGTAAGTCAGGCTGTCGACGAAGCAAAAAGATGCTTAAACTGTAAAAACAAGCCCTGTTCTTCGGCTTGCCCGGTTGGGATAGATATACCAAAATTCATCGGAGAAGTAGCCAAAGAAAATTTTGAAGTAGCGTATAAGGTGCTAAAGGAATCCACTTCTCTTCCCGCAGTCTGCGGAAGAGTTTGCCCGCAAGAAATTCAATGCGAAAGTATGTGCGTAAGAGGCAAAAACGGAGAGCCGGTAGCTATTGGCAAACTGGAACGTTTCGTTGCCGATTATCATATGCAAAACAGCAAAGAAAAACTGCCTAAACCTGTTTTTAACGGTCACAAGGTGGCTATAATAGGTTCGGGCCCGTCGGGACTGACTTGTGCCGGAGATTTGGCAAAAATGGGCTATAAAGTGACCGTCTTTGAGGCTCTTCACGTTGCGGGCGGCGTTATGGTGTACGGCATACCCGAATTCCGTCTGCCCAAAACCATTGTGCAAAAGGAAATCGAAAACCTAAAAGAACTGGGCGTGGAAATTAAGACAAACAGCGTAATAGGAAAGACTTTTTCGGTAGATAACCTAATGGCGAAAGGATATGAAGCTATTTTTATCGGAAGCGGAGCGGGATTACCTAACTTTATGAATATAAAGGGAGAAAACCTCAACGGAGTATACTCAAGCAATGAGTTTCTGACTAGAATTAACCTAATGAAAGCGTATAAGGATGGTTCGGACACACCCATTAACCGCTATAAAAATGTGGCGGTAATAGGTGGCGGCAACGTGGCTATGGACGCGGCAAGATGCGCTCTAAGACTGGGCGCCGAAAAGGTTTATATAGTATACCGCCGTTCGGAAAAGGAGCTGCCCGCCAGAGCCGAAGAAATTCATCACGCTAAGGAAGAGGGAGTTATTTTTAAGCTGCTTACTAACCCTATTGAAATTTTGGGGGATGATAATTACAACGTTATCGGTATGAAATGTTCGGAAATGGAATTAGGAGAGCCCGATTCCACAGGCAGAAGAAGACCGATAGAAAAAGTAGGAAGTGAGTTTATTTTGGACGTTGACGCTGTCATTATGTCCATAGGCTCTTCCCCTAATCCGCTATTAAAGAACACAACAGACGGACTTGCCACACAGAAATGGGGAGGAATAATTGTAGATTCCGACGGCTTAACCAGTAGAGAAGGGGTTTATGCCGGCGGGGATGCTGTCAGCGGAGCGGCAACTGTCATTTTGGCAATGGGCATGGGTAAAAAAGCCGCCGCAGCCATAGACAAATATATAAAATCCAAATGATAATAAAACATAAATGGTACCGACTGGATAATTCGGCAATGATTTATCCGTTGGTAATTACCTTAAAATCCCAAAGCCTGTTCCGCGTAGGAGTTTGTCTTAACGAAGACGTTGACAAAGACCACCTTAGTTCTGCGCTAAATTCGGCTCTGGTAAGGTATCCTTTTTATAAGGTAGAACTAAAAAGAGGCTTTTTCCGTCATTATTTAGATGAAAACAACCTTACTCCCATTGTGGAAGAGGATGACGGAGCGTTATTGAAAATTCTCAACTTCAGGCACAACAGAAATTATCTTTTCCGCGTCACTTATTATAAAAAACGCATTTTTATGGACATTTTCCACGGACTTTGCGACGGGAGCGGCGCGTTGGAATTTTTGAAAACCATAATATACTATTATTTCAAACTAAAAAACGACCCTATTACAAAACAGGGCATAATAACTTTGTCTACCATAAAAAAGCCTGGAGAAATTGAAGACGCTTTTCAAAAATATTATAAGAAAGTCGATTTGATAGAGGGCACTAAGAAAATGGCGGGAGGCTACGCCTACGGCGTAAAGTCAAAGCAATTTTCGGGTAGCGGTTTTGGACTAATTCAAGCCACTGTCAACACTCAAGGCTTACTTAATAGCGCTAGAGCTTATAAAACCACTATTACGGTGTTTATATCGGCTTTGGCTATGCTTTCTGTTGCGCAATCTGCCGATTACGATACAAAAAAAGAAAATCTGGTAGCCTTTATACCTGTTAATTTACGCAAGCAGTTCCCTTCCGACACCTTAGGGAATTTTACCGTTTTTGCAAAGTGTATTATACCTTTTAACACCCCGAAAACGTTGGAAGCTTTTATAGAAGTTATAAAAAACGGAATCAACGAACAGTTGACCATTGAGGAACTTCAAACCAAGCTTAGTTTTACTTCCCTAATGGATAAAATGCCGTTACTACGCTACTTGCCCCTTGCCATAAAGGCGTTTATTTCTAAGGTGGGAAGAATCAGTTCCACCAAACCAAAACAAACTATGATTATAAGTAACTTAGGTAACGTCAATATTGAGGCGGGGGATAAAATCAACCACTTTATGTTTAATCTAAATTGCAGCGCAAAAACGCCTATAAATATGGGGATAATATCCTATAAGGATAAAACGGTTATTTCCTTTACAAGAAAGATAATAAGCACCGATATAGAAAGATATTTTTGTACCGAACTTGCTAAAATAGTGGGCGATATAGGAGTAGTGAGCAATTTTAGGGAGGATTGCGATGTATTGTAAAAAATGCAACGTCCATATAGATTGCCTTACCGACCGTTGTCCTCTTTGCCATGAACCTGTTGAGGCTGATAACAACATTGAAAGGGCTTTTCCTATTCCCAAAGTTGACAAAAGGCTCCATACCAAGTTTTCTTTAGCGTATACCGTTATAGCCGCCGTTATCGTCATTGCTTGTATTGCTGTAAACATTATTACCAACCCTGATTTTATGTGGAGCGTAATGGTACTAATTAGTCTAACTTATATCTATTATTTAGTAAGGTTTACTTTTATTTCCCAAGGGCATTTTACGGCGCGGGTATTCGGGCAGACGGTGGCGCTTACCTTATTGTTATTTAGCGTAAGATGGATATTTGACGGCAACAACTGGATTTTTATTACTTGGCTACCTATCGTCTATTTCGTAAGCGAAATTTTGCTTTCGGCGTATATGTTAATCAACAAAAAAAGAGCAAGAAAGTATATTATTTCTCTCCTGGCTCTGACTATTTTGGGTATAATACCTATCTGTGTTGCTTATATTTTGGATATTTCGGTAAAATGGCCCAGTATTACGGTAACCGCTTTTTCCATTGCTATAATGTTAGTTAGCCTATTTGTGGGCAGAAAGATTATAGCGGGAGAATTTAAGAGATATTTCCATCTCTAAACCAAATAACTTTTTTTCTTAAACAGCTTAAAAACGCCTTTAACTCTCCAGTATTCTATATATTTGGACAGTTCTGTTTTGTCAAAGGGCTTGCCGTGGGCAGGGTAGAGTGTTTTTATATCCTTCATATCTATTATTTTTTCCCAACTTTTAATCACTTCGAATTTATTCTCTAACCACAGAGGGAAATGCTTAGTTGAGGGTATGCCGTTCATACAAATATCTCCGCAAAAGAGCATATCCTGATATTTTACCGCCAAATCAGCCGACGTGTGACCGCTAAGCTCTATAAATTCAATGCCGTATTCTGATAACGGCTGGGTTTTGTAGTCAAGAACGTTGTCGGTAAAAACGGCGGGGAAACATTGCGTTTTATCAACGAAAATTACGCTAGCGTAGGACAAAAACAAGTTGGTAAGGGAAGATATGTAAACGTTCATATCGTTTTTGCCGGCTTCAAGACGCGGTTTGCCTTTTTCATTATAAATAAGCTTGATTTCGGGATAATTTTTTAACAGTTCTTTGGCAAAGCCTGCATGGTCGGCATGTATGTGCGTCAATACAAGGTATTTTATCTTTTCTAAGGAAACACCCATTTTTTTCATAGAGGTTACAAAGCTTTCATAAGACCATTTATAACCTGTATCAATAAGGCAATAATCTTCGCCCACCGGCAAAAGGTAACGATTAATGACTTTGTCTCCCGCATTAAGTATTTCCATTATATCCCCCTGTATATTTATAGTTTATTATAAAAATGTTACAAAAATTTGCAATAAAAGTCAAGTAAGGTTAATATTTATTCTTCTTCCTCAACCGTTACTTTTGCATGGTAAGTAACCGTTATGCTTGTTCCGTCAAAAGGATTGGTTTTGCCATCGAAGAAAAACGGCAGAGTAATAGAAGTTACGGCGGTGTTTTCAAAGGCTCCTTGAGCTATAGCTTCCAGTTTGGAGGTTTGATTAATGGTGACCGTTTCAAGTAAAGTACAACCCTTAAAGGCGTCCTTTATTATTTCCACCACGTTATCTGGTATTATTATGCCGGTAAGCGCCGTGCAGTTTCTGAATACCCCTTCTTTAAGAGAATCCACGCCCGACGGGATTACAAAGGAAGTAAGAGAAGAACAACCATAGAAAGTTTCTTTACCTAAGTCGGTAAGGGTAGATGGTAAATTTATTATGGAACTTAAATTAGTACAGTTCTTGAAGGCTTTCCAACCTAAAGCAAGCATTTTGTTTCCGATTTCAAATTCTACCGATAGTAGTTCTCCGCAATCCATAAAGGCTTCGGTGCTAATAATCGTTATGGACGATGGAATATACAAACTAACAATACCTTTCCCTTGGAAAGCGTTATCGCCGATTCTCTTAATGGGGATATTGTTATAACCGTTGGGAAGAACTAGCAAAGTAGGTATTTCTGCGCTTTCTTTGGCGGTTATTGAATAGTAGTTGTTGCCGTAGTCGTCGGTTGCCAACGTATAATTTAGTTTATCAAATTCAATATGATTGCCCACAACGTCCAACCACTTGGCGTATACCGTCATATTTTTGGCAAATACACTTTGTTCGTTCCAGTTGTAAGGAGTTTTTAAGTCGGCGTCAACGTACCAACCGTCAAAAGTTGCCCCGTCTTTGGTGGGATTATTCGGGCGGTTAATGGTTTGGTGCAACGTTCCCGAAATGTCCTCTACCGAAGAGCCTCCGTTGGAATTGAACTTTATACTCAACTTAACGTAAACTATTTCAAATTCATATACGCCGTAAACGGTTATTTGCGTGGTGATATTCTCTAAATGCGACTGCGCAAGGTCTTCTTCGTTGCCGTCTATTATTACCACCCATTTTTTTGAAATGATATTTTTTTGAATACCTTCTTTATAGTCGGGATACCAGTTGGGAAGTTCGGGCACGTCGGCCATACTTAAGTTTCCCGCGTAGTCAACGACTATCGTCCTGTGGGTTTGGGTAATTGTGCCGTATTTCAACACAAAATTGACCGAAGGGGGGCTCTTTACCGCTTTAACGGTAAATTGTCTTTGTTTGGTTGTCGGTTCTTCTTTTATTAACGTAGAGCAATATACAATTACTGTGTATTCGTAATCCTTTTTTACGTTTATGGTACGGTTGTTTTTTACTTCCACTTCGGCGTTGTTTTGGTCAAACGCCTTTACCTTTATGGTAAGGTCGTACTTTTGAGCGAATTTTTCGTAATCCTTAATGGAATAAATAAGAGTATAGTCACCTTCGGGCGCGTCGATTACGTTTTCGCACTCAATGTTCAATTTGGTAAAGTCATAATTATTGCATCCGAAAAAAATGCAAGCGCAAAGAATGACTAATAATATGGTAAACAAACTCTTAAACTTCAACTTCATACTCCTAATTATAATTAAGCAAGTTAATTATATCTTAAATAAGCATATTAGTAAACAGTTTGGGTAACTTAAACAAAAATTACCTTATTGTAACCTAGCAACAGAATAGTTACAAAATGTGAAAAACTGTGGATAACTGTGCATAATTGTGGATAACTTTTTGAATAATTGTGGATAAGTCCCTGATTTGGGCAGTTATAAACAACTATAATCGCAATTATGGGCACCTAAATTAAGGGTAATTAAAGGTATTTTTTCAACGGCGAAAATACTATAAAATGCTTGTTTCAATTACCCTAAATTATCCCAAATCAGGGTAAAATTATGGAAATTACGCAGATAGAATAAATTTAGTTTGTAATGGCATCTTATTAGCTAAGAATTCACGCTGATTTGGTATACCAAAAGGGGCATAAAAATAACCTTATTGAAAACAGCGTAAAATTATTACTATATTATTGACAAATATACTTTGCAAGGGTATCCTCTATTTAACGGAATAAAAATATCGGAGAAATATTATGCGCAGTTTGATAGCAATCGGAGAAGCCCTCATAGATTTTATACCAAAAGAAAAAGGTGTGCCGTTATCTCAAGTGGTTAATTTTGAAAGGCACTTAGGCGGGGCGCCTACTAACGTAGCGACAGCTTACGCAACGCTAGGCGGAGAGGGAAAGGTTTTAACGAAACTAGGCTTTGACGCTTTCGGGGATTTTATCATTGCTACCTTAATGTCAAAGGGCGTGGATACTTCACTTATATTAAGAACCGATTTAGCAAACACTTCTCTTGCCTTTGTCAGTTTGGATAAGAACGGCGACAGAGATTTTGCCTTTTACCGCAAGCCGGGCAGCGATATGCTCATTGATAAAGAAGAACTAAAAGAAGAATATTTTAATAATAATATCCTGCATTTTTGTTCGGTTGACTTGGTAGAATGCCCCACGAAATACGCCCATATAGAAGCTATAAATTATACAAAGAAAAACAAAGGGATAGTATCCTTTGACCCTAATTTGCGTTTTCCTCTTTGGGATAGCAAAGAGGAACTAAAAAACACCGTTTTGGAATTTTGTAAATATGCCGATATCCTAAAAGTGAGTGATGACGAAGTGGAGTTTCTTACAGACGATACCGATATTATAAGAGGAGCAAAAAGTTTGCTTAGTAATGGAGCAAAATTGTTGTTGCTTACCTTAGGGGCAGACGGCGCAATGGCAATTACTAAGGATTTTGCGGTAAAATTTTCGGGCTACAAGGTAGAAACGGTAGTTGACACCACAGGCGCGGGAGATATTTTTATCGGCTCTTTCCTTTATTATTTTGAAAAAAATGTTCTTAATATTGACAACCTTAAAGAAGAAACCCTAAAAAAAGCATTAATGTTTGCCTGCAAGGCAAGTTCCTTATCCGTTGCAGTTAAGGGCGCAAACTTTGACGTTAAAAAATTACTGGAATTTTCGGAGGGATTATGAACACGTACCGTTCCATTACCGACTTAATAGGCAAAACGCCTCTTTTGGAACTAGTTAATTATCAGAAGAAGTATAATTTAGCTTCCAAAATATTTGCCAAGCTGGAATATTTTAACCCAGCGGGCAGTATTAAAGACAGGATTGCCCTTTCTATGATAAACGACGGAGAGGAAAGAGAACTTATTGGTAAGAATACAGCCATAATAGAGCCGACTAGCGGAAATACGGGAATCGGGCTTGCCATGGTTTGTTCGGTAAAGAAACTCCGTTGTATACTTACTATGCCCGAAACAATGAGTATAGAAAGAAGAAAGCTACTTGCTTTTTTGGGCGCCGAACTAGTTCTAACCGACAGAGCAAAAGGTATGCAAGGAGCTGTTGAAGAAGCCGAAAGACTGCATAAAGAAATAGCGGACAGCTTTATACCTTATCAGTTTTCCAACAAAGCCAACCCGAAAACCCATAGAGAAAATACCGCCAGAGAAATATATGAAGACCTAGACGGCAACGTGGATATTTTTGTGGCAGGGGTAGGCAGCGCAGGAACAATAAGAGGTATAGCGGAATTCCTAAAAGCTAAAAATAGTAATATAAAAGTAGTCGCAGTGGAACCCAAAGCCTCACCTTTACTTTCGCAAGGCTATGCCGCTCCGCACAGAATTCAAGGCATCGGCGCAAACTTCATTCCCGATAATTTTGACAGTGAACTAGTTGACGAAATAATAACCGTAAGCGACGAAGACGCCATATCTACCGCCAAAGAGATAGCAAGAGAAGACGGCACGTTGGTAGGCATCTCCTCAGGCGCCGCCCTTTATGCTGCTAAGGTGCTTTCCCAAAGAGAGGAAAATAAGAATAAAAACATAGTAGTTATTTTCCCCGACGGCGGAGATAGATATTTGTCTACAGAGTTGTTTGAATAGACTTTACCCGTTCACGGGTAAAGTCTAAAATTGACCATAAGTTTTGAACACGCTAATAAATGAGAAAATCATTTCCCTGCGAAATGATTTTTTGTTATTGTACCAACTAGAATTTTATTATTCGGCATTATTATTTATAGATTTTAATTCGGCGATTATTTCACTTATTGTTTTACTTTCACCGTAATACATATTCAAGGTATCATTTTGCCAGACTTCATCGTTAAACCAAAAAATACTTGGGGCGGTTTTTTTATAATCGCAATAGCCTGTAAAATTATGCCCGATTAAAATATCCTCTCCGGTTTTGTCTTTATCTAAGGTTATTTCTGCGTATTTGTTGCCATTTGCTTCCCCAAAAGTAATTTCAAAACCGTCATAATTATTTATGGCAATTTCTTCTCCGCCGACTTTTTGATAATAAATATCAGCCGTTTGTTTAATAGTATCAATATCAACGATAAAGTATTCGAATCTTTTCGGCATGGTGGCGCTTTGATTGTCCACTAAAACAAGAGGGCTTGTTATTCTCTTTAATTCGTATCTGGGAAGTTCGGCTATGGTGGTATTAAGTTCTTTACCGACCGTTTCAAAGGAAGTGTCTGCGCTTATTCTTGTATAATGAACGGTAGAATATTCAACCTCTTTTGTCCCGAAATTTGCTGTGCCGGAATGAATTGTCCAATTTAGAGTGTGGTTTTTTACGTTAAAGCCCATTTGCGGTTCGTCTCCGCAACCTACTTTCTTATCCCATTGTTTTACATCGGCACCTGTTGTTACGTCAATACTTTTTATAAGTTCGGTTTTTTCTTCGTCGTTAATAAAAGTAACGAGAGTAGTTTCGCTTTTTAGCGGAGTTACGTTATCTTTATAAAAATAATAGCCGTAGCCGTCCTCTTTTACTATCATATAGGCGGAAATGCCGTTAGCTGACTTATAATCATAATTTTCGCCGTTTTCGTCTTTCTTTTCATATTTTGATAATTTATACGTGCCGCATACCTCTTCAATGGGACCCGGTTTTGAATTATAAGTAGACACGCAACCCGAAAAAGTAAATAATATACCAATAACGATAGTTAATAAAATTAGTATTCCAACGATTTTTTTCTATACAAAAGCAAAACCCGACGATGAGGAATTCAAACATAAGACTATTCATTTTTTTACTTATGATTGGTATTTTGAAGCTGTATACAGCAAGCCGGAAGTGACCTTCGAAAAATTGGCTCCTACTTACACCGGAGTTCAGCACTTATACAGATATGCCGCTTGTGCTTCAAGCCTACAGCACATTCCCGTTTTCCTAATTTCGCCCGCACAGGGGCAAAATAATAACGGAAAACGCCCCCAACGGTGTTCGAATCCCGCCTTTTTTTCAAACGGATACAAAAAGGGAGAGTAAACTACCCTCCCTTTTTGTATGGTCGAGGTGGCGGGATTCGAACCCACGGCCTCTTAGTCCCGAACCAAGCGCGCTACCAAACTGCGCTACACCTCGTTATTGCGCATACTATTATATTACAAAGTATTTGGTTTTGCAATAAAAATATTGGCGATTATAGTCTAAGTTAATTCTTTTTTCAGTTTTTCAAAGTAAAGGTCAAGATAGTGTTCCAACTGTTTCATAGCTTCATTGTATTCTTCCTGAGTTCTCAAAATAAACGGGTCGGGGATTTTTACGTATTCTCCGATTGCCGCCTCCGATAGGGTAAGCATTTTTTGGCGGTATTTTTTGGGAACAAGATATTTATGGAACTTCGTCATGCAAATAATTACGTCGGCATCGCGGAAGCGTTGCTTATTTAGCCAAAAATACGCGGGCTTGTGGCTAAAAATTTCCTCTTCGGAGAAACCTTGTATACGCATATACACTTCGGCTTTATCAAAGAGCCGCAAAAAAGATTTGTTTAAGACTGCTCCGCTTTTTACCCACTCAATTTTTGATTTCATATTTTCATCGGCGTTAATAAGGCGGCGCAGATAAAATTCTGCGTAAGGACTTCTGCAAACGTTACTGGAACATACAATTAAAATTTTCATAGGACAACTATAATATTTTTTTTATGGTTTTGTCAACTCCAGGCGAACATTTTTTAGTTCCTTATTGACTTTTACTGACATTGTCACTTATAATGAAAAAAACGGTTTACACTATACGTATGCGGAGAATTTAAGGGAAAAGGATGAAAGAAATAATCGGTGAAGGCATATTAAAAAGCATGGGTAACAATGCTTTTGGCGGCTCTGATATTATTAAGAGCCTTTCTTTTTCTATCTCCGAAATCAGAATGGAAATGCTTGCGAACATAGAAAATTTGTTCGATAACACCAAGTTTTTATACATATTTTTTTCTTTGCTTTTATTGATAATCGCCCTTATTGCGGCGGTTATTTTTATATCCGTAGTGCTTGTCAGGCGCAATAAAATGTTCAGAGATTCCATTTATGACAAACTAACGGGTATTTATACCTATCCTTATTTTGTAAAAGTAGTGGAAAAACAGCTTAAAGACGAGACAGAAACTGACTTTATGATTGTAACCATTAACGTTGCGCGGTTTAGGTTGATTAACGAATATTACGGAAAAATGGCAGGGGATAAATTGCTTTGCTATATTGCCGACAATTTACGGTCTTTTGATGAGCATCCGCAAGTAACGTACGGAAGAATTGGCGATGATAAGTTCGTGTTGTTTTTACCTTACAGCGAAAGCGCAATAAATAAAATTTCAAATAAAAGCAAGGAATTATCGGATATTTATACTATCAATTTCAAAGTTTTTCCTTATTTGGGCGTTTATCTTATTAGGGATAGAAATTTAGAAGTAAGGTCTATGGTCGATAGGGCTATTATGGCGTCAAAAACTATAAAAGGACAATATAACAAGGTCTGCGCCGTTTTCGATGAAGATATGCTCCAAAAAGTAACGGCTGAACAAGAAATAGTTGTAGATATGGAAAAGGCTATTAAGAATAAGGAATTCGTTGTCTATTATCAGCCGAAATACAATCTTAATACAAATAGCGTTGTGGGAGCCGAAGCCCTTATAAAGTGGATTCATCCCACAAAAGGGGAAATTCCGCCCGCTAAATTTATACCTGTATTTGAAAAGAACGGATTTATCGCCCAGCTTGATAACTATGTTTGGGAAGAGGTTTGCGCATTTTTAGGTAAGTCAATAAGTAGTGGAGCGGTAACGCGCCCTGTTGCCGTCAACGTATCAAGAGTAAACATGTACGACCCCGAAATAGTGACCAAATTAAACAAAATTGTCAGCAAATACGGCGTTTTGCCGAAGTTAATAGAGTTGGAAGTAACAGAAAGCGCATATTACAGCGATAATGAGAGCCTTCTAAAAGTCCTTAGAGAACTGCAGGCATGCGGTTTTAGTATAATAATGGACGACTTCGGAAGCGGGTATTCTTCTCTCAATATGTTCAAGGATTTTCCCATAGACATTTTGAAAATAGATATGAAATTCTTAACAGCCGAAGGGGAAAGCGGTGTAAAACCACGTAATATATTTACTTCGGTAATAAAAATGGCAAAGTGGTTTGGTATACCGGTTATTGCCGGCGGAGTGGAGACAAGGGAGCAAGTAGAGTTTTTACGCAGCATCGGATGCAATATGGGACAAGGAAGTTTTTTTGCCGAAGCTATGGAAGTTAGCGAATATATAAACGCGGCGAAGAAATATAAGTATGAGGAAGAGAGCGAAAGGGTAAGTGAAGAGCTACAATTAAAAATCGCCGAGCTTTGGGAAATGAACGGAGCTATTAACGATCTTTTCAATACAGCAATAAACGCCCTTGCCATAATAGAGGCTTATAACGGCAACGTGGAGGTTATTAGGTGTAACGACCAATATTTTGAAATTATGAAGACCACCCGCCACAAATATTTTGAAGGGGATAACACTAATGCCGCATCAAAAGTATTTAAGGAAGACAAGCCTGTTTTGGAAAAGCTTATTAAAAAGGCAATTTCTTTAAAAAAACCCGTCAAAGGAGAGTACAGAAGGTACGCCTATGACGGTAGTGTCATATGGCTGGAAGTGAGCGTTATGTTTATTGCCAAAAAAGGGGACAGATATTTGCTGTATGCGGCAATGAACGATATAACAAACTACAAAAAAGCCGAACAGAAGTTCTTAGACGAAAAGAGAAAGTATCAAATATTGATAGAAACGCTGAAAAACGGCGGATAAAAATAACCGAAATTCAATAAAAAGGATAGGTGGATTATGGCAGGGCAGAAAAAATACATGAAAGCGAGTTCTATGTGGATATATGCATTCGGGATATTCGGAATGCAGTTGTTCATAGGCTACATAAACTCTTACCAGTCGCAGTTTTATACTACGGTATTCAACGCCAACCTTATGATAATCGCGGCGATTATTCTTATAGCTAAAGTAATTAGCGCGCTTGCCGATCCGTTTATCGGAAATCTTATCGACAGGTCAAATTTCAAGTCGGGCAAAATGAAGCCCTTTATTTTGATGAGTTCGGTACCTTTGGCGGTTCTTACCACGGTTATGTTTATAAAAATAAACTTTGTAAACGACACCGCAATGTATATTTATATTACCGTTACCACTATACTTTGGAACATAGTTATGAGCTTTGCCGATATCCCCAGTCAAGGTATGCTGGCTCTTCTTAGTCCCGATTGCGAAGAAAGAAACGCCGCCGCGGGCATCACCAACGTAATGAAATCAATTGCTCTAGCGGCGCCCGGACTGGTTGTGCCGGTAGTATGCGCTTTGACAAAATCAAGCGTAATAACCGAAAAAGAGTTTTTAATAACCGCGTTATTTATAGGCGTTATTGGGTTGGTACTTTATATTCTGGTATATTTCTTTACCGAAGAACTGGTTGTTTCCTCCAACAACAAAATGACGTTAAAGCAAATGGTTATGGAACTCAAGAACAACAAAATGCTACTAATAATTTTCTTAACCTTTATGCTTGGTTTCGGCAGAAACATGGCTATGGGTATAACCGTTCAGGCTTCGGCGGTACTCCTTAAAGAGGGCGTTGATATTACTATCGGCTCTTTCCATTATCAAGCGGCTGGAGAAAATCTTCCTTGGCTGGTGGGTATAACGGCGGCAATATCTTCTATGATTAGTATCCTTGCCGTACCTGTAATCAACAAAAAATGGGGGGAAAAGAAAACCTTTATCGTTTTTGGCATCTACGGGCTTGTGGTTTGTTTGATAGCTATGCTTTGCTACGGCTTAGGCGGTACTGCTTTCCGCTCTCTGTGGGCGATACTTATCTATCAATTTTTTGTGGGAATTATGTTTGGTCCGCACGGATATTTGCCGATGGTAATGGTAAGCGACATAGTGGACTATCGGGAATGGCAAACGGGCAAACGTACCGAAGGTACGCAGTTTGCCGTACTTAGTTTATCTATAAAGATAAGTAACGCGCTAAGCGTGGCGGTCGGTATCTTTATCGTGGGCGCGTCGGGGTATTTCGGCGGTATTGCAGTAGATGCAATTTCTGTTAAAATGCAGAACATAGTTTTCGCCGCGTTTCTATTTATTCCCGGTGTTTGCTCTTTCTTAGCCGCATTGCCTGTATTCTTCTATAAGATAGACAAAAACGTAAAAGAACAGATGCGTTCAGAAATTGTCCAAAGAAGGGAAAAGTGCTGATTTTTTTATAATTGTCTTAAAAGATCTTCGATTTCTTCCCCCGATAAACTATCTATGTTGTCGGGGGTTTTTTTGTCGCATAAAATTGCCTGATAGTCAAGTATCGGGTCATCGTCAATGCGGTCGCGTTCTTTTAGGTATATCTGCATACTTTCGCCAAGGTCGTTTGCCAGCATTTCTTCCATTTCCTTTTGGCAGACTTTGAGGGTGGAAAGGGTTTTTTCAAAGTTTTGGGCAAGAGCAATGCCGTCTTTTATATCAGCGACAGCCAACCACTTTTTGCGGTAGAGTTTTATCCTTTCACACTCTAAGGCAAGTTTTACTTTGGCTTCGCTTTTTAGCTCTTCGCTCTGCTTTTTGGCAAAGGAAAGGAGTTCGGAAATTTCTTTTTCCTTTTTTCGATAGGCCTCTAAAGCAACTAAAAGGTCGCTGTTTTCCTGACGGAGTTCGTTTATCCGTTCGGACTGCTCTTTAATTAGTTCAATTAGCTTATTTTGGTCGGTTTTTTTGCTTGATTTACTGATAATTTTTTTCATAATCTAATTATGGGTAGAAAAAAATAAAAAATACTGATTTTCTTTGTAGATATTTGTCTAACTGAAAGATTTTTGGTATAATAGTAGAAAATTTTTGATTGCAAAAAATATTGGAGTATATATGAAAGCTATAGTGTCCGTTATCGGCAAAGACAAGAAAGGAATAATCGCCAAGGTAAGTAACGCCCTTTTTGAATTAAACATAAATATCGAAGATATATCCCAAACGGTCATGCAGGATTATTTTACCATGATTATGTTGGTTGATTTAACCGGCGCCGATTGTGATTTTAACGGCGTGTCCCAAAAACTACATGAAACAGCCGAAGATATAGGAGTGGAGATTCATATCCAGAACGAAGCTATTTTTAACAGCATGCACAGGATTTAGAGGTATTTATGATTTCAATTAACGAGGTTTTAGAAACCAATGAGATGATAAAATCTCAGCATCTGGACGTAAGAACCATAACCATGGGTATATCCTTACTTGACTGTATCGGTAACACCGTTGAAGAAACCTGCGAAAGAGTCCACAGCAAAATTGTCGAAAAAGCCTCAAGGCTAGTAAAAGTAGGCAACGAGATTAGCAGCGAAACGGGCATACCTATCGTAAATAAAAGAGTATCGGTTACTCCGATAAGTCTTTTGGTAGGTAAAACGGGCAGGAGCGTGGAAATAGCCAAAACATTGGATAGATGCGCCACCGAAATCGGCGTTGATTTTATCGGCGGTTATTCGGCGTTGGTCCATAAAGGTATGACGGCTTTCGAAAGAGAATTTTTGGAAACAATACCCGAAGCGCTTTCGGTAACTAACAAGGTCTGTTCTTCGGTAAATATCGCGTCCACAAAATCGGGAATCAATATGGACGCCGTCAAAATAATGGGCGACATAATAAAAAAGACGGCATATCTAACCAGAGATAACAACAGTATCGGTTGCGCCAAGTTGGTTGTTTTTGCCAATGCCGTAGAGGATAATCCTTTTATGGCGGGAGCTTTCCACGGCGTGGGAGAGGGCGACACCATGATAAACGTAGGTGTAAGCGGCCCCGGCGTTGTAAAGGTTGCTTTGGAAAAAGTAAAGAACGGCGACCTTAGCGAAGTGTCGGAAACAATAAAAAAAGTGGCCTATAAAATAACCAGAGTAGGTCAGTACGTAGCCCAGGAAGCCAGCCGTAGATTAAATGCTAATTTCGGCATAGTAGACCTAAGTCTTGCCCCCACTCCCATTATGGGCGACTCCGTTGCTCATATTTTAGAAGAAATCGGGCTGGAATGCGTAGGCGGCTGCGGCACTACCGCGTGTCTAGCTTTACTTAACGACGCAGTGAAGAAAGGGGGCATTATGGCAAGCTCTCACGTAGGCGGACTTAGCGGAGCTTTTATACCGGTAAGCGAAGATATAGGTATGATAGAGGCAGTAAAAAAAGGTGTTCTCAAAATAGAAAAGCTTGAGGCAATGACTTCTATATGTAGCGTTGGACTTGATATGATAGCGGTAAGCGGAAGTACGCCAAGCGAAGTAATAAGCGCTCTTATCGCAGACGAAGCGGCAATAGGTGTTGTTAACAACAAAACCACCGCGGTAAGGATTATTCCCGTATACGGCAAGGAAGAAGGCAGCGTTTGTTTCGGCGGACTGTTGGGCACCGCTCCCATTATGCCCATTAACCTTTCTTCTCCCTACAAATTTATTTCCAGAGGGGGCAGAATCCCCGCGCCTGTCTGGGCGAACAAGAACTAGGAGAAACTATGAAAAAAGTAGCCAGATTCGAAAAAGTGAGCGAACAAAATTTTATAACTGCTATGCAAAAGATAGGTTTTTCGGACAGTGAAGCAAAAAACGCATATTCGGACATAAAAATCCCCGCCAGAGCGACGTTAGGCAGCGCAGGTTATGACTTTTTTGCGCCCTTTTCTTTTTCTCTTACTTCGGGGCAAAGTATTACGATACCCACAGGAATAAGGGTAAAAATAAACGATGGTTGGCTACTGCAGATTTTTCCCAGAAGCGGACTAGGCTTTAAGTTCCGTCTGCAACTTGATAATACTGTGGGAATTATTGATTCCGATTATTATTTCAGCGACAACGAAGGGCATATTTTCTGCAAAATTACCAACGCCTCATACGAACAAAAGTCGGTGGAAGTGGAAAAAGGCAAAGGCTTTTGCCAAGGCATTTTTACCGAATACGGCATTACCGAAGACGACCAAGTATTTGCTATGCGAAACGGCGGTTTCGGCAGCACAAACTAATTAATTTTTAATACTATAGATAAGAAGGCATAAAAAAAATGAGTGACTATACAATTTTGTTAGAACTTGCTCTGATATTACTCTTTACCAAACTCCTAGGAATAATATTCAAGAAAATGGGCTTGCCCCAGGTAGTGGGCGCTTTAATCGGCGGATTGTTGTTGGGTCCGTCTATTTTAGGTTGGGTTAACCCTTCCACAACGTTGAAAGTTCTTGCCGAAGTGGGCGTAATTTTAATAATGTTCAGCGCCGGACTGGAAACCAACTTAAAAGATATAAAATCCAACTGGCTTGCATCGTTATTGGTGGCGGCTGCCGGCGTACTGCTTCCCCTTGTTCTTGGCTTTGTAGTAAGCGCGGCTTTTAACGGCGGTTTTAAGGGTATGGACACCGAAAGGGTGCTAAAAAATATCTTTATAGGGGTAATAATTACCGCCACAAGCGTATCAATAACAGTAGAAACTTTGCGGGAACTGGGCAAATTAAAATCCAAAGCCGGCACGATTATTCTATCGGCGGCTATTATTGACGACGTTATCGGTATTATTTTACTAAGCGTCATAATCGGTATGAAAAACCCCGAAGTAAGCTACGTAAGAACAATCCTTAATACCGGTATATTCTTTGTGGCGGCAATTGTGGTCGGTATCGGCATACATTTTCTGTTCAAGTGGTTGGCAAACAAGTTTCCGCATAAGCGCAGAGTGCCTATTTTCGGACTTGTAGTATGCTTTCTGTATGCCTACGTGGGAGAGAAATTTTTCGGCGTTGCCGACATTACCGGAGCGTATCTTGCCGGCATTATGATGGCAGGGCTAAAAGAGACTGACTACGTAGATAAAAAAGTGGAAATCAGCGCATATATGATTTTTGCCCCTGTGTTCTTCGCCAGTATCGGGATAAACGCCAGTTTTGCCGGCTTTAATTTGAGTATGCTATGGTTCTGTTTAGCTTTTGTCGCCGTTGCCATTGTGGCAAAAATGGGCGGTTGCTTCTTGGCGTCTTTGAGCTTGAAAAACAGCGTAAAGGAATCCTTAATTATCGGCGTTGGCATGATTGCCCGCGGAGAGGTATGCCTCATTATTATGCAAAAAGGAATACAAGTAGGGTTTATAGAAGCCAATTACTTGGTATTGGGCGCTACGTTGGTTATTTTAAGTAGCCTGCTTTCGCCCATACTGCTGAAACTTATTTATAAAAGTCACGACAAAGATATGCTTAATAATCTGATGCCCGAAAAATAAAAATTTTCCTTCTAGTGGTCGGATTTTTTAACAAATACTATATGTTGTGGTGTCAATTTTTTTAATTTTTTTATTAATAAAAAGGTGTTTACATAACGTTTTTTTTTATGTATAATCTTTTCTGCAGTGTTTTTTTATTGAAGCGCGGCATATAATTTTACGAGGAAAAAGATGATTAACGACGAGGACATAAAAAGCAAACTGCTGATTCTATTTATTCTAGAAAAGCTGGAAATGCCTATAAATGAGGAAATTCTTTTGCAAATGTGTTCGTTGGACAACAACTGGATACCTTATTTTTGTTTCGGGCAAATGATTCAGGAACTAACAGCCGCCCGTTTTATCAACAGAAAATTGGATGAAAACAGCAAAAAAGACTACGTTCTTACAATAAGCGAGGACGGCAAAATTTGTCTTAGCCATTTTTTCAAGGATATTTACAAATCGGTAAGGGACGACGTCACAAACTACATAAGAAATAACAAACTGATTTACCGCAAAAAGCAGGAATTCGCTTGCAATTACGTCAAAAACAACGACGGCGGTTATACGATAAATTGCGCTATCATTAATTTGGAAAAACCTGTTTTTGAGTTCAAATTCGATGTTCCCACTTTAGCTAAGGCAGTAAGCGTAAGTAACGCCTGGCAAAGTAAAGCTACCGAAGTTTACAAAATTTACCTAGATATGATAATAGACTGATTTTTATAAAAAAACAACAAAAACAGCAGCTAAATTTTAAGCTGCTGTTTTTAATTTTTGGCAAAGTGCAAGAAAGTTTAGGATTGACAATACACTTAAAAAGTAATATAGTATTATATATGCTATATATAATCGGAGCAGTATGTATTTCGGAGGTAGTATGAAGAGAAGGTTACTAACATTATTAGCTATAGCGATAGTGATGATGCTAACCTGTCTTTTGCTGGTCTCCTGCGGGGAAGAAACTATTAAGGATGACGGCGGCGCAGTAATTCTGCAACCAAATCCACAAGATAACAACGGTAATCCGCCAACTCCCACTACAAAAACTTACACCCTTACCGTAAACAACGGCAACGGTATAAAAAAATATACATATAATCAAGGGGATAGCGTAACGGTAAATGCCGACGAAACTGACAAGGCGTTTTTGTATTGGGAGTTTGAGGCGTCAAAAGTAACCGAAAACAGGTCTTTTACTTTTACTATCAATAACGACGTAACCCTTACCGCCGTTTATACCGATATTTATACTGTTTTTCTTGATGCGGACGAAGGAGAGGCGGAAGTTAGTTCCTTTACCGTCCTTTACGGACAGGGCTACACTTTGCCTGTGCCTACCTTGAAGAACTACTACTTTTTGGGATGGTTTTATTCTTCCAAAGCCTATACCGACGACAAGGGCGTATCCAAAGGCAATTATCTTGACGAAGAAAACATATTATTGGAGGCTAAGTATCAAGAAAAGCCTATTTATAAAGTTAGCGTAACCAACGGCGACGGAGCTTCTTTGGTTACCAACGATTTTTATTATCACTTAGATGAAGAAGTAGTTATAAGCGCGCTTGCCGTAGAGGACAGGCAAAGCAGAGGCTGGCTTAACGGCGACGGGGACGTTGTCACAACGGACAGCTCCTTTACTTTGGTGGTAAAAAACAACCTTACTTTGGTAGCAAGATACGTAGAAGCCTACAGAGTTGAAGTATCAGGCGGTAACGGACAGGGAATTTATGAAAAAGGCACCGTTATTACCGTTAACTTTACTGTGGCAGCCAGCGGAAAGGAATTCGTAGGCTGGAAAATCGACGGAGAAGAAGAACCGTTTACCAACGAAAGAAGCTTCACGCACGTTGTAAACGGCAGAATAAAGTTCGTCGCGGTAACGCAGGATAAATTATATTCGATATCCTACAAAGTTGATAATGTAGTGGTTCAGGTCGATTATTACAAGTTCAACCAAACAATAATCCCCCTTGCCGAACCGACGAGAGAGCATTATACTTTTTCCAGCTGGACGGGTCTTCCGCCCACGATGAAAATGCCGGCGAGAGACATTGAAGTCACAGGGGTATTTAATATAGACAAATTCCAGGTAAACGTAATTAACGGTAGCGGAACAGGCAGCTACGGTTGGAATTCGGTTGCCACAGCTGTTGCTACCGAGCCTATCGGGCAGCGTTTTTCCCGTTGGGTAGATGGTGTAGGCAATGTTATTAGTACGGCAAACCCGTATAGTTTCAACGTAACTTCAGCAGTGACTTTGACAGCCGAGTTTACCAAAATAAATTATATTCTTAGATATGAAATACTGGTTGTAGGGGAAGATTTAGCAAACCTAAAGGCATATCAGTCAGAAATTAATAAGTCGGTTGGCGGAATATACGCCAGCTTTGAATTAAACTACGGGGACAGAACGGTTGTTGTGCCCGGCAATATTTCTTGCGAACATTATCTGCCTTTTAGCGGATGGAGTGACGTACCCACTACCATGCCTGCTCACGACCTTACCATTTACGGTACTTTCACAATAGAAAAGCATACAATAACCGTCTATAACGGGCTAACGGGCGAAGAAACAACCAATGTATATGACTATAACCAAGAGATTTCCATCAGCGCGACGGTTCCGACGGGTTATATTTTCATGCATTGGAAAGTGGGCGCCAACGAAATAGTAAGTTATACCAATCCTTATGTATTCAGAGTTTCGGGCAACAAGGCATACACTGCCTATATCAACAAAGGCGTTTACCTTGTGGAGTATTATATTAAGGCCGTTTACGAATCCGATTTTGAACTCTATCAAGCGCAGTCTTATGATTTTGATGAGCCGATAGTGAAACTTTCTTCACCGGTAAGAGCCAACCATTATTTCGGCAACTGGTCGGAAATCCCCGACAGAATGCCTGCCGGTAACGTCAGAGTAGAGGGTATTTTCTACTACAACAAACATACCGTAAGCATTGTTGACGGCAAGATAATTAAGAAAAACGGCGAAAGTATAACCCCGAGTACAAGCGGTACTTTTGATTACAACGACCAATTAACAATCAAATCCGATACCATAACAGGCAAATATTTCCAAAATTGGAAGTCGGCAGGACTGACAATAAGTTCCCTTGAGGAATATACCTTTACTTTGACGGGGAACATTTCCTTTACCGCTAACTTTGGGGATACCCTTTATAACGTTATTTATATACTAGACGGCGATTATGACAATCCGCTTTGGCAGTATATGTACAAGTATGACCAAGTAATAGCAGTGCCTGACGATCCTATTCAAGAGAATTATCATTTCAGCGGTTGGACTTTGGAAGGCGGAGGAGAAATCCCCTCAAGAATGCCCGCTTACGACCTTATTTGCGTGGGAGAATTTATTATTGACCAACACGAAGTTACCATAGAATACGGCTTTATCGTAGCTGTTGACGGAGTTACTTTGGAAACACCGATAACCGGCGGACCGTATCCATATGATTACGGTACAGAGTTTACTATTCAAGCTCAGTTGCCTATAGGTAAGTGGTTTAAGAAATGGATAACTCAGTATCCCAATGAAAATTACAACGTGGTAGATACGCCTTATGCCGAATATAACGGAGAATACGTCTATACCTTAAGTAAAGATATCCATTTGTCGGCGATATTCGTACCCTCCAGACATACTTTGACGGTAAACAACGACGGTAGGATTGTAGGATACGAAGTAAAATCGGCAATATTTGATTATAATACAGCTGTAAGCGTTGCCAACATAGGCAATCAACCAGGTCGCCGATTTGTGGAAATAAGAATGGACGGAATAACGGTAACCACTAGTACCGAATACAGCTTTTATATTCAGACAGATACCGAAATTGAGGTAGTATATGAGTATGTGTCTTACAAAGTAGAATATTTCATAAACGGAGCGGGATATGATAACTTCCTTTATTCTTCGGAATATTACATTTATACCGACGTTATAGAAACGTTGCCGCATCCTGATTATATTGAACATTATTCCTTTGGTGGCTGGCAGCTTATAGGATATCAAGTATTCCCGTCGGTAATTACTAATTTGGACAGAAATATTATTATTACCGGTTCTTACGTTATTGATAAACACACGGTAAACCTTACTAACGGAAAAATTACCAAAGTAAACGGTGCCGATTTGCAAACGCCGTTAACGCAAGGTACTTACGACTACGGAACATCGATTAACATAAAAGCCGACACCATTATCGGTCAGTATTTTGTTAAATGGATAAACGACGGCGGTATTATTGACGTAAGCACCGAAAATGAATTTACTTTCGGTTTAGGAGAGAACGTAAACTATAGCGCGGTTTATAATTATTATGATTATGAGGTTAAATACTATATAATCGGCGCAGAGTATGAAGAAAATACTCCTTATCTTGACACCGAAGAATATTTATACCACTACGGCGATAGTATAAATTATCTTGATTCTCCCGAAGAAATAATAGGTTACGTGTTTATCGGTTGGTATGATATTGAAGGCAACAGCCTTCCTATTTCTATGCCCGACGTTGACGGCAGGATAATAAATGCCTACGGCAGATACGAACATATCTATAGTTATGAATTAAACGACTTAGAAACAGGTTATATCGTTTCAAGAAGCGAAAACGTAAGTGACGATATTTATCCAAGCAGTATAATTTTACCCGAAACTTATAACGGCTTGCCGGTAGTGGCAGTTGCTCCCGAAGGTTTTGTTTATTTAACAACTCTTACTTCGGTAACTGTCGGCGATAATATTTTGGAAATCGGACAAGGATCTTTCAGAGGTTGTAGTAATTTACAAACTATTGGGCTACCGTTTATCGGCAAAAACATAGACGCAACAGGAGCGGAAGACAAATTTGAGTATATCTTTGATAGCCTTGTTCCCGTTAGCTTGACGACCGTAATAATTGCTTCTGATACCGCCGTTGGTGATTATGCCTTTGCTGATTTAATCTATCTAGAAGAAGTTGTGTTGCCGAACGTAATAGAAACTATAGGCAGTCACGCATTTTATGGTTGTGCGGCATTAACTTCTGTCAACTTGCCCGAAGGCTTGATATCTATCGGGAATAACGCCTTTGCTTCTTGCGTAGCCTTATTGGAAATAACAATTCCTTCCACCGTTACCGATATTGGCGACGATGCTTTCAGCGGTTGTAGTAACGTGGCGAATATTTATTATAACGCTATATTACTTAACGATTTTAATCAAGCAAACTACGTGTTCAACCTGAGAGCAAATAACCTTAATATTATAATAGGTAGTACAGTTACCGCAATCCCCGCATATTTGTTCTATCCCGTGCCTGTTGACTTAGAAACGCCGACGACTTTGGCAAACTCTGTTAACGTTGAGTTCCTGTCCGACGACGGAATATATTCTGTTACCTCAATAGGGGCTTATGCTTTCTTTGCCGTGCCGATAACTTCTATTAGCCTACCGACTACGGTAACCACGATAGGTGTTTCTGCCTTTGAAAGAACGGATTTAACCTCATTAAGCCTAGGCGCTAGCATAACCGAAATAGGCTCCAGAGCCTTTGCCGAAATAAGCAACCTAAATCTAAATTATGGAGCGAATATAACCAACGTAGTTGATGAAAACACGGTTATTTTCTATAACACTGCAGGACAGCTTACTATTGCAAACAACCTAAGCAATATAGCCGATTATTTGTTCTGTAACGCCGCGTTTAGTTTTGTTATTTTTGCGGAAAACAGCCAATGTATCAGCATAGGAAGCTACGCTTTTGCAAATAACGAAAATCTTATTTCAATTCAAATACCTTCCTCAGTAGAAACCATAGGTGGTTACGCCTTTGCAAATACAAAGATACTTAGCGAAATTTATTTTGATGCCGCAGAATTAAATAACTTAACTGCACTTTCCGAAGTTTTCTGTGACAGTGGTATAGATAGTGAGGGCATAGTTTTAACCATAGGAAGCAGCGTGCTTTCCATTCCCGAATACTTGTTCTATTCTGTAGAAAACAGCGCCAACGTTATTGGTATAGTAATAGAAGAGGGCGGACAATGCGTTTTGATAGGTAAGTTTGCTTTTTATAATCTTAATAACTTAGTGACGGTTGAGCAGTTCGAACTGGTAAGAAATATTGGAGAAAGCGCGTTTGAAAATTGCTCCGGTATAACGGAAATCGTGATTTCGGCGGCTACAAGGTATATCGGTACTAATGCCTTTGCAAATTGTAGTTCAATTGAAATAAAGTGTGAAGTTTACGCCGCTTTGGGTGGTTGGGCGACCGACTGGAAGGATATTACCGCGCCTATTGAGTATAATTATAATACGATAGTTAACGGAGATTATATCTACGCATTACACGGCGGAAAGGCGTTTATTACCAAATACAACGGCTTGGAAACCGAAATAACCGTTCCTGCGGAAATCGACAGCTACACTGTTATGTGCTTTGGCAATACTTATGAAGGCAACGAAAATATTGTTTCCATAGTTATTCCTGACGGAATTCATCAAATTTGCGATTATGCTTTCAGTAACTGTTACAGCCTAACAACGGTAACATACTTAGGGGATATTAATTTTATAGGAAAATATGCCTTTAACAACTGCGGCAGCCTTACTACCTTTGCCATACCGCCCACTATAACCGAAATTTCTGAAGGCACTTTCTATAACTGTTCTTCCTTAATAAGCGTTAGCGGAAACAAACTTAATTTAAGCGGAATCAGTATAATCGGAGAAAAGGCTTTCTACGGTTGCGAAGATATAGAAGAAATTACTTTATCCGACCTATTATCAGAGATAAAAGCCCAGACCTTTGCTTATTGTACTTCACTTATCGGTATTACAATACCGGCTAACGTTACTATAATAGCTCAAGACGCTTTCTTGGGTTGCGCATATTTAGGTTATTATCTAGTTGATACAAACAATATTTATTTCAGCGCAAGTGACGGCGTATTGTTTAATAAGGACGGAAGCGAACTAATAGCTTATCCTGTCGGAGATATAAGAGATACCTACGAAATTTTATCGCCTGTAAGTTCTATTGCTCCTTACGCATTCTCCCATGCCGTTAATTTAGTTAGCATTACCATTCCTAATACGGTTACCGTAATAGGTACTGGCGCATTTGAATATTGCGTTAATTTAGTAACAATTAATTATAACGCCATTGACGCCCTTACCGACAATACCTGTCTGTTTGTCAGCGCAGGTAAAGAAGGGAGCGGAATTATAATAACTTTCGGTAGCGACATAATTAATATTCCCGATAATTTATTTAACGATATTGATGCATTTGTAATTGAGATAATTTTTGGCGAAAACTTATTAAGTATCGGTCAAGGCGCCTTTGTGGGAGCCAAAATTACTAACATTACTTTGCCCGAAAGTTTAATCAGCATAGGAAACGACGCATTCAGAGATACTGTTTTGTTGGAAACGATAAATTATAATCCGATTAGTCTAAATAACCTGTTAGTTGATAACGGAGCGTTTGCATTAGCGGGAACGTTATCATCAGGCATTATTGTTTATATCGGCGCAAACGTTATTAGCATACCCGATTATATCTTCTCTGCGGGAAGCGATTATGAAATTAATATTATAGAACTAGTATATTTGTCCGATGCTTTGGAGAGTATAGGAAAATACGCTTTCTATCAAGCAAAGCTTACCGAAATATTAATTACCGAAAACGTAACCTTTATCGGAGAAAAAGCCTTTGGCAACAATACCCTTGTTGATACCCTTAATTTTAACGCGACATTGTTAAGTAACAGTTTAGCTACCGACAATATCTTCCAAAACTTAGGAAGCGCGCTTGATGAGGAAAATTATGTAAGCGTAATCATAGGGGAAAACGTCAAAAACATTCCTGATTACTTTGCTTATAATCTAATAAAAGTAAATTTTGTTACCATTAATAGCCTTGAACTGTTGCGCGTAGGACAATTTGCCTTTAAGGGAACTTCCATCGTGGAAATAACTCTACCTGACGGTATTACCGAAATCGGCGCTAGCGCTTTTGAAAATCTGAACTTTTCTTCACTTATTCTTCCCGACAGTATAACAACTATAGGTAATAACGCCTTTGCGGGAATGAATATAATTGATTCCTTAACCTTGCCCGAAAATCTAAGTATAATCGGCGAGGGAGCTTTCAATAATTGGGAAGCGATAACAGAAATTACCATACCGGAAAGTGTTACCAGAATAGGAATCAACGCTTTTGGCAACGCCACAGGATTAATTATCATAAATTATAACGCGGTAAGTGTAGCCGATTTGTATGGTAACAGGGCATTTGACGGAGCGGGTAGCGAAGCTTCTCCCGTTACCGTTAATATTGGCAGCGCGGTAGAACGCATACCCAACTATTTGTTTGTTGGTTGCGATTATATCCAGAGTGTTATTTTCAGCGGCAACGAAAACTTAGTAACTATCGGAGAAAAAGCCTTCTATATGTTGGAGAATTTAGTTTCGGTAGTGGACTTGCCGTCTTCGGTAACAAGCGTAGGAGTGAGCGCGTTTGAGGGATGTATTTTGCTAACAGTAATTTCTCTAACGGCAAACACTGGCAACTTAATTATCAGTGATTCGGCGTTTAGCGGTTGTATTGGTTTGGTGGAAGTTATTTTGGCAAGCGACAGTACCTTGACAGCAATAGGCGCGCGCGCGTTTTATGATTGTATAAGTCTTGTTACAATAGATTTCGGAACGGAATATATCCTTGAAAATATCGGCGATTATGCGTTTTATAATTGTATCGCCCTTGATTTAACCTTGCCTTCTTCAATAAAAAACACCGTAATTGAAGGACAAATAACAGGTGGAATAGGCATTAGCGCATTTGAAAATTGCGAATCGCTAACTTCTATAACAATACCTAATGAAGTTATCATAATTTTAGAAGGAGCGTTTAAGAACTGTATTTCACTAACAACCGTTGTTATGCACTCTAATATAGAATATATCGGAGAGAGCGCGTTTGAGGGCTGTACCGCCTTATCGGAACTTACTGTTCCCGAAAAAGTAACGCATATTGGCAACAAGGCTTTCTATAACTGCGCAGGTGCAACCACAATAAATTATTTGCCGGTAGCGTTTGGTATTGAAATGGAAAACACCGAAAATAATAATATATTCGGCAACGTTGGCGTTGATGGCGCAGGAGCCGATTTAGTAATCGGCGCGTCGGTTAAGAAAATACCTAGCTTTTTGTTCTACGGTACGCTAGCTAGTTCGCCCAAAATTATCAGCATAGTTTTTGAAACGGTAAGCGGAATGAGCAGCGTTCAGGAAATTGGTATAAAAGCTTTCTATTATGCAAAAGACTTACAAATTTTAGTTCTGCCCGAAGGTCTTTTAACAATACAGGACCAAGCTTTTGCCAACTGCCTAAACTTAGAGCAGCTGACAATACCAAGTTCGGTTACTTTGATAAAATACAGGGCTTTCGCTAACCTTAATAAACTAACAGATCTTGTTTATAACGCCGTTAATTGTTCGGACTTTAACAACGATAACACCGAAATTAACAAGACCGAGGTGTTTATTGGTATGGGCAATTATTCCGATGAATTCTATACAAATGAAGGAGTGCTTGTCATTATTGGCAACTTAGTGGAAACTATTCCCGAAAATATGTTCTACAGTCTTGATAACAGAGCCAAAATAAAAGAAGTGGTATTAGAACTTACTACAAATCTTGTTACCATTTCCAACAACGCTTTCTTTATGCAGGAAAGTCTTACTACAATTAGTAATATCGGAACTACAATTCTTATAATAGGAGAAAGCGCATTCTACGGCTGTAGTAGCTTTGTTTCTGCCGAAGTTATGGAGTACGCTACAACCGTTAAGAACGAAGCTTTCTATAACTGCGCGTCTTTACCTGCATTATATTTAGCTACAAATCTGGAAACTTTGGGTAATACCGCAGTATATATGGATTGTTCTTCGGTAGAAAACGTTTACGTTAATACAACCAATTTGCCGCGGAATCCGTTTGTTGGGTATAATACGATATTCAAGGGCGTAGGGGGAGAGGAAGGCTTTATATTACATATAGCCGAGAACGTAAACTATATCCCCGACCACTTTATGCACAATTTCGAAAACTTCGGTATTGACGGAGAAATAGGAGAATGGACGATAAATATAATCGAGCTTAACATAGCTAATCCGGGAATAGAAATCGGCGATTATGCCTTTGCCGGCGTTGGTAAGCTGACGGACGTTGTTTTAGGCATCACGGAAGCTGATAATATTTATGCTTATATAGGCGATTACGCATTTTACCGCTGTCCCGATATTATTAAAGTAACTTTAGGCAACGTCATGATGAAAAAATCCGGGGACGCATTATTAAGCACCCATACTTTTGCATACTCATCGGTAGAGGAACTGGAAACAGTCAATTTCATGCAAGTGCCCGAGATAGGTCCATATGCTTTCTATCACTGCGAAAACTTGTCTGTTGTAAATCAAAACCACGATATTGTTTTCCGTGAATCCGTAGGCTGGGGCTACTGCGACAATCAGATAACCACGATAGGTGTATATGCCTTCGCTTATAGTGGATTAGTCGATGTTTATTTGTCGGCATATATCAGCGATATCGGAGCTCACGCTTTCGAAGGCTGCGAAAATATGACCACTTTCCGTTGGCCCGATAACGTTTTGACAATTGGCGATTATGCGTTTTATAATTGCACAAGCCTGGCTTATACCACTAACATAAGCTTTGATATGGAAAATGAAGGAACTTATATGACCAATTACGTCGACCTGTTTGAAGATGGCGGTATGGGTACGATAATTGGTAAAGTCATAAACACCTTATATATTGGTTATCCGATGGATAAGAAAAAAACCGTCATCAGAGATATAGGTGAATACGCATTCAAAAATACACAACTGAATATTTCAATAGAACTTTTCAATAATCTGGAGAATGTTGATTTGAACGCTTTCACCGATATGTTAGGTGAATTGAGAGGAGTAGATTTTATTCCCGTAGTACCGTAATGGAGAAAATATGAAAAAAGCGTTAGTCACCGGAGCAAGCGGCGGCATAGGGGAAAAAATTGTGGAACGGTTGGTTGAAGAAGGATATACCGTAGTTGCCCAATATTTTTCCAATATTAATAGAATTGAGTTTTTGAAGAATAAATTTATCGGCAAAGTTATTCCTGTTTTCGGGGACTTTTCTACGGCTGACGGCGCAAGAGCCTTTGCGGAATTAATAACAAGTCAGCATGAAGATATAAGCGTAGTTATTAATAATGCAGGGATATCCATGCAAAAGCTGTTTGTGGATACATTAGATGAGGATATTGCAAAAATTTTGCAAATAAATCTTGTATCGGCAATGAGTATTACCAGAGAAATAGCTAAAAAAATGCAATGGATAAGGGAAGGAAGTATTGTCAATATTTCTTCAATCTGGGGCGAATGCGGCGGCTCCTGCGAAGTAGCTTATTCGGCAACAAAAGGCGGGATAATAGCATTTACAAAAGCATTAGCCAGAGAGCTTGGGCAAAGTAATATCAGAGTAAACTGCATTAGTCCGGGGATTATCGATACAAAAATGAACAGCTGTTTTTCCGCTGAAGATAAGAAAGAGTTTTTAGAAAACGTATCTTTAGGCAGAATGGGCAACCCCGATGAAGTGGCGCAAGTCGCGGTCTTTCTTGCTTCGGATAAGGCGTCTTATATTACCGGTCAGGTAATCGGTGTAAACGGTGGTTTTTCGCTATAAATTAGACATTTTTCCATTTTCTGCGTTCTGAAATATCAACCAATACCCATCATAAGGCTTAATATTGTCAACGGGGAGCCAATCGGCGTAACCTTCGGTAATTTTTGGCGGGAGCACGGCTTTTATGCCCGGCACGCCGTAGCCTATATAGGTAAGTTTTTTGTCGCTCAGGAGTTGTCCTACCACATAATAATCATCGCCGTCGTAGGATATTTTTATCCATTTGGAATCGGGTATTAATAGTTCCAAATTCTTTTCGGGTGGATAAATTACAAAAAGTTCGTCTATTTTTTCCTTTGCCGAGGCATAGAAATCGTTATTTTCTCCCCCCAGTCGCTTTAACATATCGTTTTCATCGTCATCTTCGGGTATGACGATATCGGCCTCAATTTCCACTACAGGTATAGTTTCTTCCTCAATAGGCGCTGCCGTTTCTACGTCGGTTATATCGGAAAAAAAGTCCTCTTTACTTATATAAATACCGCCTTTGCAGAAAACTCTGTCGTTATCTAAAATCATACAGCCGATATTGTCGCTTTGAGAAAAACTAAGCGGCAAATTAAGTTCGGTTTTCTGTCCCTGCATTTTGCCGATATAGGTTTTTTGAGAGCCTATTTTTATACCGGCAAGCATATTTTCGGTAAAATTCGTTCCCACGATTTTTGCCCCAACGTCGTTGCCGACCCTTACTACAGTGCAGTACCCTTCGGTATTTTGTGATGCCAATATAATAGTCTTTTTTATAAGTGTCATAGTGTATTTTATGGCGGAAAATTGACTTTTATGTCAGTCGTATTTGGTATTGAAAATTAAAAATTTCTTATACTAATAAAAAAGGAAAAACAATGGAAAGAAAGGTTTTTATAGTGGGCGCATCCTCCGGTATCGGCTACGCCACGGCAAAAAAATTTTTATCGGAAGGGGATTACGTTACTAATTTATCCCGTACTCCGTGCGACTTAAATAACGTAAAAAATATACTTTGTGACGTAACCGATAGGGAAAAATTAAACAGGGAAATAGAAAATTATAAAGCAAACAATAAGAACTTGGATATTTTTATATACAGCGCCGGTTTTTCTATGGAATGTCCTCTAGAGCACGTCAATGATGAGGATTACAGATATCTTTTTGAAGTTAACCTTTTCGGTTTTATGACAATACTAAAAGCCTTTATACCCCTACTTAGGTTAAGTAAAGGCGTTGCCGTTGTGGTAAGCAGCGTAGGCGGTATGATACCCATACCGTACGACAGTTATTATTCGGCATCCAAAGCCGCCGTTAATATGCTAGTTAGTACATTGAGTTATGAACTTCTACCCAAAGGCGTTAAGATAATAAGCGTTCTGCCCGGGGGCACAAAAACTAAGTTTACTTTCAAAAGAAAGGTTTACAGTGACAAAGATTGTTTCGATTATGCTTCCGATAAAGAAAAAGCGGCTAAGAGTTTGGCAAAAATAGAGCAAAACGGAGCCAAAGCGACAACGGTGGCTAACACAATTTTTAGGCTATGTAATAATAGAATAGCCGCCCACACTATAGCGAGCGGCATTATTAACAAATTATCGGTCGGGTTGACAAAAATTATGCCCCAGGCGGTTATTTATCAGATAAATTCCAAAATATATTTCGATTAATCTCTTTTTGCGTTTTGGAAGGTCAGTTCTTGCTTGAGATTATAAAGTTTTTCACTCAAATCTACTTTGTAGGTATGGGGATTTACCAGTCGGCGGTATTCTTCCCAGAATTCCGACTGAACAAGGCGGGAATAATCGGCAATTTCTCTTAGTGAGGGGCTGACATAAACCTGCTTGCCGTCTACAAATATTTCGGTCATAAGATTGCGCATACTGTATTCGGTAAAGGTGGTTTTTTTCCAGGTTTCCTGAGGGTGGAAAATGGTAAGAGGTTTACTTGTGTCAAAAAATTCATCCTTTAAGCAAATAAGATCGGCAACAGCCATTCTCTCTCTGTCGTAAATACGATAAGTGGTTTTTATCCCCGGGTTGGTTATCTTTTCTACAGTATCGGAAAGTTTTATTTTTGGCATCCATACGCCGTCTTCCATTAAAGCCGACATTTTGTACACGCCGCCTAAGGCAGGAACCAATGAGGAAGTAATAAGCTTGGTTCCGATACCGTAAATATCTATCTTGGCGTTTTGCTGATTTAGTGAAGATAGAATATATTCGTCTATATCTCCGCTTGCGCAGATTTTGCAATCCTTATGTCCGGCGTCATCTAACATTTTGCGGGCTTTTTTACTAAGGTAGGCAAGGTCGCCGCTGTCAAGGCGTATGCCGATAGGCTTTAGTCCTTTTGCCTTCATTTCGTCAAAAACCTTAATAGCGTTAGGGACACCAGAACGCAAAGTGTCGTAGGTGTCAACCAATAATAAGCAGTTTTTGGGATAAATTTGCGCATAAGCGCGGAAGGCTTCCAGTTCGGAATCAAAGCTCATAACCCAGCTGTGGGCGTGAGTGCCCGAACAAGGAACGTTGTACATTTGCGCAGCAAGTACGTTGCTGGTAGAATTACAACCGCCGATAATGGCAGCCCTCGCCCCGTATATTCCTGCGTCGGGACCTTGGGCGCGGCGCAGACCGAATTCCATAACCGAAGCTTTGGCTTCCTGACAAATTTTCATTGCTTTGGTGGCAATCAAAGTTTGGTGATTTATTATATTAAGAATAGCCGTTTCCACAAGCTGGGCTTGGTATAAAGGAGCGGTAACCGTCAAAATCGGCTCCCCCGGAAAAACGATTTCTCCTTCCTTTACTGCCGAAATACTGCCCGTAAATTTGAAGTCTTTTAACTTTTGAAAAAACTTTTCTCCAAAAATATTAAGGCTTCTCAAATATGCCATATCGTCATCGGTAAAATGTAAATTGTTGATATATTCAATAACCTGTTCCAACCCGGCGCACAGTGCGTATTCTAAGTACTGTTTGCTTCGATAAAAGACGTCAAAATTCGACATCGTTTCGGCTTTGTCGGTCTCCAAATAGGCGTTCATCATGGTTAATTGGTATAGATCCGTTAATAAAGTGAGGTTTCGCATTTCTTCTCCCGTTATATATGGCGTTTGCAGTGCAAATTCCCTTAAATACTTGCTATATAATGAATTGGTATGGTATAATCTTATAAAATTATTTTTCTTAATTATAGCACCGGGAGTTGTATATGGCAAGGACTTTAAGTAAAGAGTTATTGTTACGCGATATCGATTTTATCTCCAAAAGTAAAGAATTATATACCGAAAATATAGAGACAGTAGCCGAACGCTACTCTTCTTTGACCGAGGGGTTAGTCGGGGACATATATTTCTTTTCTTCCAGCGGACGGGTAGAACTTGTCGGCAATCACACCGACCACAACAACGGACTGGTTATAGCAGGCTGTATAAATCTTGACGTTGTGGGCGCCGTTGTAAAAACCAAAGAAAAAGCTGTTACTATTAAAAGCGCGGGCTTTCCGGAGTTCAAGGTTTGTTTAGACGACCTTTCCGTTGAGGAAAGCTTATACGGCACTTCGGTAGCTTTGTTGCAAGGTGTAATAAAAGGCTTATTAGACAGAGGACATAACGTAGGCGGTTTTGTTATGAACGCCCACAGCAATATTTTTAAGGGCGCGGGGGTTAGCTCTTCGGCGGCTTTTGAATTACTCCTTTGCGAAGTATTCAACGTACTTTATAACGACGGAAAAATCAACGCTATCGAAAAAGCGATAATTTCTCAATTTGCAGAAAACGTATATTTCGGCAAGCCGTCGGGATTAATGGACCAGCTTACAATATCCTGCGGTGGTGTAAGCTTTATGGACTTTGCCGACGTCAAAAAACCTACCGTTAAGAAAGCGCCCTGGAATATGGACGATCTTAGTTTGGTTATTATAAACTGCGGGGGGGATCATTGCAACCTTACCGGAGAATACGCCGCAATAAGAAAGGAAATGAACGAAATCGCCGCTTTTTTCGGCAAGAAAGTTTTAAGAGAAGTAGACTTTAGCGTTTTTGAAGAAAATTTACTTCTTTTGAAAGAAAAATTCAGCGGCAGAGCCATTATGCGCGCCATTCACTTTTTTAAGGAAAACGAAAGAGTAAACAAGGCTTATATAGCGCTTAACGAAAGAGACGAAGAAGGGTTCTTGAATTTAATAAATGCAAGCGGACTAAGCAGTTATATGCTACTCCAAAACTGCTATCCTTTGGGAGACACAGCGCAAAGCGTACCTTTAGCATTGGCTTTAGTTAAACTCAACAACGATACTTTGGCGTGCCGTGTTCACGGCGGAGGTTTTGCCGGAACCATTCTTACTATGGTCAAAAGGGAAAAGGGTGAGGAATATGTAGGCAAAATGGCAAAATATTTTGGCAAAGAAAACGTCTTTTTGCTGTCGGTAAGAAAATATGGAGCGACACAGGTTGCTCATATAAATATGATAGAGGGAAAACATAATGGAAATTAATAAACTAATTGAAAATCTGATTTTTTATGCAAAAAAGAATTTGGATTTGGGGTTGGAAGACTCAGTCTATGCGAGGAACCAACTGTTGGAACTATTTCAGGTAGAGCCTAGCGAAGAAAAGGGGGAAAACGTAAGTAATTTTCAAGAAGAAATACTCAATCCTCTGGTAGAGTACGCATTAGAAAACGGACTTACCGAGGAAGGTACGGACGTGCGTTTCGAAACCAAAATTATGGGATTGGTTACTCCGTCTAATGGGCTTGTGGTAAAAAACTTCCTAAGTTATTATGAGGACGAAGGGGTAGAAACCGCCACCGCTTATTTATACCGTATTTCGGTAAACAGCAACTACATAAGGCTATGCGACATCAAAAAGAATATTTGCTGGTATGCCGAAGGCGATAAGGGCGATATCGGGATTACCATAAATTTAAGTAAGCCCGAAAAAGACGCCAAACAGGTACTTTTTGAAAAGAACTTTAAGGGTAAAAAGTATCCAAAATGTATGCTCTGTTTGGAAAACTTAGGTTTTTGCGGTACCGTAAGCCATCCGGCAAGACAAACCTTACGGGCTATCCCCATTACCTTATGCGGAGAAAAATGGCACGTGCAATATTCCCCTTACGTTTATTATGACGAGCATTGCATAGCTTTTTCCGACGAACACAGACCGATGAGTATTACCGACAAGACTTTTGTAAGACTTGTTGACTTTGTGGACGCCTTCCCTAATTACTTTTTGGGAAGCAACGCCGATTTACCAATAGTAGGCGGATCTATTTTATCCCATGAGCATTATCAGGGCGGAAAGAAAGTTCTACCGATGTTCAGCCGTCCGCAAAGAAAGATTTTTTATAACAGCGGAACAGCTTCCATAGGTATTAAAGACTGGTATAACAGCGTTGTTACTATTAAGGGAACCGACAAGCAGGAAGTTATTAGCCTAAGTTGCAAAGTCTTGGAATTTTGGAGAGAATACAGCGACGATAAAGTCGGCATACTTAGCCATACCGGAGAGGAAAGACACAATACGGTTACTCCCATTGCCAGCATGAAAGACGACATTTATTGCATCGATATAATCTTGCGCAATAACAGAACCGACGAAAAGCACCCGTTTGGTATTTATCATCCCACCGAGGATATGCACAACATAAAGAAAGAGGGTATAGGACTAATAGAAGCTATGGGACTATTCATTCTTCCGGGCAGACTGAAAGGGGAAATATCCAAAGTAATTGATATTTTGGGGCAAAAGCAAATTGATTTCCAAAGCGTAAACGCCGATGAAACATTAAATAAGCATATAGGTCTAATTGCCCAGATTTCGGCAACGAAAGGGCTTGCAATAGATAAGAAACAGGCTTTAGATGCCGTTATTGATTATATTAACCAAACTTGCGTCAAAATTTTGGAATGCACGGCTGTTTTTAAGAATACCAAAGAAGGTCAGACGGCTTTTGAAAAATTTATCAAAGCCTTACTAAAGACGATTTAACAATATTTTGTGTTAAGCTATTTTTAATAATAGTGTAGTATAATTGCCTGAGCAGGAGTTGTTATGAAAAGAAAAATTCTTATTATCGTTTCAATAGCTCTGATGATACTCTTGGCAGTGTCTTTTTTTGCATGCGATAATAAAGGCATTACTACGCTTAAAGCAAAGTATGAAAAAATAAGTTTGCCGATTAACTCTACTATAAATATAGATAACTATATAGAGTATGAGGGAAAGGGCAAGCTTTTTTATTCGGTGGAAAACACCTCCGTTCTAAAATTGGAAAAAAATATGGTGATCGCAGTAGCCTTAGGGACAGGCGCGGTTATTGTGGACAGCGGAGAATTGAGCGCCCGTTTTAATGTAGTCGTAACCGATGGTTCCAACGTTAATATAGAGGCGGTCGACACCACAATTGAATATGACGGCGAAATAAAGAACCTGAAGGTAAACGGCGTTTTGCCCGAAAACAGTGAAATAAAATATTTCCTTGACGGAGAGCCTTTTTTTGGCGCCAAAGAAATAGGAAGCTATAACATAAATATAGAAGTTGTTTTGCCCAAAGGTTATAAGGCAAATTATATCAGTAAATCCGCTGTTCTTACCATAATTAAAGGGGTATACGATATGCATAATATTTCTTTTGCAAGCAAGACCTTTACTTATGACGGACAGGAAAAGAAGGTGGAAATCAGCGGAACCTTGCCTGAGGGTGTGACGGTAAGATACGTCAACAACAAGGCAACCAACGCCGGAACGTATTTTGCCAATGCCATTTTTTTAGGTGATGAAGAGCATTATGAACCGATAACCGAAATGACGGCTAGGCTCACAATTAACCGCAAAAATTTCGAACTGAACACCAACGGCTTTGATAATAAATATATAACTTACGACGGACTTGGTCATAAGGTGGAATTAAATAATCTGCCACAAGGACTCAGCGTGGAATATTATCTATTTAGCGCGGGGCAAGCGGACGTCCCTATGCCCGAAAACGGCGTTGTTAGTAGCGGAACTTATAATATTAAAGCGGTATTTTTTGTTGAGCAAGGTTCTATATTCTATCAGAACTATAATTCCATATCCCCGAAAACGGTAACCTTAGTAATAAGTAAAGCCAATTTTGTCAGCGCCGATCTTAGGTGGAAAGCCATGCCAAACGAAGGTTTCGTTTATAACGGAAACAGACTTAATATAGGTACGGGCGCAGGTTTTGACGTTGGCTTAGTGGGGAGATTGCCTACAGGGGTTAACGGAGAATTTCCTCAAGGGGCTACCGTTGCTTATAAATATACCGACAACGGCATTATTAAGGATGCTCAAAGCGTAGACTTTATCAATGCGGGAAGATATACCATTAACGCTGTCTTTACCATGCCCGCAGGCTATGAAACAAACTATAACGCTTTGGAAGATATGTCCTTTACAATCATTATTAATAAAGCTACTTTCGATATGAGCGGAGTTAGTTTCCTCCCTGTAGACGAAAACGATATTAACTTTGCCGAAGCTAGAGTTTATGATGAGATTACGCACACTTTTTCGGTAACTGCAGGACAGAGTATATTAGACAGCCTGAATATAAAATATTATCTCAAAGTAAACGGCGGCGCTTCGGTGCTTATTGTTAGCGAAGGCGTTGGACTTACCAACGTGGCAACCTACGTAATTACCGCTGAGTTCGAGCTAAAAACCAACAAAGAAAATTATTTGACCATACCGTCCAAATCCATTCAGATAGTAATTACAAAAAAGGCAATACCGATTGACGGAGCCGTTTTTGCAGGAATGGAAGTTACTTATAATGAAGAGGAACATTCATTAAATGTTATTAACCTTCCCGAAAACGTTACCGCCGATTACACCAATAATGATAAGACCAACGCAGGAACGTATACCGTAACGGCTATTTTATTTTATAAAAAAGGATTTATTGATCCGATTAATTATTACTTTACGTTAAACGGAAAAACAATAAGCGCGTTAACGGCAGCTTTGAAGATAAATAAGGCTACGTTGACTAGCGAAGACGTGCCGGAATGCTCCGCAACGGGCGGTGTTTACGACCATACCAAGACTTTGGCAGATTACTCAATATCGGGAATAGAAAGCAGCAAAATAAGATGGGTTAACCCTACGACCGTGCCTACGGTAAACGTCACTTCTTATAGAGTTATTTATAATCCCGACGTCAATAATTATAACGATTTTCAGTTTGGTTTGACGCTCAATATTACGCAAGCGGAAATTAACGGGGCTACTATGGTTATAGACAGCCAGTTTTTACCCTTTACAGGACAAATCGCCAACCCTAATTTTACCGTTAACGGCAACAAAGGGGCGCTGAAACTGGAGTTTGTTTGCGACACCGATATGACCTCTATAGGCAGGCATAACGTAAGTTCTATTAACGTAACCCTAATCGACACCGTAAACTATACTTTTATAAATCCGCCTACCATAGGAGCAAGATATTTTTGCATATATTCGGGCAGTCTTTACCAATACGAAGGCTTACAGCTTGTAAAATATAAGGGTTCCAGCGTCAACGTAAGTATTATGGACGGCACGCAGTCAATAAGAAGCGAAGCCTTTAAGGATAATACTTATGTTAGAACAATCACCGTTCCTGACAGCGTAATTTCCTTTAGTCAGAGCGCATTTTCGGGTATTCCTAACCTTACAGAAATAACTTTGCCTTTTGTGGGGAGAACCCAAAATTCGGGAGAAGTATTAGGTAGAGTTTTCGGCGGGACTAATGACAATCTGCCAGCAACTTTGGAAAAAGTTATTATAAGTCTAGACGGAGAAGTCAGCGCCAATGCTTTTGCAAATGCTGTTAATATCAAAGAGATAGCATATTTAAGTCAAGTTACCAGCGTAGGGGACAGAGCTTTTGAAAGCTGCGCTAAATTAGAGAAAGTAACCTTAGGCAACGGTATTAATACAATAGGCGAAACTATCTTCCGCTATTGCTATAACTTAAAAGAAATAACACTTCCCTTTGTCGGAAGCAGTATAAGCGATATAAGGACTATTGCTTTTTTAATAGGCAGTAACGCCGGCGAAAACGTATACACAAGATATACCTGTACAAAACTTGAGCTAACTAGTCAAAGCCTAACTGCTCTGCCTAATGAGTTTTTGAAGGATTTTAGTTCTCTTACTACCATCATACTTCCCCAATCGGTAACAAGTTACGGCAGTGAGTGGGTGTCTAACATTTCCGCGCCCATAACACTAAATCCCAATATTACGGTTTTGACATATGGAATTTTGAAAGGTTATAAAGGTAACGCAATTACTATACCAAGTAATGTAACCCAAATAGCCAATGCCGCTTTTTACAATGCAAACAATATACAACAAATAATAATCCCCAATAAAGTTACTTCCATAGGAGAAGAGGCATTCTATAATGTAAACGCGCAAATTACTTTTGCCATAGGCACAATGATAACCAATTTAGGCAACAAGGCTTTTTATAATTACGGCGGAAATTCTATTAATATTCCCGATACGGTAACCACTTTAGGCAACAGCGTATTTGAAAACAGCAAAATTACGTCGGTAAGAGTGCCTGCAAATGTTATTAATATGGGCAACAATATTTTCAAAGGCAGCAGCTTGTTGGAAACGCTTACTTATGAAGCCACACACGTTTCAAGCGGAATGTTTGCAAACTGCGTAAAATTATACAGAATTACTTTTTCGTCCAACTTAACAGAAATAGAAACTGCGGCTTTTGAGGGTTGCAGTGCTCTTTTCGCCATTAATATAGGGGCAAACGTTACAACAATCGGCGATAGGGCGTTTAATAATTGTCTGATTCTTACTATTGTTAATATGTTCCCGACCACTCCGCCCAATCTGGGGACGAACGCGTTTATGACGTCTTTGGCTATAAGAGTTAACGTTTTGGAAGAAAGCTATATAATAACCTATGAGAATAAATTCAAAACTCAATACGGTTATAACAATATGGAATTTTATAAAATGGTATAATTTTTCCCATTTTGATTATTTTTTGAAAAAATTGCAAAAAATTATTTGACAGCAAGTTTTTACTATGCTATTATTACAAGGCTGTATTATAGGGTAGATGTGGGAGGTTACCGTAAAGACGGATAGTTTCCACGGACTTACACGGACACAACGATGGACGTGACTAACTGAAATAAGGCGCATGCGCCTTTTATTAAAAGACAGCTCGACACACACGGATAAGTGTAAAATGTTAGGTAAAAAAACAGGAGGTACAAACAAATGGCAGGTCAAAAAATTAGGATTAAGCTTAAAGCCTATGACCACAATCTCATCGACAATTCCGCAGAGAAGATCGTTGAGGCGGTAAAGCGTACCGGCGCTAGTATATCAGGCCCGATACCCTTACCTACAGACAAGGAAATCGTAACAATCTTGCGTGCTCCCCACAAGTATAAGGATTCACGCGAGCAATTCGAGCTTCGCACTCACAAGAGATTGATTGATATCTATAATTCCACAAGCAAAACGGTGGATGCGTTGATGAAACTCGACTTACCCGCCGGTGTGGACATCCAGATAAAGTTATAGGAGGCTTATAATGAAGAAAGCTATATTAGGCAAGAAATTAGGTATGAGCCAGATATTTACCGCGGATGGCACTTTCATCCCCGTAACCGTAGTGGAAGCGGGACCTTGCGCCGTAGTCCAAGTAAAGACTAAGGAAAAGGAAGGATACGATGCCGTTCAGGTTTCTTTTGGCGATATAAAAGAAAAGAACGTTACAAAGCCCGTTGCCGGACATTATGCAAAAGCAAGCGCGCAGGCAAAAAGGAATCTCAGAGAATTCCGTTTTGACGATTGCTCTAGCTATGCTGTCGGCAGCGTTATTAAGTGTGACAGCTTTGTAGTAGGCGACAAAGTAGACGTAGTCGGAACCACCAAAGGTAGAGGTTTTTCGGGCGTTATCCAGAGATGGAATCAAAGCAGAGGACCTATGGCTCACGGCTCGGGCTATCACAGAGGCGTAGGAAGTATGAGCGCAAACTCCGATCCCAGCCGCGTGTTCAAGAACAAGCATTTGCCCGGTCATTACGGCAATGAGCAGGTTACCATCAAGAACCTCGAAGTAGTGCGTATTGACACAAACAGAAATCTCTTGCTGATAAAGGGCGGAATCCCCGGAGCAAAGGGAAGTCTTGTTATCATCAAGGCGTAGTGGAGGTTTTATTATGGAATTGAAAGTATACAATTTAAGCGGAAAAGAAGTGGACAAAATCACGGTAAGAGATGAGATTTTTAACGCCGAATACAATGAGGCACTTATCCATCAGGTTATCGTTGCCCAACTCGCAAACAAAAGACAAGGTACAAAGAGCGCTTTAACACGTACTGAAGTACGCGGCGGCGGTATCAAACCTTGGAGACAAAAAGGCACCGGCAGAGCAAGACAAGGCAGCATTCGCGCTCCGCAATGGAAGCACGGCGGCGTTGTGTTCGCGCCAAAGCCCAGAGATTTTTCCAAGAAAATCAACAAGAGAATGAAAGCGCAAGCTTTGGTTAGCGTATTGAGCCAAAAAATCCGTCAGAATGAATTTATCGTACTGAGCGAATTGGAACTCAAAGAAGCAAAGACCAAGCTTATGGCGGCACTTTGTGAAAAACTAAATGCCGGCAGCAAAGCCTTGTTCGTTTTCGACGGAGAAAACCTCAACGTAGTAAGAGCTACAAAGAATTTAGCCGAAGCAGCTACTCAAGAGGCTAGTTTAGTTAACGTATATGATTTGGTTAGAGCAAACAAAGTTTTCATAACCAAAGACGCAGTAAGAAAAATTGAGGAGGTCATAGGATAATGAAGGCTTACGATATTATTATTAAGCCTGTTTTGAGCGAAAAGAGCTATGGCAACGTAGCGTTGAAGGATTATACCTTCATCGTGGCAAAAACAGCGACAAAGACCGAAATCAAAGACGCCGTAGAATTTGCCTTCGGAGTTAAGGTTGACAGAGTTAACGTCACCAACTACGATGGAAAAATCAAACGTATGGGCAGAACGGAAGGCAGACGTCCTTCTTATAAGAAAGCTTTTGTAAAACTTACCAAAGACAGCAAGCCCATTGAGTTCTTTGAGAGCTTATCATAAAGGAGGAGACTAACAATGGGTATTAAGAGATTTAAACCGACAAGTCCCGCCCGCAGATTCTTTACGGTTTCCGATTTTTCGGAAATCACAAAAACCACTCCCGAAAAAAGCTTGCTTGAATCTAAGAGCAAGTCAGGCGGAAGAAACGCCAACGGAAGAATTACCGTAAGACATATCGGCGGCGGAAACAGACAAAAATACCGTATTATAGATTTCAAGCGTAACAAGGACGGTATCCCCGCCAAAATCGCTTCTATAGAATATGACCCCAACCGCAGCGCAAATATCGCTTTGGCTATATATGCCGACGGCGAAAAAACGTACATCTTGGCGCCTTTAGGACTTTCCGTAGGCGACACAATCATTAGTGGCGAAGGCGCTGACATCAAGGTAGGCAACTGCCTAAAGCTTGATGAAATCCCCGTAGGTACTATGGTTCATAATATCGAATTGCAACCCAAACGCGGCGGACAGATTGCCCGTAGCGCAGGATGCGCAGCGCAGTTGATGGCAAAAGAAAACGGAAAAGCCACCTTGCGTATGCCTTCGGGAGAAATGAGATACGTTCCGTTAGCTTGCAGAGCCACAATCGGTCAGGTTGGCAACATCGAACACGAAATAATAAGCGTGGGCAAAGCCGGCAGAACAAGACACATGGGTATCAAACCTACCGTAAGAGGTGTTGTTATGAATCCTTGCGATCACCCGCACGGCGGCGGCGAGGGCAAGAGCCCTATCGGTATGCCCGGCCCTGTTACTCCTTGGGGTAAACCGGCTCTCGGTTACAAGACCCGCAAGAAGAACAAGACCACCAACAAATCTATTATTAAGCGTATAAACTAGGCAGGAGGAGCAAATGAGCAGATCAATAAAGAAAGGACCTTATGTGCATGAGAGTCTCAAGAAGAAAATCGTGGCTATGAATGCAAAGGGAGAAAAGAAACCCATTAAGACTTGGTCGCGTGCTTCTACTATATTCCCCGAGTTTGTAGGACACACCATAGCGGTTCATGATGGTAAAAAGCACGTTCCGGTATACGTCACCGAAGATATGGTTGGTTTGAAATTAGGCGAGTTTGCGCCCACAAGAACCTTCCGCGGTCATGCCGGCAGCAAAACCACAGGGAAGAAATAGGAGGCAGTAAATGGGAAAGACATATATAAAAGCAGTCAAAAGAGCCGAAACGGCAGACAGAAGACCGAAAGCTAAGGCAAAATACATCCGTATATCCCCTTACAAGGTCAGAGCGGTATTAGATCTTATCCGTTCTAAGAGCTATCGCGAAGCCGTCGGTATACTGGAGAACCTGAACAAATCTTCTTGCGAACCTATTTTGAAGGTATTAAAGAGCGCAGGAGCCAATGCCGAGAATAACCTCAATATGAACGTTGACGAATTATTCGTAGCAGAGTGCTTTGCCGATCAGGGACCTACGCTAAAGAGATACATTCCTAAGGCGCACGGAAGGGCAGGCGGCTTGCTCAAGAGAACAAGTCACATCACAGTCATACTTGACGAAATTAAGAAATAGGAGGTAGCAAAAAAATGGGTCAGAAAGTTAATCCGCACGGTTTAAGAATAGGAATAATAAAGAGCTGGGATACCCAATGGTATGCCGACAAGAAAACCTTTGCCACCTACTTGAGCGAAGATAACAAAATCAGAAAAGAACTGAAGAAAAAATACTTCAATGCAGCCGTCAGCAAGATAATAATAGAGAGAGCTGCCAACACCATTACCGTAAATATGTTCTGTGGAAGACCCGGCGTGGCTATCGGAAAAGAAGCCGCAGGAATCTCCGAGATTAAGAAAGTAGTGGAAAAAATAGCAGTTGGCAAGGTTGTCAACATCAACGTTTTGGAAGTTAAGAAAGTTGATATCGACGCACAGCTTGCCGCAGAAAGCATCGCAGCCAGCTTAGAAAAGAGAATCCAATTCCGTCGCGCTATGCGCCAGGTTATGGGCAGAGCTATGAAGGGCGGAGCCAAGGGTGTTAAGACCATGGTAAGCGGACGTCTTGACGGAGCGGAAATTGCAAGAAGCGAGCATTACAGCGAGGGAAGCATCCCCCTGCAAACGCTGAGAGCAAACATAGATTACGGCTTTGCGGAAGCCACCACCACTTACGGTATTATCGGAGTTAAGGTGTGGATATATAAAGGTGAAGTTTTCACCAAGCAAGGGAAAGGAGGTAATGACTAATTATGTTAATGCCTAAGAGAGTAAAAAGAAGAAAGCAGCACAGAGGCAGAATGACCGGCAGTGCTAACAAGGGCAACAAGATAGCATACGGCGAATACGCATTAGTAGCTATGGAACCCAGTTGGATTACCAGCAATCAGATAGAAGCAGCCCGTGTAGCTATGACAAGATATATCAAACGTGGCGGACAAGTTTGGGTAAACATCTTCCCTCACAAGCCTGTCACTAAGAAACCTGCCGAAACCAGAATGGGTTCGGGTAAAGGAAGTCCCGAATATTGGGTAGCAGTAGTAAAACCCGACAGAGTATTGTTCGAAATGAGCGGTATTCCCGAAGAGACAGCAAGAGAGGCTTTGCGTCTGGCCGCCAACAAACTTCCTATCAAGTGCAAGTTTGTAAAGAAAGAGGACGAAGTTAAAGAAGGAGGTGCCGAATAATGAAAGCTATAAAGTTTTTTGAAATGAGCAATGAAGAATTGACCAACAAATTAAACGACCTAAAAGCAGAATTATTTAATCTCCGCTTCAAACACGCCACCAATCAGCTTAGCAATCCTTACGTTATGGTCGAATGCAAGAAGGATATTGCCAAAATCAAGACGATTCTTCGTCAGAGAGAATTGGGAATAAGCTTCGAGCCGGCGAAAAAAGCTAAGAAGAGCGCGAAGAAATAGGAGGATAAATATTTATGGAAAGAAATTTGAGAAAGACAAGAATAGGCATGGTTGTCAGCGATAAAATGGACAAAACCATCGTCGTAGCTGTCGTAAGCAAGGTTAAACATCCTCTCTATAAAAAGTACGTTACCCGTACCAGCAAATTTAAGGCTCATGACGAGCTTAATGAGTGCGGTATCGGCGACAAGGTAGAGATTGTAGAAACAAGACCTATTTCCAGAGACAAATGCTGGAGACTGGTAGAAATAATAGAGAAGGCTAAATAGGAGGTCGGGAATGGTACAACAACAAACAAGACTCAAAGTAGCCGACAACTCCGGCGCAAAAGAGATTATGTGTATAAGAGTTATGGGAGGCTCCAAGGTGAAGAACGGCAACATCGGCGATGTTATCGTAGCTTCGGTTAAGAGCGCCACTCCTAACGGAACGGTAAAGAAAGGCGACGTTGTTAAAGCGGTAATCGTACGCACTCACAAAGGTATTATGAGAGCTGACGGCAGCCATATCAAATTCGACGACAATGCAGCCGTTATTATCGATAACCAGAAACAGCCCCGCGGAACACGTATTTTTGGGCCAATAGCCAGAGAGCTTAGAGAGAAAGACTTCATGAAAATCATTTCTCTTGCTCCCGAAGTTCTGTAGGAGGTAGAAAATGAAACTGAGTGTAAAAAAAGGCGATTTCGTAAAAATAATCGCAGGTGCAGACAAAGGTAAAACCGGTCAAATCATAGCGGTTGACGCTGATAACGGCAGAGTAGTGGTTGAGGGAAAAGATATTTCCCAAGTCAAGAAGGCTGTTAAGGCAAGAAAGGCTTCGGACAAGAGCGGTATTATTACCATGGCTAAGAGCTTTGACGCTAGTAACGTTATGCCTATATGCGCAGAGTGCGGAAAAGTAACCAGAGTTAAGCACGCTGTTGTAGACGGCAAGAAAGTAAGAATGTGCAAATGCGGAGCCGTTCTCGAAACCAAGAAGGTTAAAGAGGACAAGAAGGCAAAAGCCACAGTAAGAAAGAAAGTCAAGAAGGCCGACGTTGCTGACAATGCAGTGGAAGCGGCTGCGGTAACTGAAGCTCCCGCAGAAAACAACGTAGAGGCATAGGAGGCGGCAGATGGCAGATAAGAAGACAGTTAAGAAAGAAGCAGAAAAGACTGTTGCTATCAAGGTAGACAACAGACTAAAGGCTCTTTATAAGAAAGAAATTATTGCTGGTATGACCAAAGTTTTTGGTTACAAGAACGTTATGGAAGTACCAAAGATTGAAAAGATCACTCTCAATATGAGATTGGGCGACGTAAAAGACAACGCTAAGAGTTTGCAGACAGCCGTAACCGAAATGGAAATGATTGCGGGACAAAAGGCAGTTCAGACCAAGGCAAAGAAGTCGGTTGCCAACTTTAAGGTCCGTGAAAACATGGTAGTCGGAGCAAAGATTACTTTAAGAGGAGAACGTATGTGGAACTTCCTTGATAAGTTAATTTCCATAGCTCTTCCCCGTGTACGTGACTTCAAGGGCGTGCCCTCCGATTCTTTTGACGGCAGAGGAAACTATGCTTTGGGTATCAAAGAACAATTGATTTTCCCCGAAATTACTTACGATCAAATCGAAAAAGTTAGAGGTTTTGACGTTTGTATAGTAACAACAGCCGGAAGCGACGAAGAGGCAAAAGAGCTGCTCAAGCAACTTGGCATGCCTTTTGTTAAATAGGAGGATACAACATGGCAAAGAAAGCAATGATTAACAAGCAACAAAGAAAGCAAAAGTTTTCCACCAGAGAGTATACCAGATGCGCAATCTGTGGCAGACCCCATGCTGTTTTGAGAAAATACGGTATTTGCAGAATATGCTTTAGAGAATTGGCCTACAAAGGACAAATTCCCGGCGTAAAGAAAGCAAGCTGGTAAGGAGGTATAAAATGGTTACAACAGATCCCATCGCAGATATGCTGACCCGTATAAGAAACGGTCTGACTGCAAGACACGAAATCGTCAGAATCCCAGCTTCCAATATGAAAAAGGCTATAGCCGAAATATTGGTTGAAGAGGGATACGTCAAGAGCGCAACCGTTGAGAAAGATCAGGCTGGCGTTCAAGATACTATAGTTGTGGAACTCAAGTACGGCGCTAACTACAGCAAGGTTATTTCCGGATTGAAGAGAATATCCCGTCCCGGTCTAAGAATTTATGCTAAGAGCAACGAAATTCCTAGAGTACTTAACGGACTTGGTATAGCAATCATATCCACCTCCAAGGGTGTTATGACTGACAAGAAAGCGCGCGCTATCGGCGCCGGCGGCGAAGTTCTCGCCTATGTTTGGTAGGAGGTAATTTATGTCAAGAATTGGTAGATTACCTATAAAAATTACCGACGGAGTAAAAGTTACTTTCGAAAACGGAATTGTTACGGTTGTAGGAAAATTGGGAACATTATCCCAACGTATCGAAAATCCCGACATCAACGTTAAAATCGAAGCTAACGTAATTCACGTTGAAAGAAAGAATGAAATTAAGTCTACAAAAGCGGCTCACGGTCTTTACAGAGCTCTTATTGCCAACATGGTAGAAGGCGTTACCAAGGGTTATGAGAAAGGACTTGTTATTGCCGGTGTAGGTTACAAGGCGCAAATGGATGGTAAGAATTTGGTATTAAACGTTGGATATTCTCACAACGTTAAGGTAGAAGCTCCCGAGGGAATCACTTTTGCCTGCCCCAACCTTACCGAAATTTCCGTTAAGGGCATTGATAAGAACCTGGTCGGACAGACTGCTGCCAACATCAGATGCATCAGAAAGCCCGAGCCTTACCACGGATATGGTATTCATTATAAGAATGAAACGATTATCCGCAAGGAAGGAAAAACTACAGGTAAATAAAGGAGCGTATCATGATTAGCAAAGTAGATAAGAACGAAATAAGAAAAGCAAGACACAATCGTATGCGTTTTTATATCAAAGGGACACAAGAACGTCCGCGTTTGAATGTATACAGATCACTAAACCATATTTATGCTCAGATAATAGACGATACGGCTATTTCCGGCAACGGAACCACTTTAGTAAGCGCCAACACCGCTGAAAAAGAAGTAGCCGCTATGGTAGCGGGCATGACAAAGACCGAAGCCAGCAAAGTAGTGGGCAAGGTTGTGGCGCAAAGAGCTATAGCTGCGGGAATAACCGCTGTTGTTTTTGACAGAGGCGGGTATTTATACACAGGTCGCGTAGCGGCGGTAGCAGACGGCGCAAGAGAAGCCGGCTTGAATTTATAGGAGGAAATATGGCAAGAAACGAAAAATTTACCAGAGAGCCAAAAGACGATTTAATCAAGAAGACAATAGCCATCAACCGCGTTACTAAGGTTGTTAAGGGCGGCAGAAATATGCGTTTTGCAGCTTTGGTTGTTGTTGGTGACGGCAAAGACAGAGTAGGTTGCGGACTTGGCAAAGCCAAAGAAGTACCCGAAGCTATCGAAAAAGCTATTAAGGCTGCTACAAAAGCTATGGTTACAATATCCATTGTTGGGAAAACTATACCTCATGCTATTCAAGGCGTATACGGCAGAGGAAAAGTTATTCTTATGCCTGCTGTAGAAGGTACCGGAGTTATCGCCGGTGGCGCAGTAAGAGCGGTTTTGGAAGCAACCGGAATTAAGGATATCCGTACAAAGAGCATCGGAAGTAACAACGCTATCAACTGTGTCAAGGCAACTCTTGCCGGACTAGCCGCATTACGTACCGCCGAAGAAGTGGCGAAAGCTCGCGGAATCGACGTAAACAAACTGGCAGATTAGGAGGTTACTTATAATGGCACAATTAAAGATAACATTGGTAAAATCCAAGTTTGGAAGAATCAAGGCGCAAAAGGCTACGGTCGAAGCTCTTGGTTTGAAGAAAATAGGCAGCAGCGTTGTTCAGGAAGACAATAGCGCTGTACGCGGAATGATTAGCAAGGTATCTCACCTTGTTAAGGTTGAAGAAATATAGGAGGTTAGCTATGAAATTACATACTATTTCTCCTGCACCGGGCGCTGTCACCAAGGCAAAAAGAATAGGCAGAGGTATTGGTTCCGGTTTGGGAAAGACAAGCGGTAAAGGACACAAAGGACAGTGGGCGCGTAGCGGAGGCGGCGTAAGACCCGGCTTCGAAGGCGGTCAAATGCCTCTTACCCGCAGATTGCCTAAGAGAGGCTTCAAGAATGCTATATTCAAGAAGGCTTATTCTACCGTTAACGTAAGCTTACTTAACGACAGATTTGAAAACGGAGACGTTGTAAACGCCGAGGCACTGTTGGCTAAAGGTATTCTGAGCAAAATAGAAGAATACGGAGTAAAAGTTTTGGGCGATGGAGAAATAACCAAGGCTTTGACCGTACAGGCTGCAAAATTTTCTGAATCCGCTGCAAAGAAGATAGAGGAAGCAGGCGGTAAAGTAGAGGTATTATAATGCTTCAAACATTAAAGAATGCCTTTTTGACTCCGGAAATTCGGAAAAAACTGATATATACTCTGATAATCTTGTTGATTTACAGATTAGGTTGTTTTGTACCCATTCCTGGATTGAACCTGTCCGATACTTTCGGATCGACGACAAACAGCGACTTTATGGGGATGCTGAGTATGATTACGGGCGGTTCTTTACAAAACGGTACTATCTTTGCGTTGGGCATCATACCGTTCATTAACTCTTTTATTATCATGCAGCTTCTAACCTTAATAATTCCTAAGTTGGAGAAGCTGAGCAAAGAGGGAGAAGATGGGAAAAAGAAAATAAATCAATATACCCGCTATATGGCTATATTGCTTGGTATTATCCAGGCTATCGGCGTAATGCTCAGTTGGAAAAACAGCATTACCGGAGTTTTTGGGGCTACAGACGGTGTAAGTAAGATATTCACTATGATTTGCGTAGTAATTATTCTTACAGGCGGAAGCGCGCTGGTTATGTGGCTGGGAGAAAGAATTACCGAATTCGGTATCGGAAACGGCACTTCTCTTATAATATTCGTGGGGATTGTTTCTTCACTGGGTACTTCCATAGGAACGTCTATTTTCTCCACCATACCCGACCAAGCCAAAAACGGCGATCTTACCGGTATCTGGTTCTTGTTAGGCTTCATTGTATTGGTTATTTTACTTTTCGGACTGATAGTCTTCGTTGACCTCTCCGAAAGAAGAATACCCGTTCAATACGCGAAACAAATCAAAGGCAACAAGATGTACGGCGGACAGTCCACGCATATACCGATTAAGGTAAACAGCGGCGGCGTTATGCCCATAATCTTTGCCTCCAGTTTAATAATGTTCCCCCAGATGATTATGCAGTTTGTGGGTAAGACTAACGGTTTTACCGATTTCTGGTACACCTGGATGGGCGTAGGCGGACATTTGTATCCCTTGTTCATGTTCTTATTGATTATATTCTTTGCATACTTCTATGCTCAGATACAATTCAATCCCGACGACATCGCAAGAATGATACAGCAAAACGGCGGATTTATCCCCGGTATCAGACCCGGTAAATCCACAAGCGACCATTTAAGAAAGATTAATAACCGTATTACGTTGTTCGGAGCGTTGTTCTTAGCATTCGTATCGTTGATTCCTACTTATATCCTAAAATTAAAAGGTTTTGAAAGTTTGGGATTGAATAACGCGTTCAGCGCGACAGGTTTGTTGATCGTAGTTAGCGTAGCGTTGGAATTCGAAAAACAATTAGAATCGCAATTACTTGTTAAAAACAATAAAGGATTTCTTAAGTAATATGAAGATAATTTTATTAGGCGCTCCCGGCGCGGGAAAGGGTTCTCAAGCTACCAAAATAGCCAGAGAGTACAACATAGCACATATTTCCACAGGCGATGCCTTGAGGGCTAATATAGCTCAAGGGACGGAGCTAGGAAAGAATGCAAAAGAGTATATCGACAAAGGTATGCTCGTACCCGACAGCGTGGTTATCGGTATTGTTGCCGACAGAATTAAAGCAGACGACTGCAAGAACGGTTTTCTCCTTGACGGTTTCCCCAGAACGGTGGAACAGGCAGATGCGTTGAGCAAATTGACCGATATTGATTACGTTATTGATATCAAGGTTGATTTTGACTTAATTATTAAGAGAATAACGGGCAGAAGAATGTGCAAATGCGGTGAAACGTATCATATTACCACATATACTTCCAACGTATGCGCCAAATGCGGCGGAGAGCTTTATCAGAGAGCCGACGACAACGTTGAGACGGTCGCAAAGAGGCTGGAGGTTTATAACACCCAGACCGCTCCTCTTATCGAATATTATTCTAAGAGAGGCAAGCTTATTACCGTGGATGGAAACACATCTATAGACGAACTTTTCGAGGTTGTCAAAAAGATATTAAATGGTAACGATTAAGAACGAAGAGCATTTGAATTTGATGAGAAGAGCGGGACTTATTTTACGGGATACCCTTCTTCTCATTGAAGAAAACGCTAAAGTAGGCGTTACAACCAAACAACTTGACGAAATGGCGTACCTTTACATAAAAAAACAAGGTGGCGTACCTTCTTTTTTGCATTATAACGGCTATCCGGCAACGGTTTGTTTGTCGATAGATAGTGAAGTAGTGCACGGCATACCTTCCGAAAAGAGGGTGCTGGAAGAGGGAATGCTTCTAAAAATCGACTGTGGAGTAGGTATAGGCGGTTATCATACCGACGCTGCCAGAACGGTGGAAATCGGCAAGGTGACTGATGAAAAGAGAAAACTTGCCAGAGTTTGCAAAGAGAGCTTTTTTGAGGGGATGAAAGTCCTTAAAGACGGAGCAAGACTGGGAAGCTTAGGACACGCCATACAATCTTACGTAGAAAGTTTCGGTTTCGGAGTGGTAAGAGACCTTACCGGACACGGAATAGGAACAACGGTACACGAAGACCCTACGGTACTTAACTTCGGCAGAGAAGGCAGAGGGGAAAGAGTGTCAACAAATATGACCATCTGCGTGGAGCCCATGATAAATTTGGGAAGTCCCGACGTCTACTGTAAAAAAGACGGATGGACGTACGTGACTACAGACGGTTTAGCCTCGGCGCATTACGAAAACACCGTTATTATTACGCCTGACGGCGTGGAAATAATTACTTTGTAAGGAGTTGTTATGGAAAAGCCCATTACTGTAGGCATGGTTGTATTCAGTAGAGCCGGAAGGGATAAAGGCAGATTTTTTATGGTCAAGGAAATTATTGACGACAACTTCGTCAGTATAGTGGACGGAGAGGTAAGAAAACTGGACAAGCCCAAGCTCAAAAAGATAAAGCACCTTAAAAAGACGGACGACGTGTTGGAAAACATTGCTGCAAAGCTTATTAAGGGCACAAAGGTATTTGACGCAGAGGTATTCAGCGCCTTGCGTAAATATAATTCATAAATGGAGGAGACTAGATGTCAAAAGACGATGCAATTGAAGTCGAAGGCGTAATTACCGAAGTTCTACCAGGTACGAATTTTAGAGTAAAACTGACCAACGGCCATATTATCACCGCTTATTTATGTGGGAAAATGCGTCAGCATACCGTAAGAGTATGCGTGGGCGATAAGGTTAAGGTGGCTATGAGCCCCTATGACCTTAATAAGGGAAGAATAACTTATAGAAATAAAGTCTAAAAAATAATTGCCAAAAGCAAAAGACGGAGGAATAAAAAATGAAAGTAAGACCATCTGTAAAGCCTATTTGCGACAAATGCAAGGTTATTAAAAGAAACGGCAAAGTAATGATTATTTGCAGTAAATATCCGAAACATAAGCAAAAACAGGGATAAAAATAATTGCATTGTGAATTTTGCTATGCTATAATAGCAAGGTTAATGCTCCCATACCGACAGGTGTGGGTAAACTAGAGTTCTATATGAAGGCGGCTGAATTATCAAAAAAAGATAATTTACTTCATTGATTAACATATATACAAATTAAAAAACTTTGGAGGATTTTTAAATGGCTCGTATAGCAGGTGTAGATTTACCCCGTGAAAAGAGAGTAGAAATCGGACTGACCTATATTTTTGGTATTGGCAGAGTTACTTCCAATAAAATTTTGGAGGCTACTAACGTTAATCCCGATATCAGAGTAAAGGACTTATCCGAGGACCAGGTTGCTGCAATCCGTGACTATATTGAAAACAATATACGCGTGGAAGGCGACTTGCGTAAAGAAATATTTTTGGATATCAAAAGACTAAAGGACATAGGCTGCTACAGAGGTGTCAGACATAGAAAGGGACTGCCTGTAAGAGGCCAGAGCACTAAGCAGAACGCTCGAACCCGTAAGGGACCGAAACGTACGGTAAGCCGTTCCAAAAAAGCTTAGGAGGTAAAATATGGCAGTAAGAAAATCTACGATTAAAAAGAGAAAAGACCTAAAGCGTATTGACAAAGGTCAGGTTCATGTTCATACCACCCATAACAACACCATTGTTACTGTTACCGATATGACAGGAAATACCATCAGCTGGGCTTCGGCAGGTATGTTGGGCTTAAAGGGCGCCAGAAAGGAAACGGCTTTCGCCGCTACTCAGGCTACCGAAAAAGCGGTTAACGATGCAAAAGTGCACGGAGTAAGAAAGGTTGAAGTTTACATTAAGGGTACAGGACAAGGCAGAGAGCCCAGTATAAGAGCTATACAGGCTTGTGACGTTGATATTACCTTGATTAAGGATGTTTCACCCATTCCTCATAATGGATGCCGTCCCCCCAAGCGTAGAAGGTTGTAATTAGGAGGTAACGAAAAATGGCGAAATATACAGGACCGGATTGCCGTCTTTGCAGACGCGAAGGTTGCAAATTATTTTTGAAAGGCGATAAGTGCTATTCTGAGAAGTGCGTTATTCTAAAGCGTCAGACTCCTCCTGGAGTGCACGGTGCTATGAGAAAGAAACCCTCTCCCTATAGCATACAGTTAAGAGAAAAGCAAAAGGCTAAGAGAATATACGGATTAACCGAAAAGCAGTTCCACAAGTATTATCTGATTGCAGATACAATGCGCGGAGCTACCGGTGAAAATATGCTTGTTCTTATCGAAAGAAGATTGGACAACGTTGTTTACAGAATGGGTATCGGCGTGAGTCGCGCTCAAGCTAGACAAATAGTGAGCCACGGACACATCACCGTAAACGGCAAGAGAGTTAATATCCCCAGCTACCTTGTTAAAGCAGGAGACGTTATTGCCGTTAAGGAAAACAAACAGGGCAACACTTTCTTCACCGATTTGAAAAACGTAAAAGTAAACAATAGTTTGAAATGGCTGGAGTTTGATCCTTCCACATTAAAAGGCAGCATTATTAGCCTTCCGTCGCGTGAAGATATCGATATGACAATAGCTGAGCAAATGATAGTCGAGTTGTATTCTAAATAATACGGCATAAGGAGGAATTGTCACAATGATGGAAATAGTAAAACCTAAAATTACGGAGATAGTTGGCACAGACGACTCTCAGGCGAGTTTTGTTGTAGAACCTTTAGAAAGAGGTTACGGCACCACCATTGGGAATTGCCTCAGAAGAATACTATGCACAGCTTTGCCCGGCGCAGCGATAATCGGTATTCAGATTGAGGGTGTAAAGCATGAGTTCAGCACAATTCCCGGAGTAAAAGAAGACGTTGCGGAAATTATCCTTAACCTTAAGGACGTAGCCGTAAAGGTATTTACCGAAGAGTATTTTGCTCCCGCAAAGGTTAAACTTGTCAGAACCACAGGCGGCATTGTTACCGCTAAAGATATTGACCTTCCCAGCGATATCGAGATTATGAATCCCGATGCGTTTATCTGCACGCTGGAAGACGGTTATACTTTGGATATGACGCTTACCATCGGCACAGGCAGAGGATACGTTTCGGGACCGAACAATAAGCCCGTTACACAACAGCCGATAGGATATATTCCTATGGACTCTTTGTTCTCACCGGTTGTTGCGGCTAGTTATTCTGTAGAAGCTACCCGTGTAGAGCAATCCATTGACTACGACAAGCTGACAATTAACGTAAAGACAAACGCTACCTCATCTCCCAGAAAGGTTATAAGTTTGGCTGCCAAAATCATGAGCGACCATCTTAAATTGTTTATCAACCTTGTTGACGAAATGAGCAGCATAGACATTCTTGTGAGCAAGGATGACGACGACACACAAAAAGCTTTATACATGAGTATCGAAGAATTGGATCTCAGCGTACGTCCGCTTAACTGTCTCAAGAGAGCAGGCATCTTCACCGTAGAAGACCTCGTTAAGAGAAGCGAAGAAGATATGCTCAAAGTTCGTAATCTGGGACGCAAATCATTGGACGAAGTTATTAAGAAGCTAGAAGGCTTCGGGTTAAAGCTTTATAATAAAGACGAGTAAGGAGAATTAGTATAAATGGCACAAAATCGCAAACTAGGTAAAAGAACAGACCAAAGAGTGCAGCTGGTATACAGCCAGGCTACACAATTGCTTTGGTATGGAAAAATCGAAACCACGGTAGAAAGAGCTAAAGAAGTAAGAAAGGTTGCCGAAAAGATAATCACACTTGCTTTGCGTAGCTACCAAGACACCCTAAAGGTTACCAAACAAAAGACCAATCAAAAAGATGAAAAAATAGATGTTGAGTTCACAAACGACGGACCTAAGAAGCTTGCAGCAAGAAGAAGAATTATGGCTAAACTTGCCGACATTCAAGAACAGCCCGTTGCTAAAGAAAGCAAAGCTAACTTCCGTGAAAGAACAGCTGATATCAAGCATCCTATAGTGGAGAAGATATTCAATGAATACGCTCCCAAATATGACAAGAGAGAGCAGGAAAAAGGTCAAGGCGGCGGATATACGCGTATTATCAAGCTACCTAACAGACGAGGAGACGACGCTTCGATGTGTATTTTAGAATTAGTTGATTAATGTAGTTAATAATTAATAAATAAGAACAGGTTATGAATAAAGCATAGCCTGTTTTTTATTGTGACGGGTTATAAAAAAAGGGAAAACCATTTCGGTTTTCCCTTTCGTTTTGATTTGAGGATATATATTATTCTTCCACTCTAATTATTGCGTCGATGCTCTTGATGTCGGGCATTAGCTCCAGTTGGCGAATGGCTTTGTTTATGTTGTTTTCGCCGGTTTTGTGTATCATAAATATGATTGTTGCTGTGCCTGACTTGGCTTGCTGTTGCATGGTGTTTATGCTGACTCTGTTTTTACCGAAAATTCCTGCGATTTTGGCTAGGACGCCTGCTTTGTCTTCTACGTCCATACGGATATAGTAATTGCATTGGAAGTCCTTGCTGAAGCGTTTGTCATCGACGTCGTTGACGTTTTTGAAAGAGGAGTATTTCGGCTTGCTGTTGGCGGCAAAGACGATGTCGCTTACAATTGCGCTACCTGTGGGTAAATCGCCTGCGCCTCTGCCGTAGAGCATAATGTCGCCCACGTTGTCTCCTAAAATATGAACGGCGTTAAAACTGCCCTTTACGCTGGCAAGAGGGTGAGAGTCGGGGATAAAAGCAGGGTGTACGCGCGCTTCGATTTTGCCGTCTACCTTTTTGGCTATGGCAAGAAGCTTTAACGTATAGCCTATTTGCTTGCCGAACTCTATATCGATTTTATTAACTTTGCTTATTCCTTCGCGGTAAATGTTTTTTATCGGCACTTTGGTATGGAAAGCAAGGCTACTTAGTATACTTAGCTTGTACATGCTGTCAAAGCCGTCTACGTCGGCGCTGGGGTTAGCTTCGGCATAGCCTAGGTCTTGCGCTTGTTTTAATACGTCGGCATAGTCTAAGCCTTCGTCCGCCATTTTTGACAAAATAAAGTTGGTTGTGCCGTTTACAATGCCCATAATAGACAGAATATTGTTGCCTTGCATACTTTCTGTCAAAGTCCTGATAATCGGCACTCCGCCTACGCAGGTGGCTTCAAAATACAGTCCGGCTTTGCCTTTCTTTGCCGCTTCTTCCAGTTCGTCCCAGTGTTTACTGAAAAGTTCTTTATTGGCAGTTACTATGCTTTTGCCGGCAAGTAGGCATTTAATTAAAAAGCTTCTTGCAGGTTCAATTCCGCCGAAAAATTCGGCTACAATGTTAACGTTGGGGTCGTTAACCACTTTGTCAATGTCTGTGGAAACGATACTTAAATCCACATCTAGCGCTTTTGCCTTGTTGATATCCTTCTCTAGGATATGCAACACCGATATGTCAACACCATCGTTCTTTTTTATGGCGTTATGATTGTTTTTTAATATGCGGTAGGTTCCACCGCCGACGGTCCCAAGACCTAATAAAGCTACACCTATTTTTTTCATAGCAGTCTCCTTTGTTATTATTTATTGCAATCGTAAAGAATGCGCAGTCCTTTGAGACTTAGAGCGCGGTCTATTACGTCAATGAACGATGTTTTGCAGTCTTGTAGTAACAACTGGCTCATGCCGCCTGTTGCCACAACTTTTGCGTTTTCAAAGCCTTTTTCGGCTTTAATATGTCTTACGATGTATTCAACTAAGCCCGTAAAGCCGTAAATTACGCCTGCCTGCATGTTTTCTATGGTGTTTTTACCGATAATCGACGCGGGTTTAATTAGCTCAATTCTGGGCAATTTTGCGGCTGTGTTTACCAAACTTTCGGTACTGGATTTTATACCGGGGGCAATTAAGCCTCCGATAAATACGCCGTCCTTGTCTACTACTCCGAAAGTGGTAGCGCTGCCGAAGTCTACCGTTATTACCGGTCCGCCGTACTGTTTATAAGCAGCAACTGCGTTAACAATGCGGTCACTGCCTAGTTCTTGGGCGTTGTTGTAGTCAATGGTCATGCCGGCAAGGTTAATTTTGTGGGAAACCATAATGGGCTTGACGTGCATATAAAAGGAACACATATGCTCCAAGGTATAGTTGATACTGGGAGCCACACTGCTTATTATTATGCCGTCGATACAAGAAAAGGTAAATCCGTTCTGTTCCAGAAGGTCAAATAAAATCATTCCGAATTCATCGGCGGTTTTGCTGGTATCGGTGCCGATACGCCAGGTTTTAATCGTTTTTTGCTCGTTGGCAAGACCTATTTTTATATTGCTGTTGCCAACGTCCATCAGTAGTATCATTTGTTTATCCTTTTAGCTGTATTATCATAAATTTTATCACAAATATACCGTTATTGCAATGAAAAATAATAAGAGGAAAATCAAAGAATAACGCCGTAAATCAAAATTCCGATAAGCGCGCTAATTAACATCAGAAAAGCGGGATGAATTTTTTTCTTTTTGCCCTTAATCTTTGTGGGTATTTGGGAGATTACAAAAAGAACAGCAAACAAAATCAGCCCCACGATATCGGTATTTTTGAAACTTTGGATAGATTTTATAGTTACGTTAGCAAAAATAGTCTGCGCGATAAGAGTAATAAAAGCGGCGAAAATCAAACCGATAACGGCAGGTCGCAAAGCGAAAAAGGCATCTTTTACCGTTTGCTTTTCGGTAAATTTGGTAAAAAACGCGGCGATAAACATTATTATTATCAAAGATGGCAGAACCACGCCGAAAGTGGTACAAACGGCGCCGAAAAAGCCCGCTTGTTCTATTCCTACAAAGGTTGCAATGTTGACTGCAAAAGGTCCCGGAGTCGATTCGCTTATAGCAATGAAATTAATGAGCATTTCTTCACTTAGCCAGTTGTTAGCAACAACTTCGGAGGTAATAAGCGGTATCATGGCGTAGCCGCCGCCTATTGTAAATAAGCCTATTTTGAAGAATGTAAAAAATAATTGGAAGTATATCATAGGTTGACCTCCTTGATATACTTAATAAGCCTAAAAATAAGACAATAAATTATGCCTGCCGCCGCGCAGCAAAGCAAAGTATATATAATGCCAAAGGATGTAAAATAGGTAATAAAAAAGGTAGCAAGCAAAATAATAATGCCGAATATTGTCTTTTCGGTCTTTTTGAACAGCCTTATTACCGCGCCTAAGATAAGAACAAGGGCGCCAATTCTCATACCTTTTAGGGCGTAAGCAACATAAATATTGGAGCTGAACGCGTCAATAAAAAAGCTGATTGCGCAAATTATGGCAAAAGAGGGTAAAACCACGCCGAAAGTAGCGGCAATAGCCCCGATAACACCACCTTTGCGGAAACCCACATAGGTGCTTGTATTGATGGCAATAGGTCCGGGAGTGGTCTCGGCAATGGCAATGATATTTAACATATCTTCACTTGTTATCCATTGTTTTTTTTCTACGATTTCTTTTTCGATTAAAGCAATCATCGTATAGCCGCCGCCAAAGCAAACTATGCCGATTTTGAAAAACGTCCAAAATAAGTCTAAGATTTTGAGAAAAAAGGTTTTACCGTATTTGGTTTCTATTACAGATTTATTTTTCCGCATATTTTTTTCCTTAAATATGTGCTATTTTTATATATGCATTATACCATAAATGTTATTTTTTTAATATTAATTTTCTTTATTATGTGTTAAAATAGATATAAAAAATAATATGCGGTGAAAAAAATATGTATGACGTAGCAATAATCGGCGGAGGTGTAAGCGGGCTAACTGCAGCGGCTGTCGCCATAAAAAGAGGCTTAAACGTGCTGATTTTGGAATATGGCGCGCGTGTTGGGCAAAAACTGCTTGTAACAGGCAACGGCAAAGCCAATCTTACTAATATAGATATGTCGCCAAACCACTATAACGATAATTTTGTGGAAAAATTTTTGATAGACAGTAAAAAAGTTTACGACTTTTTTGAATATATCGGTTTGAAAACAAAAACTGACGGCAATAGGGTTTATCCGTATTCAGAGTCCGCCGCATCTGTGCTTAACCTTTTGAGAAAACATATTGAAAAAGCCGAAGTTGTAATAAATTATGAAGTTACCGATATAAAGTTACTTGGCGGTAACTTTGTTATTAACAATTCTTATAAGGCAAGGAATGTAATTTTATGTACGGGAAGCGCGGCGACTAAAGGTAAAAACAGCCATTATTTGCTGGAAAAATTCGGGCATAAATGCACCGAACTAAAACCTTCTATAGTGCCATTAATTACCGATACAACCTTTATTAAAGGACTTGCCGGACTGCGCGCCAAGGCAAAATTAAGTTTAATCAGAGATAATAAAGTTGAATTTTCCGCCATAGGAGAGCTTTTGTTTAAGGATAACGGACTTAGTGGTATTGTCAGTATGGAATTATCCTCATATATTGCAAGAAACAGCGGAGATTATCGCATAAGTATAGATTTTGCCCCCGATTTTACCGAAAAGGAAGTAGCCGAATTTTTAGAAAACAATACCTTGGAAGGCTTATTGCAAAGACCTATTGCCGAAGCCGTTATTAAGCTGGCAGAGGTAAAAGACGTCAAACCTTATAGGATAGTTAAGGATTTTATCGTCGACAAAGTTAAATGCGGCGGTATAAATAACGCTCAAGTTACCTGCGGAGGGCTTATTTTAAGTCAGTTTGATAATAATCTGCAAAGCAAGCTTGTTAAAAATTTATACGCTTGCGGAGAGGCGTTGAACGTTGACGGAGACTGTGGCGGCTATAACTTGCATTGGGCGTTTTTGTCGGGAATAACGGTAGGGGAGAATATATGTTAAAATTTAACGTTAACGTGCCTTTGGGAGAGGAAAAGAACTGGAAAGAGTTCGTATATAAAAAATTAAGAACCAGAGAAATTTCCGATATTGTTTTATTAAAAAAGTCTTTGGACGCAAGGGATAAGGGCAGTATTTTCTTTGTCTATCAGGTGGCTGTCAAGGTAAAAAACGAAGAAAACTTCGTAAGTTCCGGCATAGAAAAATATAGTATGCCTATTATGGAACTGGAAAAACTGTTAAAAGACGTGAAGTACAGCGGAAGCCGTCCGGTAGTGGTGGGAACAGGCCCTTGCGGGCTTTTTGCGGCGCTATCTTTGGCTATTTTGGGCGCAAAACCTGTCGTACTTGAAAGAGGAAAAGCCGTTGAGGAAAGAATAAAGGACGTAAGGGAATTTAGTATTGCGAAAAAACTAAACGTAGAAAGTAATATTCAGTTCGGAGAGGGCGGGGCAGGTACGTTCAGCGACGGAAAACTGAATACGGGCATTAATAATCAGTATATTCCTGTCGTATTAAAAGAGTTTGTAGAAAGCGGAGCCGATGAGGAAATAATGTATTCGTCAAAGCCCCATATCGGCACTGATAAACTTGTAGACGTAGTAAGAAATATGCGGAAAAAGATTATTGAGCTTGGCGGGGAAATCCACTACAATACCAAGCTTACCGATATAAAAGTTAATAACGGCGCCGTAGTTTCGGCTATTACCGATAAGGGAGAATTCCCGTGCGAAAAAATATATCTTGCCATAGGTCATTCGGCTAGGGATACCTTTGAAATGCTTTACGGTAAAGCCTTGATTATGGAATCCAAAACTTTTAGTATGGGAGTCCGAATAGAACATAATCAGAATGAAATTAACTTTGCCCAATACGGTAAATCATCTAGGTATTTGCCTCCCGCAGACTATAAAATGGCGGCGCATTTTGAGGATAAACGCTCTTTATATACCTTTTGTATGTGCCCGGGCGGTTACGTAGTAAACGCCAGTAGCGAAGAAGGCGGAATTACCGTTAACGGGATGAGCGAATTTGCCCGAAGAGGAAATAACGCCAACAGCGCGTTACTAGTTAACGTCAGCGAAAAGGACTGGAACAGCGACAATCCTTTGGCGGGGGTGGAGTATCAAAGGAAGTTTGAGAGGCTTTGTTATAAAATATCAAACAGCTATCTCCCTCCGGTTCAGCTTTTCGGCGACTTATTAAAAAACAGAGTTTCTCAAAAAATAGGTGGTGTTGCTCCTTCGGTTGGCACAGGCTACGTTTTTGGTGATTTGCGCAGTTGTCTGCCAAATTTTGTGGTTGAGAGCGTTATTTTAGGGGTTAAAAAAATGGCGAACAGGCTAAAAGGTTTTGACGCATACGATTCTGTATTGACGGGCATTGAAGCGAGGAGTTCTTCTCCGATTAGGCTAGTCAGGGACGAAAAATATTGCAGTAATATAATCGGGCTCTATCCTTTGGGAGAGGGTGCAGGATACGCAGGCGGAATTATGAGTGCGAGCGTAGACGGAATAAAAGGAGTATTGGCAACTGTAGCTACATAAAATTATTTGAAATAAATATCATTATGGGATATAATCTTATATGTTATGTTAGAAGAAAAAGAGATTTCAAACCAAAGTTTAGATAACGGCGCCGAACAAAGTTTTGGTAAGGGCGTTGAAACATCAAAGAAAAAAAAGAAGATAATAACTTATCTTAGTTTTATTTTGGTAAACGTTATTGTAATATTGCTGTTGTTGTTTTTTGAGGACAGGAGCGGCGATAAGGTGGCGGGTAGAGAGGCTTTTTCGCTGCTGGGTAAAAACTGGGGATATACCGCCTTGTCAATATTGATGTTTTTTATTATTATAATCGGCGACACAATAGTTTTTTATACCCTCACCAAAAAAATGAATATAGAAAAAAACCTTAGCCTATCCCTAAAAACTTCCATTTTAGGCAGGTATTACGACAGGTTGACGCCTTGGGCAATGGGTGGAGAACCTTTTCAGGTCGCTTACCTTATTTCGGGCGGAGTTAAGGCAGGAGACAGCTTTGCCATAACCATGAGCCGACACATTATACGGTTTTTTAGCGTTGCAATAGCCGTTATTACCATACTGATTGCCTCTAGGATAACCACCAATATTTACGTTATGGTCGTTGCCATTTTGAGCGTTTTCGGCGGACTTATTTTCCCGTCCTTTATGTTGCTTTGCTGCTTCCGTCCACGCATCGGCTTTAAGATAGGGCGGGGGATTATTAAGTTACTTTATAAAATCAAACTTGTCAAAAATTATGATAAGCTAGTGGAAAAAATGGAGAGGGAAGTAGCTAATTTTATCAGAGGGCTGGAATATCTGTCAGCCAACAAAAAGGTAATCATAATAATAACTTTGGTATCCTTAATTGAACTTTTTGCAACAAATTCCGTTCCTTTCTTCGTAATAAAAGCATTGGGGATAAGCAACATATTTTATTGGAAAACGTTGGTGCTTTGTATCTTTGTAAATTACGCCTCCAGCTTTGCTCCCACGCCGGGCGGTTCGGGCATTGCAGAACTTAGTTTTTATGCGATTTTCGCTTCCTTTATTACCGGCAGTTATCTGTTTTGGGCAGTGCTTTTCTGGAGAATAGCCGTCTTTTATATCCCTGTTTTCATAGGCTTTGTAACACAGTTTGCCGAGGCAATAAAAAAGATAAGAAAAGCGTAGTTTTAGCCGTTTTTTGGTGTTTTTTGCCAACTTAATTTTATCTTAAATAAAGTATTAACTCTTGATAAGCACATTATCATATGCTATAATATAATAAATTATTATAGGCTGGAGTGCTATGAAAAAAAGAGCGGGCATATTGATAATATTTGCGTTACTGGTAGCTTTAATGCTGCCGACGCTATTTTTGCGCCCCGCAGCCGAAAAAGCAAGCGCCGAAACCGCCACAGATTATTCTGCGTACAGCTCCATAAGTAATTTTGTAATTAACACCCAGGAAGATTTCGTTAGCTTCGCAACCTTTTACAACGCCAAAGCCACTTATAACTTTTCGGGCAAGACTGTTACCCTTAACTGCGATATAGACTTAGCCGCCGTAAATATGGTTTTTAACACCTTTTACGGCGTTTTTTTAGGAAACGGACATAAAATTTACAACCAAAGTAAACCCCTTTTCCTTGCAGTGGGCGCAAAAAACAATTTAGACGCCGTTATTTCCGATATCGACTTTGTAAACGCCTCCAACACGGTAGAGTATCTTTTGGCAGAAAGCAGTTATGGTACCGTAAGTAATATTTCTTACTGGGGCAACTTCACTCCCGTTAATATCAGCTCTAACATTGTTTTCCGCGGTGTTATTAAAAATAACTTCGGACAAATGAACGGTGTCAATAATTTCGGCAAAATTACCGCGGTAAGAAACGCAAGGATTTCGGGTATTACCGAAAGCAATTACGGAGTATTAAATAACTGTCATTTTTTAGGCGATATTAATTTTACGAACTATTCGGACACTAATTGTCAAATAGCCTTAGTTGCTTATTATAATCATATACTCAACAACACTGTTTCTCCCGCGATGCCATCCTTAGGACAGATAAACGACAGCGGAGCGGTATCAAACATAGTTTTTACTTCGGTTTCTACACCTGCAAATCCCATTTATATCAGATTTTTGTTTGATAACTACGGCACGGTAAATCGCTCTTTTGCTATAGGCTACATTACCGATAGTTCGGGCGCAATAATTAACAAAGCTTTTTTACTTACCGCTAGGGAAGGAAGCAGCGTAATTAATTCTTACTATGCTTACGGCAATAATTACGGTGTTTATGACGGTAGCGGAATTTATCTTGATTTTACAAACACTTGGCAAGAATATTTGATTGAAGATTATTTGGGTACGGAATTTTTTTATTACACCGGTATTTATCCTGTCAACAAAGCTTATTATTCTGACAGCGGAGATACGGCGGGCAGTAGCGTAGTATTAAGCAAGACCGCTGATATTTACAAGCTGAGAATTTATAACGGAGCAGGCACCATTTACGTAAAAATGACGTTTGACAGCAACCTAAGAGATATGCCCGAAATAAAAAGGCTTGCCGCAAATTCGGTGTTTATAGATTATGACGGACAGTATTATGCTTTTTATCAGTCTTCAAAAACATATATTTTTGACGGTTCCTATAATATTTCCGCTAAGAACCTTGGTTGCCTTGCCACAGTTACTACGGTAAAAATAGCCCAAAGCTATGACGATGGAGCTAACGTTTTTTACGATGACGACGGCTTTAATTACGGCTACTCTGGCGGAACGTTATATGAAATTCTTCCTTCGGAAAGTTTGGTTGGATTGGGAACTAAAATAAGCCCCTATCTTATCGGCAATGCTAACGACTTAGCCGCTTTGGACGGTTTAACAGGGTATGCCCTTTTAACAAACGATATTGTGGTTAATTCTCCGTTGTCTAGCGATAACACCGTAAACTTAACTGATCTAAACGTAACCTTATTTGGTGGCGGGCATAGCATAATCGGACTTTTGCGCCCCCTTACTAATAATCTAAACGGCTACGTGCAAAGCGTGTTTTTACGTGGATACATAGACAATTTTGAGGGCGGCTTAGTCAGCGTATACAATTACGGCAATATAAAAAACGCTGTAATAAGCGCGACGGTTAGCGGTATAACTAAAGGGGCAATGGTAACTTTGGAAAACCATTTTTCAATAAGTTACGTGAAAACATACGGCGCGGTAACGGCAGATACTTCCGCTGGCTGTGTTTTTGATAATTTCGGTCAGTTGAGCAGAGTTAAGAACTACGCGGATATTACAGCGGTTAATTTATCATCGGGAATAGTCAGTAAAAATAACGGCGCTATCACTTTGAGTGAGAATTACGGCGATGCCGATTACGGAATAACCGCCAACCAAGACGGAACGGTAGCCAACACCGTAAATATGAATTTATCCGGCTTTGCCGATAGCATTGCGGGTATTTCCACTTCAATAAACAAGACCGCCACCCATTATGCCCTTATTGATAACAATACCTCAACAATTTATCAAGCGCTGGATTATCTTACCATGAAAAGTAAGGTTAATTACGATATGGGTAACGTTTTTGGCTATGAAATTGGCACTTCTCTTAATTATCCTGTATTACGCGAGGAAGGCAAAAAGTATAAAACCGAAGTTGTTAATCCCTTTAGGACTTACAGCTTTACCAACAAAATTTTTAACGCGGATACAAGTTATCTTATTGAGGACATAGAACTTTACGTCGTGACAGGCTCAACAACAAATTCAGTTTTCACTTGGAAGTACAACGGACAAAGTTTCTTTGGTGACAGCCTCTATAACGCAGGTACTTACGTTATGACGGTAAGTTATGCGGGCAACGATATTTATCTACCGGCAACAAAGTCGCAGAATTTTGTAATCAATAAGGCTACACCCCCTGTGACGCTACAGTATGAGAGTTTTTCTGATTTAAGCGCTATCTACAGCGGAAGTTTTTACGTTGTAAGTACCCCCGACCCTACTAATATCGCCGCTATAATCGGTTACGGCTATACACAGTCTATTGTTTTTACCAAAGGCGGGCTTACAATAGCAAGCGACCAAATAATATCGGTAGGGACTTATTTGCAAAGAGTGGTCTTCAGCAGTGTGAATTATTACGATTTGACAATAGAAAGAAATATCAACATAACAAGAAAGGCTTTGACTTTGACTATCGATAACTATACCCTTAATTATCTTGAAAGCATCAACAAAAATAATATTACTTACAGCTTGCAAGGGTTGGTAAGCGCCGACAGCGGAAAAACCTTGACTAATCTTGTGGGAGAAAACTACTCCGATAGTTTTGTCAGCGAATATACAGCGGGCAGTAACGCAGGTTTATATGAAATCGGCTTTTCTATTAGTCAAACCGATAACTACACGATAACGGTGGTTAAAGGTCGTCTTACCGTCAATAAAATCGATTTACCGCAAGGAAGCATCAGTTTTTACAATGCGACGAAGACTGTTAACGGCTCTTATGAAGCGTTTTATAATGGAAGTGTTCAAGAATTATCGGCGCAAAATCTCCCCGCGGGGGTTAGCGTAACTTATCTTGGCAATCAGAATAAGGACGTTGGTTTTTATTATCCGAGAGCAACTTTCAGTAAACAAAACTATAACGACCTGGAACTTACCGTTTATTTTGAAATTAAAAAAATTCCTCTTACCGTAACGGTTAGCGACAAGGTAGTGTCTTTCGGCTATACAGTTAATAATTTAGGATTTGAGGCGGTTGCCAGCGGACTTGTCGGGACCGATACCATAGCTAGCGTCTTTTTTGAAAGACCGTTTAGCTATTCCGTTTATGATGCAGAAACGTTAAAAACAAGCGGGGAAACCTTAGCTTCGGGCGAATACACCGTTAAATTAGCTATCGGAGGAACCGCCGTTAATAATTATACGGTAACAATAGAGTGGGGAACGCTGTTTGTGGGGAAGGTTTATTTAACCGCTCTTTACAATAACAACGCATTAGGACAAAACACCGATTTTGACAACTATAACCAAGTTTTTGACAATACCCAGATAACAAGGGCTATAAGCTATTTTTCCACTAACGGAATTGCCGTCACGATTAACTACAGTTACTATGAGGGAGAAACTTTACTTGAAAATAATTTCGTAATTGATACGGGTACTTATACGGTAGTCGCTTTGGTCACTCCTATAGGAACAACGGCGGAAAACTACATTGCCACAACCTATCAATGTACCATAACAATTACTAAACAACCAATTATTATCGCTATGGAGCAAGCAACATATCAATTTGTTTATTCTGCGGTAAATTACGGCGTGGAAGAGAATTTTGACTATACAGGCGTCTTGCCATTGGGAAGTGAAGTTACTTTTAGTTGTACCAAAGACGGAGTAGCTACTTCGGCTATCAATGCAGGGGATTATGTAGTAAAGTTTACCGTTGCCGAAAGCAGAAACTATTTTGGCAGCATTGCCCAAGCTACGTTAAGGATTTTGCCTAAGCAGGTTATGGCAAGTGTAGCTAATAGTTATACCTATACGGGAAGAGCCATTGTTCCAACCGTTACTATTACTGGCGGTATCGGCGAGGAAATAACGTTAAATGACTTTACTTTCGTATACAAAAATTCTGCAAATAACGTAATAGTCAATATTACCGCGGCGGGAAGCTATACGGTAACGGTTGGATTAGCCAATAAACCGAATTATACGCTTGCGAGCGAAGTGTTTGCGGTAACGGTTAGTCCGTATAACTTGTATTTTGCCTTGGGAGAACTAGAGTTTGTTTATGGCACAATAGGAGATTTTGCCTACGGCGGAAGGAATTACACTATTTCGGCTACAAGAATAACCTTGAAAAATTACTTGATAACCGAGCTTAATTTGACCATAGATATTGCCATTAATTTTGACAGCACCGTTTCGGGGTTATTCTACGTAGAAGAAAGCAGTATCATAAAGCCTGCCAACTACAATATTTACTTTACCAGCGAAAGTAAAACAAACAGCCTAAATAAAATAACCATTACAAAGAGGCCGCTTAACGTTGTTTGGAGAATAGACAACGTAGAATATTATAACCAGTCTTACGAAGGAAGTTATACCGGACTTCCTCAATCATTACGTTGGACTTATTCTTTAGGTAACTTTGCTTTTTCGGATAATGCCAACAACGTGGATATATTCAGTCAAGTTTTAGGTGACGCCGCAGAAATTTTGCACGTAGGGAATTATACACTTGTACTTACCATACTAAACAGCCTCAATTATACATTATCAAATAATGCTATCAGCATAAAAATAGTGAGATCGGAACTTCGCATTGTAGTGAACAACGCAACAATAGAGGAAGGGGAAAGCTACGTTTATCCTTCGTTAAGCGTTAGCGGCAGAAGAGGTAAGGACACCAATTTGCCCATTGATTTGCTTGACGGAGCCAATATAAGAATGGTGACCGATTATACCACCACTTCTCCGGCAGGAAGCATACATAACGTAACGGTAAACGCCGATTTTAGGAATTATTATGCAGTTGTCACCCAAATAGGAAGATTGTCGGTAGTTGCCAACCCATACCCTAACTATAATCTTACCGACCAGATTTTTGTTTACAACGGACAGAACAGAACTGTTGCTTTGGAGAACGTGTCCCCTCAAGTAAACGTGGTATACAGTAACAACGTTCACAAAAACGTTGGTTCGTATACTGTAAGCGCTGTTATTACATATCCTTCGGGCAGAGTAAGCGTAACAACTTGTACGCTTACCATAATAAAAGCAACACCAACTTTAGAACTTGTGCCTAACAGACTAATTTATACCGAAAACCGTCTTCTTATGCCCGAAGACGTAATAGGGACGGCAAAGCATAGCGGAGCAAACGTAGCCGGGAATATGCAGTTTGACGGCGAGTGGTATTTACGTGAAGGAGAATATAACTATTATGAGGTGGTATTTGTTCCCGATGACAGCCAAAACTACAACACCGTAAACAGTTATTATTCTATTACTTCGGTGCAAATAAATTTAAGCGCGTTGGTTTTTGATAGTGTATTGGACATTACCTTTACTTCGGACAATGCCGCTACAATAACCGCGGCTGTGGAAGTATCGTTAAAAAACGTGCTGGAAGGATTGGGTTTGTATCTTGACGGATACAAAGTTAACAGTATAATAATAAACAAGTCCGGCGAAATATCTTTCCAAATTAGATATAACGGAAATATCGTTTTCAGCGCCAGTTGGGAAATAACTTACATAAATCCAAACGACTCTAATGAGACGGTAGTAAACGATAATATGCTCAAATTCATCGGGGCAAGAAAGGAAGCCGATAAAATAAACGTCGGACAATCGGGCGGAAGAATAAGTTTGCTTGACGAGTATAAGGACAAATTCATTCTGTACGTCAACGGCGTAAGGGTTGACGAATATGTACTTAACGGCAACGAAGAAAGCATTATTATTATGATAAAAAGCAAGACTACAGGCGAATTGACTTTGTTTGCAAAGGAATATAAAATAGATACGGTAGTTATTGAGGAACCTATAATAAAAAGAGATTATAAACAATACTTTATAATCGGCGGAAGCGTCCTTGGCGGGGTTGCGGCAGTAGTTGTTGTTATATTTATCATAAGAAAAAGGAAAGGATAACTTTATGGAGTATAAAATGAAGAAAAGAAGGTTTATATCGGTATTATTATTAACGGCTGTTTTGCTTATAGGGCTGACTGTCTTGACGTCGTGTGGTTTGTTCGGGTCAAAAGACACAATTGTTCCACCTACCATAAAAAACGTAAGCATGCTAAAAACTTATACCGATTATGAAACAAGCAAAGAGTATCTTTTTAATAAAGACACACAAAACGCCATGGCTGTGGAAAGCGGCGGCACCTTCATTATTTCCATTGAGTACGACAATCCTAAGAAATATCCGATAAGCTATCTGAAAATAAACGGAGAAAAACTAATGCCTGCTCAGTTTGAGTCTGGCTCCGACAAAAACAAAACGAAAATAAAGCTGACTGCGCCTACCACTACGTTGTCGGCAGAAGAAACCTATGAAATAAACAGTATTTTCTATACTGCGGGTACGGAAACCAAGAAAATAAAATTCAATACCGAATTTGATATGAACTTTAAGGTAAAGGTAAATCCTAGCTATACTCTTACTTTTAATTATCAAAACGCCGACTTACGTTCTACTACCAAAAAGCCTATTAGCGACGTAACTACAGGAGTGTCGGTAAAATTTAACGACCTTATGTCAAGTCACGGCGTTGTGGACGCAGACTATTCGGCTGCCGTTGGTATGCCCACAAAAGAGGGCGGATGGATTTTTGAAGGCTGGTACACCAAGCCTTACGGCGAGGGAATTTTAGTCAAAGCTACAGACAAATATTATTTCTGGTCAAACGTAACTTTGTTTGCACATTATACAAGGATATTCGAATATCAGATAGTGGAGTTGCCTACCCCAATAGTGCACGAATACAGCGGTTATAAGGTAGTATCAGGTAACATTGTGGCTACCAGTGGAACAAAAACTTTTACCAACGGCGTAATAATAACAAAGGATAAAACTAGAGGAAAACATCCAAAGCTTGATATTTATGATACTATTGTTGACGAAAAAGCAGTTAAAAAAGAAGACGATACTTTTGAAGTAACGGCAGTGGAATATCCGGTAATTAAGGTAGGCAATAAGGCGTTTACCGACGTTAATAATATTTTGGAATTAAGAATAGGCAAATACGTGGAAGAAATAGGCTATTATGGCTTTAATAACTGTAATAAGCTTAAGAAAGTAACCTTTGACCCCGACAGCCGACTAAAATATATCGGTGACTATGCCTTCCAGAGCACCAAAGAAATGGGTACCCCCGGCTTTTCTTTTACTCTTCCGGAATCGGTAGTATACTTAGGTAATTTCGCTTTCCGTTACAGCGGTTGGAGCAGTACCACAAACGACGGCAGAAACGAATCGATATTGCATATATATCCAAGATACAAATTTATTGGTTTTGGTTGTTTTATGAATACTGGTTTTAACGAAGTAATTTTCGAACCCGGTTGCTATTTTGAAAGTCAGATAGGCTATGTTGAGGGTAGGGCAAATGAGGAAGCTGCGGGTTGGAGCGCAATAAAACCCGAATTAAACAGAATCGGAGGCAATCTCTTTGCCAATTGTCAAAACCTAAAGAGAGTGGAATTTAAGAAAAACAACGAACAGGAACTTGCTGCTTTGAACATAATTCCGGACAGAGCTTTTGACGCAGACAGATACAATGTTTCCGGTTTGGAAGCCGTTATTTTTAATGAAGGGTTGGAAATTATCGGCAATAATGCTTTTTATTATCAAAGAAAGCTAATTGAACTCAATATGCCAAACTCCCTAAAAGAAATAGGCATAGAAGCCTTTTATATGTGCGAATCGGTTATTAATATAAAATTTGAGTTCGGTAGCATGCTGGAAGTTTTACATTCCAAATGCTTCGGTAATATGGCTAATGTTGACAGGGTGGAAATAACGTCCGCGGTATTTAGTCGTTACGGCAACGGACCTTTCGCCAACTGCGGAAGATTAAAGAGTATAGAATTCCCCAATATCTACGATGTAGAGAATGTTCCACGCGGTTTCAGCGAGGAAGAAAATCCCGATGAGGTTATGCCTTTTCACTATTATTCCGATCTTATGTTCGGTACTTTTGAAACCGGTACCGATTCCGGCGAAGGAGATGAGGTTAAGAGTAGTTACTCCTTACCGACAAGAGTTTTCTGCCAGTCGGCAGTTATGGACAAGTTCCAAAACGTTTTGGTAGACGGCAAGGAAATGTATACCGGTTCGGGCTCCAACAAGGTAAGTACGGGCAGAAGCACCTATTTTAGTGTAATTTTTGTCAATGATATCAGCCTTATTTTGGATTATATAAATCCCTCAAGGCAAACCTATGAGCCGGAAACAGTAAAAATAGCTTTACAGCCTGTCTACGACGTAACTCAACCCACCAGACAAGTAGGTTACAGCATTGTATATTGGTCACACCGCAGTGTGGAAATAACTTTACCTAGTCTAAGTGACTTCCCTACACTTGCTCCTCAAGTGCCTATTATAGAAATTGCTATGTACGCTTTACCGACAAGTGTAAGAAAAGTAGTTATTCCGTCAAGTGTAACCAGACTAGAACACGACGCGTTCAACGCCTGCTCCAACTTAGAAGACGTGGTATTCCAAGATAGGAACACCTTAAAGTACATAGGGGATTATGCCTTCTTCGGCACTAAGATAACTAGCTTCATGGGTGGCTCTTCCCTAAAGGTTATCGGTCAGAATGCCTTTATGCGTTGCAGAGCTTTGCGATGGGTGGATTTGTCACAAACGGCTATAACCAATCCGATTGACGGAAGACTGGAAAGACTGCAGACGTTCAAATACCAATATGAATTAAAGGACAAAGACAATAAGGATACCAACGATTATTCCAATACGTTGTATGACGGTGCCTTCCAAGGCTGTGTGGCATTATCCTGGGTGGCTTTGCCTGCGGGACTGCGTCAGCTCAATACCGGACTGTTTACCGGTTGTGTGGCTTTACGCACGGTTATTCTTTATAGCACCAGCGTTAATCCAAGTACCAACGGAACAAACAATGATACCTTCTATGCCAAAGCCATGCCGTCGGCGATATACGATAGCGCGGCGTTGCCGTTTATGACAATTTACGTTGCCGCAGGTACTGAGATAACCCATCAGACTATTTTGGATCCGTCTTGGATATCTGCCTACGTAATAATCGGCGCAGAAAATGTACCTGCGCATCCATAAAAGAAACTTATCTATGAAAGCGGATGGAAAATACTCCATCCGCTTTTTTGTTGAAAAAAGTAGTAGAAAACGCTTTACATCTTTAGCTAACTAAAGTATAATAGGGCTATCAAATGAAATTGAAGGAGAAAAAAAATGAAAAAAACAATTTTAACAATAGTTGCTTTAGTAGTTTGTATCAGCTGCTTGTTGACATTTGCCGCTTGCGCAAAAGACACATTAAAGTACGGAAAAGAATATGTAGCCGTTAACGCGCAATCCGATATTTTGACCGAACTTAATTCGGGCACAACGGACATTGGTGTTATGGACTCCGTTATGGCTAATTTCTATATGAATAACAGCGCTTATGCCTCCAGTTTGCAACTGATTGAAGATTTCAGCTTTGAAAACGAATATTACGGCATAGCCGCAAGAAAGGGAAGCGGAATAATTAACGCCATCAATCAAGCAATTGTTGATTTGGAAAAAGACGGTTCCGTTGCAGATATCGCTACCAAATACGGTCTTGCCGACGTTATCGCTATTGACGACACAAAGACATATACGGTAAACGAAGCAGACGCCGACTATACTTATATAAAGAACAAAGGCAAAGTAATAGTAGGCTATACCCTTTTTGCTCCCATTGCTTATAAGAACGATAGTGAAGAACTAATTGGTTTTGATATCGAACTTGCCAAAGAAGTTTTTGCAAGTCTTAATCTTACCGTAGAATTCCAACTTATCGATTGGGATACTAAGGAAGTAGAACTTAACGCCAAAAGCATAGATATTATCTGGAACGGTATGACAATAACTGACGCCCGTAAAGAATCTATGGAAATCAGCGCACCTTATATGGAAAACAAGCAGGTTGCCGTAATAAGAAAGGCTGACGCAACCAAATATACAAAAGACACAGCTACTTGGGCAAATGCCAGAATGACAGCCGAAGCAGGTTCGGCAGGAGAAGGCTGCTTGATAGAGAAGAAATAATATGACTTTTGCAGATGTAAACATATCGCTACTGGAAGGGTTTGGCATAACTTGTCTAATTTTTGTCTTGACATTGCTTATGGCAATCCCTTTAGGGCTAATAATAACCTTCGGCTCTATGAACAAATTCAAGCCGATAAAATATATTTTCCGCTTTATTGTCTGGGTTGTAAGAGGCACCCCTCTTATGCTCCAGGTAATAGTAGTATTCTACGGACCGGGTTTACTTTTCGACGTGCCGATGTCTTCCAGACTTCTTGCCGTTATCGTTGCGTTTGTTATTAACTACGCCTGTTACTTTTCGGAAATTTACCGCGGAGGAATAGAAAGTATCAGCAAAGGTCAGTATGAGGCTGGCAAGGTTTTGGGACTAAGTAAAAAACAGATATTCTTCAAAATTGTGCTTTTCCAGGTAGTAAAGAGAATAATACCTCCTATGAGTAACGAAGTTATAACTTTGGTTAAGGATACCTCTCTTGCCCGCGTAATAGCCGTTGAGGAATTGACAAGGGTGTCCAGTCAGATAGTAAACGTATACGGAATTATTTGGCCTCTGTTTTACGCCGGCTTGTTCTATCTGATTTTTAACGGACTGCTTAGCGTGCTTTTTTCTAAGCTGGAAAAGAAACTTGATTATTACAAAGGATAAAAAATGGCATATTTGGAAGTAAAAAACATAACCAAAAATTTCGGGGATCTAAGCGTACTGAAAAGTATAGATTTTACCGTAGAAAAAGGAGAGGTCGTGGCAATAATCGGCTCTTCGGGCAGCGGCAAAACAACCTTACTCAGATGTCTTAATTTTTTGGAAACCCCCGACTGCGGACAAATTTATATTAACGGAGAACTACTTTACGACGCCTGCAACGCTAATAAAATCAGTGAAGACGGGTTTAGGAAACTAAGACTGCATTTCAGTCTGGTTTTCCAATCGTTTAATTTATTTCCGCAATATAACGTATTGCAAAACGTTATGCTTGCCAAAAATTTACTTGATAAAGACAAATTCCGCGCTCAAAAATACCAGCTTATTAAGAACACCTTTTTCAAAAAAGGGAGCAAGAAAGATTTCTTAGAAAAACTAAACGAAATCAAAGAGGGAGCAAAGTCAAGTAAAGTTAAAAACAGAGAAAAAGCCGAAGCCTTGCTAAAGAGAGTAGGTTTAAGCGAAAAAAAGTTCTCTTATCCGTGTGAATTAAGCGGCGGGCAAAGTCAGAGAGTGGCTATAGCGAGAGCTTTAGCTTTAGATCCTGACGTACTTTGTTTTGACGAGCCTACAAGCGCTCTGGATCCCGAACTTACCGGAGAGGTATTAAAAGTTATTAAGGGGTTAAAGAGTAGCGATTCTACAATGATTGTTGTTACTCACGAAATGGAGTTTGCCCGAAACGTCGCCGACAAAATTATTTTTATGGCTGACGGCGTAATTGAAGAAACGGGTACCCCTATTGAGGTATTTGATAACCCAAAAAGCCCAAAAACCAAGGCGTTTTTATTAAAGTCGCAGGAGACTGTTTAGGAGGAAGCGTGGAAAGAATAACCGACGATATGCTGCTTGATCTTAAGAAAGCTATTGTAAGTATAGAAAGCGTAGAAGAATGCGGATTGTTTTTTGCCGATATTTTTACCGGGGCGGAAATTGAGCAGTTTGCCCAACGTCTTAGAGCAGCCAAACTCCTTTTGGAAGGGAATACCTATGCGCAGATTATTGCGCTGACCGATATTTCTTCGGCGACACTATCTCGGGTTAGTAACTGCGTCAGAAGAGGAGCGGGGGGGTATAAAGAAGTTCTGGAAAAAATAAAAAAGCTATAAACAAAAAGCGGCTGTCCGAAAGTGGACAGCCGTTTTAATATTAGCTCCAAGAGTGCCGTACCCGTAAGTGTGTTAAAACCCGCTTTCGCAGGTGGGTTATCTGCCGTTTCTGTTTGTCTTCCCCTAGCCTTTTACGGGGGGCATGACATAAGAAATATTTTCGGACTCCGAAATCCCTTTTTTATAGTTTGCGGTTAAAAAATAGCTTACAGTTACGCACACCTCAGATTAATTATATTATACCACACCTAAAATAGGTGTCAACAGCCAAATTATGCTAAATATTTTATATTAGGTTTGGTATTGACAACGTTATTAAATCTATGTTATTATTTTTAAGTTAATAAATATATATATCTATCAATAGTTTAAGTAAAGTTAGGTAAAAATTCAGGAGGCAAAATGGCAAAATTAATAAAAGCGAACAAACTGCTGCTCATAGTTTTCGTATTGATTTTCGCGCTTTGCTTTACTATGGTCATGATAACGGTTAGCCAGACTTCGGCTAAGGCTGCTACGTGGACAGAGGAAGGCAACGTAACAATAGGTCATCTTACCGATACGCACTATTATCCTTTTAGATTGTGCTATACGGGCAACGTGACTACAAGTGGTAATGATGATTTCTTTTACAACTACATAATGGCAAAAAGCACCAAAATGTGGTTGGAAGCCGAAAATATATTCGACGTAAGTTTGCAGGCGTTTGCCGATAATCCTCCCGATTATATTGTTCTTTCAGGCGATATAGGTCAAGACGGAGAATTATTATCCCACGTTGACGTAGCCAATAAGCTCCGCGTATTGCAAAATACCGTCAGAGCCGCTCAAGGCAACGACAAGTTCCAGATTTTTGTAGTTTTAGGCAACCACGACTTATACAACGAAGACACTTTCCGTTTTGACAACATAAACGGTTTGAAAGTAGTTGATCTCTATACCGCCCGTATGGACGCCACCAAAATTTACGCAGGTTTAGGCTATCCCAATATGACGGACGCAGAAGCAAACGAATATTACGCCGATATGGCAGCCGACCTTCCTTCAGGCTATACTTACGTACGCAGCAACCTCAGTTCTGATTTTACTTATACTTGGCAGTTCCTGAAAAAAGATAATGGCAACACCATAACTTATGATATGTCTGTGGAAAATGCCGATGATATCACTATGGCAAAGTTACTTGACGCCAATTTGGTAAAAACCATCGACAACAGCTCATATTTTTCTTCTTCGGATATGAGCTATACTTATAACAACGACAACGGCGGAATCGACCTAGCTCTTGGCGAAATGACATTTATTGCCGCAAGACATGACGATAAATATACCTGCGTTGGCTTAGACGTAGTAATAAGTAATGCAAGAGACGGTCACGTCTTAGGCGGACAGGTTCAAAATACCACTCAAGTTTGGCTGGAAGAAAACAAGACTTTCCTAAAGCCTGCGGAAAACACTGTTATTAACGGTATTTCTCACCACTCTTTGATACCTCACTGGAAATATGAAGAAGAAATAACCACCGGATTTATTATTTACAACTGGCAGGAAGTGACCGATTACTTAGCTGACCTTGGTATGAGATACGTCTTTACCGGTCATATGCACTCCAACTCCACAGTAAGCAGAGTAAGCTTTAACGGCAATCAAATAACCGACTTTGAAAGCGCCTCCAACGTTTCGGTAGAGTCACAGATAAAAATTACAAAAATAAGATACGGCTCCTTTGGGACTAGTTATGCCGAAAAAGCTATGCTTAGCGCATACAACAACGTATCCGTGCCCGCAATTGATTTGTTCGACAACGTATATGCTAATGACAAATACGGCTACGTAGCAAAAAACAAGTTGGGAGAATTCTTAAATTACAACACAAAACATATTACAGATTATTCCAAATATGCAAAAAGAAGGATTTATGACAACGCCGTAGAAAACACTCTTGGCTCTTTCCTTAAACCTACCATTACCGAAAAAGTGGGAGATTTGGTTGCCAATATAAAATTCAGTCTTGGTTTTATGTCCATTGATTTAGGCTCCTACGCCAACGACGTAGTAAAACTTGCCGATAACCTTATTAAACAAATAAGCTTGGTTATCTTGGAAGATTATACCTATAAGGGAGATAATCCTCTATTCAAAATAGAAGAAAACAAAGTTTTCGGATTTTTGGAAGATATGATATACGGATTGCTCCAAACAAAAATTGCTGGCGACACGGGAATCTTTGAAGTATTTATGTATTGCTATATGGGACATAATACCGGCGAAGACGTAGCTACCGTAAACGATATGCCTAAAGCATACGTTGCTGTACTAAATGAAGTTAAAAACGGCAATTTCGTAAAATTCCTGGTAAATTCTTTGTTGGACGACGAAACAGGCCTTATGAAACTTATAGAAGGTCTTTGCACTACTACCCTTGACGTAAGCGAAGGAATTAGCTCCGGCTTTAAGAGCTTGGTAAGTTCGGCAGGTTCAGTATTAGGTTTCGGCGAAAAGACCTTTAAGTTAGAGCTTGATAAATTCAACCTTGGCGCTATATTAAAAGTGCTTGGTACCAATGTCTTGGTTACCGGTTTGATTGAAAAAACAGGTTTCCATATCGATTTAGTAAACTACACATTGCCCGAAATAATTTACGACCTTATTAATAAATACATTACCGACAGCTTTACACAGTCTTTGGGAGAATACGCTTACAACATTCTGACAGCTTTCGGAAGTGACGGCGGACACCTAGACCCACATGACGACAACAACGGAAACGGCTATTTGGTTACCATTTATAGCGGAGAAGAATTTACTTATGTAAAACAAGCAAGAGAAGAAGTTATTTCCTTAGAAAACGGCAAGCTTCCCAGCATGCTTACAACAAACTTCGGTTCTGACCCCGCAACGTCGCAAAGCTTTACTTACTTTACCGATAGAAGAGTAAGTGACGGCGCTATTCAGTACGTTAAAGTAAACGAAGACGGCACTTACAACAAGAACGCCGCTACAACCAAAACCGCTACAACTCAAGTTTACGGCACAACCAAACCTCTAATCGACCTTGGCATATGGGCGCAATCCGGGTATGTGGAATTAAGCCGTCATACAATAGACCTCACAACTTTGACCGCATCAACAACTTATGCTTACAGAGTAGGTTCGGCAAGCAAAGGTTACTGGAGTGATTGGTATCAATTTACTACCGCTCCCGCTGACGATAAAGGAAGTTTTGATGCTCTTATTACAAGCGACTTGCAGTCTTCAACAGAATCTGCTTATCAAAGAATAGATACTCTCTACCGCAGCATTCTTGAAAGCAAAATATTCGATAATGGAATAAGCTTCCTAATTAACCCGGGCGACGCTACTGACAACAGCAGGAACTTGTCCCAGTTTAAGTGGTTTATTAACAGCAGTCCAGATATATATGCTAGCTATTCCACAGTTATTGCTAACGGAAACCATGACGAAAAGTATTTCTCTTTGGATAAGGCAAGCAACGTAGAGTACTATGGCGGAGTAAGCGCGAACGCATATACCGATGAATACAACTATTTGCAATTCCACTATAACTATCCGCTTACCGCTCAGCAAAAACAACTTACCGGTTTCTATTATTCCTTCGATTATTCGGGAGTTCATTTCACGGTTATAAACTCTAGCGATATAGAGGATAACAAATTACACAGCACCCAATATCAATGGTTGGTAAACGACCTGAAGAACACAACAAAGCAACATAAAGTAATCATTATGCACAAGAGCCTATATAGCGAAGGTTCCCACTCTTATGACAAGGACGTTGTAGGTATGAGAGCGCAATTAACCCCGCTATTTGCCGAAAACGGAGTATCCTTAGTAATAGCAGGTCACGACCACACCTATACCGAAACTTTCTACTTAGACGCTAACGGCAAGAAGATTTTGACTAACGCCAACGGCAAGAACGAAATCAGCGGCAAAGGCACTTTATATCTGACAATGGGTACTTTTGGTGAGAAATTCTATAACAGAATAGAAAACCCTCTTGTTAAGTCCAACACCGGTTGGAATCTCCATAAGGACGGCAAACTGGCTGACCCTGTTTTCGGAAAACTAAGTTTTGACGGAGAGAAGTTGTATTATTACGGCTATCAATACCTTAGAACTTACAACGAAGACGGCTCCTTAAAGGGCGGCGAAATTGTAGAAATCAAGAAGTCTATGGACTGGACAACATTAATTAGCGCAGGACTTTTAGGAGTAACAATACTCTCCATGATAATAGCAATTATAGTAACTGCAGCCAAAAAGCGCAGATAATAAGTAACAAAACTTATAAGCGGAGCAAAAATTTTGCTCCGCTTTTTGTTTGCAAAAAAGAGGTTTTGTCGAACAATGTCGAAAGCATTGAAAAAAATGTAATCTAATTTGCAATATTTTTTGAATATGCTATAATATATTTGTGAGAGGGGTTTTGTAAAATAAAATTGCAATGCAGCATATATTTGTAATGGGGTGGATTATGAAAAAGAATTTCAAAGTTATTATAGTAATATGCATTTTCCTAAGCGTACTTTTTGTGGTAAGCGGATGTTCTTTCTTAAAAAAAGCAAACGCCGAAGCTATTCCCAAAGTGGAAGAAGAGACCGATGCACTTACGAGAATTCTGGAGGGGCTGAAGCCGAGAGTACCTGACGCTAGTCTGCCTTATTATGAAAAACTCCTATATAAATTTGATTCTTCTGTATATCCCGGTGGGGTCAATTACCAAATAAATTATAGGTGGAAAGACATTAATTTGGACGTAATTGACTATTCACAATTCCCGGATTCCAGCTTTACAAGCAAAGCCGATATAGAACGCAGTATAGCATTAAGCGAAGAACAAGGGTATGAGTGGTATATATCGCAGCTTAAAGGATTGGGCTTTGAGAACGTGCAGGTCAGGTTAAAATTTAATTCTATTTCGAATATATATAATGATTACAAAGTATACTTCAACGAAGGGCATAATGAGCTTGTACAAGAAAATGAGATAATTATTCCGAAATGGCTGTATTTCTATCTATATTGTACTACACTTGAAGAAATTACTTGTGATAAGGCAACGGTTGAGCGCATTCTTGCCGACGACGCTATTTTGCAAAGGGACATGTTTTTGGACGTGACTGACGGATGGCTGGAGCACGGCGCATTCAACGGTTTTCATTCGCTTCCGATATCTTTGGGCTATTACGGTATAATAGACACGACTTCACCAAAATCGGATATGAAACTAATTATGACTGAAAAATTTAATTTCTTTGACGGATACGGCGATGAAACGTATGAGCTTTCGGTAGTGGGATATTTTGAAACGGAAGCAGATAAATATTTTGACAAACCGCTTGCCAAGGGTATGTACGATTACGACGTTTTAGACCAGTATTTATTCGCCAATACTTTGGTGTATTTCAAGTAAAAATAATAACAACAAAGCGGAGCATAAATTTTGCTCCGCTTTTTGTTTGCAAAAAAGACGTTTTGTCGAATAATGTCGGAAAAGGCGTAAAAACGTTATCTGATTTGCAATTATTTTTTTATATGTTATAATATACTTAGAGAAGGGTTTTGTAAAAAAAATTTGTAATGCAGCATATATTGTAATGGGGTGGATTATGAAGAAGAATTTTAAAGTAATTATAGTAATATGTATTTTCCTAAGCATGCTTTTCGTTGTCAGCGGATGTTCATTTTTGAATGACGCTAATGCTGCCGGTGAAAAGAAAACTACTACTCTAAAAGACTTATTGGGAAAGCTTAAACCAAAACCTGTAGATCTTAATGCTCCTTTTTATGAACAGTTAGAGCAAAGTTATTTTACAGATATCCTTTTAGGGAATATAAATTACAAAATAGATTATCAGTGGAGCGATATAAATTTAGATATTGTTAACTATCCGCAGTTTGCCGACTACGGCTTGGGTAGCAAAGAATACGCTTTGGAATTGATAGATAAAGCCGAAAGTGAGAATGAAAAAGTAGTTATTTCTCAATTATATGGATTAGGCTTTGAAAATCTTACGGCTAGTTTGAATTTTGATACAATTTCGAATATCTCAAAAGATTATAAAACTAGATATAATACCGGACATACAGGACTTAATAAAGAATATGAAGTTATCGTTCCTAAGTGGATGTATTTCTATCTTTACTGCGCTACTTTAGATGAAATAACCTGCGATATTGACACGATAGAAAGAGTTTTGAGCGACGAACTTTGTTTGCAACGCGATATGTTTCTAGGAATAGAATCTGAATTTTGGAGCAGTGAATATTCTTTCCCTACAGCATATTCTATGGTTATTGGTTTGGATTATTACGGAGTTATAAACGCTGACGCGCCAAAAGGCGACATGAAAATTTATTTACCTAAGAAGGGTACGACTGTTTACGAATTTGATGGGGAAGAGTACGAAACGACTTTAAATTCCAAACCTAATACCAATAATTGTTATGAATTGTCTGTAATAGGTTATTACGAAACGGAAATAGACAGTTATTTTGATAAAGTGCTTAAAAAAGGGGAATGTGACTTTGACAGTCTAGCTGAATATTTAAGTAATTGCTACACTGTTTATTTCAAGTAATGAATAAAATAATAATTAAAAAGCGGCGGAGTAAAATTATTTGCTCCGCTTTTTTTCTATGAAAATATATCGAAATTTAGCGTAATTCTTGTATTTTTGTCGTATATTTGCTTATTTTAGCAAAAAAAATATAGCTGACTTTTCCACGTTGTATAATTAGGATAATCCCCAAAAACAAAAGAAATTACGAATAGCATAAGAAGAAATATTTTTTTACCGGGAGGTGATAAAATTAATTCAAAATGTATGTTTCGAGTTTTTCTATCTAATAAAAAGGAGGTATTTATTATGAAAACATTAAAGAAAGTATCATTAATTGTAATTTTGAACATTATTGTAATTCTTTTGGCATTTGTATTGCTTACACAAAATGGCAATACAGCATCGGCTTTGGAAAACAAAAAAGAACCAATAGCCGAAACAAAATACATAATTAACGGAGAAACTGCCGACGGCGAAATTTACGTTGAAAGAGGAACGTTTATAACAATCGCCGTTATTTATGATGGAGAAAGGTTTATACCTGAACTGTTTACCGATACAGACAGCTTTGCATATGAAATAATCGATAATGAATTCGGTATATCGTCCGACAGTAGGATAGGCGGAGAATTGCTTTTATATGCATTTATTATTAAAGACGGCATAGAAATCACACTTGAGCCAATAACTGTTGTTCCTGTTTGGGAAAGTAATTTTGGGGAGAAAATTATTAAAAACTCAGACGCTAATAGTTTTAGCATAACTTTTGCCGATGATAATATTTTATCCGTCAAGACCTCGATTTCTATGCAGAATTCAGGAAAGACGGCAAAATTATTGACCAACGGCGACAGTATCGACGACGTTATTAACGTTGCAAAACATGGGTATGCGGGACTAACCTTCGAATTTGATGAAATTACGGTTAATACCGTTGATAATTTGGGGAACGTCAGTTCACAAACTGTTACCAACGGCTCTGATAATATGCAGATTTCCGCTTACACTTCGAGCAGTTTAAGCGGAAACGGCAGTATTCTATTTCCGTATAAGATTTACTCAAGTGAAGATTTGGATTTAATACCGAGTTATGACGACGCCTATGTATATTTTAAGCAAATGAACAGTATTGACATTTACGGTGGGACAATATTTCAGAACAGTGATTTTTACGGGATTTATAATGGGAATTCGAAATATATCTATGCTAGTGCAAATGGCGGCAATAGTAGTATATTTTGTAGTTATAATTACGGGACTATACGCGATTTTACATTAAGCGTCACAAATTCCATTACTTTAAGTGGCACATATACAGGTTTGGTATCTGTAAAAAACTATGGGACTATCCGTTCTGTAACTGTTACAACAACAAGTTATTCATATCCGACAAGTAATTTTTACGACTATATATCCGGTAATTATGCCCCGATTAGAACAGGCACATCGCTAAACTTCGGCGGTATTGCCGGTGCCAATTATGGAATAATTCATACTTGTTCTGTTGATATTGAAACGTGTTCTAACTTTTTTGCTGGAGGTATTGCCGGATTGAATCTTGAAGGCGCAAGTATTTATTCTTGCAACGCAAGTCTTTCTTTATTAGGTGGTTACTTGTATTCACTCAGTCTTATTGGAGCTATTTTGGGTAAAAATAATTCCGGCGGGTCACTTTATAACAATGAAGGTAGAAGGCTTTTGGTTTATTTCAGCATTACCAGTTCTAATACAAGCGTGCCTTATGTTGGTGGCGTATGCGGAGCAAATTATTCAAATTCTTCTATAGTATATGGAAATACAAGAAATTCCAGCTATGCATTTAATGTTGAAGGTTATCCGATACTACTTACTTCTGCGCAATTGGTAAATATTCATAACGTATATGGTTACGGCGCAGTATAATGAAAATTACTTTATGTAGTAAAATCTAATTTCAGAGCGGGGCAAAATTATTTGCTCCGCTTTTTGTTTTTTTGGTTGAGAGAATTAATTGTAAATTAAGGTATTTGGTGGTACAATAAATATATGAAAAAAATGGTAAAACTGTTTGTATGCGTATTGGCTTTGATTTGCGCAGTTACGTTTTTCGGGTGCAAAAAGAAGGGCGAATACGAAAAATACTTCAATAATTTTGTTTCCGCCAAAGAGATTACTTCGGCAACGGAGAGTCTATCTCTGCCCGAAAAAGTGTCCATTCATAGTTATGATGTCAAGAATGATATTTTTATTACAAAAACAGAGGTGGTAAACCCTTACGGCAGTAGCGACAACGAAACTATGTTCTTGTTGGGTTTTGCATCCGATAAAGAAATATTCTGCCCGCCTAAGTATACCGGAGTTATCAAAATTAAAGGCGATTACGCAATTGTAACCAAGCCCGCTTTGGGTAAGGACAGCAGTAACAAAAATGTACTAACGTATAGGATAGGGGTTGTTAAATTCCGAAACAATACGGACGGCGACACCAAGGACCTTACCGATTTTTCTGTAGAGTACAAAAGTAACTATGACCAGTTCGCTTTTGTGGGAGATTATATCGTTTGCCCCGGGATAAAGTCAACGCCCACTTCTTTAGTAAATTTCAGCACCTTTTACGACTATTCTCAAGATACGTTACTTGAGGCTTTTCGTGTAAAATGCGGCAGCGATTACGTTTTTTCCATAAACGACGGGATTTTGTCGGCGGTTACTAACAATCACGCATATTTTTTCGAACTGTCCAGCTTGCAGATTAACGGATACTTAGAGCTAAACGAAAAAGATTTTTACTATGCTTTCCCGGAGGATACACAAGGAGAGTATGCCGATAAAATAACGGTAAGCGTGTTTTATTTAGGTAACGGTTGGTTTTCTCGCACCGCAAAAATTCAAAGCACCGAAGCTTTTGTGGGATATAATATGATTTTGGAGGATTTCGACACCTATACAGGAGAATCCACCACGTATTATGCCAACGTAAGATGTGATTTTTATAACGTAAAAACAAAAACCGCCACCCAAAAAGAGTGGTTGATTGTAGAAAGCGTAGCCAACCAATATAACACCGATTATTATTCCGAACTGGTTAATTATTTGCAGAATTTATCCAATTTTGACAGCGAGAACGGCAGATATAATTATTCTATGCCCTATCTTAATCCCGCTTCTTCCATAAAAGAGGGTTACAGCATTGTATATTACTATTATCTACCCTATGCAGACATCGGAAATTACGAAGCCGAAATATCGTTCTGTCTTATGGACACCAAAGCAAACGTAATTAGGCTAGATAATTTACTTATGCCTCCTGTTTACGTGGACGGCAAGGCTGTTCAGACTTCCGACCCTTCTTATCAGAATTATTACGGAAGCGTCAACATTTATGATAATAATATAAAGGAAAAAGTTCTGGCTCCATACGTGGAAAATACCTATACTTATATAACTTATTCAATGAATAACAGCGCGGTTCTCGCTTATGAATTTAATCTGCAGACCAAAAAAGGAGCTTTCGGCGCTATTGCCACCGACGGAAGATATTTGCTGCCCTTTGAATACGAAGAACTGACTATGTTTTACGGAGATTATTGTATCGGCGTAAGAAAGGAAGGTTCTGCTTATCTTTATTACAGAGTTGACAAAAGCGGAAATAAGGTTTTGCTAAACGACGTTGTAAATATCAGAGAAGGGGTTTACGTTTTTCAGTCGGACGGTAAACTTGGTTTGAAAAATTACGCGGGGAACGTACTTCTTGAGGCTAAATATGATAACCTTGACGTTTTGGAAACTATTATGGAGAGAGGCTCTTATTTATTTAGCCGGGTGGCGGCAACGGAAAACGGTATAACAAAGATATACAATCTTAAATAAAGAAGGAAAAAATGTACAATACGAAAGTCGGCGGATATGAACTTATCAATGAGGCGGCAAGGCTTATAAATGAGGGAGAAATAGTTGCCTTCCCTACCGAAACCGTTTACGGACTTGGGGGAGATGCGACCAATCAAGAAGCTATTAAAAAAATTTTTGTTGCCAAAGACCGCCCTTTAGATAATCCATTTATCGTTCATTTATATGATATTGACGCTATTAGCGAAGTAGCCTATCTAACCGAAGAAGCTAAGAAAATTTTCGATGCGTTTTCTCCCGGACCCATTACCGTTGTTCTAAAGAAAAAAGACTGCGTCCCCAATATCGCTACCGCTAATCTTGACACCGTGGGGATAAGAATACCGTCTCATCCTATGGCAAGGGAGTTTTTGAAAAGATGCGGTAGGCCCATTGCCGCGCCCAGCGCCAATTTGTCTAAGAGAGTCAGCCCAACCGAATGCCGTTACGTTTTTGAGGATATGCAAGGTAGAATCCCTCTTATTTTGGACGGCGGCAGCTGCGAAGTGGGGATAGAATCTACCGTTCTTAGTTTAGCTGGGGATATCCCAACCGTTTTACGCCCGGGCGCCATTACCGTTGAGATGCTTAGTAAATATTTAGGCGCCGTAAAAAGTCATACCGGCGAAGTTGTGGTCGCGGAATCTCCCGGTATGAAATATACCCACTATGCGCCCGTTGTGCCGTGTTATTTGTTTTATGATTTTAACAAGGCGAAAAACGCCTGTTCAGAGTGGAAAAAAGATGGAAAAAGGGTAACTGTTCTTGTTAAAGAGAACAGTAAAAATAAATTTGAGGATATAGATACTATAAGTATGGGTAAAACTACCGAAGAGATTGCCCGTAATATATTTAGACTACTTAGAGAAAGCGAAAAAAATTCCGATATAATTTTAATAGAAGGATTGGGCGAAACAGGGCTTGAAGCCTCCGTTATGAACAGGCTTAAGAAAAGCAGCGGTGGAAAGATTATTTAATTTACTATCATTTTGCCTTTGAAACTGTTATTAGTCGGGTTTTCACTTGTCAGCATACCACAAAATATGCTATAATACTAAAAATATCATAAACTAGTTTTATTCTTTTGTTTTGAAAGGAGCATTTATGAAAATTGCCATAGGCTGTGATCACGGTGGTTACGTATTAAAACAAGCATGTATTGAAGCGGTGAAATCGCTTGGGTATGAAATTTTGGACTTCGGAACAAATAATTGCGAAGTTTCTGTCGATTATCCCGATTTTGCATTGAAGGTTGCTAAAGCTGTAGTAAACGGCGACGCCGACAAAGGCATTTTGCTTTGCGGCACGGGGATTGGTATTTCCATTGCGGCGAATAAGGTTAGAGGAATACGCTGCGCACATATTACCGATATTTTCAGCGCGCAGATGGTAGCCGAACATAACAACGCCAATATTATTGCTATGGGCGGAAGAATTACTTCACCGGAGCTTGCCAAAGAGATGACCTTAAAGTATCTCACAACTCCTTTTGCCGGCGGCAGACACCAAATAAGAATTAATAAAATAACCGATATAGAAAACAATAATTTATAAATAATAATTTATAGGAGAATACCAATGAATATTAACATTATCAATCATCCGTTGATTACCCACAAACTCTCTATGATGAGATGCAAAGACACGAATCCTAAGGATTTTCGCCAGTTACTTAAAGAAATATCTTTGCTGATGGCATACGAAGTGACAAGAGATTTGCCCCTCGTAGACGTAGAAATAGAAACACCTATTACCAAATGGACGGGTAAAATGTTGGGAGGAAGGAGCATTGGTATAGTACCTATTTTAAGAGCCGGTCTTGGCATGGTTGACGGAGTGTTGGAGCTTGTTCCTTCGGCAAAAATCGGTCACATCGGTTGCTATCGTGACCCCGCGACCTTAAAGCCCGTAGAATATTACTGCAAACTTCCTATTGACGCCGACCAAAGAACTATAATTGTTGTTGACCCGATGTTGGCTACCGGCGGAAGCGCGGCTATGGCTATTGATTTTATTAAGCAAAGAGGAGTTACCGATATTAAGTTTATGTGCCTGATTTCGGCGCCTGAGGGTGTGCAGGCTCTTAACAAAGCTCATCCCGACGTGCCTATTTACACGGCATCTTTAGATGAAAGACTAAACGAACACGCTTATATCGTACCCGGACTTGGGGACGCCGGCGACAGATTGTTCGGCACGAAATAAAAATTTTTTAGGAGGCTTTAGGTGGTTACCGAAACAATAAACGCCATATTGGAGGCGGAAGAAAAAGCAAATCAAATGATTAGCCAAGCTCAAGAAGATGCCAAAGCTATGGTATTAAACGCCGATGCCGAATGTGAAAAAATCAGAAATATCGCCAAAGAAGCGGTAAAAGAAGATAGAAAAAAGGCTGTAGAAACCGCGACAAACGAAGGCAACAGCCAATACGAAAAGATAATGTTTTCTGGCAACAAGACCGCCGAAGCATTAAGAGTACAGACCGAAATTACTAAGGCTGTGGAATTTATCAAAGAAAAGGTTTTTACAAGCTATGGCAATCGTTAGTATGCAAAAAATGAGCCTAGTGGCTCATAACAGCGAAAAAAGCAAGCTTTTTAAGATTTTTATGTCTAAGGGCTGCGTTGAGCTTGTTGAAAGTACGGCGTTATGCCATAAAGAGGTTGACGTAAAGAACAAATCCGTATTGGAGTCAAAACATCTGCGGATTAGTTTTGCGTTGACTTTTTTGAAAGAAATTGCCAAAGAATATCAAAAAATCGATGACAAAAACGCCGTTAAAATCAACCTAAAAAAAGAAAACCGCCTTATTCCTTTGGATGAATACGAAGAAACGGCGAAGGAAGAAACCGAACTTTTTTCCATAATCGCAGAAATGGAAAAAATCAATGCCGAATTAGTTGATATCAAATCGGCAAAAGCAAGGAATAACGCGCTTATAGAGCAACTTAGCGTTTATGCGCCGTTGGAAATTCCTTTTTCGGAAATAAAAGACAGTTTATATACCTTTATGCTTGCGGGGACTGTCCCGTTAAACAAAGTAGAGTCTCTAAAACAACAAGCGGAGGATTTTGTTTTATACGCTTATCCGGGCGACAAAATGGCATGCGTGCTTATTGTAGGGCACAAGGACAAAAAAGGGGAAATTCTTAATATCTTAGCGGCATCGGAGTTTGTTAGGTCTTCCTTTAATTTTGATTGCACCGCCGCCGAAAAAATCAGAAGCCTCAAGGAAGAAACAGAAAAACTGGACAAAAAAAGGCAAGAAAATATTATAGACGCCATAGAATATTCGAAGTATCTTGCCTCTTTTAAGATTATTTACGATTATTACGGTTTGGAAAAAGCCAAAATAGAAATTACCGAAGGCTGCGCGAAAACTCAGAAAGCCATAGTTATGGAAGGCTGGGTACCTACCGACCGTGTAGAAGACGTTAAGAACGAAATTGCAGCAAAATGTAAGAGAGCGGAAGTATTTTTCCGTGATCCGTTAGAAGAAGAAACACCTCCCACTTTGACAAAAAATAACAAGGTTGTCACCGCGTTTGACGGCATAACGAATATGTTCGGTCGGCCAAATTATCGCGGTCAAGACCCTAATTTATTTGTGGCGATGTTCTACTTTTTGTTCTTTGGCATTATGCTTGGCGACGCAGGCTACGGAGTTATTATGGCGATAGCATGTTTTGCTTTTGTAGCCATAACCAAACCCGTAAAAGACAGCGGCAAAATGATGATTATGTTCGGCTTTTGCGGAATTTCCACAGTTATATGGGGAGCGTTGTTCGGAGGTTGGTTCGCTGTAGATTTGCCCGCAAACAGCATTTTTGCCAAACTTGCTTGGTTTAACCCCCTAAACGAACCGTTAAAGATGTTTATGCTTTCCTTAGGCATGGGCGCTTTGCAGATAGGAACGGGTTTTGCATTAAAGGGCGTTGCCGAAATAAAATCGGGCAATGCAGTAAAGGGTATTCTCAATAATTTTAGTTGGGTTATTATTTTTATGGGATTGTTTTTAATTTCCCCTTCGCTTATGGTTTTCTTGGGCGCGATTGTCGTTGACGTTGTTCCCAAATGGTTTACCGTTTGCGCCGAAATAGGAAAATACGTTGCCATAGTTGGCGCCGCGTTGCTATTAACCGGCGGAGCTATAGGCAAAAAGAACCCAGTAAAAATGGTTACCGGTGCTTTGGGTAACGCATACGGCGCTATTAATGTAGTAAGCGACCTTCTTAGCTATTCCCGTTTGTTCGGATTAGGACTTACTTCGGGGGTAATTGGCTACGTAATTAATATGTTGGCTACCATTATTGTAAACACCTTTTTCAAGGGTTTATGGGTAGGATGGATTGTTGCCGTACCGGTACTGATTTTCGGTCATGCGTTTAACCTTGCGATAAACCTTCTTGGCGCATATGTTCATAATTCCCGTTTGCAATATATAGAGTTCTTCGGTCGTTTTTACGAAGGCAACGGAAGAGCTTTTATGCCTTTGGGCTCAAAAACAAAATATACTTATTTAGATAATTAATAAAATTGACATTTTAGGAGGTCATTTATGGAACTATTAGGAACTGGATTGGCGCTTTTCGGAGTGGCATTGGCTGTAGGGCTTAGCGGTACTGGCTCAAGCATAGGCGTAGGCAGAGCAGGTCAGGCTGCTGCGGGAGTTACTGCCGAGGACCCCGATAAATTTATGAAATGCCTTATTCTGCAGCTTCTACCCGCAACACAAGGTATTTACGGCTTCATCGTAGGCTTCCTTGCTTTGATAAAGTTGAACGCATTTGCGGGCTTTAAGCTAGCTACTACCGGCACCTTTATTACCGTTACCGGCGGTATCGGCGTATTGGCGGCTTGTTTGCCTATTGCTATTTCCGGCTTATTCTCTGCTATTCATCAAGGTAACGTTGCTGTAAGCGCTATCGGTTTGGTTGCAAAACGTCCCGAAGAAAGCACAAAGGGTATGCTTATGACGGCAATGGTAGAAACTTATGCCCTTTTAGGCTTCTTAGTATCGTTCTTGGCGGTATTTATTCCTAAATGGATATAAGAGGAGAAAAAATGAGCGGGAAAGAAGCAATAGTAGACAAAATCCTGTCTGATGCAGTAGCCGTTGTCAACTCCACGCTTGAGGAGGCAAACGCTTTTTGCGCTCAGGAGATTGCCGTCGCGCAAAACGACGCAAAAATCTATCGCGAAAAAAATATGGAAGAGTCCTATTTGGAGCGTGAAGAAATAATAAGGCGCAAAATTACCGTTGCCAACCTTGAGGTTAAGAAGCTTATTTTGCAAGCCAAGCAAGAAATTATTTCCAAAGCCTTTGATTCTGCCGTTGAAGCTGTAAAAAAAGACTCCGATAATTATAAAAAACTAATAATCAGAATGCTTTCACAAGCCGAAGAGGGAGAAACGGTCACGTTTTCTATTCAGGATAAGAATTTGTTTGATAAAAAATGGCTTGCCGCTAATTCCGATAAAAAATTGATATTTAGTGATAATTACGGAGATTTTTGCGGAGGAATAATTTTGTCGGGTTCTGGTAGCGATAAGAATATGACCTTAGAAGTAGAACTTGAAGGTGTAAGAAGCAGTTTCGAACCGCAAATTGCCGAAATTTTGTTTGGAGAATAAATGAAGAAAGGTATAATTTTTGCCAATTCCAGAGCCAAAGCCAAAGAAATGACATTGCTTAGCGAAGAGCGTTTGCAACGAATGATGGAGTGCAAAAATCTTTCCGATGCCATTAGAATTTTGATTGAGGCAAATTATGCAGGTGGAATGGTAGTAGAAGACGACAATTTTTATGACCTTCTTATCGAAGAAGAAAATATCGTCACATCTTTTGTCAGAGAAGTAGCTCCCGAAAACGCAGGGTTTGAATGCTTCTTTTTAAGAAACGATTATCACAACGTAAAGGCGCTGCTTAAAGCAAAATACGGTAATATCGAAGATATGACACCCCTTATTTTGCCCGACGGAAATTATCCTTATGCCAAATTAAAAGAGTGGCTGGACAGTGACAAACTGTCTTTTACAGTTTACGTTGAGGAGGCGGTAAAGAAAATAACCAAAGCCTTCGAAACAGGCAACGGCTCTCCGCGACTAATTGACGTTGAAATGGACAAGGCCATGTATAAGGATATGGCGAGCAGACTGGAAAAAGTTAACGACAAGTATATAAAACAGTATTTTGTTACGCTTATTGATTCCACTAACATTCTCACTTATTTAAGGGTGAAAAAAATAAACGGTGTCTATGCATTCTTTGCCGATAACTTTGTTGAGGGTGGCAGTTTGAGCCTAAAACAGTTTGAAGAAGTCAATATGGATGAGGCTAAGCTTATAAAACTGGTTAGCGGCACCGTGTATAAAGAATTTTTTGACAAAATAAGCGGCGGGGACTTAAGCGCATACGAAACAATGCAGGATAACTATCTTCTAAAAATATTTTCCATAAATAAGACCGATATGTTTTCGGTCGCTCCTATAGTTGGGTATTATCTTGCAAAATTAAACGAAATTAAAGTTTTACGTGTGGTTTTGGTCTGTATTAAGAACAAAGTCAGTTTTGAAGAAATGAAAAAGAGAGTGAGGACGCTGTATGCTTAACAACAAAATAGCGGTAATAGGCGATAAGGACAGCATTTTGGCGTTTAAGGCTATAGGCGTCGACGTTTTCCCCATAAAAAACAGTTTTGACGCATCGGAAACGTTGAAGAAACTGGCAAGAAATTATGCCGTAATTTTTATAACCGAGGAAATTGCCGAGAGTATTTCCGACATTGTGGATAGATACAAAGTTAGACCCTATCCGGCGGTTATTCCCATACCCGGGGCAGGTGGTAGTACCGGTTTTGGTATGAGGGGAATATCAAAAGACGTGGAAAAGGCTCTAGGAACAGATATATTAAGTAAAAAATGATAACGAATAGGAGAAAGATATAATGAAGGAAATCAGCGGTAAAATAATTAAGGTAAGCGGACCTTTGATTGTCGCAAGCGGCATGAGCGAAAGCAAAATGTACGACGTCGTCAGAGTATCAAAGCACCGTCTTATCGGAGAAATAATAGAGTTGCGCGGAGACAAGGCGTCTATTCAGGTTTATGAAGAAACGGGCGGAATCGGACCCGGCGATGAGGTTTTTGCCACCGATATGCCCCTTAGCGTAGAGCTTGGGCCGGGACTCATAGAATCTATATTCGACGGAATACAAAGACCGCTAAAAGCCCTTTGGGATAAAAGCGGCGACCGTATTGCAAGAGGTGTGGAAGTAACCGCTCTTGACCATACCAAATTATGGCATTTTTATCCTACCGCAAAAATAGGCGATACCCTTATTCCGGGTGACGAATTAGGCTACGTTCAAGAAAATCACCTTATAAGACACAGCATTATGGTGCCTGCGGGAATATGCGGTAAAGTTACCGATATAAAAGAGGGCGATTTTACTTTGGACGATATAGTAGCCGTGCTTGATAATAACGGAACTATTAATAATCTTACTATGTTACAAAAATGTTCGGTAAGAAAAGGTAGACCGTATTTAGAAAAACTCCCCCCCAAAGCTCCTCTTATCACAGGACAGAGAGTAATAGATACTTTCTTCCCCATAACAAAAGGCGGTGTAGCCGCAGTGCCGGGCCCCTTCGGAAGCGGAAAAACGGTAGTTCAGCATCAGCTGGCAAAATGGGCTGATGCCGACATAATCGTATACGTTGGTTGCGGAGAACGCGGCAACGAAATGACTGACGTTCTTAATGAGTTCCCCGAGTTGGTTGATCCCAAAACGGGAGAGCCTTTGATGAGAAGAACGGTGCTTATAGCCAACACCTCAGATATGCCCGTTGCGGCGCGTGAAGCTAGTATATATACAGGAATAACCATTGCCGAATATTTCCGCGATATGGGCTACAACGTTGCAATAATGGCAGATTCTACTTCCAGATGGGCAGAAGCCTTGAGAGAAATGAGCGGCAGATTGGAAGAAATGCCCGGTGAAGAAGGTTATCCTGCGTATCTAAGTAGTCGTTTGGCAGAATTCTATGAAAGAGCAGGTATTGCAAAGGTTTTGGGAAGTAAAGGTAAAGTAGGCAGCGTTACTGCCATAGGAGCAGTTAGCCCTCCCGGAGGGGATTTGAGCGAACCTGTAAGCCAGGCAACGTTAAGAATAGTAAAAGTTTTTTGGGGACTTAGCGCATCGTTAGCTTATAGACGTCACTTCCCCGCAATAGACTGGCTGCAAAGCTACAGTCTGTATGCCGACCGTCTGTCCGATTGGTACAGTGAAACTATGGGTAACGATTGGAACGCATACCGCAAACAGGCAATGCTTATACTTCAGGAAGAAGCAACTTTGGAAGAAATAGTAAGACTTGTCGGTATGGACGCATTAGGAAGTAAAGACAGACTAACAATGGAAGTAGCTAAGACTATTAGAGAAGACTACTTACACCAGAACGCCTTCCACGAAATCGATACTTACGCTTCCCTAAACAAGCAGTTGCGTATGCTAAAACTTATTTTAACTTATTATAAACTTGGTATGGACGCGTTAGTTAAAAACAACGTCGATATAGAAGACATAATAAATCTAAGTGTCAGAGAAAAAATAGGCAGAGCAAAATATATAGAAGAAGAAAGCGTAAATAAGTTTGACGAAATAGAAAAAGAGCTCAAGCAAGAGATTGCCGCGGTAATAGGATAGGAGGAAGTAGATGCTTAAAGAATATAAGACGATAAGAGAAGTAGTCGGACCTTTGATGCTTGTAGAAGGCGTTGAGGGCGTAAAATATGACGAACTTGTAGAAATAGAGCAGAGCAGCGGCGAAAAGAGAAACGGCAAAGTTTTGGAAATTAACGGCGATAAGGCGTTAGTGCAGTTGTTTGAAGGTTCTTCGGGCTTGCGTATCTCCACGTCCAAAGCAAGGTTTTTAGGCAGAGGCATTGAGATTGCCGTTAGCGAAGACATGCTAGGCAGAGTATTTGACGGAATGGGCCGTCCGCGTGACAACGGCGCGCCTATTATTCCCAAAAAGAAAATAAATATAAACGGTCAGCCCATTAACCCCGTTGCAAGAAACTATCCCGATGAATTTATTCAGACCGGTATTTCGGCAATAGACGGACTTAATACCCTTGTTAGAGGACAAAAACTCCCCGTGTTTAGCGCGTCGGGACTTCCTCACGCAGAACTGGCGGCGCAGATTGCCCGTCAGGCAAAGGTTCTTAACAGCGACAGCAAGTTTGCCGTTGTGTTTGCCGCCGTTGGTATTACTTTTGAAGAAGCCGACTATTTTATTTCCGACTTCCGTAAGACCGGAGCTATTGACAGAGCCGTTTTATTTATGAATCTGGCTAACGACCCTGCGATTGAGAGAATAGCCACCCCGAGAATGGCTCTTACTACCGCCGAATATTTAGCGTTCGAATGCGATATGCACGTATTGGTTATTATTACCGACATAACCAACTACTGCGAGGCTCTGCGTGAAGTGAGCGCGGCAAGAAAGGAAGTGCCGGGCAGAAGAGGATATCCCGGTTATTTGTACACCGACCTTGCCACCATTTATGAAAGAGCGGGAAGGATAAAAGGCAAGAAGGGCAGTATTACCCAAATACCTATTCTTACCATGCCCGAAGACGATAAGACCCACCCCATACCCGACCTTACCGGATATATAACAGAAGGGCAGATTATTTTGAGCCGCGAACTATATAAGAAAGGTATTACACCGCCAATTGACGTTTTGCCTTCCCTGTCCCGTCTGAAAGACAAAGGTATCGGAGCCAATAAAACCAGAAAAGACCATGCCGACACGATGAACCAGTTGTTCAGCGCATACGCAAGAGGTAAAGAAGCTAAGGAACTTAGCGCAATTTTGGGTGAAGCGGCGTTGACCGAAGTCGACAGAAAGTTTGCGAAATTCGCCGAAGAGTTCGAAAAACAGTACGTTTCTCAAGGTTTTGACAAGAACCGCAGTATAGAAGATACTTTATCTTTGGGCTGGAGCTTATTAAAACTGCTACCGAGAAACGAGTTAAAGCGTATTAGAGACGCCTATTTGGAAGAATTCTACGATAAATTATAAGAGAGAATAATATGGCAAGATTGAACGTAAACCCCACCAGAATGGAGCTTCGAAGGTTAAAAACCCGCTTGAAGACTGCCGTCAGGGGACACAAGCTGTTAAAGGATAAATCCGACGAGACAATACGTCAGTTTATGCTTTATATCAAAGAAAACAAGAAACTTCGAGAGGAGATAGAAACCGAAGTGAGCTTAGCTTTGCGCAGTTTTTTGCTTGCCAGCGCGGTGACTACCTCTCAAGTAATGGAAGAAGCGGTAGCAATGCCCGGTTTTAGCGTGCAGCTAAAAACGTCGGATAAGAACGTAATGAGCGTGTCTGTACCCGTTATAGAAGTTTTACCCGAGGACAAAAAAGAACTTTATCCCTATTCTTTTGCCAGTGTTTCCTCCGAACTTGACGGCAGTATCAGTAATTTAAGCGAGTTGTTAGTTAAGCTTATTAAACTTGCAGAAGTGGAAAAAACCTGCAATATGTTAGCCGACGAAATAGAAAAGAACCGCCGAAGAGTAAACGCGTTGGAATACGTAATGATTCCGCAGTTGCAAGAGACGATAAAGTATATCACAATGAAGCTTGACGAGAACGAACGTTCCAACACCATAAGGTTAATGAAAGTAAAAACGATGATAGAAAACAGATAAAAAAAGCGACCGAAATATGATGTGAACCCCAAAGTTTGGACAAAAAATATTTAATATCAGTAATGAGTTCGGTATTGTATCGGACTCATTTTCAGTTTTAGGTGTCCAACTTTTAGGGTGCATTTCAAATATGGTCGCTTTTAATTTATGCGTTTTTGCAAAATTCAAGAAGTTCTTTTTTATAATCCATTAAAAATTGTTTTATAATAACGGCGTCTTTTTCGTTGCACTTTTCGGCAATGGCAAAGGTAATTGTCTGGTCAAAAGTAATTGCAGTTAGCTGCATGTAGGGTTTGTATTTTGACGCTCCCGTCATAAAGCCTTTGGTCATCTTGGTGTTTAGTAACTGGAATTTCTCTCTTTCCATAATTCCTATGTTTGACATCCCGATAAGCGGATTTTGGTAACCTATTTTTATGGCTAGCTCACTAATGGCATAGGGCAGTATGGTAAAGGCAAGTTTTAATAAAGGTAGGCTGTACAGTCCCATAAATTCATCTTGTTTATTCTTTTCCATTTGCTTTTTTACCTTAGCAAGCGTTTCTGCAAACGGCTCTTTATCAACGGTAATAGCGCATGGGGCAAAGCCCGTCATATTAGTAACTCCCAACGTTTCTCCTCCGCAGTAACGGCGTAAATCCATCATGGAAACGATATTAAAATCCTTTTGCTCTCCGCTAAGATAGTTATATACTGTGCGGAAAAATGCCGTTAACGCTACATCGTTAATAGTGGCGTTATGCTTTTTTCTGGCGGCATTAAGGTCGGTAAGGAATTGCCCCTCCACAGGCATTTTGAAAATCTGAATTTTTTCGGTGGCGTCGGTGGGTGTAAAGGGGAATTTTACTTTTATCTTGCTTTGGGAGATGTTTTTGTAGAGTTTTTTTGCCTTTTTTGCTTTCTCAACGGGCATTCTGTCATATAACTGGCGGTTAGCTCTGGTGCCTTGCTTTATAATAACTTTGGTACCGTCACCCCCGCGGACGAAATCGGCGTATAGTTCAATAAGTTTTCCCATAAGGTACTTAGAATCCCCGCCGTCGGCGCACATATGGTTGAGTAAAATTGCATAACCGCATTTGTTATTGCCCTTAACCAAAGTCACGCGGATTTGCACTTCACTGTCAAAGGGGATAAAACCTGTCAAGGCTTTGTCCAGTTCTGCTTCGACGTTGTCGCTGTAGACAATTTTTATATAGTCTTTTATATCATAGTTGCTTGTCAGCGCCCAAAAAGGGCTAATAGGATTGGGACGAAAACTGCAACGCAAAATTTCCACCTTATGCACAAGCAAGTCCACCGCTTTTATAAAGCTGTCTATATCGAGTTCTCCCTCCATTTCCGCAGAAATGTGTATCATCCTGTCGTAATAATTGCGGAATAAATACTGAACCTTATCCCACATTTCGGCTTTTCTGAAATTTGACATTGTCCACCTCTCTTTTATTTATGTAGTAATCATAATCAAGTATATAACCTGATTAAGTACATAATAAACATATATATGCAAATTGTCAATAGATTTTTACAAATTAATAATTATTTTTTATGCTGATTGATAAAAAGCGGCTGATATCAAAGAACTTCCAAGGAATTTCCTCTATGGGAGGATACACTCTGAAAACGAGTTTTTCTTTGGTAGTAGGGTGAACTAGTTTTAATTCCAACGCCCAAAGCGCGAGGTTATACCCAACAGGAGTTTTGCCTTCGGCGTATTTTTGGTCGCCAAATAAAGGAATAAGTATATTGGAAAGCTGGGCTCTTATTTGATGAGACCTTCCCGTGTGGAGTTTTATTTTTAGTAGGCTTAAATTGTTTTTTGTATCGATAGTAAAGTAGTCGAGTATTGCTTGTTTGGCCCCTTCCGTTGCCATCGGCACGCAGAGGACTTTGTTCTTTGCGCTGTCTTTTATAAGGTAGTTAGTCAGACCGATTATGGATTTTTCTTTCGGTTCTCCCAAAGTTACTGCAAGATAGGTCTTCTCCATTTCGTCGTTCTTTATATTTTCACACAGCCTCATAGCCGCTTTGGAGGTTTTGGCATAGACCATAACGCCCCCTGTGGGACGGTCAAGTCTGTGAACCAAGCCAACGTAAGCGTCGCCGGGCTTGTTGTAAGTTTTTTTGATATAGTCTTTTATGACGGTAAGTAAATCAAGGTCGCCCGTCTCGTCGGGACAGCAAGGAATATTCTGCGGTTTGACAACGACGATAATGTGGTTGTCTTCGTAAACTATATTTAATTTTTCACTATCAAAATCGGTTTTCATAATGTTATTATTATGTACCGCCAAAGTACAATAAGTCAAGTAAATTACATAGAAACGGCGCATTATTGGCAGATAATTTTATAGAAACGTTTGCAAATGAAATACTATTGTGGTAGAATTAGGCTTATTATCAAATAACTACTATATAAGGAATATATATGTTCAATACTATTCTTTTGGCAAACGAAGCCAGCGAGAGGCTATCCAGGGTATTAAACCCCGAAAAAGTAAGTCTTTTCGGTACAAAAATCATGGTAAATCCGACGTTTTATTCGGCTTTTGTCGTCATGCTTATTTTGGTTGCCGCGGCAATAATTTTACGGCTAACCGTCATTAGAAGGATGAAAAACGTTCCCGGCAAAATCCAAAAATTATTGGAAATGTTAGTGGGCGGTTTCGGCAAAATGGCAGAAGGAAAATACGGAAACTTTGTTGGCTGCTATATCCTTATCGCCGCCATTTATATAGGTCTTGGCACTTTGATAGAATTATTCGGTTTCCGCCCCATTATGTCGGACATAAACGCCTGCGTAACTATGGGTTTAAGTACGTTTTTCCTTATTAACTATTACGGTTTCCGTGAGAAAAAATTAAAAAGATTAAAGCATTTTCTAAATCCTATTAATCTAATAACCGACGTTGCGGTGCCGGTTAGTATGAGTTTCCGTCTGTTCGGAAGTATAGTAAGCGGTGTTCTGATTACCGAACTTGTTTACAGCTTTATTATAACTTCCTTCGTTGTTCCTGCGTTAATAAGCGTAATAACCACGTTGTTCCACGCCCTTATCCAGTCTTACGTTTTTGCAACCCTATCTTCCCTCTTTATCCAAGAGGCGGTGGAATAGCAAAATAAAAAAATACAATAACCAAAACAAGGAGTTTTGATATGTTTACTTTGATTGCAGCAATTACTAATGAAGCGTTGTACGCAATAGGCGCGGCTATCGCGGCTTTCACCGGAGTGGGCGCAGGTATCGGTATGGGTATCGCTACCGGCAGAGCCACCGAAGCCATTGCCCGTCAGCCCGAAGCCGAAGGAAAAATCCGTACTACGTTGATGTTGGGTTTGGCTTTTGCCGAAACCACGGCTATTTACGGTCTGCTTATCGCAATATTGCTTGTAATAAAAGTGTAGGAGCGCAAAAATGGAATTTTTATCGAAAGAAATTATCCTGGGATTAAGCGTACAGGAGTTCTTATTGCATCTGTTTAATTTCATAATCTTAGTAACAGCGCTGTACTTTTTGTTGTATAAGCCGGTTAAGAAGTTTATGGAAAAAAGAGATGCCGATTATAAGAAAGCCGAGCAGGAATATCAGGAAGCCTTAAAGGGAAAAGTAGAGGCCAAGGAAGAGGGCGAAAGGATTCTTAGCGAAGCAAGGGAAGAGGCTGTTTCCATAGCCGAAGAAGCCCATGCCTTAGCTATGGTGCAAACGCAGGAGGTGCTGGATTCTGCCAAGGAAGAAGCCAAAGATATATTGACCAAAGCCAAAGAAGACAGCAGGAATATTTATGAGAAGGAAAAGCAGGATTTGTACTATTCCATATCTGACCTTGCCGTAAATATTTCCCAAAAGCTTATCGAAAGAGAGCTTAACGAAAAGGACAACGACTTATTCATCGAAAGCATAATAAAAGATTTGGAAGACGGAGAGGATAATGCGTAGTATTATTATAAAAAGCTCCATTCCTTTGACGCAAGCGCAGAAGAACAAATTAGAAGTTGCCTTGCAGAAAAAACATAAGGAAGAAGAGGTGCGTTTTAGTTATACCTTAGAAAACGTGGTAGGCGGCGTTGTGGTAATAGACGGCGAAAAGGTCTATGACTCCACGGTGGCTACCTCTTTGCACAATTTCAAGCAAAAAAGCGTTTCTTATATAAACAGGCATCTTTCTCCGGGCAGGGCAGAACTACCTATGCTGTGGGCAAGTAAATTAGCCGACATGGTTAGCCTTGATATCAGCCACAGCTATTGCGGCAGAGTAATAGCCTCAGCCGACGGTATTATTACCATAGACGGCTTGTCGGAATGCGTTTATTTTGAATTACTCAAAGTGGGCAAAGACAATTACGCTATTGCAATGAACCTTATGTCCGATTGCGTAAAAGCAATGCTTATTACCAGCAACAAAAATATAGAATACGGCGCGCTAGTAAATAGAACGGGCAAGACGGTAGAAGTGCCTGTTGGGGAAAATCTTCTGGGCAGAGTAATAAATCCGCTGGGTAAACCTGTTGACGGCAACAGCGTTTTACACTTTGAAAAGACCGACAGAATAGAAAAGCCCGCTCCTAAGATAATGGACAGAAGCAAGGTTAACCGTCCTTTGGAAACGGGAATTTTGGCTATTGACAGTATGGTACCTATAGGCAGAGGACAGAGAGAACTAATAATCGGCGACAGGCAGACAGGTAAAAGCAGTATTGCAATCGATGCTATTATTAATCAACGCGACAAGAACGTAATTTGCATTTACGTGGCTATCGGTCAGAGAGGAAGTAATATTAATCAGTTGGTGCAGAAGTTAGTTAAAGCTAACGCCATGCAAAACACCGTTGTGGTGGTAAGTACAGCCGACGACAGCGCGGCTTTACAATATATTGCTCCGTATACCGGTTGTACTATTGCCGAAGAATTTATGAACCAAGGCAAAGACGTTCTTATTGTCTACGATGACCTTACTAAGCACGCCAACGCATACAGAAGTATCAGCTTGCTTCTAAAAAGACCTTCGGGAAGAGAAGCTTATCCGGGCGATATATTTTATGTTCACAGCAAACTTTTGGAAAGAAGCGCCCAGCTTAGTAAAGAAAAGGGCGGCGGAAGTATTACGGCTATACCCATTGTAGAAACCCAAGCGGGGGATATTTCTCAATATATCCCGACCAACGTAATAAGTATTACCGACGGACAGATTTATCTTGAGAGCGAATTGTTCCATTCGGGCGTAAGACCGGCTCTTAACGTCGGTTTGTCGGTTTCCCGTGTGGGGGGCAGCGCGCAGTATAAGGGAATTAAGAAACTTTCGGCGCAGCTACGTCTAGATTTAGCGCACTTTAGAGAAATGGCTCTTTTTACCCAGTTTGGCGCCGACGTTGACGAAAATACAAAAGCTATTTTGGACAAGGGACGTAAAATTACCGAACTATTAAAGCAGCGCGAAGGCGAGCCTATGAGTATAGACAAAGAAATGATTTATCTATATATCATAAACAAACATCTTGCCAAAATACCCGAAAACAGAGTTAAAGAATACGTTGCCGGCTTTTATAATTATTTTGTTAACAGCAGTTTTACCGATGTAAACGAAATAAGGGCAAACGGATACCTTAGCGAAAAAATAGAAAAAGTTATAAACGAGGATATAAAAAATTATAATATCTACTTCTTTAACAAGAGGAAATAATGAAGAACGTTAAGGAAATCAAGGCAAGAATAAAAAGCGTTACCGAAACGGCTCAAATAACCAAAGCCATGGAGCTAATCAGCGCTTCCAAAATGCAAAAGTCCAGTCTGAAGTACGGCAGCAACCGTGCCTATTTTTCTAGGGTTAGAGAGTGTATTTCCGATATTCTTCATTACGGCGACTTGAGCGGAGAGCAAAAATATCTCAAGAAAAGGGAAAGCGGAGCCACTTATTTTTTGGTAGTGGGCTCTGATAAGGGTCTTTCGGGAGAATATAACCATAATCTCCTTAGTTTTGCGGCAAAAGAGATAGCAAAGGTAGACAAGCGCAAAATATTTTGCATAGGTACCACCGTCTACAATTATTTTCAATCGCAGGGCGAGGACGTAGAAAACATAAGTTTTAACCACGAGCCGATTTTGGAAGACGCCCGAATAATAGCCACAGATTTTGCCGAAAGGTTTAAGGCTGACGAGATGAAAGAAATGGTTATTATTTATACCAAGCTTGTCTCTAAAACCATGCAGATGCCGCAGAGTATTAGACTTTTGCCCATACTTAAAGAGGATTTTGAAAAAAATCAGGGCGAAGACAAGAATATAAAGCTGTATTTTGAACCGAACGTAAATTCCGTTATTAATATTCTTGCTCCGCAGTATATTTTGGGCATTATGTACAGCTGTCTTATTGAGAGTAAGTACGGAGAACATCTAGAAAGAATGCGGGCTATGAATTCGGCTACGCAGAGCGCAAACGACATCGTAAGCAGTCTGCACCTGATGTACAACAAAGCCAGACAAGAAAAAATAACTACCGAAATGACAGAGCTTAGCTCTTCACATATAGAAGAATACTAAAAGTTTGCTTTATTATAGCAGAGGAATATAAAATGGGAAAACATTTGAATAAAGGCAAAATAGTTCAGATAATAGGCGCTGTCGTAGACGTTCAGTTTTACGGTTACGTACCTAATCTCTATGAGAAGTTGGAAATCAATACCGACGAGGGGATAATATCCTTGGAAGTGGAGAGCTTCTTAAATAACGGCATTGTCAGAACGTTGGCTTTTGAAGGCACCGAAAACCTGAGCCGCGGCATGGAAGTAAAAGCAACCGGCGCTACCGTCTGCGTACCGGTTGGCGAAGGCGTATTGGGAAGAGTTATGAACGTCTTGGGAGAACCGATTGACAACAAGGGAGAAATAATAGCCGATGAGCGTTGGAGCATTTACCGCAAAGCCCCTTCTATAGTCGCTCTTAATAACAACACGAAAATTTTTGAAACCGGTATAAAAGTAATAGACCTTCTTACCCCTTATATAAAGGGCGGTAAAATCGGCTTGTTTGGGGGCGCGGGCGTAGGAAAAACCGTACTTATTCTAGAACTTATCCGCAATATTAGTCAGGAATATAACGGCTATTCGGTATTTACAGGGGTTGGAGAACGTAGCAGGGAAGGTAACGAAATGATTACCGAAATGACCGAAAGCGGAGTTTTGAAGAATACCGCTCTAGTGTTCGGACAAATGAATGAACCCTCAGGCTCACGTATGCGTACCTCTTTTAGCGGGCTAACTATTGCCGAATACTTCCGCGACGTCAAGAAACAGGACGTTTTGTTGTTTATCGATAACATTTTCCGATATATTCAAGCGGGCAGTGAAGTAAGCGCTTTGCTTGGTCGTATGCCCAGCGCGGTTGGCTATCAGCCAACGTTGAATGAAGAATTGGGAGCTTTGGAAGAAAGAATAGCCTCCACTGTAAACGGCGCCATTACTTCCATTCAAGCTGTTTACGTGCCGGCAGACGATATTACCGACCCGGCTCCCGCCGCAATTTTCAGCCACTTGGACGCAACTACTGTTCTGTCAAGAAAAGTAGTGGAACAGGGTATTTATCCTGCTATCGACCCCCTTGCTTCGGGTAGTAGAATACTGGAACTATCCATAGTGGGAGAAAGACACTATAACGCCGCAAGAAAATGTCAGGAATTATTACAAAGATACAAGGACTTACAGGATATTATCGCCATTTTGGGCATGGAAGAATTGAGTAAAGAGGATAAATTGACCGTTTATCGGGCAAGAAAACTTCAAAAGTTCTTTTCTCAGCCGTTCTACGTGGCTAGCGTATATACCAATATGGAAGGGCGTTTTGTTCCTCTTAACAAGACAATTGAGAGCGTGGAAAGGATTCTTTGCGGAGCGGTGGACCATATCCCCGAAAACTACTTCTTGTTTGTCGGCGATATCGACGAAGTAATAGAAAAGTACAACAAGGATAACAAAAAAGACTAGTTATGAAGACTTTCTATTTGGAAATGCTCACCCCGGAAAGAAACTTTTTTTCGGGAGAGGTGGAAGGAATAACCCTTACAGCCCAGGACGGAGAAGTGCAGATCTTGGCTAATCACGCCCCCGTTGTCGTTGGCTTGCAGCCCTCCATTATTTGGTTGAACATTGACGGAAAAAGGAAGTATTGCGCCAACGGAGAGGGTTTTGCCGTTGTGGAAGAAAACAAGGTTTTCGTAATGTGCCAGACTATGGAATGGCCCGAAGAAATCGATAACGAAAGGGTTAGTAAAGCTATAGAAGAACATTCCAGAAAATTAGAAACCGCCAAGAGTATGGCAGAATACCGCCTAAGTAAAATGACGTTATCCAGAGCCATTGCCAGAATGAAAGTAAAAAATACCAAACCGATGGAATAACAAAGAAAGGAGAAATAATATGCCTATTAAATTAGTAAACAAAGGAGTTTATTTTTATAAGGGGAAGAAAATTTCCGCAGCCGATGTCGAAGGATTTGACCGCGAAAACGCCTATAAAGGAACGATTGCTTACAAAATTTTAGACAAGCACAATATAAACAAACCGACCATTAAGGGCGGTGACTTAAAAATAAAGTTCGACTGCATGGCCTCCCACGATATAACCTACGTTGGAATAATTCAGACGGCGAAAGCCAGCGGACTAAAAAAATTCCCCATTCCTTACGTACTAACCAACTGCCATAACAGTCTTTGCGCGGTGGGCGGCACTATAAACGAAGACGACCATGATTTCGGCTACTCCGCAGTAAAAAAATACGGCGGAATCTACGTGCCTGCGCATCAGGGCGTTATTCACAGCTATATGCGTGAAAGAATGGCAGGTTGCGGCAAAATGATTTTGGGGAGTGACTCTCACACCCGTTACGGCGCAATCGGCACCATGGCTATAGGGGAAGGTGGCGGAGAGCTAGTAAAACAGCTTCTTAGCCAAACATACGACATAAAATACCCTGACGTGGTGGGTGTGGAATTAATAGGCAAGTTAAAAAAAGGGGTAGGACCTCAGGACGTTGCTTTGGCTATCATTAAAGCCACTTTTTCTAATGGTTTTGTGAAAAATAAGGTAATGGAGTTTTTCGGCGACGGAGTGAAAAACTTACCCATAGAATACAGAAACGGCATAGACGTTATGACAACCGAAACAACTTGTTTATCCTCAATTTGGATTACCGATGAGGCGGTAGAAAACTATCTTGATACCCACAAAAGAAAGAACGAATATGAAAAACTAGCTCAAGACGAATTATGTTATTATGACAGTCTTATAAAAATAAATTTAAGCAAAGTCGAACCGATGATTGCTTTACCTTTCCACCCGAGCAACGCCTACACCATAAGAGAATTAAAAGCCGATCCTTACGGCATACTAAAAAAGTGCGAGGATGAGGGTAACAAACTGTTAAAAAATAAGAATTTTGTATTGACCGACAAAATAATAGACGGCAAAATAAGAGTTGACCAGGCGATAATAGCAGGCTGCGCAGGCGGAACCTACGACAATATTATGGAAGCGGCGGCTATTCTTGAAAGTAAGAGCATAGGAAACAAGCTAAGTATGAGCGTTTATCCGGGAAGTCAGCCTGTCTATATCGACCTTGTTAAGAAAGGCGCTATCGCAAAGCTACTTAACGCGGGCGTTAATATCAAGACGGCTTTTTGCGGTCCTTGCTTCGGCGCGGGAGACGTGCCGTCAAACAACGGTTTTTCTATAAGGCACACCACCAGGAACTTTGAGTCAAGGGAAGGAAGTAAACCCAGTGAAGGACAACTTGCAAGCGTAGCGTTAATGGACGCCAGGAGTATTGCCGCAACCGCCGCTAACGGTGGATTCTTAACGGCGGCAACGGAAATCGATTATATTTATAAGAAGAAAACTTTTGACTATGATTCTGCAATTTATGACAATCGTGTTTTGGACTGTTTTAATAAAGCCGATGAAAATTACCCCTTAAAATACGGTCCGAACATTGCCGACTGGCCCGATATGTCCGAACTTAAAGATAATATAATAATGAAAGTAGTCGCGGTTATAAACGATCCTGTTACCACTACTGATGAACTCATCCCTTCGGGAGAAACCAGCAGTTACCGCAGTAATCCCATGCGCCTAGCCGAATTTACTTTAAGCAGAAAAAGACCCGACTACGTAGAGAGGGCAAAGAAAGTAAACGAAGATGAAAAAGCAAGAAAGAACGGAGTTATTAAAGAAGAATACCTAAGGGCAATGGAACTAACGAAAGTTAGCGGAGAAATAGGCATAGGTAGCGTAATTTTTGCCATTAAACCGGGAGACGGCAGTGCCAGAGAGCAAGCAGCGTCATGCCAAAGAGTACTAGGCGGTATTGCTAATATAGCTAAAGAGTACGCAACAAAGAGGTACAGAAGTAACCTTATAAATTGGGGTATGCTGCCTTTTGTCTATAAAAATGAAATACCCTTAGAAAACGACGATATTATCGTAATCAAAAACGTAAAGAAAGTATTAGATAGCGGAGAAATAGAGGCAAGTATCGTAAGAGGGGAAAAAGTTCTTAAAATAAAACTTTATATGGACAAACTTACCGAAAACGAAAAGGCAATTATTAAGGCAGGATGTCTGATTAACAAAAACAGGATATAAAATGAGAGTAATAGCAGGAAAATACAGAGGAAGAAAACTCAATTCTCCCGTAAATAACGACGTAAGACCCACTACCGACAAGGTTAAAGAGGCTATTTACAATATTTTGCAGGGAGAAGTGGAAGATTCTTTAGTCTTGGATATGTTTGCGGGCAGCGGAGGTTTGGGTATTGAGGCAATTAGCCGCGGCGCTAAGAAGGTTTTTTTCTGCGATAATAACAGTAAATCCTTAGACTTACTTGTATCCAACCTTGCTTTTGTGGAAAAAGGTTCTTACGAACTATTCAAAGGGGACTATAACGACTGTCTACGGCTTTTGTCTTCCAGAGGAACAAAGCTTGATATAATCCTCTGCGACCCACCCTATATAAAGAAACTGGGGAGCGATGTTTTAGATAAAATTCAAAAGCTTGATTTGCTTGCCGACGGCGGTAAAATAGTTGTGGAGAGAAAAACAAGCGATGAAAGTATAGACCATGATTATTTTACTAAGTTAAGTCAACGTAGATACGGCGAAACCACTTTGGAAATTTTCTCAAAGGTGAGTAAAATTGCCGTTACAGGCACCTTTGACCCCTTTACCAAAGGGCATAAGGATTTGGTTATTAAAGCGTTGGAGGATTTTGACCTTGTATACGTGGTAGTCTTAAACAACCCCGACAAAAAAGCCGTTTATTCTTTGGACGACCGCTTAGAAATGATAAAACTATCTTTAGCCGAATTCGGAGACAGAGTTATTGTTGATTATTATGACGGACTGACTGTTGACTATTGCAATAAAAACGGTATAAAATATATTTTAAGAGGGATAAGAGACGATAGAGATTTTGCCTACGAAAGAGAAATGGCAAAGTACAATCAAGAAAACGGCGGGATAGAAACCCTTTTTATGAACGCCTTAAACAATATAAGCAGCACTAAAGTAAGAGAGAACGTATTAAAAGAGGAAAGCGTTACCGACCTGGTAGAAGAAGAAATTATTCCCATTCTGCGACTAAAGAAATGAGGTAAATTATGGAAGATATTAATTTATTATTAAGCTATTTGGAAACCGAAGTATTAAACGGCAAAAAACCGTTTATGGGCAACGGCGTAATTGTGGACGGAGAAACCACCTTGGGGCTTATTAAGAGAATTAGGCAGGTTCTTCCTTACGTTACCGGAGATGCCATAATTAACGACGCTAAGCTAAAAGCGGCAGAAATGCTGGACTATGCCGAAAATAAGCGCGCGCAACTCTTGGACGAACATATTTTGATAAGCGAAGCAAAGGCAATCAGCGAACATACCGTCAAGGAAGCGTTAAAAAGAAAGGAACTAATCGAAAACAAGGCAAACGAAAACATAATAGCTATGCTAAACGAAGTGAAAACCTCTCTTAGTGAGGCAAGCCAAAGAATTAATTCCACCATAGAGAAAATTAATTCCGTTAAAGAATAATTAAAACATAAGAACAGAGCAAATTAATCCAAAAATAAAAGCTAATATCCCTTGGGTAGTCTTTGTAAGAAGATAGTATCCGGGGGATATTTTACATTTAGATAAAAAAGTAAGACTTTGTACCGTTACGCTTATCCCTCCAAAACTGATACAAAAGCACACTAGAGGTATTGTAGTTTTTAGTGAAAAACCGCTAATACCGAACATGAGGCTGCCTTTGGTAATTTCTATAAGAGATGCAAAAAAACTACTGCTAAGTCTTACGTCAATTCCTAAAGAAGTTAAAGCGTTTGACAAAACATAGATTAGTTTTATATCAAAAGCAAAATCCAATACAAAGTTAAATATTGCAATGTACCCGCCCACAAGCAAAACCGAAGTAATGGAAGAAAGCATACTGTTACTTAGGATAGAATCGTAGTTGATTTTCGGCGGACTGAGGGTATTTTCTGCCAACGTTGATTTTTTGCCGCGAAACACCAAACCGTTAATTAGGGTTGCCAAATAGTGGCAAAAGAGTATCACAAAGCCCGCTTTCTTGCTTCCCAGCATGGCAATCCCCACAGTGCCCACGATAAAAAGAGGCCCCGAAGTGGAAGTAAAAGAGGAAATTTTTTTTGCCTCAGAGGCGGTTATTAAGTTATTGCTATAACAGTCCGATACAAGTTTTGCCCCGACAGGATAACCGCTTAACATACTTATTGCCAGTATATAGCCCGAAAGGTTAGGGGCGTTGTAGAATTTTCTTAGGGGTTTTTTCAGTACGTTGCCCAGGTCGTAGCCTAAGTTTAGTTCAGTTAATATTTTTGAGAAAAAAAAGAAGGGAAAAAGGGCGGGCAAAACGTTAATAGCGTAGAGCTCTAAGCCGTTTTTTACGGACAGAATATATTTGTCGGAAAACACGACTAGCGCAAGCATAAAAAGCCCGACAATTATTATTGTAATATACCTTTTCACATAATAAAGCTATGTTGAGGCTTTTAATCTTATGATTAAACAGTTTTTGCGGAAAAATATCCATTTGCTTGACTTTGCTTATTTTAATAGAATACAATTCTTATATACATTCCTAAATTATTATTAAAGGAGATTATTTTATGAACGTGCCCGAAATATTTGGAACAATGGTTTTCAACGAAACCGTAATGAAGGCCAGACTTCCCGAAGAAGCGTACAGGGCGCTTAAAAGAACTATTCAAAGGGGAGAGATGCTTGACCCTAGCCTTGCCAACATTATAGCTTCGGCTATGCGTGACTGGGCTTTGGAAAAAGGCGCCACACATTTTACTCATTGGTTCCAGCCAATGACGGGTATTACCGCCGAAAAACACGACAGCTTCATTCAGCCAACCAAAAACGGCAATATCGTTATGGAGTTTTCGGGTAAAGAACTTATAAAAGGAGAACCTGACGCAAGTAGTTTTCCTAACGGGGGCTTACGTTCTACCTTTGAGGCAAGAGGGTATACCGCCTGGGACCCTACTTCCTATGCCTTTATCAAGGAAAACACCCTTTGCATTCCCACCGTATTTTGCAGTTACGGCGGTCAGATATTAGACAAAAAAACTCCCCTTTTGCGGAGTATGGAAACAATAAATAAACAGGCCTTGCGTATTCTCAAGCTATTTGATACAAAAGCTTCCAGAGTTGTAACAACGGTAGGGCCAGAACAGGAATATTTTTTGGTAGATAAAGGACTTTTTACCAAGAGAAAGGACCTTACTTATTGCGGGCGCACCTTATTTGGGGCAAAACCGCCTAAGGGTCAAGAGCTAGAAGACCATTATTTCGGAGCCATTAAACCAAGAGTGCTTAACTTTATGAAGGAGTTGGATATTGAGCTTTGGAAACTGGGGATTTTGGCAAAAACAGAGCATAACGAAGTTGCTCCCGCTCAGCATGAGCTAGCTCCCATTTTCTGTAATACCAACGTAGCTACCGACCATAATCAGCTGACGATGGAAATTATGAAAAAAGTCGCCGACCGTCACGGTCTAGTTTGCCTACTTCACGAAAAACCATTCGCAGGGGTAAACGGCAGCGGTAAGCATAATAACTGGTCAATGGCTACCGATACCGGGCTTAATCTTCTTGAGCCGGGAGTTAGTCCCAAGGACAACGCCCAGTTCTTACTGTTTTTGAGCGCGGTTATTCGCGCCGTTGATATCTATCAGGATATTTTGAGAGTATCGGTTTCCAGCGCGGGCAACGACCACAGACTGGGCGCAAACGAAGCGCCTCCCGCAATTATCAGCATATTCTTAGGCGATGAACTGAACAATATTTTGTGCAGTATAGCAAGCGGTTGCGACTACACACAAAAGAACCGTGACGAATTTGAAATCGGTGTTGAGACCTTGCCAAGATTTCCTAAGGACACTACAGACAGGAACCGTACTTCTCCTTTGGCTTTTACCGGTAATAAGTTTGAGTTCCGCATGCTGGGTTCCAGCGCCAGTATTGCCTGCACCAATACAATTATTAACACCATAGTAGCCGAAAGTCTTGATCATTTCGCCACTATTTTGGAAAATAGCGACAACTTTACCGAAACGCTAAACGTTCTTATAAAAGAAAACTACAAGGAGCATTCCCGCATTATTTTTAACGGCAACAATTATTCGCAGGAATGGGTTGAAGAAGCTAAGAGAAGAGGACTAAGTAATCTTGCCAGTAGCGCAGAGGCATTCCCTACTTATTGCCACCAAAAGAGCGTAGACCTATTTAGTAAATATAAGATTTATACTCCGCAGGAGCTTACTTCCAGAATGGAAATCTTGCAGGAGAATTATTCCAAAGTTATTACTATCGAAGCTTTAACCATGGTAGAAATGGCTAACAAACAAATAGCCCCTGCGGTAAGCTCTTACTGCAAGAACTTGTCGGATACGGCGGTCAATAAAAAGACATTGGGAATAAACGCCGAAGCCGAACTAATAGTGTTAAGACAACTTAGCGAACTAAACGCCAAGTTTATTAAAGGAGCGGCGGATTTAAGTGAAAAAATAGCTGTTGCAAAGAATATCCATAATACAAAGGAGCTTTCTTTCTATTGCGCCGAAACCATTGTTCCCGCAATGAAGGAAATAAGAGTTATTGCCGACGAGATGGAACTGCATACCGCAAGAGAGTTTTGGCCCTTCCCCACCTACGGCGACCTTATGTTCAATATTTAATAAAAATGGAGTTTAGCTTCGGAGAAACGCTGAGAAGCTTGCGGAGAGCAAAACACATGACGCAAACCGATCTAGCGAAAGTAATGAACGTCAACGTAGTAACAATTTGCCACTGGGAAAAGGGCAAACAGGAACCGTGCATTGACGATATTAAGAAACTATGCCGTTATTTTGAGGTTTCCAGCGATTATCTTATCGGGGTTTATAAATTCTGGCTGGTGGATTAAATAAGCAAAAAAGAGTATCGAAGACCGATACTCTTTTTTATTTTAATTGGAGAAATTATTTGCCGCCTTGAGCCATATATGACGCCGGATTGATTGCTACGCCGTTTTCATAGAGGCGGAAGTGTACGTGAGGACCCATTAGATACGATTTGGTGGCGGTGTTGCCCATAGTGCCGATTGCTTCCCCTTTGGCGACTGTTTGACCGACGGATACTGTAGGTTCGTTGAGGGAAGAATAAGTTGTGGTAAGCTTGGAGTTATGTTCGATTGTGACCACATAACCGTCAAGAACGTTATAGTCGATACTCTTAATTTTGCCCGAATAAGCTGCCATAACCTTGTCGCCGTCGTTGCCGGTATAGTCAATGCCTAAATTTACGGCAAAGTGTCCTAACGTTTCGTGCCAAACTACGGTGTCGGCTACATAATCAAGGGCAATTATTGGAGAAGATACCGGGCAAATCAATACAACGGGTGTTTCCACAGGGACATCAATCGGTGTATCGATAGGGGTGTCTATAGGAGTGTCAATCGGTGTGTCGATGGGCGTGTCTATTATAGGAGTGTCAATAGGGTCTTTTTGCTGCATCAATACGGTTACCGTAATCATTGCCGCAATAGCAAGTAGACATATTGCCATAATAATATAATATACATTTTTCTTTAGAAATGCCTTGAATCTTATGCTTGACGAATGCTTTTTTTCCATATAATACCTCCGAATGGATTGTTTTTTAGTTGTCCCTACGATTATTAACCGTTGTCGGAAGGTTATACATGCAAACAAAAAAGTTTGAAAAAATCTTACGTAAGTCAAAAATGACTTGTAAAAACGGGTAAAATGGATTATACTAATAGAGAAATAACAACAGGAGGATATAACAATGTTCACAAAAGACACATTATTAATAGAAGCTTTCCAAACCGAAGGCGTAAATATGGAAGCAATGGCAAACGTTTTGGGAGAGTATGGTATGCACTGTCTTGGCTGCGCTCTTAGCCACGGAGAAACAATAGCTCAAGCGGCTATGGTTCACGGCTATGACCCCGAAGAAATGTTGGCTGCACTAAACGAAGCCGCGCAATCTTAATAATAAAAGGAAAAATCTGATTTTAGCCACCGCGAAAGCGGTGGTTTTTTTTTTATAAAATCATTAATAAAAGGGGTATGGTAATTATGGTAAAAAGTGTAGTCATCAAAACGACGTTGGCGGCAAAACGCTGACCGTTGTCGTAAATTTCGCTCAGATTAAGCACAACGCTTGCCGTAGGACAACAGCATAAAATAAATAACGTTGCCTTCATGGCATAATCTATGGGCATCCAGTGAGTAATAAGGTAGCCTACCATAGGGAATACCAGCAGTTTTATAGCGGTATTCAAATAGACCATTTTGTCCTGGAAAAACTCATTTTTCTTGACTGTGGCAAAGCGCATACCAAGGATTAGCATACAAAGTGGCGCGGTGGTCTTTGCGGCGGCGGTTACTCCGTTCATTAGTGGCGTAGGCAACGATATTTTTGCAAAGAAGAGGGGAAGCGCCACAAATAAAGTCAAAATCGGGGGGTTTAGTATTAATTTTTTGATGCTGAAGAACTTTTTGTTGCCTGTTATGATAAAGGAGCCGAAAGTCCAGCAGATAAGGTTCATTGATATGATAAATACAGAACTATAAGCTACCGCTTCGGGGAACTGGGGTAGTAACGCTTCCAATAAGGGTACCCCTAAAAAGCCCACGTTGCCGAAAGTGGACGCCACAGTGAATATACGGTATCTGGTATCGTCGTATTTTTTTCTTAATAATAAGAAGAAAAACATAAGAAAACCTATCTGCATTAACGCGCTGATGCCGATAAAAATCCCCATATTACGGAAAAGTTCGGGCGTATAAGTGACTTTTTGGAAAGAATATAAGGTAAGGCAAGGTTGATATACAAATAATAGGGCTTTGGCAAAAGCCGATATGGATTCAGGTTTTACCGCTTTTACTTTTACTAAAATAAAGCCGGGAATTCCGTAAAGGAGCATTACAAGTACAGTTAGGGCGGTTTCTCCGAATAACATTTACAAGACCCCGTATAATTTTAAGAGGCGGGAAAGTCCTTTTAACTCTTCATAATTAAGCCTATAAAGAAAGAAAGTATTAATAAGTCCGGTATAGATAACTCTTAGTAACAAAGTGTCGTTATAATCTAAAGAATAGCTAAGTCCGTAAAGACAGGTTAGTGCGTCTTCTTTTATTAATTTATCTAAGGTTTTATCGCTTTCTATCTTTGCCGATAACAAGCGTACGTACTCTTTTATTTCCTGATTCATTTTTTCCAAATCTTTGGGTTTGGTATCCAAAACTACTTCGTTTGGTTCTCCTTTGACTAGATTGATGAACTCCGACCGGTATCGGGTAATCAATTCATTCAGAAAAGACGCGTAGGCTTTGCTAGCCTCAATATCAGGATAAATTATACTAAGCAACTCTTCAAGACCGATACTGCCTTGGTCTAAAGCGTACAAAGTTGCGCTTATCAAGGCTACGTAATTGTTGGTGTCTTTGGGGAGTTGTTTTTTTATAAAGGCTTTTTCAAATTCGGAGTTAAAATCAAAGCCGGTGGCGGCTTTTTTTAAGGCTTTGGTCAATTCTTCTTCATTGGCTATGGAAATAAGAACCTTTTTTATGCCCTCAAGGGAATTAAGAAGGTTGGTTTTCATAAGCTCGTTTATGGAAAAAATCAAGTTATCTGCGCCGTTCATACTTTGCTCCGTATATAGTAAAATCATTATAGCACAGACGAAACGTGATTACAACTTTTTCAATTTAATAAATATGCTTGACAGATTTATTTTTCGGTGCAATAATGGTCTAAATTCGGTTGCTTTTGCAACAATTCTACGGAGCAGGGAAAATGAAATTTTTTAAGCAAATTAAGAAAAATGCGCTGTTTGAGGACCTTACCGACAAAGAAGTTGAGGCGGTTTTTGACTGTTTATCGGCAAGAATAGTAAAAAAATACACAGGCACGATAATAGCAAGACCCAACGATAAACCCACCGAAATATGTATAGTAATAGACGGTAATATCGTGGAGTTCGTAATAAAAAACAACGGAGAAAGAGAGGTTATTTCTTCCATAATAGATGGGGGAATGTTCGGTTTGGAACAATGTTTTACCCAAAGTGAACTTAAATTTTATGTAGCTTCGGCAAGGGATTGCACTCTCCTTTATATTGACTCTTGCAGTCTTCTTAATTACTGTAACTCCAACTGCGATTATCACAAAAAAATAATAAATAACGCGTTTAAGGCATTGAGCCAAAAAATCATAGACCTTGAAAGCAACAACGGCTATATGACGATAAGAGGAATGCGCAGGAAAATTGCCAAACTTATATACGATAAATATTTGGCGCAGAACAGTTTGGAAGTTCATCTTGGAATGGATCGTAACCAAATGGCAAAATTCCTTAACGTCAGTAGGCCCAGCATGTCCAGAGAAATGATGAAAATGCGCGATAACGACAATATTTTTACCTTCAGAAAGGACCTTATTTGCATAACCGACTTAGAAAAACTCAAAAAAATTGTGGAAGAAGCCGACGAATAGAATTTGCGGGGAGCGATTGCTCCCCGATTGTTTTTTTATATGCCTTTATATAGTCTTAAAATTCCGATAAAGCATTGACACAATACCCCTATATATAGTAATATATATATAACTCTCTTATTTTGGGATTTTGGAGGCATTGATGGGTAGGAGCTTTGTTATTAAAGGCGGAATAAAGAAAGCAGGAACTGCTTTTCTGCTGTTTATTCTTATTTTGGCGAGTGCTCTTATAGGTCTTATTTTACCCGGTAACGTATCGGATTCCCATGCCAATGCAGTTGTTATTACTTATACCCAAAACGGCGGATACGTAAAAAGCGTGGACAGAGCGGCTAATCCTTTGGTCTACACTAGTAATAATCCTCTTACCTTGCTTGGTCAGAGCGGAAACCAGTTTGGCGATTTCAAAGCCGAAGGTACCGGCGTGCCGATACTAACAGGGGACCCTAACACCGGGGACAGTAACGGTTATATAAGAATTGACGAATATTCCAATGACCTAAGGCTTGTAGCTTACGTCGGAATAGAAACTACCGGAGAGTTTGCCCAAGCAATTTTGGATAAACTTGTCGTGGTAAAAATCACTCCGTATTTTGTATATGCCAATCCCACCGTAATGGACGGCGCCGATTTGTGCGATTATACGGTAACTTATTTTGGCGGTGAATACGACAACACTTTAGAAACTCCGGCGCCCATTTTATATTCCAACAAATATACCAACTCTTTCGGATTAGAGGATTCTTACGACCCCAATGCAAAAAAGACGGCAGGGTCTTTGACTTTACCAAGCGTATTTGTAGCAGCGGAAAGTCCTTACATAAAGCTGGAAATGAACAACTTCCAAAAAGTTGGCTTCCAGTTTTCTATAGCTATCAAGAGTATGGGCTTTTTGGTAGAATACCTAACCGAAACGGGCGTTGCTATAGAGCAGAACGAAAATAACAGCGGGATAGTCAATATCGACGGCAACAGAATAGCGGCAGCTCCTAGCGATATGGTAAAAGCCAACGATATTATAAAGCTTGGCACATATCTGCAGAAAGGTTCACTTACTTTGGCATTAAACAAAACCAACAACGGTTCGGGCACGGTAACAGAAGGCAGGTTCTTTAGAAAACTATTCCTTACCGATAACTCCAACAACAGGACAATAATTAACTTCAATTTTTCTTCCAGTCAGTTAGAAAGAATTTCTCAATTCAGTCACGGCGGACAAAGCTACGACATAAGTTCCGACTATTCCGGAGAAATGGCGTATTTTCGAGTTTTACCATCTACCAATCCCGTTATTAATATCACGGTAACGCTTTGGCGGTACGACAACGTCGATATGAGCGTAAGCAGAACTTTTACTTACTACTTAGACGGTTTGGCGGCTTACAGCCCCCAACTTAACACAAGCAGCACGTTTTATACAAAGTACGTAGATAACGGAGCGTATTTTACCAATAAAATTACTTATCTTACCGAAAACGTGACCGAAGGTGCTGTAACTGTCAGTAAGATTACCGGCGTTGACCTTTGTCTTTCCGACGCAAAGCCTTTGCTTACAAATGACAGTCTTACTTTGCGCGGCGGGGATATTGCTCACGGAGTAAACCCAAGTTCACAGCTTGTTTATTACAAAATCAGGCGACTTGGTCCCGAGGAAGAAATACCAACCTACGGACAGACCAGCAACGGTTTTGACGTAGAGGACGCCGACGGAGTGTTCTGTACCATTGAGTCGCCGACTACATATTACTATAACAATCTGATTTTACCGCTAAAAGACACGTCGGGCGGACAAACTGTTTATCACACCAGCGGCACTTATGCCATAGAACTGATAACTTGCGATTACGTGGGAAATAAGGCTATCGGCAATATCGTTTACTTTATAAAAGTGGACGTTGCCGACTATGCTTTTACTTATAAATATCAATTAGGAGACGGCACGTCGGTTGACAAGCAGGTATCGACAAGCGACGTTACTTTGTCCTTTGCCACAATGTCGGATAGCGGTGTTATGTCGGCATACGTAGCTCAGCCGGTTTTCAAGAGAGGGGACAAAATTTCGGTTAGAGCGAGATTTACCACCACAGCCAATAACGCTTATATTTTAACTTACTTTAAGACAACGGGCGTGGGTATTGCCACCACCGACGAAAGAACAACCAGTTGGAACGGACTTAACGTAACCATAAACCAAACCGACCTTCTGTATACCTTTGAAGTAAGCACAATGTTCAGTGAAAATCCCACAGCAAGGGCAATGACACTTATTTTCAAGCAGAAAGCCACTATTGAGGTTACCAACACCCAACAGGTTTTTGACGGCAGCGGCAAAGCAATCAAAGCCCAAATAAGAATAGACGGCGGCACGCTAATTTCCGGTATCAATATTTCGGTGTTTTATTCTACCGACAACGTTACTTTTTCTACAGCTCTTCCTATCAATGCGGGAACTTATTATTACCGTTGCGAACTGCTTAATCACAGCAGATATTACGGAATAAGGACGGGGACTTTCTTAATAAGACAAGCCGAGCCAAATATTAACGGCATTAATGTAAGTACCATTGACTATGGTAGCAGTCTTGCGGAAATTGATTTTGACGAAGATGTTTATGAGACCAGTAACGGGCTAAGTCAAAAAATGAGTACGTATATAACCTGCTATAACCTAACCGACGGAAAATATTATTATTACAAGTCGGCGGACAACATAATAGGTTATTTCCGCATAACAGGACTTGAAAAGACTTCTCCAGCCTATACAAATCCGCAAGCGGGAACAATGACCATAGTCGTGCAGTTCTGCGCCATTAATTATACAATCGGAGTAGGGGGCGCCATAGTATTTACCACTACCGAAGCCGGTGTTTTTGTAAGAGACGAAAACTACGCATTGGTTAGTCGTACGGTAACGGTAAAGATTAATAACAGCGATGAAGTAAACTTAAACGTAAATAATAAAGCAGGAGACGGCAAAGTTTATTTCGACTATGACGGCAGTCCCAAAATGTTGAATTTCAGCCTTACTTCGGCATTGCCGGGAGAATTTGGTAACGACCTTGCTCAATATGCCATTGTTCAATATACCAGACTTAACGAAGTGGGAGAAGAGGGAGATTATACGTCGGAAATACCTTCAAACTCCGGAAATTATCTTGTATCTATAGAAATTAATCAAAGTAGATGTAACTATAAGGGAAGTTGGACGCAAGAGTTTGTAATAAGGAAAAAGCAACTAAACGTTGAGGCTAATAACGTAGTAGCCGTTTATCAGGCAGAAAAGAACCCGACACCTGTAGCTAGTCTGGGCACCGGTCCCAATAGGGTTGTTTATAACGGACTCAATTTTTCTTTCACCTATTATTACTATGACGGAAGTATCGGTTCTTATAACGAAATGGCGGTGGAAGAAAACTTAGTTCCAATATCCGAACTTTTTGACGGCGTGCCCGAAAACGCCGGAGTTTACGTAGCCAAGGTAGCAATTAATGAAATTAACTATGAAAACAGCTTTGATGTATTTGTTACTTTGACAATTAACAAAGTTTCAACAGGCAATACAAGGCTTAGTATTTCTTACCCCACTTTAGGCTTTAATCCCAATAACTTAGACAGCCATATAACTTATCTGCAACCGTTAAGTCAGGTAGCGGTAAGTTCTAACTGGAACGTCAGATATACCTATCACGAATACAGGAACAACAGACTTGTAGAAACCGTTAAGCCGGTAACAGGGTCTTTTGTCGTGGTCAGCCGCTTCTATAATCCGGCCGTTGATATAAGTAAAGAAGCCTACATAGAAGAAATGTTGAATTACGACGAGGCCACTGTGGGCGCAAAACTGATGTATCTATGCTTTGTTCCGTCGGCGGAGAATTTGCGCAACTTTGATTTTATTTATAAAGAATGCGAAGTAATAGTGGGTAAAGCGCGGGCTGATTTTGGCAACGTACAAATACAAAATATAATTTACGGACATACAATAAACAGCATTGACGATATTACTATAACTAAGAACGTAAGGATATTAAAGAAAGGTTATGGTTTGTCGGCAGAGTATTATACGTTACCCCAAGGCTGGTATACGTTAAGCCTTGCTACCATTACTCCCGAAAATTCCAGAATGTTTGAAGTGGGTTCTCACTTTATAGACGTAAAATTTACCCCTACCGATACCGATAGTTTTGAAACTATCATTACAAGTTGTCTGATTACCGTAAATAAACGCACATTAGGAATTGATTTTGGAGATTTAGGTAACCGAATCTATACGTACAAGGGTTACGTTAACCCCACCGTTACTTATACCAACAAAGTAAATTCGGCAGACGTTGTCAGCGGTAGTTTCAGTTTTTACAGTGTGTCTACTGGTCTATTATATACCGAAACTTATCTTAGAGTCGGTGAATACAACGTAATCTTTACTATCAACAACCCCAATTATAGCGGTACTTCAAGTTTCCTTTGCAGAATCAATAAAGATACCCTAGTTCCCGAACAGACACCGGGTATATTTGAAGAGGCGACCGCCGTAAGCTATAACAAGCTGATGAAGAACGTTGTTTTCAACAATGGAATTATGGTAGCAAAAAACACCGGCGAACAAGTTAGCGGAACATATAGAATGCTTTGTGGTGACGAGGATAGGTTTGAGGATACAGGCATAAGAAAGCTTTATCCTATTTACTTTGTGCCCAACGACAGCGAAAATTATGAAACGTACGGGTTAGATGCCAGTTATTCTATCTACCTTACCGTAGCAAAAGCCGACGTAAGTTCGGGACTTAACGTAACTATACCCACGTTTACCTACGGAGAATTAATGTATAATTTTTCGGCGGCAACCACCTTTAGCTATACCACTTCCATTTGGACGAATGGTAGTAATTATGCCGAAAGTCAGATAAGCGGAGATTATCATTATCTTACCGTTACTTATGCAATAAATAATCTGCCGGCTAGCGGAGTTATTTCGGCAGGTTCTTATAGGGTAACCACACAAATTGTGGACAATAATTATGCCGGACAAAAAATAGCTTTTTTAGAAATTCAGAAGAAACAGGCAATAATTGAGGTTATTAGTAACGACAAAGTCTTCTCCAACAAGTCGCAGACGGTTACTACTCAAGTGACGGATATAGACGGAAATCAAATAAACGAGACCGTTTTGCAAGCGTTCTACAGTAACGGTATCCGTACCGATTCTATCCCGTCGGAAATAGGTAAATATCAGGTTGTGCTAACTTTAAGTAGCAATAACTATACGGCGGAGGACGTAAATACCGAACTTACCATTAGAGTAGACCGCACTCAAATAACCCTTACCAATACCGAACAAACATATACCATTCAAAGAAACTTAGGCGTGTCCTTAGGGCTTAATACCGCAGTTTATTCTATAAGTTTTTATGACAGCGCAAACGGCATTGTCTATACCAATATGCCTACCAACGCAGGTTTTTATGATATAAGACTAACTTTCCTTGCCGATAACAATAACGGTTATTTTGAAGTAATCGTTTATCCCAACACCCTAGTTATTAATAAATACAGCGCGAAAATTATCGCGCCGACCGATATTACCGCTGTTTATACCAACAGACGGTACGCCTTAAATTATTATACCGACCCGTATGGACTAAGCATAGTTAGGACCTATTGCCATGAGGGTAGCGAACTTTACGGAGAAGAAGAAATTTACGACGTAGGGCAACATAAAATCAAGCTTACCATAGTTGATGATAACTATAAGGGCGAAATGATAATCAATTATAATATAGTGCCCGCTAACCTTAGTATCTCCATTGCGCCTGAGTTCGGTCACTACGTTTATAACAGCGAAGTTGCCCCCGTACTAATAACCGAAGGTGAAGTAGACTTCGGGACAACGGAAAGAGACGTAGACGGTATCTTTGCAATAGACATAGATGATATAAAATTCCTAAACGTAGGCGTACATACCGTAAAATATACTTTTATTGCCCAAAGCGAAGGCGTAATAAATAGAAATTATAATCCGATACAAGGTCAAGTAAGTATAATAATAGTTAAGAAAGCTATTGAGCCGGAATTTATTAATATCGGACTGGAGAGCGGTTTTTACGTTAATTATGACGGCAAGTATCACGGCGTAGACGCGTTTTTAACTGAAGGCGTAATTTACGACAGAAACGGAGTAAACAGCGATTTAAGATTGACCGTTTATTACAACGGAATTACCAACCTACCCAGAGAAAAGGGCGAATACATAGTAAGAGCGGTAATAAGCAGTAAGAACTATGAAGGAGAAAAAATAGCCGCTAGTAACTTTGTTATCGACTTCGGCAATCCCGAAATAAGAATAAAACCTACCCTTGTTTTGGATAACTTCTCTGTAGGAGATACAATAACCACTCTTGATATTACCGGCGGGAAGGCATATTTAGAAGGAACCAACAATCAGATTAACGGAAGATTTGTGGTTACCGAAACAAACTTTACCAAAGCCAATATAAACAAGGTTCAAGTACAATTCGAACCCGAATTATCTGATCTATACAATATAGTAGTGTTTGAAATTGACGTCAACGTCAGCGGGATAAATCCTCTTGCCGGAGTTGTCAACAACGGAGAATGGACAAATAATATAATAGACATAGAGCACGGCGGAATATATTATGGGCAGGTTAGAGTAACCGTTACGCCAAAGAGCGGAGTTACTCCTATTTTCGGAGTAAGAACCAACAACTTTGATATTCGTTTCCAGACTGTAGTGGTTGGATTCTCCGACCCGTCGGCTTATCTAGAAAGTTTCGGCTTACTTGCCTTTGTAAACAATAGTGCAATAATTAACGTAGGACAAAGTGTACAAGTTATTTTCACCCCCGCGGGAGCCAACGCCGACGTTTATAACATCATGCGCGGTTACGTTGCCGTAGATATAGAAAAAGCCGATATCCCTTCCGACGTGGAATTTTCTCTAAAAGGCTTTTTAGGTAAGGACCTAAACGAAATAAACCGCGTGTTCAGACTATATAGAAACGGCAGTATTTTTGACCTAAACGGTACGCTGATTATTTATTCTGATTCCAGTTACGAAAACTTATACGACCTAAATGCCCTTCTTACCGTTGATGACAACAACAAGGAAGTGTATATCAGTTTTGTTACTGATAACTATAAAGAAATTAATTGTCCTGTAATTTTGGAAATTTATCAAGAGATAGACAGCTCCAGTATAATTATGGGCAACGTTACCAAGAGTTACGACGGTTTACCCTTAAACGTCAGCGGTTTGGCAATATCGGTTATCAATACCCAACTTCCCGTAGATTCTCAAGCTATTTCTATAAGAGTGTTCGATTCTGTCGGTAATGAGAGCGCGGGTATTTTAGTAGGAAATTATACCGTTATCGTATACATAAACGATGATAACTATTATGGAAGCGCATCGTTTAGCTTTGTTATTACCAAACAAAACATCAGCAATAATCTTACTTTAACTAATTACAGTTCGGTTTACGATTCTGTTGTCGCGCCCACGCCTTTGTTTAATAGTGCCGCTATTGATTCGGCTATATACAAGGTTTATTATAAATTAGCTACCGCGCTTGATAGCGCATACACTCTAAACATACCTAACGATGCAGGTAGTTATAAAGTAAAGGTTGTTATAAACAGTGATATTTACGAAGGCAATAAGGTATTTGACTACACAATTCAAAAACTGGAAATAAGACTTATAGCCAATCAAGTATATAGCTACGTTTACGGCAGCAACGTGGTGCCCGATATTACCTTCAAGTATAAGGATAGCGAAACAATACTAAGCTTAGGTTATATTATTTACTATTATTCGGACACCTACACAAAGAGCAATATTATGCCGATAAATGCAGGTAGTTATAAAGCACAAGTGGTGCTACTTGACAGTAACTACACCTTGAATATGTCGGTTGGTTATGCCGAATTTAATTACAATATTACTCAAAGAGTAACCACGATAACTACCTTACCGACGGTAATTTCTCAAACTGCCAACAGCGTTACTTATAACTTAAAATACGGTCAAAGATTAAGCGAAGCAAGATTATCAGGTGGCGAAGCTACAAGAGAAGGCTTGGCAATTGACGGATACTTTATGTTCAGCAACGGTAGCGCTATACTAAACGCAGGTATCCACAACGTAAACGTAACCTTTGTACCCTATAACGGCAATTATGCTACTTCTACGGCTATTGTACAAGTAGTAGTGGCTCCGGCAGATGCTGCCGTTTCCTTTACTGTGCTGCGCGCATCTTATAACGGGTCCTCAAGAAGGAGCGTAATTAGTTACACGGTAGCTCCCGCTAACGTAAGCGTATCGATAAGTTTTGTAAACAGCCAAGGCGAAATAGTAATGAATCCTATTAACGCGGGCAATTATTCGGTAGTAGTAGTATCAAACGACAATAACTACGTTGTAACAACATCGGTAAGTCTTGACGGTACTTCTAACCCGATTTTCGTAATTGCCAAAGCCGAAGCCAACGCTGTCCGTTCGGTTAGACCTAGAGCCAACCCCATTGCGGTAGGGGAAAGTTTGGATAAATCTTCCCTTACTTCGGGGACTGATTATGGTTTGATTTATTATAACGGCTTTAACAACCCCATATCGGGTAGTTTTGCTTTCGTGCAATCTTCCTTTGTCTATATGACTGCGGGGACGTATACCAACGTAGAATACGTATTCTCCCCCGACGACAGCAACAACTTTGCCAAATTCCGCGGCACTACCGAGATAATTGTTAACAGAGCGGCGGCGACTATAAACATAACTAACAATGAATTTACGTACGCTAGAAGTTTCCAAATACCTACCTTTGCGACTACTCCGTCGGGACTAAAAGTTATGCACGATATTACTTTCGTACCGTTTGACCTAACTGACCCGAGTTATGTATATAACGCCGATCATATAATAAACGTGGGTACCTATTATTTCCACGTATGGGTAGATGATATTAATTACTTAGATAACAAGACCGAATTTTCCATTACTATTAAGAAGAAAGAACTGGATATGAATTTCGTATCCCAAAACGGATCGATAGTAACCCAATATCAGACGACCTACGGCAAGAGACTGGACGCTGACTTTATCCTGTATGATTATTATAATAATCAAGGCAAGAGCGGCTACTTATTAAAGGACGAAATAGTTAACGGTATCCATATTAAAGAAACCTATAATATACGCTACGTATCGAGCGAGGGGACGAATGTGTATAACAGTCAAACCGCGCCGTCGGAGAGAGGTACTTATTACGTAACGGTAAGCTTAATAAACAAAAACTATTCGGCTACCAATACGATAATATATAAGGTAGACAGAGGGGTTATTGAGGATATCAGATTTGACGAAGTAACTTTGGAAAAACAGGTTTACGGCACCACTATAGTTGACCCGATAATAACAACCAGTCCTTCTAACGTAAGTTATTATATTGTATATCAAGGATATAACACCACAAGACCGAAGGCTGCGGGAAGTTATAATATTACCGTATATTTTAATGATGAAAACTATGACAAGAAACAGATTTCGGCAATGTTTAAGATAGCAAGGAAGGACCTGGAGATAATAAATATTGCAGTAAAAGACAAGGTTTATGACGGCGTATCTGCATTGGAAATAACAGGAGAACTCAAGGGAGTTATTTATAAGGACGAAGTTAAACTGAAAATGTCAGCTACTACCTTAAACAACGATATTAAGGTAGGATACCACTATGTTACAATCACCAGCTACGAGTTATACGGACTGGATTCTACTAACTATATAGTGAAACAGCCGAATTACTCTTCGCAAATAAAAATAAGTTCCAACAAAGTGGAAGCCGCCGCAAATTCTTCCTTTATTACCAGCGACAGAGGTTTTAACGAGGGTACGACGGTAGAATTTAAGATAATAAACACAAATGCGAACAAGACAAATTTAATTACCAAGGCATTAGGCACCGAAAGCACGGTTATCGGCTATACCATAAAAGAAAACGGCGTAGAAACTTTGATTAAAGACCAATTCAAAGTGTACGTTAAGATTCCCGAAAAGTATTTGGGTGGAAATTTTGAAATTACGCCTGCCGGAAATCTAGCCGGACAGACCGTTATATTTGACAGGGAAGGAGATTATATAACTTTCCATGCCAGCAGTTCGGGACAAATTGTGTTTACAAAGTCGGAATTTAAGTATACTTTCGTTGTGGTGGTTATTGCGGTAGGCATAGTAATTGTGGGTATTATTGTGTTGTTTGCCCTCAATCCCATGCAGAGAGTGAGCAAAACCCGCGATAATTCTTCGCAGAGAGATGCTATAAGAAAAATCAGGAGAGGTTATTAATGAAAAAGACAGTCTTTGGGCTGTTGGTTGTTATAATAATTTGTTGCGCAGTTTATGCAATAATTCCCGTCGGAGAAAGTTCTTATGCGACGTCAGGCGCTTTGGCGCACAAAATCAACTCTTTTACCGTAGAGGAAGGAATAAAAAACGCCAAAGACGGTTGCAAAATAAAAGGTTATTTTACCAATTTAGCAACGGATATAATTAAAGTTACCTATGCCCAAGTCAAGGTAGACAACGAAGGCGAAGGAGATTTAGTAACGGTAAATGAAGAAACGGGAGAAATTTTTATCAACGGAAAAGCGGTAACAAACGACAAAATGGTAACCGAAGGTTACGTAGAAACCATAGTAATACCCAATCCAAACCCCACTTCGCAAAAAGCAAAATACGTAGAAGTTGTTGCCAAAGAATGGTCGGCTTTTGTTTTTGCGGTGTATTATGAGGGCGAAGAGGGAGAAGAAGTAACATACGATTCGGAGATTGTTTGCTGTACGTCCATAGATACCGGCTATCCCGAAGTTTACCGCACAGGCAACTGGATAGTAACCGCCGATGCCGTACTGTATGAAGTTATGATACGGAGTGACAGAAGAAACCAAACGCGTTCTTACGACAGCGGACTTAATTTTTTTGTCGTTTATAAAGGCAATCAGGAAATCGACAGAGTGGAGAATATCGGCAATACATTTTACACTTATACACTATCCGTCAGCCTTAATGAAGTAGCTTATTATGAAATTTACGCCGCAGACAACGCGGGCAATCAACTTATGAGGCTCCGCGTGGCAGAAAATAATAATACTAGCTATGACGCAGGGTTTGAAAGCGCGGTTAAGAACGCTCTAAATTATTTGAAAGATAACGATAAGTATAACCCTAAAATAAGGGCGGATTTGGAAAAATACTATTATGATTATTATATGGTAATACAAAGTTCTAGCGCTACGGTTAGTAATAAAGAAAGCGCCAAAGCCGCCACATTAGTTTATCTTACCGAATACGCAAGATTAAAGCAACTGGAAACGGACGGGAAAAAAGAATGGACCCTAAACGTAATAAATAAGGAATATCTAACAGAAGAAATAAGTGTAAAAAATGCCAACGTCGCTTTGGGAGACTTAAAATACGGAGAAAAGGCAAAGATAAATTTATCCTTAGCAATATTCGACCCGAAAAAAGTTTCTAAAACTAAGGAAATGGCGTTGTTAGGAATAGAAAAATGTCGGGAAATAATCAGTATAAATATTTCTACCGAAGCAGATAGCGTCGAATATAGCTCTGATTTTACCTTTCCTCTTCAAATAGTCGTGCCTATATATGAGTATGGTACCAATATAAAAGCCAGTGTAACTTTTTTTGACGACAAGGGGAATGAGGTAATTGAAGAAGTTGACATTATTAATTATAAGGATTATATTGTACTAAACTTAAAACAATCAATGGGTACGATAAATTTATTTGTTATCAAAAACGATAATAATAACTTATTGTGGCTCCTTACTTTACTTATCATACCGATAGGCGGAGGGGTAGCGGCAATAATAATTTATATAAAAAAGCAAAAAAAGAGCAAATTGGAGGAGAATAATGACAGATATCCAAGAAAAAAAAGAAGAAAACGTGATTGAGAAGCGGTTAATAATAAACCGTCAAGTTCTTTTTACCATTCCCAACATATTAACGTATATCAGAATACTATGCGTTCCTATTTATATGACGCTTGTTATTTTGAGCGCAAAGCCACAATATCCCGATTGGTACGTTTTTGTTGCCTTAGGAATTATGGTTTTTGCGGCGCTAACCGACGTTGTTGACGGCAAGATTGCCCGTAAATACCCATCTCAAGGCACTTACTTTGGACAATGTATAGACCCGATAGCCGACAAAGCAATGCACATAGGCGCCATAGTGGCTCTGGCTATTGCAGGTTATTTACATTGGGCTTTTATCATTTTTATAGTATTAAGAGAACTTTGCATGGTAGTAGTAGGTTCCTTAATCGTAAACGACGTCAATATAAAATCAAATATGCTGGGTAAAGTTGCTAGCGCTATAATTAGCGTAGGAATTATACTCTGCTTTTTCCATAATTATATCAAGGTACTTTGGGGCGATTTTGGTTTTGATTGGATTGTAGTTACCATAGGCTTGGTTCTCAATTGGGCGGCTGCAATTAATTATGCAATTGATTTGATACCGAAATCCATTGCCGAAAAGAAGAGAAAGAAGTTAGAGCAGGAAAAGGCAAAAGAAAATATAGAATAATTTTTATCAAAGGAATAAATAGTTATGATGAACAAAACCTTCGAACCGAAAGAGTTCGAACAAAGAATTTATGAAAAATGGTGCGAAAAAGGCTATTTCACACCTAAGATTGACAAGAATAAGAAACCATTTACTATCGTAATACCCCCACCCAATATTACCGGGCAACTGCACATGGGGCATGCGCTTAACAACACCTTGCAGGATATTGTAATAAGGTATAAGAGAATGGACGGTTTTGCCACGCTGTGGCTTCCCGGAACAGACCATGCCAGTATTGCTACCGAACTAAAAATAGTTGAGCAACTCCAAAAGCAGGGAGAGACAAAAGAGGGCATAGGCAGAGAGGAGTTTTTGCGTAGGGCATATCTTTGGAAAGACCAATACGGCGGCAAAATAGTTCAGCAATTAAAAAGACTGGGTTCTTCCTGTGACTGGACAAGAGAAGCCTTTACCATGGACGAAAAGTGCAGTAAGGCGGTAAAGGAAGTTTTTGTTAATCTATATAATAAAGGACTTATTTATCGCGGCAACAGAATGACGCACTGGTGTTCTAGTTGCGGCACGGCTATTTCCGATGCAGAAATAGAATATGAGGAGCAAAACAGCAGTCTGTGGCATATCCGTTATCCGTATACCGATAACAGCGGGTATATGATTGTAGCCACAACCAGACCGGAAACTATGCTGGGAGATACCGCAGTAGCCGTTAACCCCAACGATGAAAAATATTTTGGCATTGTGGGTAAAACCATGGCGCTACCGTTAACCGATAGAATTATCCCTGTAATAAGCGATGAATACGTAGAGCTTGGCTTTGGTACCGGCGCTGTGAAAATCACTCCCGCCCATGACCCGAACGACTTTGAGGTGGGCAAAAGACATAACTTAGAAGTTGTTACGGTGATAGACGAGAAAGGCAAAATGAACGAGCTTGCCGGAAAATATTGCGGCATGAGTATTCTTGAAGCCCGCAAAGCCATAGTGGAAGACCTAAAGAAAGGCGGTTTTATAGAAAAAATAGAGCCGTATACCCACAACGTAGGCGTTTGCTACCGTTGCGGTACCGCTATTGAACCCAGAGTTTGCGAACAATGGTATCTCAAGATGGACGATTTAGCTAAGCCGGCAATTGAGGCGGTCAGACAGGACAAAACGCAGTTTATACCCGAAAGGTTTGAGAAAATATACTTTAACTGGATGGAAAATATCAAGGACTGGTGTATTTCCCGTCAGTTATGGTGGGGACACAGAATACCCTGCTATTATTGCGACACCTGCGGAGAAATGATAGTTTCCAAAGAAACGCCCGATAAATGTCCTAAGTGTGGAGAAACCAAATTAAGACAGGACGAAGACGTATTGGATACCTGGTTTAGTTCTGCCCTTTGGCCGTTCTCAACCTTAGGTTATCCCGACAAGACCGAAGATTTGGAATATTTTTATCCGACCAACCTATTGGTGACCGCCTACGACATAATTTTCTTCTGGGTGGCAAGAATGATTTTCTCAGGGATAGAACATATGGGAGAAGTGCCTTTCCCCGAAGTGCTTATTCACGGCATAGTCCGCGACGCTCAAGGTAGAAAGATGAGTAAGTCGTTAGGTAACGGCGTTGATCCCTTAATACTTATAGACAGCTTCGGCGCAGACAGCTTACGTTACAGTCTTTGTACCGGCGTGGCTCCGGGTGGGGATATTCGCTTCTCCGAAGACAGAATGGAATCCAGCCGTAACTTTATGAATAAGCTGTGGAACGCCTCCAGATACGTTATTATGAACCTAGAAGGGCAGGAACTGAAAAGTATTAACGAAGTTAAGTTTACCGATGCCGATAAGTGGATAATAACCAAACTGCAAATGGTAATTACCGAAGTAAGAAAGAACCTTGATAAATACGAAATCGGTCTTGCTTTGGCAAAATTATACGACTTTGTTTGGAGCGATTATTGCGACTGGTATATCGAGCTAACCAAACCTATGCTATATAGTCAGGACGCCGACAAGAAGACAAGCGCGCTTACCGTTTTGAAGTTCGTTTTGACTAATATATTGAAGCTTATGCATCCTTTTACTCCGTTTATTACCGAGGAGATTTGGAGTCAGCTTGATATAAGCGAAACGATAATGACCGAAAAATTCCCTGTTTTTGAAGACAAATTTTATAATACAGTTGCTTACGAAAGCTTTGAAAAAATAAAAGAAGTTATTACAAAGATAAGGAATATAAGAGCGGAAATGAATGTACCGCCCACAAAGAGGGTAAGCTTGTATTTACAAACAAAAGAAGAACCGCTCTTTACAAACGCCATTGTTTACTTAGAAAAACTGGCGGGAATAAGCAAAACCGAATTTATCGAAAATAAGGCTCAGGCAGGAGAAAAGGTTTGTCAGGCGGTAACAACTTCGGCGGAATTGTTCATTCCTTTGGGAGAACTTGTAGACACCGAAAAGGAAAGCGCAAGACTTAATAAGGAACTTGCAAAGGTAATTTCGGAAATTCTTAGAAGTGAAAATATGTTAAGCAACAAAGGTTTTGTGGATAAAGCTCCTGCAAACCTAATTAAACTAGAAGAAGAAAAACTGGCTTCTAACAGACTGTTAAAAGAAAAATTGGAAAAACAACTGGCGGATTTGTATTAATGATAAAGAACCTTTTATTTGACTTGGACGGAACGATTATTGACAGCAAGGAATGTATTTTTTGGGTGTACGGAAGATTATTTGAAGAATTACACTTACCTTTACCCGAAGAAAAAGAGCTTATTCGTTTTATCGGCCCGCCCGTAGAGGAAATGCTTAGTAAATATATAGACGGCGACGTAAAAAAATACTGCGACAGGTTTCGGGAAATCTATAAGGAAGTGGACGTGTTTGCCACCAATCATCCTTATGAAAACATAAGAGAAACCTTGGGAAAATTGCAAAAAGAATATAAAATGTACGTAGCCACCACCAAAAACGAACCTTTGGCAAAGAAGATTATTGCAGGCTTTGACCTTGATAAGTATTTTTTGAATATTTTCGGCAGTCTAAGCAATATCGGCAGAGTAAGTAAAGGCGACGTCATTAACGCCGTTATTGAAACAAACGGGCTTAAAAAGGAAGAGTGCCTACTTATAGGCGATACCATTTTTGACGTAGAGGGCGCCGAAGAAGCGGGCATAAAGGTAGGCATAGTAAAATACGGTTTTGGCATAGAAAAAGATTTTATTGGTAAGAATATTGAATTTTTCGCCGAAACTCCGCAAAACATAACAGATAAAATTAAGGAATGTGTTTTATAATATGGGTAAAATAGCAAAAGGTATCATTTTCGACGGCAAAGCCAGAGTGGCTGTCATCGATATAAAAGATATAGTCAGTAAAGAAATCGCGCTACATAATATGAGCCCCCTTGCCGCGGCAGCCCTAGGTAGAGCAATGACGGCGGGCGCGTATATCAGTAACAATCTTAAGAGCGCGGGAGCAGCTTTTAGTATCACCATTAACGGTAAAGGTCCTTTGGGCGGAATCGTGGTGGCGGGTAACGGGGAAAACGTAATAAGAGGTTACGTAGGAAATCCTACCTTAGAACTTCCCCTAAACAGCGTCGGACATTTAGACGTCGGAAGTGCGGTAGGTATTGACGGGAACATAACCGTTATTAAGGATTTAGGTCTAAAAGACCCTTACGTTGGCAGATGTGAGCTTATAAGCGGAGAAATTGCCGAGGACTTTACGAAATATCTGTATTCCAGCGAGGGGATAAGAAGCGCCGTTGCTTTGGGCGTAAGAGTGGACAAAGAGGGTTGCGTTTCGGCAGGCGGAGTTATTGTGGAAGCCTTGCCCGATATAGAAGAACCAATGCTGTTTATGTTGGAAGATATTATGACTAATTTTACCAACGTAAGCGAGGTTCTAGCCGAAAAGAGCGCCGAAGAAATTTTTGATTTTTACTTCGGACACCTAAACAGCGAAAAATTCCCCGTTGAGGAAGTAACGCTAAAGTGTACTTGCAGCCTTGACAGGACGAAAAAGACTTTGTTGGCGTTAGGAAAAGAAGAATGTATGGAAATTCTAAACGTTGTGGGTAAAGTTGAAATGGTATGCCCCTTCTGTGACACAAAATATAACTTCAACCGTGAGGAGATAGAGAAGCTTTGGGACAAATAATTGATTTTGAATTGACGGTGGAATCTTGTTTGCGTTTTGCCAGGTCTGCTTTAGAAAAGGAGAATTATTTGCTTGCCTTGCAAAACTGCAACGAAGCCATGAGCCTAGCCTATACCGCTAAAGAAATTCACGCAGTTTTGGAAAGCTACGCCAAAGTATTCCGCCTGTCCGAAAACAACAGAAGTTTTAAGAGCGTACTTACTATGGATATAGAAAACCGCAGCATAAGCGGTTATTTCCGTATGGATTTTAGCGAGTTTCTTACCTACAACGAAAGCTATATAGAAAACGAACAACTTAGGCAGATGACTCTTCATCAAATGGAGAGGTATAACGAAATCAAGAATTTGTTTGCCGAGAGAAGATACGACGAGGCTATTTCCGGATTGTCCGACCTTGTACTTAACAGCGAAATTGCCATGGGCGTTGTAGACTGTTTGAAAACAGCGGTGGAAAACGACGATAAATTCCGCTTGGATAATTACGTGGTAACCTTATTGGAAGTGTTAGCGCACAGCCAGTCTTATTACGATATGATTAAGTTAATGCTAGAGGGCGGTAGGCTTACCCACGATATTATGGTGGACAGCGTAGATTATTTCCTTTCCGAAGCCGACAGCGTGGCAAGCTTGGTTATTTTGGGAGAAACGTTCTTTAGCAGTAAGGAAGTGGATATATCCAAGAAGTTTTTTGAGGAAGCATTAATACAAAACCCTGTAGAGGAAAGCAGCCTTTATTATATGACAGTAATTAATTTGTTGCTTGATAAAAAGGAAGAGGCGGCAAAATACTGGGATACCTATAAGGAAGCCTATAGAATAATTGCTCCCCCTATTAAGCTTTACGAGAGATTTTTTGCCAGCAAGGAACTTACTTATCTAGTACCATACGGAATACTGCCCTTTGATTTTTCTAAAAAACTGGTGACGGAGTTGAAAAAGAGCTGTCCGAAAGAGGATTTTGACGAAGAATATTCCCGCAAATTTGTAGAATTCTGCATGCTCAGCAATGACAGGCACGTTTTTGAGATGCTAAGCATTAAGAAGCTAAACAACCGTCCGATAACTGTAAAAACGTATTTGGAAATATTAAAAAATACCAAAATTAACGACAATATCAAGCGCAGAATTATGATGATGCTGGTTGACGGAGGTTATGAGGGCAAAGTAACGGTAGTGACCGAAACCGCCATTGTTATTTTCGATATGATAAGACTACATCATAGGGTAAACGAATGGTGGGGAGTAGTCTATAAGGCCCTCCTTAGAAACTTGCCTTTTATCGATTACTATATGCCCGTAAAATGTTCTTTAATGGCGTCACTGATTAAAAAGTTCGACGCCGAAGTACCGAATCTAGAAATAGAAGACTTAAATTTTGCCATAGCGATAATGATATTTAATTATATAAAACGACTCAAAATAAACGTAGATATATATGATATAGCAAGGGCTATGAGTGTGGAACTGGACGATCTTGCAAAAGGACTAAAGAAATACGATCTAAAGGACTTGTATATATAGTGAAGAACAAGAAGATAAAGCAAATATGCTTTTTCATGATTTTATTGTTTTCCGTTATATTGACCGGTTGTTCGGAAAGAATTACCGGCCTTGAGTATACTATTGTTTACGACAGTCAAGGGGGCACCGTTATACCCGCCTACAGCGGAGATTTAATGAATTCTATGCCGATACCCAGTAAGGACGGTTTTACGTTCGAGGGTTGGTATGAAGACAAAGACTTTTTTGGCAAGCGAATAAGCTTCCCTTATATTATCCAAAAAGACGTAATATTGTATGCAAAATACATTGACAATAACAAAGGTAACGAAGAGCTTGTGTACAATAAGGTGGATAATGCTTTCGAGGTTACCCACTATAACGGCGACTCTTACGTTATTTATATTCCGGAAATGCATAACGGCTTGCCGGTTATCAGACTTTGTGAAAACTTTATCAATAATTTCTATAGCACCACGGTTTTGTATATTTCCAAAAACGTAACCGAAATAAAGGAAAAACTTTATTATAATAAGAGGCTAAGCACCATAAACGTCAGTGGGAATAGTCAAAGTTTTTCTTCTCAGGACGGAATTCTATATAATAAGGATAGAAGTACCCTTGTTTGCTATCCGTCGGGCAGGAGAGAAAAAACCTTTACTATTGCCGAAGAAACAACGGAAATAGCTAATTACGCTATCCGCAACAATATTTATCTGGAAAAAATTATTATTCCCTCCGGCGTGTATATTTCGGATAGAGGTATGTACGATTTGTCTAAACTTAGGGAAGTAAAGGTTGCCGAAGATAACCAAGCGTTTTGCGACGTTAACGGCGTTTTATTTGATAAAAACAAAGAAAACCTATTGTTCTTTCCGCCAAATCACAAAGAAAAGAATTACACCGTGCCCGAAACTGTAAAACTAATTGACGAGCAGGCTTTCTATAACTGTGCAATCGAAGAAATAACTTTAGGGGCTAATTTAGAAAGAAACCCTAATTTTACAAGCTGTAAGAACCTAAAAAGCATAGAAATCGCAGCGGAAAACACACTTTTTAAGAGTGTTGACGGGGTATTGTTTGACAAGACGGGACGCAATTTAATAAATTTCCCGTCCAACAAGGCGGCAGACAAAGACGGCAGTTATTATTTGCCGACAGGAACCAAAAAAATAACTTCTTTTGCTTTTTCCGAGGTAAGAAATATAAGAAATTTATACTTGAACGGAGAATTTTCCTGTTTTGAAGCCTTTGCTTTCAGCGGAGAAAATTCGGTTGAAAAAATAATTGCCGAAAGTGAAATTATTCTTCAGACAATCGAGGGTGGGGCTTTCAGCGGACTAAAAAAACTTACCGAATTCCGCCTGTTCTGCCGTGTGCCTCCCGCACTTTCTCAAGGAGAATTCGACAACTGTCCATACGAACTGAGAATCTACGTCCCCGAGAATATGCGCGGACTTTATGAGGTTGTTTGGTCGGAATACGCCGATAAACTCTATATCATACAAGCGATGACTAATTATACCGTTACTTTTTATACCCAAGGGGGCTCCTTTGTGGGTAACGTTACCGCAGGTTATATTATAAACGAGCCGATACCGGAAATGAGCGGATATAAATTCTTGGGTTGGTATGACAACGCGCAAGGGACGGGCAAAAAATATACTTTCCCCATGGCAATCAGAGAAAACATCAGTCTTTATGCCGCTTGGGAACTCTTATAAAACTAGCTATTGCTTTAAGTGCGTTGTTAATGCTATAATACTTTCAACAAACCTTGCGGAGAGTATTATGAATAAAAAACAAATTATATTGTTGTCTTTAGCCGTTGTTTTGATTATATTCGGACTTCTATTTTTATTGACGGCGGCGGAAGTTGCCCCCATTTTCCAATTTATGTATGGTATAAATAATATCCTAGGCAGGTACGTTATAGTTATTGTCACTATGGCGGCGGGCATTATGCTTTTTTCCAACGTCTCCGCTACTATATATAAGGATAAGCTCCGTAATGGTTTACTTATATTTATGACAACTTTCAGCACAGTGCTTACCGTGCCTTTGGTCTACGTTTTCGTTGCCATATTTTTTGCCCAAAACGGTATAATAGGCCCTGTAGGTAAATCGGTTATGAGTATAGATAAAATTGTGGAAGGCTTTAACCGGATTTTCGGAAGCGGCGCAGGTGTTTACGTAATTTACAGCGTTATGCTTGTAGTATCGTTGGTGTTTATCGCATTCCCGCTGTTTACCGGTATCCTTAATATAAAAGGAAAAACCTTGATAATCGGCAAAGAAAACAACAAACTAAAAATTGGCATCGGTATATTGCCCGTATTAAAGGACAGAGTAGCCGCCGAGTAAAAAACAGTTGCATTGAAAAATACGTTGTGCTAAAATGTTTTTTAGAAAAATGCGAAAGTAGTTCAACGGTAGAGCGCCACCTTCCCAAGGTGGTTGTTGCGAGTTCGAATCTCGTCTTTCGCTCCAAATCTTAGAGCCATCCAGTTTGGGTGGCTCTAAGATTTTAGACGAGATTCGAACTCCGATTGGAGCGTGAAGGGAAAAACGCAAGCATACAGTTAGGAGCGTGAAGGGGAATATGCAAGCATATTATAAGGATAATGCAATGATTTTCCACAAGCGAAAATTTAGAAATAATTATTTTATGCAATAATTTATGTATAAATGCATTAAATATGCATAAAATATAAAATTATTTGTATAAATTGAAAAATATATGCAAAAAATACTTGCAATTATTCTTGAAGAGTGATAATATTACAGCATTGATAAAAACAATTATTAAAGGAGACCACAAAATGAAAAAAGCAATTATTATGGTAATAACAGTAGCCCTTTTGGTTACCTCTTGCTTTGCTTTGGCAGCTTGCAACAAGAATGAGGCGGTTGTTAAAGTAATAGACATCAAATTGACAGAAGAAGAATACGCATTCGCAGTAGCGAAGACAAACACCACCTTATTAGGACAAGTAAATTCTTTCTTGGCAGAAATTAAAGCCGACGGAACGTTTACCGCGATAGTTGACAAATATTTCAATAACGGAACACCTACCGCAGTTGTCAGCGCAACAGAAGATGCGGCTAAGGATCAGTTGGTTGTTGCTACAAACGCCGCTTTTGAGCCTTTCGAATATCTTGACGGAAACAACTACTACGGAGTAGATATGGAAATAGCCGCCGCTTTGGCAAAGAAACTTAATAAAGAACTTGTGATAAAGAATATTGAGTTTGACGCTGTTATTAGCTACGTAGAAAACGGTTATGCCGATATCGCTATGGCTGGTCTTACTATAAACGAAGAGAGACAGAAAGTTGTTACCTTTACCGATTCTTATTATGATGCATCCCAGATGCTTATTGTTAAGGCAAATGACACCACTTTTGATGCTTGCACGACAGCTGACGAAGTAGTAGCTATACTTAACGCTAAGACAGCCGCTACAAAAGTTGCCGTTCAGAAAGGAACAACCGGTCAATTCTACGTAGAAGGTGACGAGGATTGGGGCTTTGACGGATATGCAGTGACTTGCGTACCTTATTCTAACGGCGCATTGGCTGTACAAGCTATGATTAACGGCAACGTAGACTATGTTATAATTGACGAAGCTCCTGCTTTCGCTATCAGCACCGCAATGAACAAATTAAACTAATATAAAAATTATTTACCGATAATTCCCTCCGCTTATGCGGAGGGAATTTGAAGTGGAAAAGGAAAGAAAGTGAATATATTTCAACTAATGATCAATGCAAATTGGGCAGCGAAATGGAATGCTTTTGTAAGGGTTTTCGTTAATAGCGGCGGTTATATCAAAGTTGTTAACGGTCTAAAAAACACCGTAGAAATCGCTGTTATCGGACTTGTTATCGGAATATTGATAGGTACTATTATTGCTATAGTAAGGGTAATGCCAAAATATAAGGTATTGCCCCGTATTCTTGATAAAATATGCTCTTTTTACGTGGGAGTTTTCCGCGGTACCCCTATGGTTGTGCAACTGTTGGTTGCTTACTACGTGCTGTTCCCTTTAATAGGAATAAAGCTTGACAGCTTGACGGTATGTATAGTTATCTTCGGACTAAATTCGGGCGCGTACGTGTCAGAAATTATGCGAAGCGGCATTCAAAGCGTGGACAAGGGACAATTAGAAGCGGGCAGAGCTTTGGGTATGAGCTATGGTATGACGATGATAAAAATCGTTATCCCTCAGGCTATTAAGAACATATTGCCTACTTTAGGTAATGAATTTATCGTACTTATAAAAGAAACTTCCATTGTAAGTTTTGTTGGGGCTCTTGACCTTTATACCGCCTTTAATTATATCGGCTCAAATAACTATGAATTTATGGTGCCATATCTAATTATGGCGGCTATTTATATCGTACTTGTCGTAATTATATCCACGCTTGTGAAAATATTGGAAAGGAGGATGAGGAAAAGTGATAGAAACAATTAATCTTACAAAAAAATACGGCGACCTTCTCGTACTTGACAATATTTCCACAACAATAAAAGAGGGAGAAAAAGTTGCTATAATCGGTCCTTCGGGTAGCGGTAAAAGCACGTTTTTACGTTGCCTTAACGTACTTGAAGACCCGACCAGCGGGGCTATAATGTTCGAGGGAGAGAACTTAGCCGATTTTAAGGTGGACATAAACATTCACCGCCAAAAAATGGGAATGGTTTTTCAACAGTTTAATTTATTCAACAATCTGAATATATTAAAGAACATAACTTTAGTTCCTATCCAAACGGGAATTGCCGCGTTGAGGAAAATAAAATTAAAGAATTTCCGCATAAAAGCAGGTAATTTTTTTGCTAAAATGTCAAAAAAAGAGCAAAAGCCGTTATTGCAAATAACAAAAACCGCCGTCGAAATTAAGAAAGAAGCGGTAGATACAGCTTACCGTTTGTTAAAAAGAATCGGTTTGGAAGATAAAGCCTTATGCTATCCGTCCACGTTATCGGGCGGGCAAAAACAGCGTGTTGCCATAATAAGAGCATTGGCAATGAACCCAAAAGTTATGCTGTTTGACGAACCGACAAGCGCTTTAGACCCCGAAATGGTTGGCGAAGTGTTACAACTTATTAAAGACCTTGCAACAGAGGGTATGACTATGGTGATTGTTACCCACGAAATGGGCTTTGCAAGGGAAGTAAGTACCAGGATATTGTTTATGGATTCGGGTAAGATAGCCGAGGAAGGCACCCCCTCACAGATATTCGAAAACCCGCAAAATCCGCGTTTGAAAGATTTTTTAAGCAAGGTTTTATAACGGTTATTGTTTGAAAAATGCAAAAAGGTGGCATAAAATACTTGCCATCTTTTTATATTTGTGGTAAATTATACGTTAGCCGCATAATCAGGGTAAAAAAGAGCGTTTTGCCACCTAAATTAGCGAGTCTTCAAAAGGAGGTTATTTTTTTATGTACGCAATCATTGTAACAGGCGGAAAGCAGTACAAAGTTCAAAAGGACGAAGTTTTGAAAGTTGAGCTGCTCAACGAGGAAGCAGGAGCTAAGATTAAGTTCGACGTGCTAATGCTCAATAAGGACGGCGAGATTATCGTAGGTTCTCCTATTGCCAACGCTTATGCCGAAGCTCAAGTAATTAAGAGCGGAAGAGGCCCCAAAATCGACATTTTTAAGTATAAAGCTAAGAAAAATGTTCGTAAGCGTCAAGGACACCGTCAGCCCTTTACCGAAGTAAAGATTACCGATATTATCGGCTAATTTATGGTAAAAGTTAAGATTATTAGGCACGATACCCGTATAGCAGGGGTGGAAATGAAAGGACACGCAGGCTATGCAAAGTTTGGTAAAGATATTGTCTGCAGCGCAATAAGCTCTATTGCGGGGACGGCTTTATTAGGACTGATAGCGGTATCTTCCCAAAAGGTCGAGTACGTACAAAACGACGAAGAAGGCTATCTGAAGTTTGACGTTCCGAAAGCTTTAAGCAGAGAGGAAGAAATAAAACAAGATGCCATCACGGAGACGATGTTACTTGGTCTACGGGACTTGGAGAAAGGATATCAATCCTTTATAAACTTGAAAGAGGAGGTTATATAACATTATGTTTTTGAATATTCAATTATTCGCCCATAAAAAAGGTATGGGCAGCACCAGAAACGGCCGCGACAGCGAAGCCAAAAGACTTGGACCGAAGAAAAGCGACGGACAAGGATGTTTGGCTGGCAATATTCTGGTAAGACAGAGAGGGACTAAGTTCCATGCCGGCAATAACGTTGGCATCGGTAGTGATGATACTTTGTTTGCTTTAATCGACGGCGTAGTAAGATTTGAAGAAGCCGGTACAAGGGATAAGAGAATCAAGCAAGTTAGCGTATACGCGAAATAATAAAATATAAGTGAAATACCGTTTCGAGACAGGAAAAATTATTATCGAAGAGCCAACGGATTTCGATATAGAGCATATATTAGATTGCGGACAGGTATTCAGGTACCGAAAAGAGGAGGATAAGTATCTTCTCTTTGCCGAAAATAAATATTGCCTATTGCATAAAGAAGATGGTCATGTTATAATAAATACTGACGAAACGCAATATTTCGCCGATTATTTCGATTTATGCAGGAATTACGGCACGATTAAGGAAAAATTGGGAGAGTATTGCGGTTTGCAGGAAGCCCTAAAGTACGGCTTTGGGATACGGATACTTAACCAAAACCCTGTGGAAATGATTATTTCCTTTATTATTTCCGCCAATAATAATATACCAAGGATAAAGGGAATTATAGAGAGACTGTGCAAAGGGTACGGCGAGAAGACAAAATACGGTTATGCTTTCCCTACGCTTGATGCGTTAAGTAAGGCAGATGAAAGTTATTTTGCGTCAATCGGAGCCGGGTATCGGGCAAAATATTTGGTTAACGCTATTAGGCAGCTAAAAGATTTTGACGTTAATGGGATAAATTCATTGGATACCGATACAGCCAGAAAAAAGCTGACCGCTTTGTACGGAGTAGGGAATAAAGTAGCAGACTGCATTTTGCTTTTTGCTTATAAGAAAACCGATTTGTTCCCGATGGATACTTGGAGTCGCAAAGTGTATTCGGCGCTCAATATGCCGAAAACGGAGAACGTCAACGAAATGAGCCGCAGACTTGTGGAGCGCTTCGGGGATTTGAGCGGTTACGCCCAACAGTATTTGTATTATTATTATAGGCAGAAACAAAATATTATCACAAATTAATTTGGAGGACAATATGAACAAACCAAAAATAGCTCTACTAATCGATTTAGCAAGTTTGAGGGTATCCTGCGAAGGTTTTAAGAAGCTTGCTGAAGAAATCGGAGCGAAATATGACATTGTCAGCGTGAAGTTCTATAGTTATGTTGCGAAGAGAAACCGTGATTTTAATGAATATATTGCGGCAAAAGGATATGACGCAGTAACACCTATCGCATCCAGAAGAAGAAATAAGCTTGACACCCGTCAAATTATCGACGCTACTTTAATCGGTATGAGCAGCACCATTGACGCTGTTGCATTTGCCGTAGGTGACGGAGATATTCTTCCCATTGTATCGTATTTGAAGCTAAAGGGTATGGACGTTTTGGACATCGACGTAGTGGAATCTCCGTATATCGAAGCTTTCAGCGGATTTATCCCTGTTAAAGAAAGCTACCTAAGAGAAGGCTATGCCGCTCCCGCTATGAAGAAACCCGCTCCCAAGAAGGCTCCCAAGAAAGTTGTTGAGCCCGAAGTACGTCAAGAGAATCCGTACGTTAGCGACGTTAAGTCCATTCTTGCAAGATATAAGAGAGGCTAAAAAATCATAATAGCACAACTGATGCTACAGTCGAAAAAGGCTGTAGCATTTTTTATGTAAAATAACCTATGGTAAATAATAAGTAAAATAGCTTGCATTATTATTTAGTAAGATATATAATATATATACTTTATTAATGTGGTGTAATTTGGCTCACTAAAGATATTTTCGATAACGTTACACCTTTACAGGTAACCGCAATGGGGGGAGGATTGTATGGAAAAAATAGCAATAATCGACATAGGCTCCAATAATACAAGGATAGTTATAGTTAACATCCTAGAAGGCGGGTATTTTAACGTTATTGATGAACTAAAAGAGCCTGTGCGTCTGGCAAAAGGAATGGAAGTGGACGGCTTTTTACGTCCTGCCAGAGTTCAGCAACTTATTAAGACTTTACGTACTTTCAAGAATTTGTATGAGAGCCACAAGGTTAGCCGCGTTTTTGCTTATGCCACCGCAGCGGTGCGCAGAGCCAAAAATCAAAAGAGCTTTATTGATGAAGTGTTGGCTAACTGCGGAATTAAATTAACGGTGCTTTCTCAAGAGGAAGAGGCTATGTTGGTTTATACCGGAGTCATTAATTCTATGGACGTACCCAAGGGATTGATTATCGATATTGGCGGAGCTTCGGTTAAGGTTATTTACTACAACCGCCGCGTTATGTTAAACCAGGATACTTTGCCTTTCGGCGCCGTTACTTTGACAGAAAAATTTACCGAACTTTATCAGGACCCTGTAGAACGCTCCAAAATGATAGAAGATTATGTTGTGGAAGCAATAAAGAATCTAGAATGGTTTGATTCTATCGACCCCGATACCCAGCTAATAGGCGTTGGCGGGTCTTTACGTAACTTAGGTAAAATCAGTCGCCGTTTTAAGCGTTATCCTTTGGATATGGCGCATAATTATCATATCCCTTTTGACGAATTTAATAATATTTATAATTCTTTGAAAGCTTTGGATATTGACAAAGCTTCCCGTATTAAAGGACTTTCCAGCGCGAGAGCCGATATACTTCCCGCGGCGCTTGCTTGTCTGAAGGCTTTTGAAAGAACCAGTAAGTTTAACGAGATTATCATTTCGGGCGCAGGCATGAGAGAGGGCGCAATGTTCCGTTACGCCGTGCCTTCCACTATGGAAAAACCCATAAGCGATATATTGGGACATAGCATTTATACCATGCTTTCTCACTTCAATATGAATATTGAGCACTCCGAACACGTTTTCGATATATCCTTGCAGCTATACAGACAACTAAAAGTTCTGCACAAGCTACCCAGAATGTACGTAAAAGTTCTGCGTGTTGCGGCGCAACTTCATGATATCGGCAGTAGTTTTAAGTTCTACGACCATCCTAAGCACAGCTTTTATCTAATACTTAACAGCAATCTTTACGGCATTCAGCAAAAAGATTTGGTTATGGCGGCTTTAGTTGCCGGTATGCACGGAAGTCAACCTCTTGACGGAGTGGAAATTCAGCAGTATTTAACACTTCTTACCGAAGAAGATATTGACGCTATTAAGAAACTGGGCGTTATAGTGAGAATTGCCGAGTGTTTCGACCGCAGTATGGGTGGAGTTATTACTTCCCTTACTTGCGACGTATTGGGCGACAGTGTAATACTAAAGACCGAAGCCGACAGCGACTGTACTTTGGAGATAAAGGACGCGCTAAACGCAGTGCCCGATTTCCGCAGAGCATTTAAGAAAAATCTGGAAATACTATAAACAATTATGAATAACAAAAAAATAGTGCTAGCTTCTTCCTCTCCACGCAGGAGGGAGCTTTTGCATAATATAGTGGATGAATTTGAAATAACTTCACCCGACAGTGAAGAAATAGAAGAAGGTATACCTAGTCAAGTTGCTTTAACAAACGCAATAAATAAGGCGAGGGCGTGTAAAGTTTTTGGCGACGTAATAATTGCTTGCGACACTTTGGTTGCCTGCGGGGGTAAAATATACGGAAAACCGCATACTAAAGAAAATGCCGTGGAAATGATTAAGGAACTAAGCGATAAGTGGCACAGCGTTTTTAGCGGAGTATGCGTAAAAACAGTGGATAAGGAAATTACTTTCGTGGAGGAATCCAAAGTTAAATTTAATTATCTTAGCGAAGCACAGATAGTAAACTACGTAAATAATAATATGCCGCTAGATAAAGCCGGCAGCTACGGAATTCAAGACGGAGTTGTAGTGGAAAGGTACTCAGGCGATTTTGACAATATTGTCGGGTTGCCCGTAAAAAAGCTGAGAGAGGTACTAAAGGAGCTTGTTTATGTCAAATAAACTTATTTTTGATTTTTGCACCGATTGCGTAACCGTTTTTTATGATAATAAAATTGTTTTTCAGGAGCCTTCAGCAATAATTATTACCAAAAGCTTGGAGCCTTCGGTAGTTACTTACGGCTTAAACGCAGTAAAGAACCGCGATTTTAGTGGCGAAGATAATATTTTTGTCTATCCGATAAGAAAAGGGGCGGTAGCTCATTTTGACGGAGTAAAGCTATATATAAAATCAATTTTCAAGGAAATTAAAGAAAAACCCTCTACCGTTGAAGTATGCGTGCTTGTATCTTCGTGCTTAGACATTGAACAGAAGAAAGATATAGAAAAAGCCTTTATAGCGGCGGGTTGCGGCAATATATATCTGTTAGAAAGATTGCTTGCTTTTTCCGATTATTCTCAAAAGAGCGGTATTCCTCTTGTCTGCACCATTTTTGGGGAGGAGAGCGACATTGGTTTTATCAAAGAAAGGTCGATATGGAGCGGTTATTGTTTGGATATGGGCATAAATACCGTAAACAACCTCTTAAAAAAGCTCTTTGAGGAAACGTATAAAGTATATTTAAGCGATTTGGAAATAGAAAAAGTAATCGGCAAAATAGGCAGTTTGCATATAAACGACACTTCCAGAATGGAAATAAACGGCTTCGATATTTTATCTGGCGGAGTAAAAAGAATTTCTCTTTGCGCCAAAGATATTTTTGAAAAAGTGGACTACGTGTATTCCAGGATAATAAAAATTATAGAAGGCGCGCTTATGGCAGCCCCGGGCGATTTGGTAAGACAAGTTGCCGATAAAGGGATAATTTTTTGCGGGACCGGCGTTTTGATACAGGGGTTTGAGGAGTACGTTTATAGAAAATTAAAAATATTCCCGAAAATAATCAAAACCGCCGATTTTTATTTGGAAGCCTGCTATGATTTAATTTCCGATGAAGAATGGCTGACTTCATATTTGGGAATAAAACTTTAATTTTACTAAAATTCCTTAGTTTTATAAATAAAGCGTAGATTAATAACACAAAATACTAGTGCAAGTTGTTTTACGTAGACAAAAAATCAGTTAATTAGTCAAGGCGGTAAGGTACCTAGATGAAAGCATAGTGTTTTTTTTACTTGCAAGATTCTTGGGCTAATGGTATACTGTGAGTATATTTTATGTATAAGTTTTGGAGGATATAATGGAAGAAAACGTTCCAGTAATACAAGAAGATAGTTTTACTATAAAGAAATTTTTTGACCTTATTAAGCGTAGCGCAAAAAGGATACTGATTTATACGATTATTTTTGCCATAATAGGTGTGGGAATAGCTACTTTGGTCGCTGTACTGACAAAAGGTCAAGTTGCTTATAAGGGTATTATAGATTATAATTATAGTGGAATAGATAATGGGCTGGACCCCAAAGGCAATTTGCTTGATACTACAAGAATAAAATCCAACACCGTAATTTATAATGCATTAACGGCAATGGGAAATATAAAAGAAGAAAGAAAGTTAGAGCTTATCGATATTTTGGAAGACGATATTATTGTGGAGGGATACGTTTCCGAATCAATGAGAAACGCTTTGAAGGCTGACCCCAAACTGAGTTATTTCCCATCTAGATATATAATATCGGTTATAGCCAATCCGAAAACTAAATTCAGTAAACATCAGTATAATGATTTCGTAAATAAGCTAATGGAGCAGTATATATCCTATTTCGGCGATTATTACGATTACGGCAAAATAGTAATTTTGCTTGTAAATGAAAATACTGTTGTTTCGTCCAGCGACTATATCAATGCTTTGAAGGCATACGAAAAGGAAGTTGCCAATTTGCAGGCAGCAATAAGCTCTTTACCTTCTACCTATAGCCTAATCAGAAATAAGCTTCAGGCGCGTCTCAATATTTTATCTATGCAGGTAGACGAAATTTATTCTTATATTTTAAGATATAACGTGCAGAAAGAAAATGCGCCCATGACTCTTACTGAGTATTTTGATAAAGAGATAGAATATTACGGCACTCAAGGTTTGATGTATACCGATAAATCTACCGAACTTAAGGACATTATCGGAAAATACAAGGTTGCTTACGAAGAAATAAGCAACAACAATAGCACGTTGACCGTTACTGTTGCTGATATGAAGAAGTATAACGAGCTTCTGACCTCTTATGAAACAGCCTATACACAAGCGCTATCTTTCTTAACAAAAGAAGCGGAAAGTACTTGGGCAAAAACCAATTTGCTTAACGATACTTACGTTGTTACAAATCAGGAGAGAAACGTTCTTAACGGAAAATTTGATAAGCTTTACGAGAGCCTTAATAGCGAACTTAGCGGAATAAATGCCGAACTCAGTGAGTTTTCCAAGTTAAATCTTCTTAATAACGGCGTTAAGATATCCATGAACTCTACGAAAGAAGCTAGTATATCTTATATGATACCCATAGTAATTTTCGTATTATTCTTAATTGTGGGAATAGCGTCGGCAATAACAGTTACCTATATAAAAACTTCGAAAAAAACAGAAAAAGTTGTAGAAAAGAAATAATTTGTTTTACTCATTAAGAAACGAAGAGGGGCTTTGCTTGAATATAAAGCAAAGCCTTATTTCTACTATATTGCCGTAATGTTAAGTCGTTTTATGTGTAATAAAACTTGACTTTGATATGGGGATTTGTTATATTTGTAGTAACTATTTTATATATAATTAAAAGGAGATATTGTATCATGCCAAAAATGGTTTTAGATTGGAAAACAGCAACGGATTTTATTACCGACGCTTTTGTCGGTGTCGGTGTGCCCAGAGAGGATGCCGAAATATGTACTGATGTTTTATTGGAAAGCGACAAACGCGGGATAGAATCTCATGGCTGCAACCGCTTTAAGCCTATATATATAGACCGTATCAAGGCTGGTATTCAGAACCCAGTAACTAACTTCGAAGTAATCAGAGAAACCCCAACCACCGCCGTAGTAGACGGACATGACGGTATGGGACAGGTTATCGGTTATAAGGCTATGGCAATGGCTATCGAAAAAGCAAAGAAATACGGTATGGGTATGGTAGCTGTAAGAAACTCCTGCCACTACGGTATTGCTGGATATTATCCCAGTATGTGCATTAAGGAAGGCATGATCGGTATTACCGGTACAAATGCCCGTCCCAGCATCGCTCCTACCTTTGGTGTAGAGAATATGCTTGGTACCAATCCTTTGACAATCGGCTTCCCTACCGATGAAGAATTCCCTTTCATACTTGACTGCGCAACCAGTATTTCTCAAAGAGGTAAGATAGAATATTATGCTCGTCTTAATATGGATACTCCTGCAGGCATGGTAATAGGCCGTGACGGAAAGACAAAGACCGACAGTAAACAAATCCTAATCGACCTCAATACCGGAGATGCCGCACTTGCTCCTTTGGGTGGCGTAGGCGAAGATCTTGCAGGTTACAAGGGTTACGGATACGCAACAGTGGTTGAAGTTTTGAGCGCTGCTTTACAACAAGGCAACTACCTCAAGATGCTTACCGGTATCGGAGAACGCGGAGAAAAAGTTCCTTTCCACCTTGGACACTTCTTTATCGCAATCGACACCAACGCATTTATGGGTGTAGAAGAATTCAAGAAGACCGCAGGCGAAATTATGAGAGAATTACGCAATTCCGAAAAGGCTCCCGGAGAGGAAAGAATTTATACCGCAGGGGAAAAGGAATATGACGTATGGCAACAAAGAAAGGACAGCGGCGTACCTATTAACGAAGCGGTACAAAAAGAAATGTCAGACATCAGAAAAGAACTTGGGTTAGATAAAAAATACGTCTTCCCGTGGGATAATAAATAAGGAGTTAAATATGGATTACGCAAAAGAATCGTTAAGATTACATTATGAATGGAAAGGCAAATTAGAATGCGTTCCGCGCGCAAGCGTTAAAAATAAAGAAGAGCTCAGCTTGGCTTATACGCCCGGCGTTGCTCAACCTTGTTTGGAAATTCAAAAGGACGTCAATCTTTCATACGAATTGACACGCAGATGGAACCTTGTTGCAGTAGTAACCGACGGAACCGCAGTTTTAGGACTTGGCGACATCGGACCCGAAGCAGGTATGCCTGTTATGGAAGGTAAATGCGTATTGTTTAAGGCATTCGGCGGAGTAGACGCTTTTCCTATTTGTATTAAGAGCAAGGACGTGGACGAAATAGTCCGCACAGTTCAACTAATATCGGGCAGTTTCGGCGGAATTAATCTAGAAGATATTGCCGCGCCCAGATGCTTTGAAATAGAAGAAAGACTAAAGAAATGTACAGATATACCCATTTTCCACGATGACCAGCACGGAACAGCCATTGTAAGTTCTGCCGCAATACTAAACGCTCTAAAGGTTGTTAATAAGAACTTAAGCGACTGCGTAGTAGTAATAAGCGGAGCAGGTTCTGCAGGTGTTGCTATCGCAAAACTTATTTTGACGATGGGTGTTAAGGACATACTTATGTGCGATAAGACCGGTATTCTTTGCGAAGGAGATACTTCTCTTAATGAGGCTAAACAGGCTATCGCAAAAATAACAAATCGCAACTTGAAGAAGGGAAGTTTGGCTGACGCTATGAAAGGCGCAGATATCTTTATCGGTGTTTCGGCGCCTGGTATCGTATCCAAAGAAATGGTAGCAAGCATGAATAAAGACTCTATCGTTATGGCAATGGCTAATCCCATCCCCGAAATTATGCCCGACCTTGCTAAAGAAGCTGGAGCCGCTGTTATTGGAACGGGAAGAAGCGATTATCCCAACCAAATTAACAACGTTCTTGCCTTCCCGGGAATTTTCCGCGGAGCTTTGGACGTAAGAGCAAGCGACATTAACGAAGAAATGAAAATAGCCGCAGCTTACGCTATCGCAAGTTTGGTTAGCGAAGAAGAATTGAGCGCAGACTATATCATTCCCAAACCCTTTGATGAGAGAGTAGGAAAGACCGTTGCAAAAGCAGTAGCCGATGCAGCAAGAAAGTCCGGCGTAGCTAGAATATAATAAAACAAGATGCCCAATAGACGCTTCAAACATAAAAAGCCGCAAATAACTGACAGTTACAATCCGCCGTATTCTGAGGAAATCCTTTCGGAAAGCGCGCAGGTTTTGTCATTGCGCAGTGATACGGCTACGTTACTGGCTAACGCAAAGATTTTGACGTTAAGAGACGTGTTGAAGCGCGAAGAAAAGGATTTTTACCGTATTTCTACTTTCAACAAAAAAAACTTGTTGGACCTAAAAAAAGCTTTGCAGGCAAGGAAGTTGGAACTTAAGCCTACAACGGAAAAACCGCAGCAGCAGAATAACGTTCCTACTCAAAACAAGCAGGCTCCTGCAGCTCTAGCAGAGAAAAAGCCTACAGGAAACCCTCCGCAAGCGCCTAAAAAAGAGAATATACAAAAGAATAATCAAAAGGATAAGTACGGCACCGTAGACAGTCCAAGCTTTATGTCCATTGTGCCCGAAAAACCTCCGCGCGTTGTAGTAACCCCCGAAAAGGAAATACCCGATATTTACGTCAAAGTAAATAAAGGCGGTAAATGGGGCTTTAAGGATAGGAACGGCAAACAGACCGTTGCACCTTTGTACGATGAAGTTTTTAGCTACAAAGAAGATATGTGCTGTGTGGAAAGAGAGGAACTTTTCGGCTTTATCAACAGAGAGGGAGAGGAAATTATCCCTATTACTTACACTTGCGCTACTTCTTTTAGCGAAGGATTGGCTTGCGTGTTCAAGAAGGACAAGTGCGGCTATATCAATAAAGCTAACGAAACGGTAATAGACTTCAAGTACGACGCAGGCACCCCGGTTATTAACGGAGAATGCAGAGTAAAGCTTGACGGACGTTGGGGAGAACTGCACTTAGACAAACCAAATGAAGTAAGATGGATAACCTAAAAATTAAGGACTTATAATCGTAAGTCCTTTTTTATTATAGTTCGGTATGCGTGTTATGGACTAGGCGGTTAATACTTTCGGAGATTATATAGGAGTAGTCTTTTATAAGAAAGTCTATTTCTTTGGCGGTTACTACTAAGGAAAGAAGTTCCTCATCGGCTCTCAGGTTATTTTCTCCCAAGTATTCCATTAAAATCCGTTTAACGTAGATTACTAAGGGTACTCCGATTGCTATTACCGGTATCCCGATGGTATCAAAGTTCAGTTTGGTTTGAGGGTTGTTTATTCCGCCGCCCGGCTCTATGCCATTGTCGGAAATTTGTATGTTTTTTGCCAAAGCCGAAGTTGTTGTTCCTGCCAAAGTATCTACGGCTAACATTAAATCGGGCTTAACCGAAGCTACTACGGCTTTTATTATTTCATAAGAGGGTATCCCGGTAGTGCCGCTTACTCCGCATTTTATTGCGCAAAGGTTGCCGTAGCGGTTTTTTATGTTTTCTTGAGAAAATAGGTGTGAAGAAACAATAAGCTTGTCGGCAACGTATCCACCAAGGCTGTCGGCGGTCACTTTGTCGTTACCTAAGCCAACTACTAATATTTTTGACAGTTTACTTAAAGAATATTTTTTGAAAAAGGAATTTAGGACGTCCATTGTTTCTCTGACGGCTTTTTCTTTGAAGGAATCGTTATTGAATAAATCTTCTTTGAAAGTAATGGTATAAAAAAACCGTCCGTTATCTTTGTGCTGGCTTTTTTTAATGACGATTTTGCCTAAACAACGCTTGTTTTCCGTTGTCAGGTATTTAGAATCGGCAAGCTCTCCGCTCTCGCTCCACATTTCCCGATAAAGTCCGTCCATAATAAACAATTGTTGCCTTTTGGGCAAAATATTATAACATTTTTCTTGCAATTTGGCTTTTACTATGCTAAAATACCAATACACAAAGTTAATTGAGTATTAAGGAGAACAGTAATGGCTAACATTAAATCACAAAAAAAGCGTGTATTGATAAGCAGAGAAGAGAAAGCACGCAATGCAAGCAAAAAAAGCAAGGTAAAGACAGCTATCAAGAAGTATGAAGCTGCTATCGCCGCCGGCAACGTAGACGAAGCCGCCGCAATGCTTAATGGCTTGTTTTCGGTTATAGACGCAGCAAAGAGCGACGGTATTTTCCACATCAACACCGCTGCTAACAAGAAAGCTCGTTTATCGAAGATGTTAGACGCCGCAAAAGCTGCAAAGGCGTAAATTCTTTTTTATAATTTAGATACTATAAAGCATAATTCCTTACGGAGTTATGCTTTTTTAGGTTTGCGGAAGTTCTTATTTTGGCTAAAATCCATTTTCCCACTTGAAAAACGGGCGTTGTTGTGTTATCATTAATATGTTATTGCAAATTTTTTTTAATAGGAGTTATATATGGCAGTTTTTAGCAAAGAAAAAATAAGAAATATAGCGCTGATAGGCCATGGAGGAGAAGGTAAAACCTCTCTTTTAGAGGCAATTTTGTATAGCACCAAAGCTATTGACAGACTGGGCAAGGTAGACGACGGAAACACAGTAAGCGACTTTGACTCCGAAGAAATAAGCAGAAAGATGAGTATTTCTTTGTCACTAAGTTACGTTACATATAAGGATTTTAAGATTAACTTTTTAGATTGCCCCGGCTTTTTTGACTTCGAAGGGGAAGTTGTAGCCGCTTTAGCCGCTTGCGACGGAGCTATCGTAGTTACTCAGGCTTCGGGAAGTTTGTCGGTAGGCACCGAAAAAGCTATAGATTATTGTCAGGAAAAGAAAATCCCCGTATTACTCTTTATTAACGGCGTTAATAAAGAAAACAGCAGTTACTCCAAAACGGTGGCGGCGATTAAAGAAAAATACGGCAGTTTGGTTTCGGCAATAGAGTTACCCATTATGGACGGATATACCATGACAGGTTACGTTGACGTTTTGGCAAACAAAGCTTTCGACAATGCCGGAAACGAAATAGCAATACCTTCCGACCTAGCAGATGCAGTAGGTTCCGACAATGCCGAACTTACCGAAGTAGCGGCATCCGCCGATGAAGAACTTATGGAAAAATTCTTTGAAGAAGGGGATTTATCCAAAGAAGACAAAATGGCAGGTATCAAAAAGATGGTTGTTTCGGCGGAATTTATCCCCGTTGTAGCCGGCGTTGCCACAGGAAAGCCCGTTCTTTGTGACCTTCTTGACAATATTATCGCCCTTATGCCGGTTGCAGGAGAAAACGGCGGCGTAACGGCTACTAAAGGCGAAGAAAAAATAGAACTTAATTATGACGAAAACGCACCTTTTGTTTGCAGAATATTCAAGGCAACTATTGACCCCTTTGTCGGTAAACTGTTGCTGTTCAAAGTTTATAGCGGTTCTGTTAAACAGGGCGAAAGCATACTCAATTCTACCAAGGACGAAACCGAAAAAGTAAGCGCATTATATACCTTACGCGGCAAGAACCAGGAAGGTATGGAAGTTATTAAAGCCGGCGACATCGGAGCTTTTGCCAAGATGAGCTACAGCGCAACTAACGATACGCTTTGTGACCCGTCATGTAATGTTGTTGTTGCTCCCATAGAATTCCCCGCGCCGGTATTTACCGTTGCTATAAGCTCCGAAGGCGATAAGGGCGGAGCCGACAAGGTTGTTGACGGACTTAAAAAACTGATGGAAGAAGACCCCACCTTCAAAGTAGAAAAGAATGCCGAAACAAACGAAACAGTTATTTGCGGTATAGGCGAAACACAAATCGATGTATTGTGCAAAAAAGTTAAGAACAAATATAAAGTGGAAGCAAAGCTTGTTGAACCTAGAGTTGCTTACAGAGAAACCATAAGAAAGACGGTAGAACAACAAGGCAGATGCAAGAAGCAAAACGGCGGAAGCGGTTTGTTCGGTGACGTTTATATCAGGTTTGAGCCGGCTCCCGAAGTTGACTTTGAGTTTACCGAAGAAATCGTCGGCGGCGCCGTACCTAAGCAGTATTTTCCGTCCGTAGAAAAAGGCTTGAGAGAAATCAGAACCACCGGAATTATGGCTGGCTGTCTGATGGTTGGTTTCCGCGCTGTATTGTACTTCGGCAGCTATCACCCCGTTGACAGTAAGGAAGCAGCGTTTATTGAAGCTGCTAAAATTGCGTTTAAAGAAGGTATCCCCAAAGCTAACCCTGTATTGTTAGAACCGATAATGAATCTAAAAGTAATTGTTCCGACCGACTTCATGGGCGACATTATGGGAGATATAACAAAGCGTAGAGGTAAAGTTTTCGGTATGGAAGGCGTAGGCGGCAAGACGGTAATAACCGGAGAAGTTCCCCAGTCGGAAATGCACAGATATGCTATAGACTTACGCAGTATGACACAAGGCAGAGGCAAGTTCAGTATGGAGTTTGCCCGCTATGACGAAGTTCCTGCAGGAGCGGTTGCCAAGATAGTGGAAGAAGAAAGAAAGAAGAGAGGAAAATAAAAAAATAACGGACGGCAAATATGCCGTCCGTTTTTATTAGTAATAGTATTTTTACAGAACGCCGTAAGCCATCATTGCGTTGGCTACTTTTTCAAAGCCGGCGATATTTGCGCCCATAATATAGTTACCGGGTACGCCGTATTCTTTGGCGGCTTTCGCGCAGTTGTGGAAAATACCTACCATAATGTGGTGAAGTTTGGCATCCACTTCGTCAAAGCTCCAGAATATTCTTTGGCTTGCTTGCGCCATTTCCAAAGCCGATGTTGCAACTCCGCCTGCGTTAGCGGCTTTTGCGGGAGCAAACAATACGCCTTTTTCCAAGAAATAATTTGCACCGTTAATAGTAGTAGGCATATTTGCGCCTTCGCCTATGGCGATTACTCCGTTAGAAACAAGTGTTTTTGCATCCTCAAAATCGATTTCGTTTTGAGTTGCGCAAGGTAATGCAACGTCGCATTTTATTTTCCAGATGTTTCTGCAACCTTCAGCGTAAGTGGCGGTGGGAACGTAATTTAGATATTCTTTAATTCTCTTTCTTTCCACTTCCTTTAGTTGCTTAACTACGTCAAGATTTATTCCGTTTTCGTCGTAGATATAGCCGTCGCTATCGCTCATAGCAACAACTTTGCCGCCCAGTTGTTGAACTTTTTCGGTGGCGTAGATAGCTACGTTACCGCTTCCGCTTACTACAACTGTCTTACCTTTAAAGCTGTCTTTTTTGTCATTATGGAGCATTTCTTCTACAAAGTAGACCAATCCGTAACCGGTAGCCTGTGTTCTTGCCAAGCTTCCGCCGTAGCTCAGTCCGCGACCGGTAATGGTGCCCAAGTGGGCATTTACTAGGTTTTTATAGAAACCGAACAAATAGCCGATTTCTCTGCCGCCAACGCCGATGTCACCTGCGGGCACGTCGGTATCGGGACCGATATAACGCCACAACTGGCGCATAAAGGCTTGACAGAAACGCATAATCTCTGTATCCGACTTTCCTTTGGGGTCAAAATCGCTGCCGCCCTTAGCTCCGCCGATGGGAAGTCCGGTAAGACTGTTTTTCAAAATCTGTTCTAAGCCTAAGAATTTGATTATGGAAAGATTAACCGACGGATGAAAACGCAGACCGCCCTTAAACGGCCCGATTGCGCTGTTAAACTGCACACGGTAACCGGTGTTTACGTTGGCTTTGCCGCTGTCGTCTATCCAAGCAACACGGAACATAATGGTACGTTCGGGCTCAACAAACCTTTCAAGTAAGTTGGCGGCTTCGTATTCGGGATGACGGTCGAAAACCAAAGATAGTGATTCTATAATTTCGGTAGCTGCTTGTAAAAATTCTTTTTGTTCGGGATATTTCGCTTTTAGACTTGCTAATACGCCTGCTGCATATGTGTTCACGTGATATTCCTCCAGAAATTTAGTATCTTAATATTACTCCCAAACTGAGGCATTAGCAACTTTTTCGACACAGTTGACCTATTTTTACGTTTTTCGTAAATAGATTTTTAACAGAGGATTTAACCTTAATTGAGCCTTTAATAATTAGGAAAAACACTTAGAAATATTATAATATAAGTTGTAATTATTCAAAATATATGGTATCATATTTTATGTTTTAATAATGAAACATTATGTATAAATAACAGGTGGTAATGATGAAAAACAAGTTTTTAAGAATTTTTACCGTATTGCTGGTACTTTTGCTGGCGATTACGGTTGTAGCTTGCAACGACTATGAGGAAGATCCCGATCCTAGTCAAGCAGAGGAAAGTATAACGCGTACCCAAGTTGTTGCAAACGGCACGTTTTATAATGCTACTTCTTCTACAGCGGACTCCTATGTCAAAGAAAACGTTTCGGGCTGGACTTCCACAAGCGGCAGCTTGAAGACAACGGCAAGCGGCGTAACGATGGGTGTTATAGATTTAAGCAAAACCGACGTTTATAACGCGCAGAAAAATAACTTCAGCGTTACGGACAATAAGGAATTTGCCAATCCCGGCATTGACCCCAAGACCCCATACGATACCGACGACGAAGGCAATCTAATAGATACCCTTCAGGATTCAAACGTGTTGGTAATAGCTTCCACCTTAGAGGCAGGAAGTTTGTATTACGCTACAAGTTCTACAATTACTCTTAAAGCAGGCAAATATTATTTGCTACAATATTCGGTAGCATCATTAGTTGACCTAACCGGCGTTGACGAAGCCGATAAGACTAAGAAAGGCGCCTGGCTAAGAGTTAGCGGCGGCGTAGAATACACCGATGCTTGCATCAACACCGACGGCAAATGGGAGACCCGCTATCTATATATAGAGGGTAACAAACACGCCGACAAAACAATAAAAATTCAGCTTTGGTTAGGACACGGCCCCACTATAGTAAATGACGTAAGCAATGCTTACAGCACCAAAGGCGCGGCTATGTTCGATAATATCATTTGTTCCGAAGTTACCACCGCAACAGATAGCAAATTCGATAACGGTAAAGCTACCACCCTTAACCATCAGAATTTTGATTTAATGGCAATAAACGCCATAGCCGAAAAAAGCTCAATCGGCTATGAATCAATGTACTATATGAGCGACCTTAAATTAGAGCAGTTCAACGAAGCCACACCTACCACCTCGGCTGCGAAAAACTACTACTACAGCTTCCGCGAAGGTTCCTACAGCAGTGACAACGTGACGAACTTCAACGTTGTAAAAGGTAAGTCCGACTTAGGCGACGACACTGCGCCTTCTTATCAGGCTGCGACAAGCGGTATTGTTAATTTATCCCAACTTTATAAAGAAAGCGACAAGACAAAAGACACCTACAGCAAACTTTTGTCTACAAGTTATACTTTCAAGGCTCCTTCTTACGATGAATGGAAGAACTACATTGTCGGCAACAACGGCAATAGAACAATGAGCGTTCTTGACGAAACTAAGGCTCTTATGATTTATCATAAGGACTTGTCGGGCGCAGGCTTTACTTCCAAATCCAGCCTTACTATAGAAAAAGACGTATATTATGAAATAAGCGTATGGGTATACGTATGGTTGCCTGTTGACAGCAACGGCGATATCATTCTACCCGATACCGACAAACCTACCGAACCTAACAGCATGACAGTTAAGCAAAAGGCGTATAACGCAGTTTATCTTGCTTCCAAAACTGCCGACAATGAACTTGAAGGGTTCTTTGAATTGTCAGAAACCGAAAAGCAATTGCTTTCCGATAATCCTTCGGCTCCTGCATCGGTAACTTCCGTTGACACCATTAATACTCTTATCGCAAACGCCGACTTCCTTAACAAGGTAAAAGCTTGGTTAAGCGCTAATGGTTTAGTCGGAGAAAATGCAGAAAGATTTGACAAAACCGAAGCAGCTATGAGCAACATAGCCAACAAGTTTGTTTACCGCTATCTAAGAGAGGAAGGCGATGACGCAATCGTTGCTGGCGACGCCGCTTATATAGGATATAAAGCCGTAGAAGAAGAGAGCAATCTTATAAAGAATTCGGACTGGACAGGCACTCTTGCCTTGGTAGAAAAGTGGGACACCTATGATGAAAACTTAAACGCTTGGGCGGCTAAATATAACACTTGGAAATCCGCTAACGACTCTACCGCCGCCGCAACTGTAAAACTAACGGGCGCGGGTGTTGAGAAAAAGCAAACCACTTCCATTTGCAACAAGGGCTATGAAGCCGATAAGGGTTGGGAAAAAATAACCTTCTACGTACAAGGTAACCAACTTTCTTCCCGTAATCTTACTTTGGAACTTTGGTTTGGCGAAGGTAGCTCAACCGAGTACGAAAACCTGATGATGGGCGGAGCAATTTTTGACAATATCAGCATTTTGGAAATCAGCGAAGACGTAGCATTGTCTCCCGCTTATATCAACAAATGGGAAACACTTTCTCCCATAACCGATGCCGAACAGCTTTCTGTTGGAAAACTAAACAACAACAGTGACGTTACCGACAACTGGAAGGCAGAGGCTGACGTAAACGTAGCGTCTGTGGATATCAATAAAGTAAGTCTTACTAAAGTTACTAACAGCGTAGTAAACGAGACAGCGGCAGATCACCAAAAATTGATTGAAGATATAACAATCGGCGGGATTGACGTAGATTTGTATACATTGATACTCCATAATCAAGTGCCTATGGCGTCCATCCTTACTATGAAGACCGACGCTGCCGATAAGTATCTTACAATTAAGCCTAATACCGCTTACCGCCTTGCCGTTTGGGTAAGAACCGAAGGAGTAGCAAAAAATCTTGGCGCCAATATAGATTTATTGGGTGGCAAAGATAAGGACAATTTAGAAACAATAGCAAGCGTTTCTACCTTTAATAATGAAGAGTGGCAAGAAATAGCTTTCTATATCTTAGGTGACGTTGCCGAAACCAATATCGTAAGTCTGAAAGTTACTTTCGGTAGCGGCAGCAGATTTTCCACCGCATCTTATATAGAAGGTAAGTTCTACGTTTCATTAATAAACTATGCCGAAATCAAGTATACCGAATACAACAGCAGCACAAAGAGCGGCAACGAGATTAAGCAATATCAATTTAAGACCACAATAACAGCTTCCAGCAGCGTATCCAACGGTAACTTTGCCGAAATCAAATACGGCGAAACCGATGAAGACGAGTTTGATACCGACGGCAAACTAACCGGCACAGGCACTACTTCCAGCTGGACGGCGCTTACTGCTAAGACTAACACCTTTGGAAAAGTTGACGACCTTAATTATGTTCACGTGTCGGGTACCGAGTATGAACTTAACTGGTCGGCAGTAAAGGGTATTAATAAAGACGGCAACGACACCAAGCCCACTCATTATGAGATTTATGCAAGATTTAATGAGGAATCGGAAGGTAAAACCAAGACTGTGGAAAGACTTTGCGCAATAATAAGCGCAACCGAAGATGCAGGCAACACCTATTATGATACAGTTTCGAAGAAATTCGAATTTACCGTTGATATGGTTAACAAGGCGCGTACAAGCTTCAGAGTAAAAGCGGTAAGCGAAACAGCGGTTTCATTGTTTAGCTCTTACGTAGCTTTACCCAGGTCAGGTGACGACGTCTTTATTACAAAGGAAGACAGTGAACTTCTTACAGCCAAGGAGTTTAAGGCAGGTACTGTTAATAATGACGGACTATTTGCCGGCGGAACCGATTATATTACTCCTTACAAGACGGCTTTGAAAATTTATAGCAATTACGACGTAGCGTATGGGCTAAAGAGCGCCAGCAACAGCCTAACCGCCAACAGCTACTATATAGTAAGCGTTTGGGTAAAAACTATAGGCGACGCTAAGGCATCTGTAACATTAAGTAACGTAAGCAACGTGCTTACTTCCTCATCGGCAGAAAAATATATCGGCTTTAGCGGCATAAACACCGCTGGAAAATGGACACAATACCGTTTCTATATAAAGACCGGCACTTCTTCGGGCTCTTTGGAACTGGAATTAAGCTTAGGCAATCCTTATGCATCCAAGGTTTCCAAGACGGTTGATTCTTCTACTGTGTACGTTTATGACACGCAGGCCTTGAGCAAAGGCACTGTCTATTTTGACTCCGTAAAATTGTATACAATAGACGAAGTTCAATATTCACGCGCTAAGGATAACGGAGAATATAACCAAGACAAGTCTGATAAGCTTCATGACTTTGAATATCTGTATGCTGCCGACAAGAACCAATATGCATTAAGAATATTGGAAGGCTCTTCCGACTCCTTTGACGCCTTTACCGAAAGCACCGACAACAGCGAGACTTTCTACGAAACAAAGAGCTACACCTGGTCAAAGGCAGCTAACGCAACAGGAACTACTTTGTCAGAAAGAGTGCACGGCGTCTATAACTACAGCAAGGACACCGACGAAAGATTGCAAGCTATCTATACCATTGCCGGCAAGGACGACGAGGACGATACAAACGCCTTTGAAGACTTTATGCCAGCAAACTTTGATATAAGAGAATTCTTGAAAATCGATGGTTACAACAGCTTAGTTATGAGTAACAAAGTTCCTTACGGACAAACCTATACTTTGGGCGAGAACGTAAACATTGCAGCCAATAGTTATTACAAATTAACCTTTAAGGCAAAGACGCTTATAGCCAAAGAGAAGACCGAAAACGGACAAAAGACCTATACTACTGAGGGCGTTAACGCAGAGTTCAGATATTTGCAGACCAGCGATTCCAGTAAGTATCAGACAATAAAAATAAATAGCAACCGCGCCGAAAATATTTATGATGCGGTAACATATGAACTGTATATTTATAATCCCAGCAGTTCTGCAAAGTCTGCTCAATGGGTATTTGCATTAGGCGACAAAGAAGATGCTGACGATACTACAGGCACTAAACAGCTCATTATCGGTATGATGGTTATTGACCAAGTATCTTTAACTAAGATTGACGAAACCACCTTCGGAGCTTATAACAACAGCTACGCAACTTTAACCGATGCCGAAAAGCTAAACAGTGCTTCCCGCGTGTACGCATATAGCGAAGATGACAAAGTGGACGTACCCGATGACGAAGAGGAAACCGAAGAGCCCGAAAAACCCAGCATTTGGGACAGAGGAGACGCTTGGTTACTTATATCCAGTATCGTAATCGCAGTTGTTATCGTAGTTGTTATCGTTGTGGTATTGATAAGAAGATGGCAGAAGAAACATCCTAAGGAAGTAAAGGGCGAGAACATAGTTAAAGCCGAAAAAGAAATCAAGCCGATTGTTCCTATAATTGCCAAAGAGGAGATTTTGGAAAGCGATGAATACTCCGACGAAGTGGAAAAACCCAAATACGTCCAAAGAGTAGTCAGAAAAGACACTAAGAAAAAGAAGTAATAATAATTAAAAACGCAACCTGAACAGGTTGCGTTTTTTTATAGCCTTATAAAAATTTAGAACGCGCGCTTTTGTTTTTTTAACGTCAAGAAGCCTTTTATATCCACCGTTTCTGTGGCAAAGCATAATAGTGCATACATACCTACGCCACAAATTGTGCCAACAAAAACACCTAAGACATAAAGCCTTTCTCCAATAAGAGAAGCTATGCTTTCGGCAAAGAACGCCGATGGGAAGACGAATAGAAGAACGGTTATAAACCGCTTAATAAAGCCGAAATCGAAGTCGGTGTATTGCCGTAAAGAATACACGTTTAGTATCGATGTAGTAATAAGAGATACCATAGTAGCGGCGGCAACGGCGTATATGCCTATATACTTTGGTAAGATGTAGATAATTACTACCATAAGAACGTTGCCGATTACATAGTTTATAAAGGCGCGCTTTTCTCTTCCTAAAGAGTTGAGCGCCGACTGGGTAAGCTGAGATAAGCCCATAGGAAGCATCAGATATGCGGCGTATTCCAAATACATTCCGCTTATTCTATCGTTATATAGTAACATGGTTATTTCTTGCCCTAGGGCTATATAAATTACCATAAACAGTCCGCATATAAGGAAAGAAAAATTTAGACCGCTGTTTAAGTGGCGGTTTAGTTTTACGTATTCTTTCTTAACTCCGTTTGCGCTCATTTCGGGGACTAGCACTATTGCCATACTGCCGATAATGGCGTTAGGGGCAAGAATTAGGGGGTTAGCCATGCCGGCAATTCGCCCGAAAGAGGCGGTTGCTTCGGCTAAGGACATACCGAAGGTAACAAGCCGTATGGGTAAGATTATGGCAATCAAAGTGCCCAGTAGACAGCTTAAAGCGCGCATGGCGGTAACAGGTAAGGACGGCAGCAGAATTTTTTTGAAGTCTTTGGGTTTTTCTAACCGTCCGCCTTTGGCAAAGAATATTGACAGTAATACAACGGCAACAAGCATATCGCTTACAGTAAAAGCAACGGCTATTGCGTATGCCCCACTTAGCCCTGCGATTGCTCCGCTAATAAAGATTACCGAAAAAACTATGCGAAAAACTTCTTCAATAGTTTCGGTTATGGAAAAAGCGATGAAGGCTTTTTTGCCCCAAAACCAGCCTCTAACTACGCTGTACATAGTGGTGGAAAGTATGGCGGGTAGCATTATTAAAAATAATGGATGCGCCATTGGGTCGGAAAACAAAAATCCTAAATGGTTTTTTAGCAAGCCTAAAATTATTATTAAGGATAAGGAAATACAGATTCCCATAACCATTGCGCTGTTTAGCATGGAAAAATCATTTTGTTTGCCTAAAGCGTCGTTTTCGGCAGTTTTACGGCTTAGTACAAGAGGTAAGCCTGTAGCAGAAAGGGAGGCAAAGAGGAAAAATACCGAAAGGGCTATTTGATACAGTCCGATTGCTTCGGCGCCGAGGGTGCGGGAAAGATAAATTTTGAAGATAAAACTAAGAAGCCTAGTAAATATTCCGAATACTGTTACGGTGGCGACGGCGCCAAATATTTTTTTGGGTTTTTTCATAATAATATATATGTAATTATGTGTCGGGCTATGCTTGACATAGCTTTGTATTGGCTATATAATAAACATAAAGCAGAGTAGGCAAGATGCGTTAAGTGTCACAAAATGGGATGTCGTTTGTGAACGAAAGAGCAATCTGCGGTATCTTGTCGCGTCCGTTGCATTTTTATTAATATTATTATATTTCTATAAAAATGAGTAATGGACCTCGCCAAATTTGGGAGGTTATTATTATGTCAAAAAAGTCAGTCGCCTTCAAAAAGGGCATTCCCGTCAAGGCAATAAGCTATATAGCTTTACTTACTGCGGTGTCTGCGGTGTGCAACATTTTTACCGTGCTTGTCGGGGTGGGGAACAGTTTTGCAATTTCCTTTACTTATATTCCTTGTTTTATATCAGGCGCATTTTTTGGCCCCTTTGCAGGCTTTCTTACCGGAGTGCTTGGCGATTTATTAGGTATCTTGATTGCGCCCAAAGGAGACTTCAATCCCCTTATAATGCTTGGTAGTTCTATGCTGGGACTAATCCCCGGATTGGTATTTTATGCGGCAAGGAAAATTAATAAAAAGAGTATCAATTATGAAATTTTAACCATTATTTCCTTTGTTTTGGTGTTTTTGGTAGCTACCAACATTAATACGCTAGGGCTATATTTATTCTATTTTAGAGGCGTGGGAAAAACCCTTCAGGCTGTATATGCATTACGGTTACCCAAACAGCTGATTGTATGGGCGCTAAACTTAATAATTTGCTTGGTGTTGGTTAAACCTGTAAGCAAACTGCTAAAAATGTAAGTTATGTGTATCCACAGCTACAAATAACAGCATAGAATTATCAATCCAATAGTTTTGTAAAAAATTTTCGATTTGTTATTGTAAATATATATTTTTTTTGCTATAATAATATTATATTACTGCCGGTTTGTGATTTTTTGACCGTATGAGCCATATGTGACTGTCCTTGTCGGCGTATTTTTATATAATTGGGAGAGCTGTTTTTTATGATATACAATATTTTGGAGAGGAAGTCGGTCGGCTTGCGGTTTTTCGACAATTTACTGCCATACCGTAGCTATTTTATACCGTGTTCGTCGCAAAACGTATGCGACAAGGCGCAATTTAACGACATCAGGACTATAAGTGACCGTGTTTTCAGCTTAAAAGGTGAGGCTGATTTTACGTTTTTATCAGACGGAGTATTTCCAACGTCACTAGATAGTTCATGTTTTTTCAAAAGCAAAATTAATATTGGGGAAAGTTGGGAAAGTCAAGGTATTTGCCCACACATTTTTGCAGACGTAAGTTTTTGCAAAAAGAATTTCTCCATAAACGGTAGCAAAAACAACAAAAATTCGGGGGGAGCATATCGCAAGTTTTTTGAAATAAGCGACCTGTCCAGAACTTACTATTTGTCGTTTTTGAAGGTTTGCGGTGCTTTTTCGGTTTACGTTAACGGCCACTACGTAGGTTTTTCCGACCTTGGGCGGGGAGAATTTGATATTTCAAGCTATCTTCAAATAGGTCAAAACGAACTTATTGTTTTGGTAAAAAAGCGTTCTTTAGCAAGTTATCTTAAATTCGGCAAAGGCTTTAACGTCAGCGGAATTGTAGGCGACGTATTATTATACGTAAATAATCCCGATTCCCTTTTTGATTATACTTTCGTTACACGCAGTTCCGATCTTGGCGTTTGCGGAGAATTGAAGTTGGAATTTGCAAAAGATTGCAATTCAGAAGCTTTAATTCAACTCTATTACGACGGTAAGTTAGTTTTTACAAGAAGAAAGTCGATTGAAGGAGGAATTGCCGAATTTTCCATTGAGGGAGATTTTGATCTTTATTGTTCCGAAAAACCCGTACTTTATGACTTGTATGTAAAAATTCTGCATAACGACGGAGTGCGTGAGTGCGTAAAACTAAAAGTTGGTTTCGGCTTTACCGAAATTGACGGAGAAATGTTTACTTTCAACCAAGAGCCCTTGAAAATCTGCGCGGTAAGCTATAACGGAAGATATACCGCCGACGGCAAGTCTCTAAGCCTTGAAGAAATTTTCAAGGATATGAAACTGATTAAAAATTATAATTTCAACACCGTATGCTTTGAGGACGTCCCCGATCCGTCCGTTTTGGAATTTTGTCTGCAGACTGGTCTTTACGTTATAGAAAAATTCGACGTAAGCACAGAGGCTGCTTGTAAGTTCTCAAAAAAGAGAGATATAATTGTCAAAAATGAAAAGTTTGCTCCCATAATCGGAGAATTGACCAAATCCGTTTATTTGCGCGACAAGGCTTTAGCAAATATCGTAATGTATAGTTTCGGCTCCGAAAACGGAGAAGTGGAAGCAATAAAAGACGCCGTTAACTTTGTTAAGAAAATATCGGGCAAGGCCTGTATTTACCGTAGCGAAGAAAATACCGACTTCGATATCGCCACCGTTTATAATCCCGACATTGATGGACTGGTAATAGCCGTTAACGAAGTTAAGGCGAATAAGCCTGTGTTTATGGTTGAGTTTGCAAAATCTCAGGGCGCGGGTTGCGCTTCTTTAAGAGAATTTTTTGAGATAGTGGAAAACACTCCTTGTTGCTTAGGCGGTTGTATTACCGAGTTTTGCGACGAAGTATGTAAAGATATTATCGGGAGCGAAGACGGTTTGTTTAACGCGTACCGCGAGCCCTACATAGCGGCGCACAGCCACAAATACGTTTGCCGTCCCTTAATCGCAACCATGCCTGTAGATAATAGGTTGGAGATTTTTAACAGGAGCTATTACGCAACCAGTGACAATATCGTTTTGGATTTGGAAGTTATAAAAAACGGCAAGCCCCAATCCCGCTACCAAATTACAGGGGGCGTTAAGCCCAGAAGCAGCAGGACTTTCGACGTATTTTTGGGACATATCGAAGATGATATGTATCTTAACGTAACCTACAAAAAGCTAAGCGGAGAAATAGTTGCCAAAGAGCAAATACCTCTAAGTAACAACTTAAACAATTTGTCGCTACCCGACAGTAAGAAGCCTTTGACAATTTCCGAATTTTTACACAATTTGGATATTCGCTTTGAAGGGGGTTACGTCAGATTTTCCAAGACTACCGGTACGATTATTAATTACAATTTGATGGGTAAGGAACTAATTAAACCTACCGCCGAAAGAAAGGACAGCTTTAGTTTCGGCCCCAATATTTACCGCCCGTTTGTGCGCAACCTAAAGGAAAAGGGAGAAAATTATGTTATAAAGACAGTTAGTTTCCAATGCGAATACGATAAGAGAAATCCTTCTGATTTTATAAGCGTGGAAATTGAAAACGTCTTTACCAAAAAGAATAAGGAATATTTCATTGTTCAGGATAAATACGTAGTTTATTCCAGCGGAATAATTGAGGTGTTTAGCGTCGTTACTCCCATGAGGAGAGGACTGGACGCTATGGATTGTTTCGGCAAGCAGATAAAATTACAAAACAGCTTCGGGCTCATTACTTATTACGGCCGTGGTGAGGAAGAAAACTATATCGACGTTTATCAGCACGCAAGAATGGGGCTGTATCACACCACCGTTTGCAATTCTCTGTGCGACTATACATTAAAGCAGGAGTTCGGCAACCATATTGACGTCCATTACGCTTTGATTACCGACAAGGAAGGGGACGGAGTGGCGTTTGTTGCCAGACAAGCTCCTTTCCAATTGCGCGTAAGCCCCAATTCCGATGAGGAAATAGCCAAAGCATATATAAATAAAAAAGCAGAACTAACCCAAAGCGGAGTTTACGTGGATATTAACGCTTTTGTAAGCGGCATAGGCAATACCGTAAAGGGCAAGCCTCTTGCTCAATATTTAATAAAACCCACCGAATATATCCTGCACTTTAATCTAGTGCCGGTGTACAATAAGGAAAAAATAGTAAATTGATGGAACACGTTTCTATATACAGAAAATTCAGACCCAATACCTTTGACAAGGTAATAGGACAAGACCACATAGTCCGTACCCTCATTAATCAAATTGAGAGCGGGCGCATTGGCCATGCCTATCTTTTTACGGGTACAAGAGGCACTGGCAAAACCTCTTGCGCAAAAATCTTTGCCAAAGCGGTAAACTGTCTTAACCCGAAAAACGGTTCCCCTTGCGGAGAATGCGAAGTTTGTAAAGCCCTTATGTTAGGTTCTAATATAGACATAATAGAAATCGACGCGGCATCCAATAACGGCGTGGACGAAATAAGAGAGCTAAAAGAAAACGCCCAATACCGCCCCACGACCTGCAAGTATAAAGTCTATATAATAGACGAAGTTCATATGCTGAGTTCTGCCGCTTTTAACGCCCTTTTGAAAACTCTGGAAGAACCACCCCAACATATTATTTTTATTTTGGCAACCACCGAAGTTCATAAATTGCCGCAGACAATACTGTCACGTTGTATGCGTTTTGACTTCCGTTTGGTTGGGCTTAAAGAGCTGATTACTTTATTAAAAGAAATCTTTGCGGAAATGAAAGTAACTTATGAGGAAGACGCCCTAAAGCAAATGGCTCTTCACGGCGAAGGTAGCGTAAGAGATACGTTAAGCATTGCCGATATGTGTATGTCTTATAGCGGCAAGTTTATCAGCTATAAGGATACGTTGGAAGTGCTGTGCGCCACTAACTTTGATACCCTGGATAGTCTAGGCGGAGCTATACTTGACGGCAATGTAGCTAAGGCTTTAGAACTTACCGACACTTTGTTAACAAGCGGTAGAAACACCTTAGCCAAAGATTTAGCCAATTATTTTATGAACCTTATTACCGTAAAGAATATAGAAAACTATATTAGCGAAACATTAAGCGTTCACGAAAAAGAGGTTTTATCAAGTAGGGCAAAAAGCTATAATAATTACCGCATCGCAAGAGCTATGGATATTATGGCGAATATGGAAAATCAAATAAGGTTCTCCACCCAGCCGAAAATTTTGATTGAAGCCAATATAGTAAGAGCGTGCGAACTTAATACCGAACTAAATTTAGACGGACTAACTAACAGAATAGGAGAGTTGGAAAAAAAGCTTGCCGAAATTCAAAAAAACGGAGTAGTGGTAGAAAGAGCGGTTGAGGTTATTAAGAAAGAAGAAAAAGTTGTTGAAAGTAAAGAGCCGCAAATAGATTTGCTTGCCGAAATGGCAACGCCTGTCGAAGAAGAATTGATTTTCGAAGAAGCCGAAGAAGTGGACGATAAGAGTTTTTTAGCCGGAAAAGTTTGGCTGAAAGTTATTGATAAATTATCCGAAATGGGAGAACTTACTCTCAATATGGTAGCTTCTTATATAGATCAAGGATTAAGTATTATTAATAAGGAGTTTATTGTAAATACCGAGGACAATGCATCTTTAAGTATTTTCAACAGAGAAGACAACAATAAAATAATGAATAAGATAATTAAAGAAATACTTGGAGAGGATTATTCTTTTGCTTGCCGCAGAACAGAAACTGCAAAAACTCTTCCCGATGAGGATAAGCTGGCGCTCAACAAATTATTTAACGGCGCGGTAAAATTCAAAAAGTAAAAATCAACAATTTACTAAAACAAAGGAGCTTTGCAAATCGCAAAACCCCTTTTCTTTAACGGCGCAGTAATATCAATACAAAAAGCAAAGGAGTTTCGAAAAATACGAAACTCCTTTACTTTTATGATAAGGGGGAAAATTATGAGCTATTTGTGTTACTATCATATTCCATAATTGACACGATGTCAATAAGTTGCCGAATTAAAATTATTTTTTTTCGGTAAAATTATAGTAAAAGTAATATTTTTTCCATATTTTACATAAAATTTTATATCGTTATGAGGTGAATTGTGAAAAAAGTATTATTTATCCTGATTATTATAGCTTTGGCGTTGACTGTATTTGCCTGTACCAACAAAGAGGGCGAGAATATTTGCAACGCAGATTATGACATTACTCTTTCTTTAGATAATGATGTTATTAAGGGTCAACAGACAGTCAATATTAGCAACGTATACGCCGACGGGCTTGATGGTGTAGTTTTTAACCTTTACGCCAATGCGTATAGCGAAAACACCACCGACAAAGCTTACAGCGGCAAGTTAGAAAAGTACGGCGGTATTACTCTAAGTAAAGTAACCGTTGATAATCAACAAATAACCAACTATTCTATAAGTCAGAACGGACAGTTATTAAAAGTACCCGTTGCTGCGATGAAACTTAAAGATAAGGTTAGTATTGGTATGGAATATACCGTAAACATCCCTCATAGCAACCTAAGATTGGGAGTTGTTAACGACAGTTATAATTTAGCCAACTTCTATCCCCAGCTAGCTGTGTTTAACGACGGAGCTTTCCGAGAAGACAGATTTACCACAATCGGCGACCCTATGCTTAGCGAAGTAGCTAACTATCAAGTTACCTTGACGGTTAATAAAGATTTAGTTGTGGCATCTTCAGCAAAAGCCGTGACCGAAAGCACCAAAAATGAACTCAAGACCTATATGTTTAAGGGAGAAAAAATCCGTGACTTCGCCATGGCTGCTAATAAAAATTTCAAGACGGTAAAGGCAAATTATGACGATATAGCTGTTACTTATTATTATACATCGGACAAGAACAGCGCGGCTACTTTGGAATGCGCGGTATCCGCCGTAAAAACTTTCTCCGAAGCCTTCGGTAAATATGAGTATCCCGTTTTCTCCATCGTTCAGACTCCGTTTTTCTGTGACGGAATGGAATTTAGTTCTCTGATTTATATCTCCGACACCAGTAAAGACGTACTGAACACGGTAATTCACGAGACTGCCCATCAATGGTGGTACGGCATGGTAGGAAGTGACAGCATTAACGAAAGTTATCTTGATGAAGGCTTGACCTCTTTTGTATCCGCTTATTATTATCTTCTTAACGACGATATCGACAGCTATAACAGCATGATGAAAGAAACGGTAGATTCTTATATGCTCTATGAAAAACTCCAAAAAATGCGTAAAAATAACAATGTTCTAGTCATGAACAAGAGCATTTACGACTATACTTCTTATCAATACGATATGCTGGCGTACAACAAGGGCAGTATGATGTTTATGAGCTTATATGAAGTAATGGGAAAAGACAAATTCAACAAGTCGTTGAAAACGTATTTTGAAAACAACAAGTACGGCATAGCCGACGTCAAGAATCTGTGTGAGGCTTTCTCCAAGGTAGGAAAAACCGAATACGCGGGCTTTATAAACGGCTGGATTGGCGACAACGTAATAGCTACGTTTGCATAATAGACAAAACTTTTACAATTAATTTTTTGCAAAGCTGTCTCCTTAGGGTAGACAGCTTTGTCATTTAGGAATATAATAAAAATAAATCCATGGGGGGATTTGCCGATGCTCCAATTAAAAAACGTTACGAAAAATTACAAACTAAATAACGGTATAGTAACCGCGCTAAAAGGAATAAACATAACTTTTCGGAAGAATGAGTTTGTTTCCATTTTGGGCGCTTCGGGTTGCGGAAAGACAACTCTTCTTAATATCGTAGGCGGGTTGGACAGATACACTAACGGCGACTTACTTATAAACGGACGGTCAACCAAAGAATATAAGGACAGCGACTGGGATTTTTACCGCAACCAAACAATTGGTTTTGTTTTTCAATCATACAATCTTATTTCTCATCTGTCGGTACTAAAAAACGTGGAAATTGCCCTTACTCTTGCCGGAATAAGTAAGAGCGAAAGAAAGCAAAGGGCAATAGAAGCCTTAAAAAAAGTGGATTTAGGCGCGCACGTTCACAAAAAACCCAATCAGCTTTCGGGCGGACAAATGCAGAGGGTAGCAATAGCCAGAGCCCTAATTAATAATCCACAAATAATCCTTGCCGATGAACCAACAGGGGCTTTGGACTCCGAATCAGGCTTGCAGGTAATGGAGTTATTAAAAAAAGTAGCCGAAGACAGGTTGGTTATTATGGTTACTCACAATTCCGACCTTGCAAATCAATACAGCACTAGGATAGTTAAGCTTTCCGACGGAGAAATTACCGATGATACTATGCCCTATTCCTATGAACCGCCCGTTGTGGTAAATACGTGTAACGTTCCGAAAAGGCTTATAAAAAATAAACAAAAAAATAAAATATCAATGAGCCCTTTTACCGCTCTTTCTTTGAGTTTTCATAACCTAATGAGCAAAAAAGGCAGGACGTTTTTGACGGCTTTTGCAGGAAGTATAGGTATAATAGGCATTGCCCTAATACTTGCCCTTTCGGTAGGCGTGTCTTCCTTTATTTCGGGCACGGAGAGGAGTTCTCTGTCCGTTTATCCTATTTTAGTAGGCAAAAATAACGTTAGTTTGGATTCTCTGACTTCCTTACTTACCTTGCAGGAATCAAATCTGGAAAAATACCCGAAAAGCGAAGAAATAACCACTAGAAAGGTAATAGGCGGCGTACTAAATAACCTTGCGGGAATGTTTACTACAAACGACCTTGAACAGGTCAAAGTTTATTTAGAAGAAGGCTTTGAAGAGGACTGGGGTTATATAAAATATGATTATTCGGCGCAGTTTAATATTTACGGCGATATCGGCGAAGAAGAATATATAAAAATTAATCCCTATACCGATTCCCTAAAAGACAGCTTGAAAGAATTTTTGCAGTCATTTGAAAACTATATGAGTTTGTTAAGCCTTTGGGACGAGCTTATAGATAATGATTTTGTCTTGAGTCAGCAATACGAACTATTGGGAGCGTCACGCTGGCCGACAAGCAAGGAAGAGGTTATTATTGTAGTTGATGAGTATAATCAGCTAAGCGACTACGCTTTATTTGGTTTGGGCTTGTTGTCACCAAACGATTTACTTAAAGCTTTGGCAGGGAGCGAAGTTGCCACCTCAAAAAAATACAGCGTTGACGATCTTTTGGCTATAGAATATAAAATAATGGCAAATTCCGATTATTATCACTTTAACGAAAATATTAATTCTTGGCAGAAGGAGAATTTTTCCCGCTCCGATAAAGAATTTGTGGACGCAAACGCCTTGGGGCTAAAGGTAGTTGGGGTAGTAAGACCGAAAAAAGGAGCGGCTGCATCTTCTATTACCGGGGTAATAGGTTATACACACGAACTTACTGAGTACATAATAAACAAGGCAAAAGACAGTCAGGTTATAGCAGCCCAGATAGACAGCCCGAAAAAGAATATAATAACCAACGCGTCGATTAAGCCTGATGAGTATCAGGAAATATTGGAAGAAATGGGGCTTGCCGACTTAAGTAAGCCTAGCATGATAAGAATATACGCCAATTCCTTTGCCAAAAAAGAATTGATAACAAATTATCTTGACAGTCATAAAGAGCTTACGGGTAAACGAATAACCTATACCGATACTTTAGGCTTACTGATGTCATACATTAATACGATAACTAAGACGGTAACTTATGTTCTTATCGGTTTTTCTTCCATATCCTTAATAGTGTCGTCCATTATGATAGCTATAATTATTTACACCTCCGTTTTAGAACGCCGAAAAGAAATAGGAATTTTGCGAAGTATCGGAGCGAAGAAGATAGATATAACCACCGTATTTTTGGCGGAATCGGGGATAATAGGGCTTTCTTCGGGGATTTTAGGTATGATAATTACCATTCTTGTTGCCGTGCCTGCCAATTTAATCCTAAAATCAATGTTGTCGGTAACCGGACTAGTCAGCGTGGTTTGGTGGCATGCGCTAATACTAATCGGTCTTAGCGTAATTCTTAGTATGATTTCCGGCTTTATACCTTCCAGAATAGCTTCAAAGAAAGACCCGGTTACCGCGCTGAGAACAGAATAAACGGTTATCAAAAAAAACGCCATAATAGTAGAAATATAAAAAAGTTTATGTTATAATAAGAAAGTGTATAGCTATGCGCTTTTTTTGTGCTTGCTAAATAAATGACAGGAGAGCTTATGGAAAGACTGCTAACCCCCTTCGGAGAAAAACTTGATAAAAAATTACCGTTAAACGATTACCCCAGACCGCAGCTGCAAAGAGACAGCTTTCAGAACTTAAACGGCATCTGGTCGTACGCTATTTATCCTATCGGAGAAGGCTTCAGCGGATATCAGGGAGATATCGTAGTACCATTTTCTCCCGAAACTATTTTGTCGGGTGTAGAAAGGACGGTTACCCCTTCCGATAAACTTTATTATAAGAGAGAATTTGATTTTAAGAAAGATAACGACAGAGCTATTCTTCATTTCGGCGCAGTGGACTATGAATGCTCAGTAAAAATTAACGGCAAAGAAGTAGGAAGTCACAAAGGCGGGTATTATCCTTTTTCTTTTGATATAACAGACGTTGTTATAGTAGGTAAAAACGAAATTACCGTAGAAGTAGTAGACCCCTCTGACAAGGGAGAGCAAGCAAGAGGCAAACAGTCTTCAAAACGTGGCGGGATATGGTATACACCGCAATCGGGTATTTGGCAGACTGTGTGGATAGAGCAGCTTTGCGACAACTATATAACATACCTAAAAATGACCCCCGATATTGACAAAGACACTTTAAGCGTAGAGCTTAACTTTTTTAAGAATCAGGAAAAGGCAGTAATAGAAGTTTTTGACGGAGAAACCGCAATTGCTTCTACTATTACCAAAGACGGCAAAGCCGAAATTAAGCTAAAGGATTATCAGTGCTGGAGTCCGGAAAACCCCAAGCTATACGATATGGTAATTAAGACCGAAAGCGATATGGTTTATTCTTATTTCGGAATGAGAAAGTTCGGTATTGGAAAGGACGTAAACAATATCCCAAGACTAATGCTAAATAACAAGCCGTACTTCCATAACGGGTTGCTTGACCAAGGTTATTGGAGTGACGGTATGTACACTCCGCCAAGTGACGAAGCTATGATTTATGATATAAAGCTTATGAAGGATATGGGCTTTAATATGCTTCGTAAGCATATAAAAATAGAACCGCTCAGGTGGTATTATCATTGCGACCGCTTAGGAATGTTGGTTTGGCAGGATATGATAAACGGTGGCGGGATTTACACAATGGGCATAATCGGAATACTTCCATTTATCGGAATTATGCTAAAAGACAACAAGTATAAGGCTTTTAGGAGAACGGACGTAAAGGCAAGAGAGGAGTATTATATCGATTCCGAAAGAATGATAAAAGCATTGTATAATACCGTTAGTCTTGCTATGTGGGTGCCGTTTAATGAGGGTTGGGGACAGTTTGACGCCGAAAAAGCTTATAACTTCTATAAGAAGCTGGATCCTACAAGAACTATCGACCACGCCAGCGGATGGCATGACCAAAAGTGCGGTGACTTTCGCAGTCTGCACGTTTATTTCCGCAAGATAAAGATGCCCAAAGACAAGAGACCCATTATTTTAAGCGAATTCGGCGGTTACAGTCTGCAAGCCAAAGGGCATATGTATAACAAAGAAAAATTCTTCGGCTATAAGAAGTTTTATAACCAAGCCGAATTTGAAAAGGCGTTGGCAAGACTATTTAAGGAAGAAGTAATCGCCCAGATAAGTAAAGGTCTGTCGGCAACCGTCTATACCGAAGTAAGCGACGTAGAAGACGAGTGCAACGGCCTTGTTAGTTACGACAGAAAAGTAGTAAAAATAAACATGGAATTTATTAGGTCAATCAACGAACAAGTAAGGTTATAAACCGAGGTTAATATATGGATAGTATGAGTTTTCGCGTTCTGGATATCGTAATCGGGATGACTGCCGAAGGGGAGTTTACCGTCATTGACAAAAACGATATTTTAACGCAGCTAGGCGAATATATCGAAGTGGAAGAACTTGATAGCATAATGGAAAATTTGGAGCTTCACGACATGATAGCCTCAAAGTATACCGACGAAAACGTATACTGTATCGCTCCAAGACCAAAGGGCAGACTGGCGTATGAAAAAAATAAACTGCTGACAAAACAAAAACAAGCGGTAAGCGAAGCTATGTCGACCGAAGTAAAAATCCAGGACAGCGACGTAAAAGACGTAGAAACGCAGTTAAACGAGGCGTACAACTTGCCGTCTAATGCTATCAATTATAAAAAACTGTCAATAATATGCGGCATAAGCGCCTTTTTCGGGGGCTTCATCGCGGCAATAATTGTGTTTGTTCTTGAGAGGATATTGGGATGATATTAGGTAAAAAAGAAAGGGTATTAATGAATATTATTTATCAACAGGCAAGCCGCAGTCCCAACGGTAAGTGCTTGCTTGCCCCCCTTGATTTGCTCACAAAAATACCTTACAAAGTAAACTTCAAAGAGTCGGAACTTGACGAGGTATTAAACCAGTTGGTATTGGATAATTATTTCGAGTGCGAAAGGGCAAAAAAGCCCAACGGCGACCCGATGTATATTATAACCCTAAAAGAAAACGGAATAAGTTATCTCCGTGACAAAAAAGTAGCTCAAAGAAAATTCATATTCAGAATAATAATCGCCGCGCTTATCGCAACATTCTCATTTTCCATCAAGTACATACTACAAGCCATATTCGGATAAAAAATGAAGGAAAAATTTGAACTCATATCCAAATATTCTCCCTGCGGCGACCAGCAGCAGGCTATTGACAAACTTTGCGAGGGAATAACGGACGGACTAAGAACGCAAGTTCTTTTGGGCGTTACCGGTTCGGGCAAAACTTTTACCATGGCAAACGTCATAGCAAAGTTAAACCGCCCCGCCCTTGTTTTGGCGCACAACAAAACGTTAGCTGCCCAACTTTGCAATGAATTCAAAGAGCTTTTCCCCAAAAACAGAGTGGAATACTTTGTTTCTTATTATGATTATTACCGCCCCGAAGCCTACATTCCGTCCAAAGACGTCTATATAGAAAAGGATATGTCTACCAATGACGAAATCGACAAACTGCGCCATTCTGCAACGGCATCGTTGGGAGAAAGAAGCGACGTAATTGTGGTTGCTTCGGTATCCTGCATTTACGGTTTGGGAGCCCCGGAAGAATATTTCAAGCAAATGATATCCTTGCGCCCCGATATGGAAATCGACAGGGATAAGCTTATTGACAAGTTAATAAGCCTGCAATACAAAAGAAGCGATATTGATTTTGTAAGAAGCACCTTTAGAGTAAGAGGGGACGTATTGGAAATCTTTGCCAGTAACGCAAGCTCCTTTGCAATAAGAGTGGAGTTTTTTGGAGATACAATAGACGGACTATACGAAGAGGACGCCTTGACAGGCAAAATTGTTTCCAAACTTTCTCACGCCGCTATTTTTCCTGCCAGCCACTACGTAATAGGCGATGAAAAAATAGAAAGCACTTTGGAAAGAATAAAAGAGGATATGATTAACGAGTGCAGAGTCTTCCGGGAGCAGGAAAAATTAATTGAAGAGCAGAGGCTGAGGGAAAGGGTTTGCTACGATATGGAAATGATTAGAGAAATCGGCTATTGTTCGGGAATAGAAAACTACAGCCGTTATTTCGACGGACGGCAAGCCGGCGAGCCGCCTTTTACCTTGCTTGACTATTTTCCCGATGATTTTATTATGTTTATCGATGAGTCGCATATATCTTTGCCGCAACTTCGGGGTATGTACGCCGGAGATAAATCCCGTAAGGATAACCTAGTCAATTACGGTTTCCGCCTTAAAGCCGCCTATGACAACCGCCCCTTAAATTTCCGGGAGTTTTCTCAAAGATATAGTCAGGTTATCTGCGTAAGCGCAACGCCTGGTGATTATGAACTAAATGAAAGCGGACAAACAGTAGAACAGCTTTTGCGCCCCACCGGACTTATTGACCCACCCATATTCGTTAAGAAAACCGAAAATCAGATTGACGACCTTTTGGGAGAAATATATACCACAATAGAGAAAAAAGGCAGGGTGCTTATTACCACGCTTACTAAAAAAATGGCGGAAAACCTTACCGTATATCTTGCCGAACACGAAATTAAAGCAACTTATATGCACAGTGATATAGACACTCTTGAGAGAATAACAATAATAAATTCTCTAAGAAGGGGAGAATACGACGTCGTTGTGGGAATAAATCTTCTTAGAGAAGGTCTTGACATACCCGAAGTTATGCTGGTTGCCATACTTGACGCCGATAAGGAAGGATTTTTGCGCAGCAGAAGTTCTCTAATACAAACGGTAGGCAGAGCGGCGAGAAACGCCGAGGCTAAAGTTATTATGTACGCAGACACAATAACCGATAGTATGCAAAACGCCATTAATGAGACCAAACGCCGTAGAGATTATCAGATAGCCTATAACAAAGAAAATAATATTGTGCCAAAAACCATCATTAAAGAGATTAAGAACAGTTTGGTTATTACAAGCAAGACCGAAAAGAGCGAAAAGACAAAGATGAGCAGAAGTGAAATAGCCAAAGAGATAGAGAGAATGACGGCGATGATGAAGGTAGCCAGCGGCAACCTAGACTTCGAAACCTGCATAAGATTACGCGATGAGATAGCCGACTTGAAGAAGCTTCAGGGAGTAAGATAGATGAACGACATAGTAATAAGAGGAGCAAGACAAAATAACCTAAAAAACATAAACCTCACCTTGCCGAGAGACAAGCTGATTGTTTTTACCGGTCTTTCGGGAAGCGGTAAATCCAGCCTTGCCTTCGATACCATTTTTGCCGAGGGGCAGAGAAGATACGTAGAAAGTTTGTCAAGCTACGCAAGACAGTTTTTAGGACAGATGGACAAACCCGACGTGGACAGTATCGAAGGGTTAAGTCCGGCAATTAGTATCGACCAAAAAACCACTTCCCAAAACCCACGTTCCACAGTGGGTACGGTTACCGAAATATACGATTATCTAAGGCTACTTTATTCCAGAATCGGCGTTCCGCATTGTCCGCAGTGCGGCAAGGAAATTAAGTCGATTACCGTCGACCAGATAGTAGACCAAATTAAAGAAATGCCCGAGGGACAGAAATTTTTGGTATTGGCGCCCATTGTCAGAGGAAGAAAGGGAGAATACACAAAGCAATTAGAGAGCTTACGAAAAAGCGGTTACGTAAGAGTAAAAATAGACGGCAACGTCTATAACTTAGACGAAACTATCACTTTGGATAAAAACATAAAGCACAATATTAGCGTGGTTATAGACCGTCTTGTTATGAAAGAGGGGATAGACCGCCGACTTACCGACAGTATAGAAAACGCCCTTAAACTTGCCGAAGGTGTGGTTGTTGTGGAAAAAGACGGCGTTGAAGAGCTTTTTTCCACCAATTATTCTTGTCCCGAATGTAATATTTCTTTGGGAGAAATCACCCCGAGAATGTTTTCTTTTAACTCCCCCTACGGAGCATGTGAGAATTGCAGCGGACTAGGTTTCAAAAACGAATTAGACTTAAATAAGTTAATACCCGACGAAAATTTATCTTTAAGGGATGGCGCCCTTAAATGTACGGGCTGGAATTTGGATATGGGCAAGATGACTATTATGCAGTTTAACGCTTTAGCCAGAAGATACAAGTTTTCTTTGGATACTCCATATAAAGATTTGCCTGCCGATATAAAAAGGATACTTCTTTACGGCACAGGGGAAAGGATAGAGATGCTAGCCGAGGGCAAAAACTACAGCATGGCGTATAACAGCTACTACGAGGGTGTTATTAACAACCTTAACCGCAGATATAAAGAAACCCAAAGCGAGGGCGTAAGAATAGAAATAGAAAAGCTGATGACGGCTACTCCTTGCGAGGTTTGCAACGGCAGAAGACTCAAAAAAGAGGTTTTAAGTATAACAATCGGGGGCAGAAACATAAGCGAAGTTTCCGATATGCCCATAAATAGGCTAAACACCTTTTTCGAAGGGCTTACTTTAAGCAACAGAGACAATATAATAGCTAAGCCAATTTTTAAGGAACTAAAAGAGCGTACCCAGTTTTTGGTAGACGTAGGCTTAGGGTACCTTACTTTGTCAAGGTCAAGCGGCAGTTTAAGCGGAGGAGAGGCGCAGAGAATCCGCTTGGCTACCCAAATAGGCAGCGGACTTATGGGTGTACTTTATATCTTAGACGAACCAAGTATAGGTCTACACCAACGCGATAATCAGAAGCTAATCGCAACGTTAAAACGCTTGAGAAACCTTGGCAATACTCTTATTGTAGTTGAACATGACGAGGAAACAATAAGAGAAGCCGATTATATAGTGGATATAGGTCCCAAAGCGGGCATTAACGGGGGCGAACTTGTAGCTTACGGTACCATAAACGATATTATGAGTAACCCAAACTCTATTACAGGCGATTATTTAAGCGGCAGAAGAAAAATAAAAATACCCGATAAAAGAAGAAAGGGTAACGGCAATTTTATAAGCGTTATCGGAGCTAAGCAAAACAATCTGAAGAATATAAACGTTGACTTCCCCTTAGGAGTACTTACCGTGGTAACCGGAGTTAGCGGTAGCGGAAAATCAAGTTTAGTTAATGGAATTTTGTATCCTCATTTGGCGAATAAGCTTAACGGAACCACTCTGCGAGAGGGTAAATTTACCGAAATTACTGGCATAGAAAACGCCGATAAAGTTATCGCAATAGACCAAAGTCCGATTGGAAGGACGCCTAGAAGTAACCCGGCTACTTACACAGGAGTTTTTACCTATATAAGAGAACTATTTGCCAAAACTCCCGACGCTTTGGCAAGGGGATATAATGCAGGGAGATTTTCTTTTAACGTAAAAGGGGGACGGTGCGAAAATTGTTGCGGTGACGGAATTATTACCATAGAAATGCACTTTTTGCCCGACGTATACGTGCCTTGCGAAGTTTGCCACGGCAAGCGCTATAACAGAGAAACTTTGGAAGTAAAATTCAAGGGAAAAAACATCTACGACGTTTTAGATATGACGGTGGACGAGGCTTGCGACTTTTTTGAGAATATTCCTAGGATTTTCAACAAAATAAAGACTTTGCAGGACGTTGGTTTAGGGTATATAAAACTAGGTCAGCCAGCGACAACGTTTAGCGGAGGCGAAGCGCAGAGAATAAAGCTTGCTACCGAACTAAGCAAACGTTCCACAGGCAAAACTGTCTATATTCTAGACGAACCCACTACAGGTTTGCATGCTTACGATACCGATAAGTTGATAACAATTATTAACAAACTGGTAGACAGCGGCAATACTGCAATAGTAATAGAACATAACATTGATTTTATAAGAGTTGCCGACCATATAATAGACTTAGGTCCCGAGGGCGGAGATGCCGGAGGAGAGCTTCTTTGCGTGGGAGCCCCAGAAGAAATTAAGTCAAACCCTGTTAGTTTTACCGCAAAATATATTTAGCGATAAATTAAGCTTAGAGGAGTAATAGGCTCCTGCGTTTGACATACCAAAGATAGCGGAGTATAATTTAGTAAAAAATAATAAAGACGTAAATTATTTGCGTTTACGTTTTGGAGGAATATTTGTACATTTACGATTTACAAACCAAAGAAGAGGCGTTTTTCAACATTACCGATAAGGTAAGAGACGCTGTAAAAAAAAGCGGAGTGCAAAACGGTATTTGTTTGGTTTTTTGTCCGCATACTACCGCGGCTATTACCATAAATGAAAACGCCGACGAGTACGTGGCTCAGGACGTTATTTGCGCCGCTAAGACGTTTTTCCCCAAGCTTGCGGCTTTTCGTCACGACGAAGGTAACAGCGATGGACACGTAAAAAGCAGCTTGTTCGGCGCAAGCGAAGCAGTTATTATAGAAAACGGAGAGTTGGTGTTGGGTTGCTGGCAGGACATTTATTTTGCGGAATTTGACCCGCCCAGAAACAGAAAATTTTATGTTAAAATTATAGAGGGCTAAATTTATGAAAGATGAAAGAATAATAAAACTTGCCAATAATCTAATAAATTATTCCTGCAAGTTGCAAAAAGGGGAGAAAATCCTCATTGAAGCCTACGGTGTGCCGATAGAAATGGTTACTGCGCTTATTGACGCCGTTTATAAGGTCGGCGGTCTGCCTTTTGTGGAACTCTACGACAACAGAGTAAAGAGGGCAATTCTTAACGGACTTACCGAAGAGCTTGCCGACAAAATGAGAGAGTTCGACGCCAAAAGAATGGAACAGATGGATGCCTATATCGGAGTGCGCGGCGGCGGCAACAGTATGGAGCTAAGCGACGTAAACGACGAAAAAATGAAGCTTTATACCTCAAAATATTCTTATCCTGTTCACCACGAACTGAGAGTAAACAATACAAACTGGGTGGTTTTACGTTGGCCGACACAGGGTATGGCGCAGCTTGCCAAAATGAGCACAGAAGCTTTTGAGGATTATTATTTCAAGGTTTGCAACCTTGATTACAGCAAAATGGACAAGGCTATGGACGCTCTTAAGTCTTTGATGGAAAGAACGGACAAAGTAAGGATTGTCGGCAACGGTACCGACCTTAGTTTCAGCATAAAGGGTATCGGAGCCAAAAAATGCAGCGGCGGTATGAATATCCCCGACGGAGAGGTATATTCGGCTCCCGTTAAAAACAGCGTTAACGGCGTTATCACTTACAACGCCCCTTCAATAGAAAACGGCATAGAATTTAACAACGTAAAACTAACTTTCAAGGACGGCAAAATTGTTGAGGCAACTAGTAACCATACCGAAGCCTGCAACAAAATTTTCGATACCGATGAAGGCAGCCGTTACGTGGGAGAGTTCGCCATTGGTGTAAATCCGTATATCACAAAACCCATGGGCGATATACTTTTTGACGAAAAGATAAGCGGTTCTATACACTTTACCCCCGGTTGCTGCTATGAAGACTGCGACAACGGCAACCAAAGCGCGGTGCATTGGGATTTGGTTCTTATTCAAACGCCCGAATACGGCGGCGGAGAAATTTACTTTGACGGCGTTCTTATAAGAAAAGACGGCAGATTTGTAACCGAAGAGTTAAAGCTACTTAATCCCGAAAATCTTATTTAGGAGTAACTATGAAAAACACCGAAAAAAAAGGTATGTTGGACATAAAAGTAAGGAAGCCGTCATTTTGGTTATATATTTTGCCCGCTCTTATCGTAAGGCCTCTTGTAGCTCTTATATTCAAGCACAAGACCGACCGAAGCGCGCTGAAACTAAGTAAGCTTAAAAACCCTGTACTGGCTATAGCAAGCCATTGCAGTACCTTTGATATAGTAATCAGCGTCTTAGCTTTACTACCTAAGCGTTTCAACATAGTTACCGGAAAAGACTTATTTACCTGGCCGGCATTAAAACCCTTTATAAAACGTTTCGGGGCTATTCCCAAGAGTCAGAACTCAATTGACCTACAGAGTATGAGAATTATGAAAGCTGCGGTGGAGCAGAAGAGGAATATACTAATTTACCCCGAAGGAAAAACCAGCCTGGACGGCAAAAATCTGTATTATATTAATCCGTCGATTTCCAAATTCATTAAGTTTATCGACTGTGACGTGGTTATGGTAAAAACCAACGGCGTTTACTTAACAAAACCCAGATATTTTCACGGTTTCCGCAGAGGGAAAATAGAAAGTAAGCCCTATATGCTTCTTACCAAAGAAGAAGTAAGGACCCTTTCCAATAAGGAAATATACGAAAGAGTAGCAGAAGCTTTGAAGTTTAACGACCATATTTGGCAACAAGAAAACAACGTCAAGTTTGTAAGCGGGCACCTTGCCCAAAACCTAAACTACATTCTCTATAAATGCCCTAAGTGCGGCGCCGAATACGAAATGGAGAGCGACGATAAATACTTAACCTGCAAACGCTGCAACAACAAAGTAGAATATACCCCTTACGGAGAATTAAAACCAATAGGCGACAGCATTAGCTTAGGTAGGGTTGATTTGTGGTACGACTACGAAAGGCAAGAGGGGCTAAAAGAGTTCCTAAAAGACGGTTTTTACATGCAAAACCCGGTAAATTTGATGATAGAAAATAAAGAAAAAGCCGAATACTCCGAACGTGGCGAAGGCGTAATCTTTATGGACAAAGAATATTTAGGATATAAGGGCACCAAAGACGGCAAAGAGCTGGAGATAAAAATTCCACTCAAGCTGCTAAGCACTATAATTACCAAAAACAAAGAAGGTATAGACCTTGTTGTGGAAGAAGAAATTTACAGATTTTTGTTCAAAGAGCATAAATGGTCTTCAAAATACGGCAATATAGTAGAGCAGTACTGCGCTTACCGAAACGGTTTATTGAATTAAAAAAACGCCCCTTAATTTTTAGGGGCGTAATTTTTGGAGCTGGTAGTCAGATTCGAACTGACGACCTGCGCATTACGAATGCGCTGCTCTACCGACTGAGCCATACCAGCGTTTTCACGAAATATATTGTAAACGGACTTATGCAAAATGTCTACTAAATTGTAGCATAAAAAATTTTTTTATGCTATAATCGGTTTTAATATAATATACTCATTTATAAATATAATAAAGGAAACTATACTTAGGGAGAATCAAATATGTGTGGAATAATCGGCTATGTCGGTGACAAAAGAGCCAGTGATATTATTATTAAAGGACTTAAATATTTAGAGTACCGCGGCTACGATAGTAGCGGAATTGCGGTTATGAGCGATAAAAAAATTAAAGTTGCCAAGAAAGAAGGCAGAATAAAAAATCTAGAAGCTTTTTTAATGGAAAATCCCATTGACGGCGGAGTGGCAATAGGTCATACCAGATGGGCAACACACGGCAAGCCTTGCGACGACAACGCTCATCCTTTTATTTCTCAGGGAGCCAAGTTTGCCGTTGTTCACAACGGAATTATAGAAAATTATTTGGAAATTAAAGAAGAATTGACTGCTATGGGAGTAAAATTTGTTTCCCAAACCGACAGCGAAGTGGTAGCCCACCTTATAGAGACGTTGGACAAGGGCGACACCAAGAAAGCTATTTTACAAGCCGTTGACCGCCTAAGAGGGGCTTTTGCTTTGGGAATAATAAGCGTTGACAACCCCGAAACAATCTATGCGGTAAAAAAAGACAATCCGCTTATTGTGGGAAGTAACGAAACCGAAGGGTATATTTGTTCGGATATTATTAGTTTACAAAATTTCTTAAAAGAAGTTATCGTAATGGATAACCGTCAGATGGCTATCGTTAAGAAAGGTAAAATTGAACTTTACGATTTCGAAGGCAAACCTTTGAAAATTACTTATACAACATTAAGCAAAGAAGAAGAAAATTCTTTGAGCCATTACGAATGTTTCATGGATAAAGAAATGAGTGAAATACCTATGGCATTAAAGAGAGCGATTAACGGATATAAAAACGATAAGATTTTTTCAAAAATTGATGCTCAATACCTAAAAGACGTAAAGAGAATTTACATAATCGGCTGCGGAACCGCCCTTCACGCGGGTATGGTGGGTAGAAAAATTATTAAAAGTCTGATGCCCGAATTAGATATTTATGCCGAAATGGCAAGCGAATTCCGTTACGATGATATCTGCATTGACAAAAACACTTTGGTTATCTGCATTTCCCAAAGCGGAGAAACGGCGGATACTCTTAGCTGTCTACATCAAGTTAAGAGTGAGGGTGGCAAAGTTATTACCGTTTGCAACGTGCCTACTTCTTCAATGGTACATTATGCCGACCATGCGTTTTTAACCTATGCGGGAGCCGAAGTTGCCGTTGCCAGCACTAAGGCGTATAACTGTCAAAATATGGTGCTTACCTTATTTGCTCTTGATTTTGCCTTATTACGTGGAGCAATTGATAAAAAAGCACATGCCGATTATTTAATTGAACTTGATAACCTGCCCGAAAAAGCCGAAAAAGCTTTGACTTTGAGAGAAAAAATCTTCCAGTTTTCCAAAAAGAATTTCCGCAAAAAGAGCGTATTTTATCTTGGCAGGGGTATGGATTATTTTGTGGCAATGGAAGGAAGCTTAAAGCTTAAAGAAATAAGCTACATTCACAGTGAAGCGTACGCCGCCGGAGAATTAAAACACGGCACGTTAGCTTTAATAGAAAAAGACGTGCTTGCGGTGGCTATAGTAACCCAAGAAAAACTAATTGATAAAATGTATTCAAGCTTAGTGGAAGTAAAGACCAGAGGAGCCATAATACTTACCATTACTCCCTTTACCGACAATATTTCACTAAAAAACGTCAGCGATTATTTTATAGAAATTCCTCAGGTAAAATACGACATATTCTCTCCGATAATCAGCGTTATTCCCACACAGCTTTTGTCGTATTATATGGCAAGAGCCAAGGGCTGCGATATAGACAAACCGCGTAACTTAGCTAAAAGCGTTACCGTAGAATAAGTATTAGCAAATGCAAAAGCTAGCGGATTTTGTAGTAAAGCACAGAAAATGGGTATTTATTATAACTTGCATAATTGTTGCGGCAAGTATAGTAGGTACCGTTTTTGTTGTTATCGGGGGAAAAATTAATTCCAATATGTTGGAATATTTGCCCGAAAAAACAAAATCTGCCGAAGGTATAGCTTTTCTCAAAGAGAATTTTGCCGTGGAAGGGGACGCCTTTGTGGTGGTGGAAGGATTGGAAAACGACCTAGAGCTTGCCTCTTCCATATCGAAAATGAAGAGGGATATAAAGGGGATTACTCAATTTGTATGGTACAACGACGTTGTTGCCATAGAAAATTTGCTGGAATATAGCCCGTCTCTAAAAAGCAAAATAAATCTTAACGCCGAGGACTTAAAAAAATATCTAAGGCAACCGAATTTTGATGAAAACGGACAGATTGTTTCTTATAACTACGTACTTTTGATACTTTTTAATTATTCTCCGTCCACTTTTGAGGCTTTTGAGGTTCATAAGCAGATAAGAAAGGAACTAAGCGGCAATCTCAATAGAGAAGTGGCGATTTCGGGAATGACGGCTTTAGCCGACACCGTTATGAAACAGACGCTGAAAGAAATTCCCTTTTATTTTATATTCAGCATAATTGCGGTAATGATTATTTTGTTAGTGGCAACCGACAGCTTTGTAGACCCGATTATTTTGATTATTACAATGGCGGTCAGTATCCTTGTAAATATGGGCACTAATTATGTTTTGCATGACGTAAGTATAATTAGCTTTGCGGCAAGCGGAGTAATTCAATTAGGCTTAACTATGGATTACGCAATTTTCCTTCTCAACGCTTATAAAGAAGACCGTTTGATGTTCAACCCGATAGAAGCCGCCAAAAAAGCCTTGCCTAGGACGATTGTCAGCGTAATGACAAGCGGTCTTACTACCATAGGAGGTTTTGCCGCGCTTTACTTTATGCAGTTTAAGGTAGGAGCCGACCTTGCAAGCGTTATTATTAAGGGAGTAGTAATGTCCCTTATTTCCGTTTTGTTCCTGCAACCTTGTCTAATGGTGGCTTTTGATAAGCTTGTTAAAAAAACCGAACACAAAAAGCTAAAAATAAACTTTTCCAAAGTGGTAAAAAGCACGTTAAAATTAAGATACGTTATTGCGATAATGGCTATTTTGTTGGTGTTGCCTAGTTTTTTCGGGCAAGATAACGTGAAGTTCAGCTACCTGAAAATTTTTCCGCCGGCTAAGGAAAATACCGCTCAACAAATCTTAGCCGAAAAGCTAGCCAATCAAATTATAATAGCCGTACCTTTGCAAAGTAAAAACGGCAGTCAGAAGGAGTTTATCGCAAGCCTCTATGAGGAAGAAAAAATCTCCAACGTTTTGGGAGCATATTCTTTTATGGATATGGATAGTAACGACCTAGAAAGCTTGCTTAATACCCCTTTAGGCAATATCTCCACCATGAAAATGCTGTTTTCCAAAGTCGGGGAAAAATATTATGCCTTATACCTTGCCACAGTGGAGGGGGATACAGAGGATGAGGCGGCGTTACAAGCGTATGATTCTATAATTGATAAGCTTGAATTTTATTTTGAAGAAAGTTATCCTTTGGGGATACTTACCGGAGTTGGGGATATGGCAAAAGTTACTCCGGGAGATTTTCTGAAAGTAACCTTAATAAGCGCGGTGATAATTTTTCTTATTATGGCAATTATATTGAAATCGGCGCTAAAGTCTGTTATTATGGTAATACTAATTGAGCTTGCTATATGGATAAATATAAGCATAAATACCTTGCTTGGTATACCGATTAATTTTATGATTTACATAATACTAAGCAGTGTTCAATTAGGCTGTATGGTGGACTACGCAATTTTACTGACGTCTAGGTTTAACGAAGCTTTGGCTGTGGAAGATAATACGCTGTCAGCTATAAAAAAAGCAACGGAAAGCGCCTTCCCGTCCATTACTACAAGCGCCGCAATAATTATGGGCGCATGCATGAGCGTGTATTTTGTAACCGCCAACCTGTTAGTAAAAGAAATGGCGCTAATGCTTACTAGAGGAGCAATTATCAGTTTTGTTCTGGTAATATTTGTTCTTCCCTGTTTGCTTATATATTTTAAGAAAAGAGAGAAAAAAGGAAAAACCGGAGGTATTTTAGGTGTTAAATAAATTCAGTAACTTTGTTATAAAATACAAGGCTTATATATTGTTGGTATTTGCCATCGTGCTGGTTTTGTCCATACTGGGAACGGTATTTTTGGTATTGGACGAAGACAAAATAAACTCCGATATGATGAGCTATTTCACAGAAGATTTTGACACAGCCAAAGGATTTGCCTTTCTAAAGACCAATTTTAACATAAGAGGCGACGCAACTATAGTAGTAAGAGGGACCGAAAACGATGCCGATTTGATAGAAAAAGTCAATAATATAAGGAATATGGACGGCATAGCCCAACTTATTTGGGTGGAAGACGCGTCTTCTATGGAAGAGTTTCAACAACAGATAGATAAGTTGGATTTTGACTTGGGGGATTTAGACGCAGCCGAACTGGAAGCGTCGTTAAATAGCAACACTTTACTCAAAAGCTACGCGCAATACGTAAAATTGTTGGGCTTGCAAAGTCTTACCATAGATACAAGCGGACTGCAAAAATATCTAAAAAGGGAAATAGGAAACGGTCAATACGACTATATTCTGCTTATTATGCTTGAGCATTCTCCCTCCACCGCCGAAGCGTACGCATTGCTTGACGGGATAAAAAACGAACTAAAGGGTAGAGAACTAGCTAGTGCGGGTATGACGGAAACAGCGCAAAACGTACTTGAAGACACCCTAAACGACCTGCCGAATTTTATCGTATATGCGGTTATTGCCGTTATTATCATACTTTTACTTACAAGTTCCAGTTTTGTAGAACCCCTTATTCTTATATTAACTTTGGGAATAAGCATAATAATCAGTATGGGTATAAACTATTTGTACCCTTCTATTAGTATAATTTCCTTTGCTACAAGCGCGGTTTTACAGCTTGCAATAACCTTAGACTATGCGATTTTTTATATGCATAACTACAGGCAGCATAGAAAAACTCTTGACGCGCTGGAATCCACGAAGTCGGCAATCCCCGAAGTTGCCACTAGTATTTTTGCAAGCGGGCTAACTACTATTGGCGGTTTTGCCGCTTTGTATTTTATGCGTTTTGGGATAGGTAAGGATATAGCCAACGTAATTATTAAAGGTATTGCGTTGTCCTTATTATCGGTACTTTTGTTACAACCGATTATTACTTTGCTCCTGGATAAGGCGATTTTGAAAACCACCCATCACTTTACCGATTCCATCAACAAAAAAATGCAGCAAAAGAAAGAGAAATTCAAGCCGATAAGCAAGGATTCCGTAATCAGACCGATAGCAAAGTTTTCGGTATGGCAAAGGATTGTATTGATAGTAATAGCCGTAGGCTTGTTGGTACCTTCCTTTATCGGACAGTCAAAATTAAATTACAGCTATTTTGAGCTTTACCATAACGAACTAAATACTCCCGAAAAGGAAATAGCTTACGAACTAGGCAACCAAATGATAATGGCAGTGCCTCTCCTTACCAAAACAGGCACACAGGAAGATTTTATTAGGGAAATAGAGAGCGACCCCAACGGCAAGGTTGCAGGGGTTATGGGCGCGTTTACCATGATGAAATTAGATTCCGAAACATTGATTGCCACCCTTGATATTTTAATCGGCGGCTATGATGAAAAAACAGGCAAGAACACCAAACTGGAGTCCTTGCAAAAAACTCTTAACGAACTACCAAAAAACGTCCAAAGTTATCCTACCATCTATGAAAACTTTTTTGAAAATATGGGATTGGACGTGTACGAAGTTTTAGACAAATACGACTTTGAGAATATGAACATAACTTCTATGTTAGAGGGCGTGGATTTGCGTGTTCTTAGCTCCTACTTTGCCAAAGTGGACGGAGAATGGTACACCCTTTATACCATAAGCATTAACGGCAGCGCCGAAGACGACGCGTCCGCAAAAAGTTATAAATATATGGAAGAGGTAAGAAAGAAATATTTCGGCGCAAAGAGCTATTCTATTGGTATGCTTACCGGCACTTACGACATGAGAGAACTTACCCCGATTGATTTTTTACGCGTAACGGTAGTAAGCGTAATAATAATTTATGTAATAGTCGCTTTCCTTTTGCGCAACCCGCTAAAGAGCTTGTTTATGGTACTGATAATTGAACTTGGAATCTGGATAAACTTATCCATAGCTTTCCTGGCGGGGGTTTCGGTAAACTTCATGATTTATATAATTTTGAGCAGCGTTCAGCTAGGCTGCACCGTAGACTACGCCATTTTGTACGCCAACACCTTTGAAAAGAAAAGGAGTAAGTTCACTTCTTCCAAAGAATGCGCCGTTGCTTCGGCTGTGGAAGCCTTACCGGCTGTATTTTCCAGCGCGCTTATTATTATTTCGGTATGTTTGTCGGTTTTCTTCGTCAGCGAAAATATAATTATTAAGCAGTTGACGGGACTTTTGGCAATGGGCGCCGCTATTAGCGCGTTACTTGTAACCTTCCTACAGACGGCTATTTGGAGCTTGTTCAAAACAGAGCGTAAAAAAACCGATTTCGCCCAAAAAATAGAAAAATTAAACGAAAAATTAAAGGAACAAAAGGACTCTATCAATAAATAATTTATAGAATTCATATTCTTAACAATTGCCAAAAAGGCGGCGTTATGATACAATTACTAAGGAACTAAATCTAATAAAATGGAGGATATATACAGTGCAATTTACTCATGAAGTAGAAAAAATGGTTTGCGTCAAAAAAGGACCGAACCACGGACCTGCTCCCATACCCGAAGAAGGAAGATGGGTGCAATCTAAAGAAATTAAAGATATCAGCGGCTTAACACACGGCGTTGGCTGGTGCGCTCCTCAGCAGGGTGCTTGCAAGCTTACACTTAACGTAAAAAACGGAATAATCGAGGAAGCTCTTGTTGAAACAATAGGCTGTTCGGGTATGACTCACTCTGCGGCTATGGCTGCCGAAATTCTTACCGGAAAAACCATTTTGGAAGCGTTGAACACAGACCTTGTTTGCGACGCTATCAATACCGCTATGAGAGAATTGTTCCTCCAAATAGTTTACGGAAGAACTCAGTCTGCTTTCAGTGAAGACGGACTTCTTATCGGCGCAGGATTGGAAGATTTGGGCAAAGGTCTCAGAAGCCAAATAGGTACTATGTATTCTACAAGCGCTAAGGGCGTACGCTACTTAGAAATGGCAGAAGGCTACGTTACCAGAATAGGTCTTGACGAAGAGGGCGAAGTTATTGGTTATGAGTTTATCCGTTTGGGACAAATGCTGGAAATGATAAACGTTAAAGGCATCAACCCGACCGAAGCTTTTAACAAGTGTATAGGCTCCTATGGCAGATTCAATGAAGCTGTCAAGAAGATAAACCCCAGAGTAGAATAGGAGGTAAAAATGGTTACGTTTGAAGGATATGACAGAAGAAAAGCAAAAATCGAAGCCGAGCTTAGTAAGCAAGGTATCGCAAGCTTAGAAGAAGCAAGAGAACTCTGCTTAGGTAAGGGCATTGATGTAGATGCTTTGGTAAAAGGAATTCAGCCTATATGCTTTGAAAACGCAGTTTGGGCTTATACCCTTGGTTGCGCTATAGCAATAAAGAAAGGCTGCAAGAAAGCAGCGGACGCCGCTGAGGCTATCGGTATCGGTCTGCAAGCATTCTGCGTGCCCGGCAGTGTTGCGGAAATCAGAAAAGTAGGCTTAGGCCACGGCAACTTGGCTGCCAAACTTCTCAGAGAAGAAACCAAATGTTTTGCCTTTGTTGCAGGACATGAATCCTTTGCAGCTGCAGAAGGCGCAATCGGTATCGCTAAGAGCGCTAATAAAGTAAGAAAAGAACCGTTAAGAGTTATCCTAAACGGTCTTGGCAAAGACGCCGCATTTATTATTTCCCGTATTAACGGTTTTACTTACGTACAAACCCAATACGACCAATGCGCAGATTGCCTTCACATAGTTAAAGAAAAGGCATACAGCAACGGCGAAAGAGCTAAGGTTCGTTGCTACGGCGCCGACGACGTAAACGAAGGCGTTGCAATAATGATTAAGGAAGGAGTAGACGTAGGAATAACCGGCAACTCCACCAATCCTACACGTTTCCAACATCCCGTATCGGGCACCTATAAGAAATGGGCGCTAGAAAACGGCAAGACATACTTCTCAGTAGCAAGCGGCGGCGGAACAGGCAGAACTCTTCACCCCGACAACATGGGCGCAGGTCCCGCTTCTTACGGTATGACCGACACAATGGGACGTATGCACTCTGACGCTCAGTTTGCAGGCAGCTCATCGGTTCCCGCTCACGTAGAAATGATGGGGCTTATTGGTATGGGTAACAATCCTATGGTAGGCGCAACCGTTGCGGTAGCCGTAGCCGTAGAAGAGGCAAGCAAATAATAAGCAATATCACAAATAAAAAAGGTCTGCTAAATCGGCAGACCTTTTTATATAATTAAAAAGGCGCCTGCAAAATCTGCAAGCGCCGATATTTTTTTGTAAGGAAATTATTCCTGAACAGGGGCTTTTTTCTTCTTTACTAATTTTTGTATAACCTTTTGAATCTCCACCATAGGAATAATCATTATCGCGCAGCCTATGGATATTAACCATTCATACCAAGTTAGGCTTGCTGTGTCGAATATCGTTTGGAAGGGCGGGATAAGAATAACCATTACGATTAAAACTACGCCAACAAGGAAGGACAGGTTGAGCCATTTGTTTTTGAATAGGTCTTTATTGAATATGCTGTTGTTATGGTCTTTCATATTGTAGCTGTGGAAGAGCTGAATTAAGCAGAGGCTTAAAAATGCCATTGTCATAGCTACGCTGTGGTTGGTTACGCCGTCGGTTAGGATATAATTACCGAAGCAGAAACTCAGCATTACCAAGCCTGTTTGCATTACGCCCTGAATAAGAATATCCTTGCCCATTTTCCCGCGGAACAAACTGGAATTTGATTTTCTGGGCGGGTAGTTCATAACGTCCTTGTCGGCTTCTTCCATACCTAAGGAGAGGGCAGGGAGACTGTCGGTAACAAGGTTAACCCAAAGTATCATAACGGGGGTTAAGAACTTAGTGCCTAAGAATATTGTTGCGATAAACAAGCAAAGCACTTCGGCGATGTTTGCCGATAATAAGAACTGTAATGCCTTTTTGATATTGGAGAAGATTTTTCTTCCTTCCTCAACGGCTCCGATAATTGTTGCGAAATTGTCATCCGTTAAAATCATATCGGCAGCGCCTTTAGATACGTCGGTACCGGTTATTCCCATACCAATGCCGATGTCGGCTTCTTTTATTGACGGAGCGTCGTTTACGCCGTCACCGGTCATAGCAACAACGCTACCAAAACTGCGGTAAGCTTTCACTATACGAACTTTGTTTTCGGGACTGACGCGGGCGAACACGCTGTATTCTTTTATAATAGCGGCAAATTCCGTATCGCTTAGCTTATCAATTTCCGCTCCTGTCATAACCTTGTCGCCTGCTCTTAAAATGCCGATTTCTTTAGCTATTGCAGAGGCGGTATCGATATGGTCTCCGGTAATCATAATAGCGCGCATACCTGCCTTAATACAAACGCTGACGGCGTTTCTTACTTCGGGGCGGGGCGGGTCAATCATACCAACAAGACCAACGAAAACCATATCTTGTTCTAAGGTGTCTTTTTTGTCTAAGTTTTCATATTTTACGGCAACGCCCAATACGCGCAAGGCTTGCTTAGCCATATTGTGGTTGGCTTCCTTAATGGCTTCAAAATCAGCTTCGGTTATACCGCGGATTTGACCGTTATCCATTATATATTTACATTTATTGAGCATAAGGTCGGTTGCGCCCTTGATATGAGCTACCGTTTCCTCTCCGTTTTTGTTTACCGTGGTCATAAGTTTACGGACGGAATCAAAGGGGATTTCGTCAATTCTTTGCCAATCTTCTTTCAACGTTGTATAAACGAAACCTTTGTTTTTTGCAAAGTAAACAAGGGCTGTTTCGGTAGGGTCGCCTAACAAAGCGCCTGCCGCTTCCTGAGAGTCGTTACAAAGGGTCATTGCCCTAACAAGTAGTTTTCGGTCGTTATTATCGTCATAGCCGTCTTCTTTTACGGCTCCGCCGCTTATGGTGAATATTTCTTTAACCGTCATTTGGTTAAGAGTTAGTGTGCCTGTCTTGTCACTGCAAATAATTTCGCAGCAACCCAACGTTTCTACGGCGGGAAGGTTTCTTATAATTGCATTTCTTTTACTCATACGTTGAACGCCGATAGCCAAAACTATGGTAACAACGGCGGGCAAACCTTCGGGGATAGCGGCTACGGCAATGGCCACTGCCGTCATGAAACTTTCTATTATAGGTGTTTTTCTTATTAATGATACGGCGAAAATTATTACCGCAATTACTAGTACTATTACGCTAAGAACCTTTGCGGTCTTTCCTAGCTGTCTTTGTAGGGGAGTGGTCTGGCTGTCGGCTTCCGAAAGGAGCTGAGCGATTTTACCGACTTCGGTATTCATACCTGTGCCCACAACTACGCCGCGGCCTCTGCCGTAAGAAACTATACCGCTGCTGTAAGCCATATTGCTTCTGTCTCCTAAGGGAGAGTTTTCGGCAATTTCTTTTTGGTAGTCTTTTTCTGCAGGTACCGATTCTCCGGTAAGAGCGGCTTCTTCGATTTTTAGTGACGCCGAAGAAATTAGCCGTAAATCAGCAGGAACTATGTCGCCCGAATCAAGCTGAACTATATCGCCTACTACTAGTTCTTCGCTCTTTACCGAAATAAGTTCTCCGTTTCGTAATACTTTACTGAAAGGCTTGTTCATCTTTTTCAACGCCTCCAGCGCCGCTTCGGCTTTACTTTCTTGCGCTACGCCGATTATCGCGTTTATAATAACGATAAGCATAATAATACCGCTGTCGATTAAATCCCCATAGGTTTTTTCTACTACGGCGATTATCGCCGATACAACTGCCGCTGCAATAAGGACTATTATCATTACGTCCTTAAACTGGGCAAAGAACTTGGCGATAAGAGACTTCTTTTTGCCTTGATCCAGTTCGTTTTTGCCGTTTTCCGCCAGTCTTTTTGCGGCTTCGGCGCTAGTTAAGCCGTCAGGGTTGGTGTTGAGCGACGACAAAACTTCGTTTAGATTTCTGCTGTAGAATTCCATTTCTTTCTCCTTAAAAATAGTCTGTATAAAAAAAGACTTTAGATGTAAAATTTTACTTTTACATCAAAAGTCTCGTTTACCGTATGTTAGGTTGCAATGCCAGAAGAATGACTTCGGTATGTTGGCAGTGCATTATTAACTACTCCCTTTTGATTATTAAATATGAAATAATGATAGCACAGTTACATCAAATCGTCAAGGAAAATTTAGTTTTGGGGGTTATATTATTGTATTTATAATAAAATTATGATAATATTATCGGTATGAAAACAGTAGTCGTAGGTATGAGCGGAGGAGTGGATAGCAGCGTTGCGGCTTTGCTACTAAAACAGCAGGGTTATAACGTTATTGGTCTTTTTATGCACAACTGGAAGGAAGAACAGGGCGGTTGTTGTACTGCCGAAGCCGACTATACCGACGTAAGAAGGGTTTGTAACGTTATTGGTATTCCTTATTATACCGTCGATTTCAGCAAAGAATATATGCAAAACGTGTTTATGCATTTTGTTCAAGAATACAAAAAAGGCCGCACGCCCAATCCCGACGTTTTGTGCAATCGTGAGATAAAATTCGGTGTTTTTGCCGAATATGCAAAGAAATTAGGAGCCGATTTTTTAGCGACCGGGCATTATTGCGGAATAAAAAATATCGATAACAAAACTTACCTTATTAAGGCAAAGGACGAACACAAAGACCAAACGTATTTTCTAAATCAGGTAAGAAGCGAACAGTTAGCAAACGTAATTTTTCCTTTGTCAAACCTAAATAAAAAAGAAGTAAGGGAAATTGCCGAAAAATACGGTTTGATTACCGCGTCCAAAAAAGACAGCACGGGAGTGTGCTTTATCGGAGAGAGAGATTTTCGTAAGTTTCTAAGTGAATATATCCCCATGAAAGAGGGAGAAATTCGGGATCTTAACGAAAAAGTTATCGGAAAGCATAACGGAGTATTTTATTACACCGTAGGTCAGCATAAAGGTTTCGGACTGGGCGGAGTAGCGGGCAGCAACAACCAAAGCCCCTGGTATATTATAAGAAAGGACGTTAAGAACAATATTCTCTACGTCAATCAAGGGGAGACCGAAGAGCTTTTTACCAACAGTCTTTTTACCGAAAGTTTTAATTTTATCACCGAAGAAATACCTAGCGGAAGTGAAGTGGAAGTAAGAATAAGACACTGTCAGCCCCTTCAAAAAGCAAAAATATTTTTTGAGGAAAACAAGTGCGCAACCGTAATTTTTGAGGAAAAACAAAGAGCGGTCGTAGGCGGTCAGTACTGCGTAATTTACCAAAAAGACGTTTGCGTGGGCGGCGCGGTTATTAAATAAAGGGTAACAAAAGTATTAATAAAAGAATCCCAAACTAATCATTAGAGCATTATTAACCTTTTCCATACAGCGGGCGTCGATTTCTCCGATTTTGTCCTTTAGGCGGCGTTTGTCTAGTGTACGTAACTGTTCGGTAAGTATTACGCTGTCTTTAGGTAACCCGCAGGTTGTGTCCACTTCTATGTGGGTAGGGAGTTTGGCTTTGTTCATTTGCGAAGTGATAGCGGCGGCTATTATGGTGGGGGAATATTTATTGCCGATGTCGTTTTGCACGATTAACACCGGCCGTACGCCGCCTTGTTCGCTTCCCACGACGGGACTTAAGTCAGCATAATATAGTTCTCCCCTTTTTATCATAATTCTCCTGTTCCTTAAACTGATTTTTTTCCTAATACATCTTATGTAGAGGAAAAAAACTATGTTCTTTATAGATAATTGGCAAAACTGCCGAAATTATACTGTATAGTCGGGAAAATGTTTTACTTTTATGGGAATTAGTTATATAATAAATAATAACTTTTTATTAGAGGTAGACCTATGAAAGAAAAATATTATATTACAACGCCCATTTACTATCCTAGCGGAAAGTGGCATATCGGCACTTGCTATACCACTGTTGTTTGCGACGCTTTGGCGCGTTTCAAGAGGATGTGCGGCTTTGACGTATTTTATCTTACAGGCACCGACGAACACGGACAAAAAATTGAGAAAGTAGCCAAAGAGCATAACGTTTCTCCCAAGGCTTTTGTGGACAAACAAGTGGCTACGCTTATTGACTTGTGGAAAATTTTGGAGATTTCTTACGACAAATTTATCAGAACCACCGACAAAGAGCACGAAGAGAGCGTCCAGAAAATTTTTACAAAACTCTACGAAAAAGGCGATATTTATAAGAGCGAATACGAAGGTTGGTATTGCACCCCTTGCGAAAGTTTTTGGACGAAAACCCAGCTTGTTGATGGCAAATGCCCCGATTGCGGCAGAGAAGTGGAGCTTACTAAAGAGAGTAGTTATTTCTTCCGTCTAAGTAAATATCAAGATAGACTTATAGAGCTTATCGAAAACAATCCCGAATTTTTACAGCCCAAAAGCCGTCAGAACGAGATGCTAAATAACTTCCTCAAGGCGGGCTTGCAGGACTTGGCGGTGTCCAGAACGTCATTTAAGTGGGGTATCTCCGTGCCGTTTGACCCCGACCACGTAATATACGTATGGGTGGACGCTCTTAGTAATTATATTACTGCTTTAGGGTACCTTAGCGACGATGACAGCCTGTTTAAGAGATACTGGCCTGCAAACGTCCATATGATGGGTAAAGAAATAGTCAGGTTCCATTCTATAATCTGGCCGGCTCTTTTAATGGCGTTGGATATACCGTTACCCGAAAAAGTTTACGGTCACGGCTGGCTCCTTTTGGGAAGCGAAAAAATTAGTAAGTCCAAAGGCAATATCATTGACCCTGTGGTACTTAGCGAACGTTACGGCGTGGACGCGGTAAGATATTATTTGTTGCGCGAAGTTCCGTTCGGCTCCGACGGCGTTTTTGCAAACGGCGCTTTTTTAGGCAGAATAAACAGCGATTTGTGTAACAACTTAGGCAATCTGTTGTCCAGAACAACGGCAATGATAAATCAATACTTTGACGGCGTTTTACCTACCGAAAGAGAAGCAACGCCGTTTGATAAAGAGCTTGAGGACGCCATTAACGGACTTTTTGACAAGGTAAAAGACAATATGGACAAGCTCCTTGTGCCCGAAGCCTTGACGGAGATTTTTGCCGTTGCTGACAGAGCCAACAAATATATTGACGAAACAACCCCCTGGGTGCTTGCAAAAGACGAAACTAAGCGTAAAGTTCTTGGCGGAGTGTTGTATCATCTAATCGAAGCGCTGCGTGTAGTAGGCAGTATTTTGACGGCGTTTATACCTTCCACGGCGAAAAAAATCCTTACCGATATAGGCGCCGGAGAAATAACCGAATTCGGGGATACTTTACGATACGGTATATTAAAAGGCGGAGAAAAGGTAATTAAGTCCGATGCAATTTTCAAGAGAATAAACATTAACAAAGAGCTTGAAGAAATGGAAAAAATAGCTCAAAAATTGAGCGAAGAAAAGAAAGAAGAAAAGAAGGAAGAAGTACTTCAAAATACTGAGGAAAACACCGAAATTGTACAAGAAATAGGCATAGAGGATTTTGCGAAAATTCAGCTGAAAATAGGCAAAATCATTAAAGCGGAAAAAGTGGAAAAAAGTAAAAAACTATTGCATTTTGAAGTGGACACCGGAGAGAAGATAAGAAGCATAGTAAGCGGCGTTGCCAAATACTATACTCCCGAAGAAATGCTAGGCAAAGAAGTAGTTGTTGTTGCCAACCTAAAACCCGCCACTATTGGTGGATATCTTAGCGAAGGTATGATACTTTTCGGGGAAAACAGCGAGAGCGTTATTGCCATTGAGCCGAGCAAACCTTTAGGAGCAGGCAGTACCGTAGGTTAATTTTTATATTGACAGTGGCATAATAATAATTATATAATATTATATGAAGTATTAGCGAAAAAAGGAGGAGCCGTGAGTAAAACAAACTGGAATGACAAGCTTTCTAAAAAGAGCACGGTTATTGTTCTTGTTTCTATTCTTATTTTCTTAGTTATTGCCATGGCTGCTTTAGCTCTTGGGCACGTCGCTTATCTTGACAATCAGAAAGCCCAAGTTACTAACCTAAATGATTTTCGCGTTATTAACCCCCAAATGCTTATTTATGTTTATCCCGACGGAGATACTTCTGTCGATATCAATAAAATTGTGGAAGTTAATAAGAAAGCCACTTTGTCAATAGTAAAAATTATCGACGAAGACGGCACAATTTCTCCCCCTGCGTCCAGCGTAATAAACGTTAGCGAAAAGCCAACCAGGGACGTAGTAATAAGGATAAAAAGCCCCAGCAAAACCAAAATTATAGATTACCGCATTACTTTGGTTTCCAAAGCGTTGTCGGGCAATATTATTAACGCTCAACTAGGGGATGCGGTACTTAACGGAGATATCCTAAGCAATTATAGCGGTATTAACGACGTTGTTTTGCCCAAGCCTACCAAGACTTACGTTTCTCCCGACGGAGAGGAACTTTATTATACTTTTATGGGTTGGTACACTAGCCCCAATTATGAGGAAGGCACCGAAATTACCGAAATTAAGGCAGGAAGTAGCGGAGCTATTAATCTTTATCCCATGTTTGCTCCTCCCGCCCCGTACAGAGACAGTAAAGACGGTTTTGTTTATGTTGCTTTCGGCACCTATCCCCAATCTAAAGTTAATGATTATAATCTGCTAAAAGCAATAAGGTTGAGCCCTGCTTATGCTTCGGCAGGCAACAATGCAACGTTTAGTTACAACGGAGAGACTTATTATAAGTTCAAGCCGAATAATGTGCCTAACTTAGCCGAAAACGGTTACAGCTCCAGTTCTTACTACGTATTCAAAATGGAGCCTGTTTTGTGGAGAGTCCTTGCCGTCAAAAACACCGCCGTTACCAACGGAACCAATTATACGTTGCTTGCAAAAAATATTCTTAACTGTAGCGCTTTCAGTACCGAAGACGACGGCTGGTTGGAAAAACAGTATGACAAATACTCAAAGCAATTAAATGGCGACCTTACTTCCTTCTTGAGGAGATATTTTGACCCTGACACCATTTATAAGGATTCCGATCTGAGGAGTACAATAATAAGCGTATATAACAGGTTAGTTAGCGGAGAAAGTACGGCAAATATCCGTTCGCGCACCTTTACCGCGTACTCAAGCCCCATAACTTCGGGCACAAATAACTATACCGACAACGCTTATGCCCTTAATTACAGCGAAGCGAAGACGGCAAGTTTGGGGTTTAATGCGGACTGGGAATATACCGACAACGCCAGACAAGCAACGGCAACCGATTTTGCTATGGCTAACGGCGTTTACGTGTCAACAAATAAGGCTTATATGGGCAAAGGTAGTTGGTGGCTAAGAGGCGCCGGCACAACCTATGATTATGAAGACAAAAAAATAGCTTACGTAAAATATACCGGCAAACTGCATTCTTACACGGCAACAAGTTATACTTTAAGAAGCGGAGTAAGACCTGCCATGAACGTGACAAGCTGGTTTGCGGTAGCATAGTATCAAGGAGAATTTATGGCAAAATTTAACGGATTTGGCGGCGGTGGCTTCGGCGGTGGAAACAATATGCAACAACTGCTCAAGCAAGCCCAAAAGATGCAGCAGGATATGGCAGCTGCTCAAGAAGAATTAGCGGATACCGAAGTAGTGGCGACAGCCGCCGGCGGTATGGTAGAAGTGGTTATGAGCTGTGATAGAAAATTAAGCTCCATAAAAATTAAGCCCGAAGCAGTTGACCCCGACGATATCGAAATGTTGGAAGACATGATTGTAGCGGGAATTAATGAAGCGCTGAAACTTGTAGAAGAAGAGAACGAGAGGGTAATGGGTCCCCTTACAGGTGGAATGGGCGGACTGGGAGGACTTATTTAGTCAAATGCAGTTAGAGAGTATGGCAAGGCTTATTGCTTGCTTTAAGAGCCTTCCGGGCGTTGGATTAAAGACGGCTACCAGATATGCCTATAGCATAATAGAAAATGACGAGGCCTTTGCCGAAGAGTTCAGTTCGGCTATAATTAACGCCAAAAAAACGGTTAAGTTTTGTTCAATATGCGGGAACTATTCCGAAGACGATACTTGCGAAATCTGCAATTCCAGGAATAAAGAAATAATCTGCGTTGTTGCCCAGCCTAAGGATATTACTCCTTTTGAGAAGCTGGGTAATTTTAATGGCGTTTATCACGTCCTTCACGGCGTTATTGACTTCCAAAAGGGCGTGGGGGTTGAGAATATTAGGATAAAAGAACTTATGTCAAGACTAAGTGGAGTTAAGGAAGTAATAATTGCAACCAATCCCGATATCGGGGGAGAACTGACGGCGTCTTACCTAGCTAACCAAATTAAGCCTCTTGGCATTAAGGTAACCAGGCTTGCTTACGGGATTTCGGTAGGGAGCGAAATAGAATACGCCGACGAACTTACCTTACAGAGAGCATTAGCGGACAGAAAACAGCTATAACCTTATTGGTTAAGAATAATAATCATAATATTCATACCGATAAGTATTATATACCAAATTACAACAGGCAAAACGAAAAAGCACAGATAATGGGTGTGTTTTATCGCTAGATACATTATGTACAGCATATCCGATAAAACAATTATAAGAATTACTAAAGCTACTATGGCGTTTTGCATTTGGAAGAATACGTAACACCACAAGCTATTAGCTATGAGAATTGTTGCGACTGACCAAATGCGTTTTCGTAAATTTTTTACAATTATAAACTCACCTATTATTACCGAAAAAAGCAAGTAACACACAAGCCACAAAAATGAGTGTAGGTTTTCGTTTATGCTTGGCTTAATTAGCGTTGCGTACCATTCGGTGTTGGGCGTCATAAAAAGGGCGTTTACCGAGCCGAAAATAAGCACCACGCTGATACCTGCGGAAAGGCTTACCGCGCGTAAATAGTTTTTCATACTTTATTATATAAATTATTATGGAAATTATTTGTACTATGGAGGAAAAATGAGGAAAATTTTTTGTATTATCGTAGGTGTTTTTTTGTTGCTTTTTGTTCTTTGCGGCTGCGGTGAAGCAGTAACCCAAAGTCAATCCGATCTGACCTATGCGGCAATTTACCGAGAGGCGGCGTCATTGGGATACGAGGGTACTTTGGAAGAATTTTTGTCATTAGTTAAGGGCAGTGACGGAAACGGTATATCCGATATAAAAATAAATTCCGACGGCTATCTTATAGTAAGCTATACCAAAGAAAGACAGGAACTAAACTTAGGTAGAATCAAGGGTAGCGACGGCATAAGCATAGTTAACGCAATAATAAACGAAAACGGAGAATTGTTAATAACCATGTCAAATAATCCCGATACCCCAATAAACTTAGGCAAAATAGTGGGGGAAAACGGCATAGACGGTATGGACGGACTAAACGGCATTGACGGTAAAGACGGAATTAATGGAACAGACGGAAACAACGGTCTGTCGGCTTATGAAATTTACAAAAAATACTATCCTAACTATAATAAGACCGAAAGAGAGTGGATTTTAGATTTAATAAGTGGAAACTTGATTACAAGATATAACGTAACTTTCCATTATTATCAAGGGAAAGAAGATGAAACGTATGAAATAATAGAAGGCGAAAAGGTATCAGAACCGACTACCGAAAAAACCAACAGGGATGATTATGATTTTGTCTGCTGGAGAGTAGGTAGCAAAGAAGGGGAGGTCTATAACTTTAATACCCCAGTGGAAGGCAACATAGAATTATACGCAGAATATATCCAAAAACGTCCTACATACGTAAACAAAACTCTTTTGGGCATAGAGAATATAAAAAGCAACTATTTTTACACCTGCGGACTGTCTAACGATATGCGTGAAATCAGATTCGAAGCGACTGACGGCAAGGTTGAATACGAAATCCGTTATACCGAACAATTCGGCAACACAATAATTAAGCAGGGTACAAAGACTTTTTCTATGACGCAAACCGCGCTTACAGTTAATTTGTCAGATTTGCAAGGCGCCTTAGACATACTGTATATAACTATATTTTATCAGAACGCAAAAGGACAGCTTTTGGTCTATCCCGCATAAAGTTCAAAACAAAAAGGCTGCCAAGTATATAATGGCAGCCTTATTTTTTTATAAGAACAATTTATTAAAAAGCCCTTCCGTTGCAGCCTAGTACGTTTACAAGCTTGTGACGTACTATTTCGGTTACTGCGCTTCTAGCCGGCCCTAAATATTGACGCGGGTCAAAGTGGGAGGGGTTGTCCTTGAAGTATTTGCGGATTGTTGCGGTAACAGCCATACGGATGTCGGAGTCGATGTTTATCTTGCATACTGCCATGCTGGCTGCTTTGCGGAGCATATCTTCGGGAACACCCTTAGCGCCGGGCATATTTCCGCCGTATTCGTTAATTTGTTCTACAAGATATTGAGGAACGCTACTAGCTCCGTGTAAAACAATGGGGAACTCAGGCAGACGCTTAGCAACTTCTTCTAATATGTCAAAACGTAAACTAGCTTCGCCCTTGAACTTAAATGCACCGTGGCTGGTTCCGATAGCGATAGCCAAGCTGTCAACGCCTGTGCGTGTAACAAACTCTTGAACCTGGTCGGGGTCGGTATAACAGGAATCTTTTGCGCTTACGTTAACTGCGTCTTCAATGCCGGCAAGTCTTCCTAGTTCTGCTTCCACAACTACGTCGTGGTCGTGAGCGTATTGAACTACGCTTTTGGTTATTTTTATATTCTCTTCGAAGCTATGGTGGGACGCGTCAATCATAACAGAGGTAAAACCGTTATCTACGCAGTCCTTGCAAAGTTCGAAAGTATCGCCGTGATCTAAGTGTAAGCAAATGGGCAAACCGCTTTCTTCTATAGCTGCTTCTACCATTTTCTTTAGGTAAATGGTATTTGCGTATTTTCTTGCACCGCTGGAAACCTGTAAAATCAGAGGAGCCTGTTCGATTTTTGCAGCTTCAACGACACCCTGAATTATTTCCATATTATTGACGTTGAATGCGCCTATAGCGTAACCTCCGTCATAAGCCTTCTTAAACATTTCTCTACTTGTAACAAGTGGCATGGTAATCCTCCTGAATTGTTAATAAACCTATTATACAACCTTCTGCCAATAAAATCCAGTCTAATAGATAAAAATTTTGACTTATGCCAAATAATTTTATATAATCGTAGGTATGTTGAAAGAAAATGAAAGGCTGGACGATTTAGAGTATAAGGGACTGAAAATTATTCAGGACCCCAACGGCTATTGCTTTACCTCCGACAGCGTAATTTTAAGCAGTGTTCTTAACGTCAAAAAAAGTGATACCGTAATAGACCTATGCACGGGAAGCGGCATTGTGGCAATTCTTGCCGCGGCAAAATACTCTCCCAAAAAAGTAATCGGGGTAGAGTTGCAACCGCGCCTTAGCGATATGGCAAAAAGAAGTGTAGAATTTAATAATCTGGAAAAAACAATAGAGATAATAAACGCTGACGTTATCGGTATTGAAAAAGTCTTAGGTTCTGGCGTTGCCGACGTCGTTACCGTAAATCCCCCTTACGAAAAGGCATTAAAAAAAGAAAATTATACCGAAAAAGATATTTGTAAGCGTGAGGTGTTTCTTAACGTAAGCCAAGTTATTTCCGCCGCCTCAAAGTTACTTAAATTCGGCGGACTGTTCTATATGGTAAACAAAGCAAAAAGGCTTGTTGACGTAATTTATTATATGAGAGAAAACAAGATAGAACCAAAGAAACTGTATCTCATTCAGCCCAAAGAGACTAAGGAGGTGGATACTTTTATTGTGGAAGGCAAAAAGGGCGGTAAGCCAGACATAACGGTGCCGCAACCTATTATCGTGTATGAGGAAGACGGCAGTTTTACCGAAATCAGCAGGAGGTTGTATAACAAATGAGCGGAACGTTATTTTTGGTGGCAACGCCTATTGGCAACCTAGGGGACATAACCTTAAGAGCCTTAGAAACCTTAAAATTTGTCGATATAATCGCCTGTGAGGACACAAGGCACACTATGCTTCTTATTAACAAATACGAAATAAAAAAGCCGCTAATTAGCTATTACAAGCATAAGGAGCAAGAAGGCAGCCAAAAAATAATAGAGCTGTTATTACAAGGGAAAAACGTAGCATTGGTAAGCGATGCCGGCATGCCGTGCATTAGTGACCCGGGAAGCGTACTTGTAAGTAAAATGTTAGAAGAGGGCATAAAATATACCGTTATTCCGGGAGCGAACGCCGCCGTATGCGCTTTGGCTCTAACCGGAGTTACCGGCGGATTTGCTTTTTTGGGCTTTTTGCCCGAAAAAACTAAGGCAAAAGTAAATCTAATAAATGAATATAAAAACGTAAGCGGAAATCTTATTTTTTATTCTGCGCCCCACGACGTAAACGACTATTTGGAATTTTTGTACGAACAATTAGGGGATAGGAACGTTTATCTGGTTAAGGAAATTACGAAAATGTTCGAAACGGTAACCAAAGGCACTCTTAGTTCTTTACGCCTAGACAACCCAAAAGGGGAGTTCGTCATAGTAGTAGAAGGCAAAAAAGAGAGCGAAGAATTGACCGAAGAAGAAATTTTCGCTAAACTTAAAGAGAGAATTGAGGGCGGAGAAGACAAAAAAACGGCTATAAAAAACTTGTCGGAATCTCTAAATTTGCCCAAAAATCAAGTGTACGAAATTTCCTTAAAATTAAAAAAAACCTTACATTATTCTACATAGAAAACACGACAGAATTGCCCCCAAAAATGAAGAAAATATACTTATCGGTATAGCCAATCCCGTTGACTTATCTTTACAATTTGACATATATACAGCCACTATGTAAAAAATGGTGTCGTTGCTTGCCATTATTACGCTTGCACATCGGGCAACGTAGCTATCAACTCCGTATTGAGTATAGATATTTTCCACCACAGCTAGGCTGCCCGTACCCGATAAAGGGCGAAGAATTAGGAGTTCGCAAAGCTCTTTCGGGATGCCGAAAAAGCCTAAGGGTATAGCTAAAAAGTCGCTTATCTTCTGACTTAGTCCACTTACTTTGAAAATTTCTATCAGCATAAAAATGCTGACAAGATACGGAAGAAGGGAAACAGTAAGGGAAAGAGCTTCTTTTATACCAACAACAAAGCTGTCGTATACCGACACTTTTTTAATGACTCCGACAATTAGCGTTATTATAATAATTGCGGGGATTATGTAACTCATTTAACCAAAATTTTTACTAACAAAAATCCGATAAAAGTGCTAAAAAACGTAGCTATTATCGATGGCAGAATTATGTCGGTTTGGCTCAATAAACTGCTGCGCATGGCGATTATCGTAGTGGGGATTATTTGCACCGAAGTGGAATTTATGACAAGGAGCATAATCCTGTTTTTTTTCATTGACATACTTTCTATGGCGGCAATACCGGCAGGAGTGCCGGCACTGCCCATACCTAATATATTTGCCGATAGATTTATAGATAAATGTCCGTAGCAGGAGGGATTTTCGTTGGGGAAAATTTTATGTAGGACAGGTTTTAATTTGTCCCCTAGCCAAGTATCGAAACGAAGAATTGACCAGATTTTAAGGACGGAAAGCCAGACAGCGTATATAGCAAACAACTTAATGGAGAAGTTTAAGCCGTTGCTCCCGCCACTAATTAGGGCAGGCAACACGCTGTCAGGCGAAATGAAAATCAAACAAATTCCGCTTATTATTACTATGATACAAAAAGCAATATTCATTGACACATATTATGCCAATGAGTTGCTTTTTATGTTAGATACGGCTCTTTGCTTTCTCTTTAACACGTCCTACGCAGGTATTGTCTTCTTTGCGGTTTTGCAAAGCGACAACGGGATTTTTTGTTTCTTCGTAGCGGTAATCGGTGCCGTTTTCGCCAATATACTGGTCGATAACCATGTGGCTGGGCACGTTTTCCACCAAATTATTGGTTATTCTTTGATAGGTGAAGAATTCAGCGGAATCCGACAAATCGTCGATTAAAGTATAGTTTTCTCTTTCGGCAGTTTGGTAAACGGTATTTTTGAGGACGTCTCTGACATAATCCTTTTGCGGACTAAAGGTCAAAAGTTGGGGAAATTCTCCCACGGGGATAACTTGCTGCCATTCTTTTTTCTCAAATTGTTTCAACAGATAAGCAGCTTTTTGAAGATGGGCAATTTCGGCTACAAGATGCTGTTCCCATACCTTCTTGATATAAGGGTCTGTTTCGTCCTGATAGCAGGAGTAGTATAGATAACATTCGGTATATTCGTGATTCAACAGACACTCAAGGAAGGTTTCTCTGGTGTCTATAAGTGAGCCGTAGTGGGTTACGTGCTGTTCTTCTATCATGGCAATTTCCGAATAGAGCTGTCTTCCCAAATCGGAGGAGTAGAAGCCCGCCTGATTCATATAGTAGTTCATCGTCTGCTGTTCGGCGGCGGTGATTATCGCTATATTAAGTTTCGTAATGGGATCGGCGGTTTTGAAGTCGGTAAAATTCTTTACGTCGTCATAAGGGTAGCGGTGTTCGCTTATAGTAGGGCGACCGGGCATAATTTCCACGTATCTTCCCACAAGTCTTTCGGCGGGAATGCCTTTTTCCATATTGAGCAAATCTGCGTAGCGGTAAAGATGGTCAAAATCTTCCAGTAAGGCAAAATCCAAAGCCTTTTTTACGTAAGGGTTCTTTTCCCGCCTTGCCAAAATTGCCGTTAAGTCTACTGCTAAGTGCTCATAACCTATAGTTGTTTCCAAAATATCTTCATTTATCGGTTTTAAGCAAGAAATTGTCTTTTGCTGTTGCTGTTCGCTCCTTCTTATTAGCGCAAGTTCTCTTCTGAGGTCGTTATCCACGCAATGGCGTTGGAAGTTATGACCGAACCATACCGCTTCGTATTCGGCGCCGTTAAGCAAAATGCACCTGAGTTTTGTGTAAGGGTCAACGTCTTGTTTGCTGTAGCTTTTGGGATAAAGTCCCACCCAATTTTTTAGAATATTATCGAATTTTTCTGCTTTTTCGTTAAATGGATTAAATGACATAAAAAAATCTCCTTATTTTGATAAGAAGATTCTTGCCAAGATTAAAATTAAATAAACCTTTATTTGAGGAATGCCTGTATTCTTTTTATTGCTTCTTCCAGTTGTTTTATGGAATATGCATAGCTTATTCTGATAAAATCCTTGCCACAGGAGCCGAAAGCAATCCCCGGTACAACGGCGGTTTTTTGGTCTTTTAGGAGGTTTTCGGCAAAGGTTTCTCCGTCCATACCCGTTGATTTTACGCAAGGGAAGACATAAAAAGCCCCTTCGGGGTTAAAGCACGATAAGCCCATTTCGTTAAGGGAAGAGTGCAAAAAGCGGCGGCGCAAATCGTACTGCGAACGCATATTTTCCACCGAAGAAAAATCGTCCTGCATGCCCGAAACCAAGGCTTCAAGCCCAGCGTACTGACTGGCGGTAGGGGCGCACATTATTGTGTATTGGTGAATTTTCAGCATAGGGGTAATTAGCTCTTTTGGCGCGCAGACGTAACCTAATCTCCACCCCGTCATAGCAAAAGCTTTAGAAAAACCGTTTATTAAAATAACGCGTTCTTTCATATCGGGCAAAGCTGCTATAGAATAGTGCTTTTTGCCGTAAGTTAGTTCGGCGTAAATTTCGTCGGAAACGGTAATTATATCGGTATTTTTGAGATAATCAGCGATAGGCTTTAGGTCGGATTCTTCCATAATCGCCCCTGTCGGGTTGTTGGGATAGGGTAGAATCAGAGCTTTGGTTTTTTTAGTTATTTTAGCTTTTAGGGCAGAAAGGGTTACCTTAAAACTGTTTTCGGCGCGGCATTCTACGGCTACAGGCTTGCCACCGGCAAGAATTACGCAAGGGGCGTAAGAAACGTAGGATGGTTCGGGGATTAAGACTTCGTCACCAAAATTTATTATGGCGCGCATACTTAAATCTATTGCTTCGCTTGCGCCTACTGTTACTATTGTTTCTTCGGGTGCGTAGTTAAGATTAAAACGGAGTTTTACATAGTCGACGATAGCCTGCCTCAAAGCAGGTAAGCCGGAATTGCCGGTATAGTGAGTGTGACCTTCGTCAATGCTCCTAGTAGCGGACGAAGATATATTCCAAGGCGTGGGAAAATCGGGTTCGCCAACCCCCAAAGAAAGTGCGTCGGGGATAACGCTAACCAAATCAAAAAACTTTCTTATGCCGGACGGTTTTATTTCGGCGGCATTCTTGTTGATAATTTTAGAATAATCCATAAGAAACTATACCTGCGGAATGCGTTTTTCGGCAAGTTCGCCGTCCAACATCACTCCCGCGATTTTGTAGCATTTAAGAATAAAATGTGTGGAAGTTGAGGTTACGTTATCCATTAAAGCCAATTTTTCGTGGACGAAATTGCTGATTTCTCCCAAAGTTCTGCCCTCTACGGTAACAGCCAGGTCATAAGCCCCGCTCATAAGATAGAGGTTTTTTACCTCCGGGCAGGCGGCGATTTTCTTTGCGATAGCGTCAAAGCCCATATCTTTTTGGGGAGTTACTTTTACTTCGATAAAAGCTTCCACGTTATTATCGCTGTTTTTCGCTTTGTTGGTTACGGTGGTATATTTGACGATTATACGGCTTTTTTCCATATCAATAATGGCTTTTTCCACCGTGTTTTCATCGCTTCCGACCATTTTTGCAATGGTTGAGAGAGAATAACGGGAGTCTTCCTTTAATACCGCAAGTATATCGGCGTACAGCTTATCCATAATAATCCTCCAAAATCATATTTTTACGATTATGACAAAATTTTTGTTTCAAGTCAAGCAAGTGACTCTACAAATTATTATATCTATTGCTAAAGAATATCCATATGATATAATAATATTATGAATCAGCAAAATCGATTATTTAATATAGCAGTTGCCCACAGGGGTGTTGTAGGTAAGGATAGCCCCGAAAACTCCCTTTCGGCTTTTTCCGCCGCTATTAAGAGAGGTTTGCCCATAGAACTGGATATCCACCTTACTAAAGATAAAAAACTGGTCGTTTTTCACGATTATACCTTATTGAGAATGTGCGGGAAATTGAAAATAATAGAATTAAATAATTATTCAAAAATAAAGGATTATCCCTTAAAAAACACATCACACAATATTCCGTTGCTTAAAGAAGTTCTGGGTTTAATTGACGGCAAAATGCCGATATTTATTGAACTGAAAGCCCTTTTTAACGGAAAGGAATTGTGCGATTTGCTGATAGAAGAACTCAAAGAATATAAAGGTGAAGTGGTAGTATTCGGCTTTGATTATAGGGCGATACGGTACATAAAAAAGAGGACAAATTATAAAGTCATGGTCTCTTGTTTTTATCCGAAATTTTCTTTTAAGGGCTTTGTTCCCGATGCCATTTGCTGTAATATAAATACATTGCAAAAGTATGGGAAAGACAAGATAAAATTGCCCATAGTAAGCTGGACAATATATGACGAAAACCAAGAGAATTTTGCAAAAACAATAGGCGGATATCTTAAGAATTTTTATCAATAATAGCAAAAACTTTATGGTGTTTTAATCGAAAAACCGCGGTTTTGCCGTTTTTTATCAAAAGGCTAAAACTAGTAATTTGGCTGTTGACAAAAGAATATTATTTATAATATAATATAAGTGTGGAAAAGTCTAGCCACAACTATGCCCAAAAATATGCCTAAGTTTTTAAGGAGAGATTTTATGAAAAAAGCTATAACCACAAGGAGCTACGTCAATAAATTGTCAGCGTCTGACGGCGTTGTAAAGCGTATTGCCGAAAGGATTATGAAAATTTCGGTTACGGCGGTTTTTTTGCTTTTACTCTTCTTCATCGTGGCTATAGGCGGCGTAAACTTGGGCAGCGATACGCTTAGCGACACAATGTTCGTCAGTTCCGACAAGGTAGAAGAAGTTCAAGCCATAAAGCTTGACGACGGAATGCTGATTTCGGCAAATGCCGCAAGCGGCGGTTCCACTACTTCCAGAGCTACCATAAGTTCTTCCACCTCAACAATGAATGCTTCCAAGCAGTTAGCATATAGCGTAGGCAGTCTGGATTTGAACGGCTACGTTTCTTATATGTCATATTGGGCAGGAAACTCCTCGGATACCAAAGTTTATCAGGGCGGCAGCGGAAAATTCGGAATATACGGCAGCGGCACGGTAAGACAAAAGAGAATTACCATGAACGCATACGTTAACTTTGCTTTGGGCGACGTGTTGGAAAAGCTTGCCGCGGCGGGAGCTTTGAAGGTTACCCTTTCGGGAACGTACGGCACAGGTAACGGTTACGACCAGGATTATTATGCCGGCGTAAAATTTGCCAGCACACCCCTTCATGCAAGTGAAAACAGCGGTGACTCCAGATTAACGGGCTTTACTTATGCTTCGGGATATCGCTCCAGCGCTGGAAGCGGATCTTTTTCCGTTACCACAGGTATTGCTCCCACATCGGCAAAATATGTGGTGCTAGGCGTTTGCGCAACGTGTAATTATACTGGTTGGGTAGGTGGCAGATTGCCTGACGCTTATATGCAGTCTCAAACTCTTACTTTTACAAGCTCAGACGCTACGGCGCCTACAATAGCTCTTACCACAAACTATATGACGAGCGCCGTTAATTGGCAGTCTTCCCGTCAAGTAAGCGTCAAGGTGTCGGATAACGTAGCTACGTCCACGTTGCCTACCTTCAACCTCTACGGTAGCGGCACCAGTATTTATTCGGCATCAAACGTTAGTAACGGCGGCACTTACACTTCTTCGGCAAGCAATTTCGCCAGTGGTCTGACGGGTAATCTTACCGACAGGTCGAACAATAGCACTACGAGTATAGGTTATTATAACAGCGCCACGGCAACATCGTTAACATATACTACCAACGTCGCGCAGACGTATTTGAAAATTGATACTACGGCGCCGACCATTAATACAGTGCGGTTTGTCAAAAGCACTAATTTAAGCGAAGACGTACCTGCAACGGGGTATAGTGGCACTGTCACTATGCTCATTACCGTTACCGATAGCCAGTCGGGCATAGGTATGGTTGTTGTAACAAACAAGAGTAACTCAGCAATCAACGGAGTTACGGCGACTTTATATTCAACGGTTTCAAGTAATACCGACCCTTCGTCGGTAAGGCAAGGTATATACAGGGTTGATCTGGGTAATAACGCAAACGGCGATTATACCATAATAGTCAGGGATAACACCAGAAATTCCAATAACGTCATTTCCGATTCTACAAGGAACACCACAACCAATAATTCTTACAGTTTTGCTCTCCAAGATTTTACGGCGCCGACAATCAATGCGCCTACCTTTAGCTTTCTAAAGCGCACCGCTTCCAGTAACTTCATAACAAATCCAGACGGAAGCACGAACACTGCTTATACCTCAGGTTCGGCTACTTTTGCCAACAACTACATTACAATGAACTTTACGGTTACTGATACTACGGGAAGCTCTTATAGTACCGCAAATACTAATCTTGCCGTGATATCTGCCATAAAAATATTTTATTTTTACAACGGCTCAGTAGTGGCAGCGACGCCTTCGCAGGTGTCTACAAGCTTTACAAACCCGACAAGGACGTATACTTATACTTTCAGCATACCGTATACGTCGTCGACTAGTGCTTATACAATAGACCTTGCCACAGGAAACGCCAGCGGTTCTACTTCTTGTAGCGGCTATACGATATGGGTTAGAGATAAGACGGGCAACCCGAAATCCTATACCGGTATTTCTGTTAAAATAGATACAATCGCACCAACTATTTCTTCCAGGACGATTACTTCCAGCGACGGAACGGGCGCTACGGCGGGCAAAGGCTCTACAAGTTATGCCAACAAGGCTATGACTTTAACAGTAGTCTGCACCGACGCAAGCAACACCCAAACAACTTATCCGGGTGTCAACAACGGTTCGGGTATTTCTGCAATCTATATTTACAACGCACTTAATAATGCTTTGGTTGACAGTGCAACCGGACTTAGCGGAGGCAGCGTAACGCAAACGTTTACGTTGAATGCAAATTCAAGCAGCATTTATTCTTATAAAATAATAGTTGTCGACCACGCGGGCAACTGCAGCCAGTGGGGTGTAAGTAACGTTACGTTAAATGGCGCAGCGATAAGCAATTATTACTACAATTCCACACTAGAGGCAACTAAGACTTTCTATACCATGAAAGATGACGTTACTCCGACCATAAAATTCTATTATTCCACTGACGGGACAAACTACATTGTCACCACATTAGGGGCTAACGATACCTTTACTTATCCTTGGATGAAAGACACTACGGTTAAGTTTAGATTTGTTATTACAGCAGGCTCCAGCGGAGGTAATTTTGTCTTTCAGGGGGACAGCACCAATAAAGGCACAATAGGAGCAGGTATAACCTATGCAAGTTCAGCTTATACAATAAACGCAGCGTATAACATAGACGGGCAATCGCTTACCGTAGACGTTGCGCAAACGGCGGAAGGAGTAAAGAGCTACCGCTATCAATTTGTAAACGGAGCTAACGTTACTGTTTTGAGTCCCACCATTGTTACCAGAATAGACCATACGGCGCCGACGATTACTTTGCTTGGCTTTGGTGATTTATTATCCACCGCATTGTCTTTTTCTAATAAAGACCAAGCGGCTAACGCTATCGTCAACAAGAGAACAGAAGACAGTTTAACCAACGAAAGCGCATGGCTTAATACTTACAGCTTACCAAGTATATATGGTATTTTCCATATAGAGGACACCTATTCGGGCGTGGGTTTATCCAATATAACAAACAGCACCGGCACTACACAGACCCCTTTAACTAAAGTAACGGTTAAGTTTATGCACAACGGTTATGAATATAATCAAGTGGTTACTCCAGTACTTTACGGCAGTATATATTTAGTTCACGTCAGATTCTGGAACCGTGACGACATGGCGACAGCCAAGAAGGGCGCGGTCAATTTCCGTGATGCAAACGGTGACTTTGATCTTTTGAACGGAACAAAACTAGTTTATAATATAAAATTATACGACTTTATCGGCAATACCGTTGATGCCACAATGAAAGGTAATAACGTCAATATGCAGTATTGCGTAGACCCGTTCCCGATAAGAGCCATTCTTGTTTCTATAAATGATGTAGATCCTGCGGGCAATGAAAGACCTTATGACTGTGTTTCTTGGACAAGAAATAAAGTTGTATTTACCATTAGAAAGGTAATAAGTCTTACACCAACGTTTTTACAATGGGGTTCCTTTAACATTGTCGACAATCCCGACGGAAGTATTTCCGGCGGAGGGGATAACTTTAATAACTATACAGATTGGCAGTCTGTTCCTACCGATAGCGGAACTGCCAAGTTAGTAAGTTACGAATTCCCCGCGATAAGCAGATGCGCTCAAATCTTCTTTAGAATTTATAATGCAAGCTCCTCAAGTATTATGTTCGGAAGCAATGAATTTGATTTCTTCTACGTAAGACAAGATACAAGCGTGCCGTTATTGCAGGTTGTTGCATTCTCTCCCAATCCCGCTTTGAGGATAAACGATATTACACCTAGTAATAACGATATACTGATTTATTATCAATATAGTGCAGGGACTTGGACAAGATTATCTTCCAATCCCGACACCAACGTATGGACTACGGGAAGTTATGTTAAGAAGTCGTTTTCGAGTGGCAAAATAACCTATGAAGAACAGAGAGCTTATTTAGACGGCTTATATATGTACGTTCTGGCTACCGATACCCAAGGTACAGGCGGCACAGGTTCGGGTATAAGAGAGATTAATATCAAACTCGACGGCGCGGCTTATGAACAGCTCTTACTCATAACAAGAAATACCTATACTACTACCGAATACAAAGTTCTTGGAGGCGGGACTAATCCTACCTATACAGGCAACATACAAAACTCCGATTACTTTATCTCAAACGGTTTAGGACTTTATTGTAGTAACAAACTATATGGTTACGCAACAGCTACCGCTGTAAAGAGCTTGGAGTTTGGTCTAATAGACAATCAAAACAATACCGCCAATATTTCGGTTACCACCGACTCGCAAGGCAGAAAAATAATGCCTGTCTATGATAAGGTGATGCCGCAAATTAATATAAAGACAGCGACCTACGGCGGAGCAAGCTATTTAAATAGCGGTGTCTTTAGCGGTAACCCCATAAAACAAGACTTAAACATCAGCTTCGGCGTTTCCAACGGCGTATCAGGAGCGAAGCTGTATTACAGGCTACAACCTTATAATACACCGTTAGGTCAATCTGATCCGTTTAAGGTATATAATTCTACAGATATTCCGTTCGGTATGCTAATTAGGACTAGCGGAATTAACGGTTGGACGCAAATCAATACATTCACAGCAGCTAACAGCAATGCGTCTATTCCTTATACTATAAACAAGAACGTTTCTATTAAGAATCGTTTTGAAGTTCTGTTGGTTACAACAACGGGAGCTTTCTATTACCTTGACTGCGGCGACGTGTTTATTGATATTACACCGCCTACTATTGACGCAACCAAAACTTTCTTTACAAGAGCAAGTGACAATAATAACAATGCCGCTACAGTAAATTACGACACCATTACTAAGGTAAACGAAGTAGTCAACGGTATAAACTATACAAACGACAACATTTATGCATACTTCTATATATATGATACCGCAAGCGGAGTAAATAGCGTTTATTATGTAAACCAAAATAATCAAGTTTATTTGGACGTTGTCAGCGTAAGCCGTGGCGGAGAAACAGCTAATTATTACAGAATGAGGATAGACAGCCGAAATACTTATAAGATAACTGCGGTTGACAATGCGGAAAACATATCGGAAAGCTCTACGTTTACACCCAACATCGATAAGACTGGAGTTGAAATGTTCATGACCGCCGTTACCGCTGAGGATACCAACTATATCTTAGGTACGGGCAACGTCTTTACTAAGTCTACCAAAGTAAAAGTGACCATAACGGTAAATTACGGCGCAAGCGGTTTTGGCGGTGTTTCTTACAGCGTAGACGGCAGTCCTTGGACGGCTATTTCCACAGGAAAACTGTTTGATGTAAGCTGGGTAAAAACGCCCAACGTAAATCAGCATACTGTAGTCATTGACTTTACCCAAGAGCAAAACAGCGTTTATAACTTCAAAGCATACAATAACATAACGGAAACTTATGCAACCGGCGGAGCAAGACCGTTCGGCGAAAACACAATGAAGATAGCGATAGACAGGACAGTTCCCGCTATCAATTTAGCATTAGGTAATTATAATACCATTACTTCCGTATGGCACGGCAGCGGACAAGTTCTGCAAGTTGCGGTAACCGACCTTAACGGTTTTGGCGCGCAAGGTTCGGGTGTGGCGAGCGTAAAACTTGACTACAGCATACAAGGACAAGCGCAAGACGCTATTATTCTTTCCTTGGTAGGCGGACTGTTCACAACCGGTACAAGGACGCTAAACTACTATACCGATTACGTACTGACGATGACCGACAATGCCGGCAATATATCTACTCAGTTAGTCAGACCTAAGATAGACAGTAAGGACCCGAACTGGGGAACGTTCGTCGATACCGGTACAACCTATAAGATGCTGACCAATCCTACAAGCGGTACGGGCGTAACTTACGTTGCCAATACCTGGTCAAAGGACGATATTAAAGCCTTTGTCAATATGGTATATTCTATGAGCGGAGTAAAACTGCAATATTACCGTTCCAATACACAGGTAACCGACCCTAATACGATTTCGGCAGCTAATTGGATAGACCTTACCGGCGGTAGCGCAAATTGGTCGACAACAACACCGGCAATCAGCGATGCCGACAAGACAATGACAAAAGCCGACGTGGAATATCTAATCTCTATTTTGGCAGAAATGAATATTTCGCAATACCACTATCTGCGTATGGTAAGCGGAGCGGGCAGAGTGAGCACGGTGCTCAGTCTAGGCTTTGTAAAGATTGACAAAGAAACACCTACCATTGCCATTGCTTCCAGAATTAATAACAACAACACCACTTGGGGCACGGTAAACGGCAACGGTGACACAACGACCTTTGCCAACTGGACCTCTAGCGACCTTACTATGAACCTGACAAGCTCATCTACCTTAGTAAGCGGATATACCGTTTATTACCGCTTGAGCCCGACCTCTCCGTGGAATGCGGTAGAATATAATTACAGCGGCAGCGCGGTAAGCTATACCTACGGATTAACGGGTAGCGTGCCTGACGCTAAGAAGATGAAACTCCTCCACAGAGTGAGTGAAAGCACGAACAATGCAACGTATCAGTACTATATTGGCAGCGGTTCGGGCATGTCCAGTATAATTTATACGGTATCGGGAATCAAGATAGATACCGCATCACCCAACGTAAGCGTGGCTGCTAAGACGAGCAATATTTACGGCGCGGTCAACGCGAGCAATGCTAGCTTGTTAAAGACTGCTACCCTTGCCGAATACAACGCAGGCTTAGCTAACTACACAATTGCTAATCCGTCTTGGGTAAGCACCAATTCGGTAATATTGGCGATAACGGTAAGAAGCATAAGCTACAGCGGAGTAAGACTCTATATCAACGGAGAGCTTTACGATACCTTCAGTTACGGCACCCCCGATACTACTAAGTATTACGTGGTCAGCAAGACTACCGCTCTTACCATAAGACTATTGTCGGGCGCCAATATGGAAAGACTTACATTAGGCGACGTCAAGATTGACAATGATATCCCTATCGTATTCGTTGTGGGAGAAATCGGCGGAAACAAGGCAAGCAACTGGAACTCAGTATCTGACTATGCCGATAAATGGTATACAAGCAAGACAACGATTACCCTTGCTGTGGGACGTTATATCAACAACGGTGACGGAACCTACACCTTCCAAAGAGATACCACGGCAAGTAGCGACGATATACCTAGCGGATACACCATTTACTACTCCATTAATGGTGGAGAGTGGATTAGTAACGACCAAGTATTGAGCGTTAATGCAAATAACGTGGACTCCAGCGGCAACTTTATCGACCCGATAAGGTACACCTTCCGATTCAAGATAGTGAGCGGTTCGGGTATGAGCTATGAATTAGGCGGCAATGCAGTAAACAACGTCAACACCGTGGCAAAAACTGCTACCGAAGTAAGGTCGATAATCGTTTCTAGCAGTGGACTTATAAAGAACCTCAACGACACCGACTTCTTATACACAGTAAACGTTGATAGCAGAGATTTTGTAGTAACCGGCAATCACATTATGCCGCTTACCATGGCAAACGGCAACAGCTATAATTGGACGGTCGGAGCAAACGATAACCCCGTATTCAGTAACGACAAGATTTATATTTCCGATAACGGAACAAGCGGCGGAGTTTTTACCGAGACTGCGGCTGTAAGCTTCAAACGCGGCGATTATTTGAGAATATCTTACAATACCGCTCCTTACGGATATATCTTCCGCTATGCAGACTACGGCGTTAACAACGGTGGCACCTGGAGCAGTAGAGTTACTAACGCAACGGGTAGCAATAGCGAAACAGCGGGTTACTTCGAGTATGGCTTTGTCAATGACAACCTAAGCTACAACGCATACTTCATGAAAGAACTGACCGCAGAGTTCAGCAACCTGAAACTGTTCTTACAGTCGCAAAGCGTGCCTACGGTAGAAGCCTATGCCGACTTTATTTTCAAGAACGCGGGCGGAGCTAACGAAAGACTGATTTTGAAATTCAACTATATATATAAGGATATGGCAGGCAACAGCGTTGACAAGAATAATCTGACGGTTGGCGGCTATATAGTTACCGCGGAGATTTCCGACAACAACGTTATTAGCTTCCGTCTAAGCAATCCTTCGGCTGTATTGTTTGTCAAGTACTTTACCGAAACCGAAATAGGCGGCGTGGAAGTTGATAACAGCGCAACCTATCCTTATATAATCTACAATAAAAACGACTTGCTGGCAATAAGCACTCAGTACTATGACGGCTACGACGAAAACGACGGCGTGTTTACGTTGAAACCTCCTAGAAGCTACCTAACTAGCCACTACAGATTGAATAATATAATTGACTTAGATAATAGCTTTACTACCATAAGCGGTACGTTTAGCGGTAGCTTCAACGGAAATCAAAAGGCAATTACTTTGGCAGGCGGTCAGATCACCAGCTATTACGGCTTGTTTACCAAGATTGCAGGTACGGTTAGTAATCTTGACGTAATCTTGAGAAGTACTCTGTCGGTAAAGGAAGCAATAAAAGTTGGTATCCTTGCAAGAGAAATTGACGGCGGCACAGTAGAGAATGTTTACGTGAAAGGCGATATCTCCATATTGAGCAGTAACCTTGACGGAGAAATAGGCGGACTTGCAGGTTATACCGCTAACAGCACAATCGGCGCCAATGAAAAAATAGTGTTTGCCGAAGTATCAATTAATAACAATGGCAACAGCATTGCCAGAGCTTACATCGGCGGATTAGTCGGTTACGTAGGAACGAACACCAAACTCAACTACACTTATACCTATGGGGATATAACCCTCTATAACGTGGGAAATAATACCTTAGCCGGTATGGTATTCGGCAAAATTGATAACTACTTTACAGAATACAACCGCAACACCTACTTCTTCAACAACTACTATATGGAGAAAGCAGTGTTTGTTAACGACAGTGCGGTATTGAGCTTTAGTTCGCAGAGTAATATAGCTAATGACGCCGGCGAAACTCAAAACACCATAAGAGCCAAGACTTACGCCGAATTTATCGGAGTGAACACCGCTGGCGGAGATGTCGGAGCCAAAGAAATCACAGGCAAAGTAATAAGGAACCTTGTTTTAACCAGACTGTATAAAGATATGGGAATGACTTATCAATATGAAGAAGGCATAGAGTTCAATAACGGTTTAGGAATATTCGACAGCAGACTAGTAATCAGTAGTTTAAGTCAGTTTATGATGATAGACAAGTACGTTACTTTGGATTATATCCTTGCTCAAGACCTTGACCTAAGCGATTACGATATGCCTGTAGCCGCTCATAAGATATTCTACGGCAGTATCGACGGCGACAAGCACATGATAAGTAACTTTGGTAAGAACGTTAATAATTATGATTTAACTGTATACGGATTGTTCGCCAGATTAGACGGACAAGTAAGCGGCTTTGTCTTTGACGAAGTAGACTTAGATGTAGCTTATGAAGGAACTTCAGCTTTCTATGCAGGATTAATTGCAGGTAAGGCTTACAGTAATGCAGTAATTAACAACATCATAGCTCTTGGCAATCTGGCGGTTACTTCTCAAGGCGATATCTACGCCGGCGGAATTGTAGGACAAGCCGAACAAAGTAATATTTACGACGTGTTCACTATGAACAACATGAAAGTCGTGGGTAGAAACGTAACAGCAGGTGGAATAGTAGGCTTGGCTAGCAACGTAAGACTGGCTTCCTATAGCTTAGGCATAGGAATGGATATTGACGGACCGGTGTTTAGCATAGGCAGAGTGGAAAGTATATCTACAAAAGGCTCTGTAGTAGGCACAGTAATCGGTTCTGGCAACGCAGCTTCCAGCAGTCAGACCTCCAAGGTTTACGCTATCGAAAATAACGCCTACAGCAACAGTAACGCAGTAGCAAGAACGGTTGGCTTAGTGCCCGGCGATTCCAACATGTCGGTAGAAAGCTTTACTAATCCCGATTCAGTTATGAGAAGCACATTCTTTAGCGATAACACCAACGTGTTTGCCAAAGTGTTCGGAAGCGGAGAAGAAAGATTGTATCCGTTGGCAGGACTTGGCACATCAAACAACAAATTCATTGTAAGAAGCAACAGTGACGATATTACCGTAAACGACTTCAAGTATATCAATCAGGCATTGTTCGCTAGCTATAACATCGAAGGCGATATTACCTTCGCGCCCGGCGACTTTGTAACAATAGGCAGAGGATTGGTATTTACGGGAAGTATCGACGGTAAGAACAAGGATAGCGACGAAGCGGAAAGCGGCACGGTTAGTTCCTTGCTCAACGTTACCGACGCCCTTATCTACTACAACAAGGGTACGGTTAACGACCTAGTAGTCAATATATCCTATAACAAGGACGTAACCAACGATCCCGATAAGGATTATGACCTAATCTTTGGCGCGGTAGCGGTATACAACGACGGTACAATCAAGAACGTAACCGTCAGCGGTAATATTACAATTACTTCAAGCGACAGCGACTCAACCGTAGTTGTATCGGGCTTCGTGGGAGTAAACAAAGGCGGCATAATCGAAGGGGATACCAAGATTCAGAACTCCATTAGCGGACTAGAAATCAGTATCAGCAACGTCAGAACGGTATTTGCAGGCGGATATATCGGTATCGTAGACGGCTCCACAGTATTAAGATACGGCATAGGCTCCGGCTTAATGGAAATCAGCGATTGCTTGAACGTGTACGCAGGTACGGTAATCGGTGAAGACAGGTTCGGATGCGATTTAAGTACAATTGAAGAACTGCAAGAATATCAGTACGCAGTATCCATCAACGGAATTATAAGCACCCAATTAGTGGGCTTGTCGATAGCTCCATAAACAAAAAATCAGGCAAGGCGGTAAAAACCGCCTTGCCGTATTACAAAAGAAAAAACCCCGAGCCGAGGGAGTAGCTCAGGATTTTTTCGAGTAAATATTATTAATTAGGTTAATTTAATTCTAAAATGATATACTTAAAGCAATCTTAATGAGATTGTTATTTTATTATTTTTCTATTAAAAATCGTTTAAGCTATTTAATTTATAATAGAGCAAACGGTTTTTGAGATATACGGAGGTAAAAAATGAACGTTTTGCTTGTAGAAGACGAAGTTAGCTTGTCAGAAGCATTGACGCATATTTTGAAAAAAGAAAAATATAACGTAGACGCCGTTTATGACGGGGAAAGCGGATTAAGTAACGGGCTTACAAACAGATACGATATAATTTTGTTGGATATAATGCTGCCGAAATTGAACGGTTATGACGTTTTACGTCAGCTGCGCGCCGAAAAAATAGCCACACCCGTACTTATGTTGACTGCCAGAGGGCAGATTTCCGACAAAGTTAAGGGACTGGATATGGGAGCAGACGATTATCTTGCCAAACCTTTTTCCACTTCCGAACTTCTAGCCAGAATGCGCGCATTACTTAGGCGCAAGACCGAAGTTATTAACGAAAACGTAATTACTTACGGCGACCTAGAACTTAATCTTTCTAGCTATGAGCTTGTTTGCGGAGATAAAAAAGTCAAGGTTTCGTTAAAAGAAAGCGATATTTTGCAGTATTTTTTGAGCCGTCCAAATTTTGTGGTATCCAAAGACGAGCTTATTATTAAGCTATGGGGGTATGATTCCGAAGCCGAGTACAATAATATAGAGGTGTACGTATCGTTTTTGCGCAACAAATTGCGTTTTCTCAATTCCAAAGTGTCTATTTCCACCGTCAGAGGCGCAGGTTATAAGCTGGAGGCTTAATGTTTGAACAGCTTAGAATAAAAGTAGCCATAAGACAGACTATATCATTAGGATTAATGCTTATTTTTGTACTAAGCTTTGTCTACATTTATAACTATTCCCGAATGCTAATTACCATTGAGGACACCTTAGAGGATATTTCTTCTATACCTTTTTTCAGCAATAATATAGGTGGAGGGGGCTTTCCTAATGACGATAATAAGGGTATGCCCAGAGACTGTCTTGCTATCTACGTAGATAACAACAACGTCTATTATACCTCCAACGATGATTTTTACGGCAGAGAAACCATAGAATCCATCATTAAATACATCGTCGATAATACCGACGTAGAAAACAACAAAATAAGAGTAGACGACAATTACGTCGCTTACCGCACCGAAAAAACCTTTTTGGGGCGTCTGATTTATTTATACGACTACACCAAAGAGTTTATTGCCTTACGAAACGTAGGCATAATTATTGTGGTAGCAGGGGCTTTAGGAATAACCGCTATTGCCTTATTTAGTATGCGTTCGGCAAAAAAGAGCGTAATGCCGATAGAAGACGCTTTTAATAAGCAGCAAGACCTTGTCGCAAACGCTTCTCACGAGTTAAAAACCCCCCTAACCATAATAAGTACCGACTTATCTATTCTTAATTCTTCCAAAGAAACGCTAAGTAAAGAACAAATAAAGTGGCTGGACAGTATTAACAGTCAGATTGGCAGAATGAGTAATCTTATTAACGAAATGTTGGAACTAGCCCGTCTTGACGCCGTAAACGAAAAAGTGGTTTTCCAGAACCTGTCGCTTAGCGATATAGCATTCGGGGTTTTACTCAACGCCGAAGTTTTGGCGTTTGAAAACGAAATTACCTTAAAAAGCAAAATCGACCCCGATATAAAAATTAACGGTGTGTCGGCAAACATAGAAAAATTACTATATATCCTTGTGGAAAACGCTCTAAAGTATACCAACAAGGGTGGCAACGTCAACGTTGAGGTCTATTCGGAAAGAAAAAGAGCTATTTTTAAGATAAGGAACACCGGCGAAGGTATCAGAAAAGAAGATTTACCCAAGCTTTTTGACAGATTTTACCGCACCGACGAGTCGCACGGCTCTACCGGCAGTTTTGGTCTTGGGCTAGCTATAGCCAAAGCCATAGTGGACGCGCACAACGGCAGTATCGGAGTTGACAGCGTGCCAATGGAGTACACTGAGTTTATAGTAATCTTCAAACAAGCCTAAAGTTATTGCCCATATCATTTGATTATGGGTTTTGATAAGTGCTATAATTATTTTATTAACAACGTTACGGAGGGTGTCAATGCTGGATTATTCAGGATTAAAGACGAAAGATTATGAGGTCTATCAAAGTATAAAAGACGAATACATACGTCAGCAAAACAATATCGAGCTTATAGCAAGCGAAAATTTTGTTTCCGAAGAAGTTATGATGGCTATGGGTAGTATGCTTACCAACAAATATGCCGAAGGCTATCCGGGTAAGAGATATTACGGCGGTTGCCAATACGTTGACGTAAGCGAAAACTTAGCTATAGAGAGAGCAAAAAAATTATTCGGAGCCGAACACGTAAACGTTCAGCCACACAGCGGCTGTAATGCAAATTTAGCCGTTTATTACGCCGTACTAAAACCCGGCGATACCATTTTGGGTATGAACCTTGCCCACGGCGGACATTTAAGCCACGGCAGCAAAGTTTCTATTTCGGGTAAGTATTTTAACGCCGTAGGTTATAACGTAACCGAAGACACCCAAGTAATAGATTATGACGCATTAGAAAAACAGGCGTTGGAATTAAAACCGCAAATTATAGTTGCCGGCGCCAGCGCGTATTCCCGCATAATCGACTTTAAGAGAATGAAAGAAATCAGCGACAAAGTAGGTTGCTACCTTATGGTAGATATTGCCCATATAGCAGGACTTGTTGCCGCTAATCTCCACCCAAGCCCCGTGCCTTACGCAGATTTTGTCACTACAACCACGCATAAGACGCTTAGAGGCCCAAGAGGCGGTATGATTATGTGTAAAGAAGAGTTTGCAAAAGCAATAGACAAGGCGGTTTTCCCCGGCTTGCAGGGCGGCCCATTAATGCACGTTATTGCAGCCAAGGCGGTAGCCTTCGGGGAGTGCTTACAGCCCGAATTTGTTACTTATCAAAAACAAATCATTAAAAACGCCAAGGCAATGAGTGAAGTTTTTGCGGCAAACGGAGTTAATATGGTTTCTGGCGGGACGGACAATCATCTGATTTTAATCGACCTGCGCGGAACTGATGTTACCGGTAAAGAATTAGAAAGTATGCTTGACGAAGTCAATATTACCGTAAACAAAAACAGCATACCTTTTGACCCGCAAGGACCTACCGTTACCAGCGGAATAAGAATAGGTACTCCTTCTATAACCACTAGAGGCTTTGAGGAAAAAGACAGCGCCACAGTTGCCAAACTGATAGTAAGGATAATAAAAGAAAAAGAAAGCTGTTTTGAGGAAGTCAAAAAAGAAGTGGAATCTTTGACAAAAGCTCATCCGCTATATGCCGATATAAAGTTTTAGCCGTAACTAATGATACAGAAAACAGACGGCTTTAAGCCGTCTTTTTTCATAAAAACAAGGTTTTTTGAGCAGTTTCCGAAATGCATTCGCTTGACACTGTCCCGTCGCTGTGTTAAACTTATTTAAAGTATATTTATAATTATAAGCAGGTAAAAGTGAACGCTTTCGAGCTGAAAAAAGAGTCTTTAACAGGCGGAATTTATTGCCTTAGCGGGAATGATTCCTACTGGATAAAATACGCCGAAAATATCTTTAGAGCTCTACTTTCGGAGGACAGTTTATCTTTTTTTGTTTTCGACAAGATTTACGATATAAGTGAGCCGATAAACGCTCTTTTTACGGTCAGTTTCGATTCCGATTATAACGTAGTTATTGTTAGAGATAGGGACTATAAACCCGACGATAACGCGGTAAAAATGCTAAACAAAATTTTGCAGGAAGACATAGGGAACAGTTACCTTGTATTTAGCGGTGTAAATTTCCTTACGCCGACTATGCGGAAGAAAATTAAAGAAATCGACTGCGAAAGGTTAGATAAACTAAAATGTCAAAGATTTGCCCAAACTCTTTTTCCTAAAGGTATAGAAAAAAGAGCTTTGGAAGTGCTTATAGAATACACCAATTGCGATATGGCTAGGATTAGTAACGAAAGTGAAAAACTGATTGCATATTGTAATAACGTTCAAGTTACGTTGGAGGCGGTGCAAAAACTGGTCGCCAATGATACCGAACTACAGATATATGAGTTTGTAAACAGCATAGTAAACGGTAGAAAGGATAAAGCCCTAATCCAAATGGAAAGGCTTATCGAAAGGGGAGAGGCTCCGTCCTATCTTCTAAGCGCTCTTATTAATCAATTCAGGCGCATACTGCATAGCTCACTTAGCAAACTAGACAATAAATCTTTGTCAGAAATATTTAATGTCAAAGAATATGCCATACTAATGTCAAGAGAAAATAATTCTTACAGCAAATTAAAGCTAAAAAATATGATGGAAATGTTGATAAACCTAGAATATAGCTTCAAAAGCGGAGTTATGAGCGAAAAAACGGCATTTGATATGGCTATAGCAAATTTGCTTAGAGAATAACGGAGGAATAGTTGAAATTTTTATTGAAAGACCAAACGGTAGCGAAATTCCGCAAGCTTAATAAATGGATATGGTATCTTTTCCTTGCGGCAAGCTTCTTTATAAGCGACGCTTACCTGTTGATTGAAGATAGCAAAATTACCGCGCAGAGTTATCTAGATATGCTGGGCGGACAAAATTTAATTGCCATAAGCACTACGGCGATGGTAATAACGTCTTGTATATTTATACCCATTATTTATACCGTTTTTGCCGAAATTATTATGAATTTCTGCTACAATATTGTAGCCAGAAGGTTTCTTATGGCGTTAAACGCCGATGATTTTACCTTCAGGGCAAGACTGGTGCTTATATTAAGTAACATTATTATCGGCGTTATTTCGGTCACTTACTTTTTTGCGCCGAAAGCTATCGGGATTATTTCTTCGATAATAGATTTTGCAGTACCAACCCTACTTTTCGCTTGTTTTTATGAGGATTTCCGCACAAGATATCTGCCGAAAAGGAACCACTACAGAGTGTTCGCATACGTTGCGAAAATATATCTGGGTATCAGCGTTATTTTCAGTTTTCTTTCCTTCATAAACAATATAGTAAATCTCAACGTAGAAAAATCGGTTTTGGATACCATCGCGTATAGTATTGATTTGGGTATTAAATTAATTGTCGCAGGTCTTGCGTATTTATACGCAAAGCGGCTAAAAATCAAATCAGAGGAGCCCGAAGATAACGATATATTCATAATTAAGGAAGAACCAAAAAAGAACGATACAGTATTCAAGGATTTTAACTTTTAGATAGAGGTGCGCAATGTTTTTCGGAGTAGGTAAAGCTTTATCACTAATAGTCGCCGCAGCAGCTATGGTGCTTATTACGCTATTTTTTGCCAGGAAGAAATCGCCTGCGCTTTTGTATATGTATTTAGCGGTATTTCTTCTTTATATCGGCTTTTATATACTAAGTTGGTTCTATAGCGATATGGAATTTGCCGTATTGCTTATGACCACTATAGTTTTAGTTATGTGCTTTATGGCTGTTGTGGTTTATCAGAACGATTTTAAAGTTTTGTTTTTTAACTTAAGTAAGCTTAGTCAGAAAAACAACACTGTAGTAGTAAGCGACGAAGAATTGCAAAAAACCATAGAAGAATTGGTAAAATCCTGTCAGCAAATGTCCAAAGCCCGTACTGGAGCGTTAATTGTTATTGCTCCTACAAAAATATCTCAACACGTACTTGATTCTGGTGTGGAAGTAGGCGGCGTGCTTTCGGCGGCTCTTCTAGAAAGTATTTTTAACACCAAAGCCCCTATGCACGACGGCGCAGTGGTAGTAAAAGGCAATAAGGTGTTGGCGGCAGGGTGTTTCTTGCCGTTATCCCAAACGCAGGCAATTAGCAAAGACTTAGGCACAAGGCACAGAGCGGCTATCGGTATTACCGAAGAAAGCGACAATATCAGCATAGTAATAAGCGAAGAAACAGGCATAATTTCGGTTGCCAAGAAAGGGGTTTTGCGTAGATATATCACACCGGAAAGACTTTCCGATATTCTTTACGAAACTTTTAACGTCACCGTAAAAACCAGAAATCTAAAAAGATAAATTTTTATTGCAGGGAGAAACAAATGGGCAATGTAGTCAAAAAAAGCGCAATTTTGTTGCCGAAAAACGTGGATTTTACCAAGTGGGCAGTAGTAGCTTGCGACCAGTTTACCTCACAAATGGACTATTGGAAGAAATTAGAAGAATTTGTGGGCGAAGCTCCCTCAACCTTGAAAATTACATATCCCGAAATTTATCTAAACGACAATATGGATAAAAGAATAGCCGACATAAATAAAAATATGGACGCCTATTTGGAAAGCGGAATTTTTGAAGAGCTGGACGGCTTTGTCCTAGTAGAAAGGGAAGTGGAAGGGGGCAATAAAAGACTAAGTTTGGTTCTTAGCGTAGACCTAGAAACCTATGATTACCGCAGAATTAAGACGGAAATAAGAGCCACCGAAGACACCATTGTGGAAAGACTCCCCGTAAGATTAAAAATAAGAGAAAATGCCAAAATAGAGCTTCCGCATATCATACTTTTGGTTGACGATGCCGATAAGAATATAATTGAGCCTCTTTATAAAAACAGAGATAAATTGAGAAAATTATACGACTTTGACCTAAATATGGAGGGCGGACATATAGCCGGATACTTAGTAACCGAAGTTACTGAAATAATAAATAAATTTAACAATCTGCTTGATAAGGATTTACAAAAACAAAAATATTCCACCGATGCGGGAATTTTGTTTGCAGTAGGGGACGGCAACCATAGTATGGCAACCGCCAAAGAGCATTGGAACAAGATAAAAGCTACATTAGGGGAAGAAGAAAGAGAAAACCACCCCGCGCGCTATTGTTTGGTAGAGGTTATGAATATTTATGACGACGCTTTATTCTTCCACCCCATTCACAGAGTGATTTTTGACTATAAAAATAGTTTTATCGAAGGGCTGAAAAAAGAGCTGTCGGGAAGCGGAAAGCTAAAGTTAATTACCGAAAAAGGAGAAACTTTTATAGACTGTCCGATAAAGAGCAGTGAGGCTATCAGTAAAGTTCAAGAGTATATAGAAAAAATAAGAAAGACAGAGGGGCTAGACGTAGACTACGTTCACGGAGAAAATTATGTAGAAGAAATAGTTCAGAAAAACAAGGCTTTAGGCATTATTATGCCTGAGTTTGCTAAGAACGAACTTTTTGAATATGTTGTAAACGTAGGCAATTTACCTAAAAAGGCTTTTTCTATAGGAACAGCCGAAAACAAAAAATATTATATGGAAGCAAAAAGGATTTAAGGAGATTATATGAATTTGAAGGTATGTAAATTCGGTGGAACCTCTATGGCCGAAAAAGTGGCTATAACTAAGGTGAAAGACATAATACTAAGCGAAGATAGCCGTAGATTTGTCATCGTGTCGGCGCCCGGCAAAAGATTTTCGGGCGATGAAAAAGTAACCGACCTACTTTATGCATGCTATGATGAAAAAATGGCGACAGGCAAATGCAAATCGAACTTTGATAAAATAAGAGACCGTTTTATCGGCATAGTAAAGGATCTTAACTTGACACTTGACATAGAAAAGCACCTTGACGAAGTAGAACAGGGCATTATTGATAGTACGGCGCCTGACTATGCGGCAAGTAGAGGTGAATATTTAAGCGCCCTTATTATGGCGGAACTATTAGGTTTCCAATTTGTCGACGCAGCCGACATAATAAAATTCAACCTAAAAGGCGTGTTTGATGACGAATATACCAACGATTTAGTTTCCAAGACCTTGTGTATCAGTAAAGGCGCGGTAATACCCGGCTTTTACGGAGCTTTGCCTGATGGTACGATTAAAACCTTCAGCCGCGGCGGAAGCGACCTTACCGGTTCTATTATAGCTAGGGGAGTAACAGCCGACGTTTACGAAAACTGGACTGATGTTGACGGTTTTATGACCACCGACCCCAGAATTGTAAAAAATCCCTTACTTATTGAGTCGCTTAGCTATGAGGAACTTAGAGAATTGTCCTATATGGGCGCAAGCGTGCTTCATCCAGAGGCTACATTCCCGTTAAGGCACACCGATATTCCCATTAATATCAAAAACACCTTCAATCCCGAAGCTAAGGGTACTTTTATTACCAAAAGCACCACCGCATCAAAAACAAGATTGGTTACCGGTATCGCAGGCATTAAAGGCTTTACCACTATATTGATAAAGAAAACGATGATGAATAGCGAAATAGGCTTTTGCCGTAAAATTTTGTCTGTTTTGGAATATTACAACATTAACCTTGAGCATATGCCTACCGGTATTGACACAATGAGCTTAATATTGCCCGACAGCGATTTGAAAAACGGCATTGAGTTTGAGCTTATCGAAAAAATCCGCGGCAAAGTTAATCCCGACGAAATTTATGTTTATAAGGATATTTCCCTTATTGCCATAGTCGGTCACGGTATGAGCCACCAAACAGGTACGGCGGCGAAGGTTTTCGTTGCGTTAGCCAATGCCGACATAAACATAAAAATGATAGACCAGGGCAGCAGCGAAATTAACATTATTGTAGGAGTCAGAACCTGCGACTTAGAAAAAGCAATAAGTGCAATTTACCACGCTTTTTTCTAAAGGATAATACAAAAAAATGATAATCGACAGCCATGCCCACCTAAACGATGAAAAATTACTGCCTTACGTTGATGAAATAGTAAGCGGTATGAAAAGCGACAATATAAAAGCTATAATAAACGTCGGTTATGACAGGGAAAGCAGCGAAACAAGCTACCTTTTAGCAAAAAAATATCCCGATATATATGCCGCGGTAGGTATTCATCCCCACGACGCATCTAAGGCAACAATTGACGATTACAACCGCTTTGCAGACCTTATAAAAGATAAAAAGGTAGTAGCAATCGGAGAAATCGGTCTGGATTTTTATTATGATTACAGCCCAAGAGAAGTTCAGGAAAAAGTATTCTTAGAGCAACTGGACTTAGCGTATAACATGCACGCGCCCACTATAATTCATCTTAGAGACGCCTATCAGCTGATGTATAATCTACTTAAAGAGAACAAGCACAAACTAGCTTACGGCGCGGTACTACATTGTTACAGCGGCAGTAAAGAAATGCTGAAAGAGTTTGCTAAGCTTGATTTGTATTTTTCTTTCGGGGGAGCGGTAACTTTCAAAAACGCCACCGAAAAGCCGGAAATATTAAGAAGTATGCCCATTGAAAAGCTGATGTTGGAAACGGACTGTCCGTATATGACGCCTGTCCCTTACAGAGGCAAAATAAATTTACCTAAGTATATTAACCTAGTAAGCGAAAAGGTAGCGGAAATTCTCGGTATGGACAGAGAGGATTTGGAGAGAATAACAGTAAAAAACACCGAGCGGTTTTTTAATTTAGCCAAGTAAAAGAGGAGAAAAATGTTTTTAGATACAGCCACAATATATTGTAAAGCAGGTGACGGTGGAAACGGAAACGTCAGTTTCCACAGAGAAAAGTTCGTGCCTGCGGGCGGTCCCGACGGAGGAGACGGCGGCAACGGCGGCAGTATTTATTTCGAAGCCGACCCTTCTCTAAATACCTTGATAAACTTTAGGTACAGCCAACACTTCCGCGCCGAAAACGGCGAAAGAGGCGGCGGAAAGAATATGACGGGAGCCAACGGCGCAGATATTATTATAAAAGTGCCGCGCGGTACGGTAATAAAAGACGCCGAAAGCGGCGGTATATTAGCCGACGTATTTAACTTCGGAGAAAGAGTTTGTCTTTTCCCCGGTGGAAGAGGGGGCAAGGGTAACGCTAGATTCTGCACTCCTACCAGACGCTCTCCGTCCTTTGCCGAAGACGGCGAAACGACGGTAGAAAGAAAGTTAAGATTAGAGCTAAAAACCATTGCCGACGTAGGCTTAGTTGGCTTTCCTAACGTAGGTAAGTCCACAATCCTAAGCGTAATTTCTGCGGCAAGACCGAAGATAGCCAATTATCACTTTACCACCCTTTCACCCAATCTTGGAGTGGTCAAGCACTATGACGAAAACTTCATTGTAGCGGACATTCCCGGACTTATCGAAGGGGCAGCCGAAGGTCTAGGCTTGGGGCACGAGTTTTTACGCCATATAGAAAGAGTAAGGCTAATAGTTCACGTAGTTGATATCAGTGGCAGCGAAGAAAGAGACCCTATTAAGGACTATCAAATAATAAGGGAAGAATTGAAAAACTACAGCAAAGTTCTATTTAATTTGCCCGAAATCGTGGTTGCTAATAAGTGCGATATCGGTTTTGATGAAGAAACATTGAAACAATTGGAAAAAGTATCGGGCAAAAAACCCATTAAAATAAGCGCAGCCACTACCGAGGGAGTGAAAACTTTGGTTGACGTTATGGCAAACGAACTAAATAAACTGCCTCCGCTTGCGCCGATGGAATTCCGGAAGTTTGAATACGAAACGGTGGATAAATCTCAATATGAAATAGAAGAAAAAGAAGGCATTTATTACGTAAGCGGACCGTTTGTGGAAGAAATAGCCAAGAAAGCCTATCTTGACGATATAGACAGCTTTAACTGGTTCCAAAGGAAAATGCGTGAAAGAGGGATAATTGAGGAACTAAAATCAATGGGAGCGAAAGACGGCGACACCGTGTGCGTTCTTGATTTGGAATTTACTTTGATGGACTAATAAGGATAAATATGATAAACAGTAAAGAAAGAAAAATTTTAAGCGGAATGGGACAAAAAATTCAACCTATTTTTCAAATAGGCAAAAACGGCATAACCGACACTTTGGTTAAGGAAATAGGAGATGCTTTAGAAGCGCGGGAGCTTATAAAAATTTCGGTGTTGAATAACAGCGAAATATCGGCAAGAGAAGCAAGCGACCTGCTATGCGAAGCATTAGGCTCCGACGGCGTCAGCGCGGTAGGTAACAGAGCGGTTATTTATCGCAGAAGTTCCAGAAAGGACATAAAACACATAGAATTCTAAACCCTTTCTCTAATAATACAGCCAATTCCAAGTAGGATGCAAATTGCGCTTACTATAATGTAGTAAACTTTTATGGGAGTCAGAAAGGAAAGTAGACCTAATGATACTCCGCTCATAAAAAAATATTTGGCGCGCTTTTTTACAAACACATTTGACAAAATATCTTTCAAGTCGGATTTTTTTATTTTCGTCTTCTTTTTTATTATACTTTGGGGCAGGCAGTTTTTTTTCTGCAAAAATTTGTAAACCTTCCTGGACGGAACAAAGCAGAATTCTATATCTAAACTTCTGGAAAACAAAACGGTGCTTCTATCGTTAAGTTTACTTAGTACGTATACTTCGGAAATATTATTGCTCTTTGCCGAACGATAGAATTTTGATATGTCGTCAAGACTACTTGGAGAAAATTTATAATTGGGGTAAATTGCAATTTTTTTGCAGTTTGCCGTCATAATAAAACCGTATTCTATGGCTTGCGGGCAAAAATATTCGGGGGTGGCGTTGATAAAAAACTCCACTTGCGCGCTACCCATAAGGGCAAAAAGTTTTTCCATTTCTATAAGGGAAATGTTTTTTTTGTCACTGTAGCGGTTGTGTAAGTGAATAGTAACCCGATAGATTAAAACGGTAATCAACATAGAAATAAACAGCGCGGCGGCTACATTCTTTGTGACCGCGAAGAACAAAACGAAGAACACGAAAAAAACCGCGCACGCAATTATTATTTTGTCAAGCTTTGTCATAACAATAATCTTTCCCACAAACGTGTACGTTAAACTTGAAAAAAAACGGCGCAAGTGGTAAAATAACAGTATGAACATAGGCATTTTCGGGGGAGCGTTCGACCCCTTTCATAAAGAACATAAAGAAATAATCATTGTTTCGAAAAATCAGCTTGCTTTAGATAAGGTGGTAATTGTCCCTAGCTTCTCTCCGCCCCATAAAACGGCGATTGTTTCTAATTATGAAAGTCGAAGAAAAATGGTTGAGGTAAGCGTAAACGACCTTGATTACGTCATTATCGACGATATAGAATATCAAAGAAACACTATTAACCCCACCAACGAAATTTTGGAAATATTAAAAGAAAAGTATCCTTGTAACAACCTGTATTTTATTATTGGCGGGGATAGTATGGTAAACTTCTATACTTGGATTAAACCCGAAAAAATTTGCACTTTAGCAACGCTGGCGGTGGTAAACAGAGAAGGCTATAACGACAAAATAGAAGATAGCATTAAACTAGCCGTTAATAACTACAACGCAAAAATAATAAAATTAGATTATAACGGCAAAGACATATCAAGTTCGGAGATTAAGGCATCATTAGAATTGGGTATGGATACCCAAAATATAAGTATGGAAGTAAGAGATGTTATTAATAAAAAGGGGCTTTATAAAGAGTTTTCCGACATATTATCCAAACTTAAATCCAATATTCCCGGTTATACTTTTCTGCACGTAAGTAATTCCGTTTTATACGGACTAAAACTTAACGCTCATTTTAATTTATCGTACAGGAAAGTATTTTTGGCGTGTGTTTTGCACGATTGTACTAAGCATCTTCATATAAATATGGAAGGTGTTCCGCCCAAGGTAGTCCATCAATTTAGCGGAGCCGAAACCGCAAAGGATGTTTACGGCATATTTGAAGAAGATATATTGGACGCAATACGCTACCACACGACCGGCAAAAAGGAAATGAGCAATTTAGGAAGAATTGTATACTGCGCCGATATGCTGGAAAAAGACAGATATTTCGGGGGCGTAGAGGATTTGCGAAACCTTATAGAAAAGGACTTCGACAAAGGTTTTGTTGCTTGCGTAAATAAGAGTTTAGAAAAATTGTCAAAGGAAAATAATCCTATACACCCCTTGACGAGGGAATGCGCCGCATATTACAATGAATTATATAAATAATAATCACGTAAAGGAGAAAAATGACACCAGCCGAATTAAAAGATTTTTTAATATCCGTACTTAAAGAAAAGAAGACGGGGGATATTACCGTAATAGACGTCGCAAACAAAACCACTATTGCCGATTATTTTATTATAGTATCTGGCAAAAACGGACCGCAGGTATCTTCGCTTTGTGAGCATTTGGAAGAAAAAGCCGAAGAAAAAGGCATTTTTGCTACGCGCAAAGAAGGTATGAGGGAAGCAAGATGGGTAGTAATGGATTATTCCAGCGTAATTGTACATATCTTCAATGACTCTACCAGAGATTTTTATTGTCTGGAAAAACTTTGGAGCGATGCCGACAACAAAAATATAACTATTATAGAATAATTAAAAAAAGCCCGCCTAATTTTAGGCGGGCTTAATTTTTATAGCATATCAAGAAAATATCGGTATACCGTTTCGTCGGCATCAAGTTCGGGATGAAAAGAAGTTACCAGCTGGTTTTTTTGTCTAGCCGCCACAATTTTGCCGTCCACTTTTGACAATACTTCCACGTTATCGCCTACGCTTTCGATATAAGGCGCGCGGATAAAGCGCATGGGGATTGTTCTGCCGTTGAATTTTTCTTGTGTAAAAAAACTTCCCAACTGTCTGCCGTAGGCATTCCTTTTTACACAAATATCCATTGTTCCGAAGCAAACCTTGTTGTTACCGCAAAACTGTTTTGCCAGTAGTATCATTCCCGCGCAGGTGCCGAATACGGGCATACCGCTATTTATTTTCTCTTTCAGCGTGTCAAGTAAACTAAGGCTCTTTAAGAGTAAAGACATAGTCGTACTTTCCCCACCGGGCAATATTAGTCCGTCAAAAGGCTTTTCTATGTCCGAATAACGGCGGATTTCAAAAGGCTCAGCGCCTAGCTTTTTTAGGGTATCTATATGTTCTATAAAAGCCCCTTGTAAACAAAGAACACCGATTCTCATTATTTCCCGCGCTCCGCCATAAGTAGTTTTATTTCGTTTTCATTTATCCCAACCATTGCTTGTCCTAAATCTTCGGAAATTTCGCTTAAAACCTTGGGATTGTTAAAATCGGTAACCGCCCTGACTATTGCGGCGGCTCTCTTTTCGGGATTGCCCGATTTGAAAATGCCCGAACCTACGAACACGCCTTCGGCTCCTAGTTGCATCATAAGGGCGGCGTCAGCCGGAGTGGCAACCCCTCCCGCGGCGAAATTTACTACAGGCAATTTTTTGTTATCGTGAACGTATAGCAATAAATCATAAGGCACTTGCAGGCGTTTTGCTTCCTCAAATAATTCATCGGTATTAAGGGCTGCAACGCTCCTTATTTTACTTTGTATCATGCGCATATGCCTTACAGCTTGAATAATATCTCCTGTGCCCGGTTCGCCCTTTGTCCTAATCATTGCCGCTCCTTCGGCAATTCTCCGTAAAGCTTCCCCTAAGTCCTTTGCTCCGCATACAAACGGCACCGAAAAAGCCGTTTTGTCGATATGGTAAATATCGTCGGCGGGGGAGAGTACTTCGCTTTCGTCGATATAATCGATTTCTATAGCTTCAAGAATCTGCGCTTCCACAAAATGCCCTATACGGCATTTTGCCATAACCGGTATTGTTACCGCTTGCTGAATTTCCTTTATCATTTTAGGGTCGCTCATTCTGGAAACACCTCCTGCTGCTCTGATGTCGGCGGGAATTCTTTCTAAAGCCATAACGGCGCACGCACCCGCCTTTTCGGCAATTATCGCCTGTTCTGGGGTCATAACGTCCATAATAACGCCCCCTTTAAGCATTTGCGCTAGCTGTTTGTTAAGTTCGTATCTGGTTTTATCCATAATAATTTTCTCCTTTACTTTTTTTCGCAAGGATAGTATAATACATAATTGATATTAAGAAAATAACCATTTTAATAATTTTTGATAATACCAGATTGGAGAACGTATGCTCACTTATGACCTCAATGACAAAAACGGCAAGCCGTGCTATATATATTTATACGAACGGATAAAAAACGATATAGAAAAAGGCTTATTAAAAGAAAATTTCAAGTTACCATCAAAACGTTCTCTTGCCGAACGGCTTAAAATAAGCGTCCTGACTGTGCAAAACGCCTACTTTCTGCTCCAAAACGAAGGTTATATCTATACAAAAGAACGAAGCGGATATTTTGTAAGTGAAATTCAGAGAATAGAGACCAAAATTAATAAAAAACCTGCCGATAAAGCCATAACAAAGCAGGAATATTTTATGGATTTTTGTGAAAACAGTACTAATACAGAGCATTTTCCTTTTACCGTTTGGGCGAAGATTTTTCGTAAGGAGCTAACAAACAACCCCGATTTACTTAGACGCCCGCCCAACGTGGGAGTTTATAAGTTGCGTAAAGCGTTAAGTGACTATCTTTACCGCAGCAGAGGTATGGCAATTACTCCCAATCAGATAGTAATCGGCGCGGGTACCGAATATCTTTATAGCCTCATTATAAAAATTTTGGGTAAGGATAAAGTTTATGCCTTGGAAGATCCCTGCTATCAAAAAATGGCTCAGATTTATTTTGCCGAAAACGTTAAAACAAAGTTTATACCTCTTGAAGTCAGCGGAATTGACATAGAAAAGCTTAATCTTTCGGAAACTGACGTGGTCCACGTTTCTCCCTCTCATCACTTCCCCACAGGTATAGTTATGCCCGCAAAGAGAAGATATGAGCTTCTTATCTGGGCGAACGCCAAAACTGACAGATATATTATAGAAGATGATTACGACAGCGAATTCCGCTATAACGGCAAAGTTATCCCCACCCTTATGAGTATTGACAATAACGAAAGAGTAATTTTTATCAATACTTTTTCCAAAACTATTTCCCCGGGGATAAGAATAAGCTATATGGTACTGCCCGAACATTTAATGGCAAAATTTAATAAGCTTTACGGCTTTTACTCCTGCACCGTGTCATCAATTGAACAGTACGCTTTGGCTACTTTTGTGGAAGAGGGTTATTTTGAGCGGCATATTAACCGTATGAAGAAAATTTATAAACAAAAGCGGGATATAATTATTAACGCAATAAACAACAGTCCCTTAAAAGACTTTTGCGAAATTTTGGAGGAAGAAGCAGGCTTGCATTTTCTTCTAAAACTAAAAACAGATATAAGCGATACAGAACTGATTAAACTTGCCGAAGATAGGGGATTAAAAATCTCCTGCATGTCAAATCACGCAAACGATAAATTAAACGTGGAGAAAAACTTGCTTATTATAAACTATTCCGGCATAGAAGTTAACAATATTAGTAAGGCTATAGAAGTCATATTGAATATCTGCAAAAAAAACAGCCGCTAATATTAGCGGCTATAAGGTGGCAGGGATAGTAAGAATCGAACTTACGCCATAGGAGTCAGAGGCCTATGTGCTACCATTACACCATATCCCAGCGACGCAATAAATTATACTATAGCTTATTTGATTTTGCAACAATTTTTATGTAGTAAAATCTTTTTTAGAAGGGTAAATCAGTTGTTTTTTCTATTAATAATGGTGTATAATATATCTATCCTAAATAACGGAGGTAAGAATGACTAAAGTTTTATCCCATAAGATAAAAGATGCCGTTTTTGCCGTATTACCTATATCAATACTGATTATTATTATAAATTTCGCGGTAGACCCTATGGATACTTGGTCGTTTATTTCCTTTATCGTAGGGGCTTTTTTGTTAATCTTAGGAATGGGAATCTACAGTTTGGGCGCTGAAGTTGCTATAGAACCTATCGGTAGCAATATTGGAGGATACGTCAGCAAAACCAAAAAAGTATGGTTTATTTTGCTTGTTTGTTTCGTTATCGGCGTTATTGTTACGGTAGCTGAGCCAGATTTAGGCGTGCTTGCCTCACAAGTGCCCGCAATAAACAAATGGGTTCTGATTTTGTCGATATCATTAGGAGTGGGAGTGTTCCTTCTTGCCGCCGTTGTGAGAATATTTCTTAAAGTGCCTCTCTATATTTACTTTATCGTATTTTATGCGATAGCATTTGTACTTCTTTTCTTTATTGATAAGAACTTCATTCCTTTATCCTTCGACTCCGGCGGCGTTACCACAGGACCCATTACCGTGCCTTTTATTATGGCGCTAGGTGTGGGTATTTCGGCAGTAGCCGGCGGCAGCAAGTCCGAAGAAAACAGCTTTGGACTAATTGGTATTTGTTCTATCGGACCTATTATTGCGGTAATCATACTTGGCATATTCTATAAAGCCGATTCGGTAGTTACAGAAGAAGTAACGCAGCAAATAGTCAGTATTTCCACCCTTATAAGAACGTACGCTCATGAATATACGGTATTTCTTAAAGACGTAGGAATTGCCCTTGCTCCCATTGTTGGTTGCTTTGTATTGTTCCAAATTTTTGCCTTAAAACTACCAAAGAAAACTTTTATCAGAATAATGGTCGGCGCAGTTTATACTTATATCGGTCTTGCTATATTCCTTACCGGCGTCAACGTTGGCTTTATGCCGGCAGGTACCCATATCGCCGAAAGCTTGGCGTTAAAGAGCCGTTGGCTTATAGTCCCAGTAGGTATGGGAGTAGGCGCATTGATAGTTTTGGCAGAGCCTGCCGTACATGTTCTTAATCATCAGGTAGAAACTATAACGAACGGCACTATAAAAAGAAGAACAATGCTGATAGTGCTTTCTATTTCCATGGCTATGGCATTAGGTTTTAGTATGCTAAGAGTAGCGACAGGGTTTAATATCCTTTACGTACTTATACCGGGTTATGTTATCGCGATAGCTTTAACGTTTTTCGTGCCGAAAACCTTTACGGCGATTGCTTTCGACTCAGGCGGTGTAGCGTCAGGTCCCATGACGGCAACTTTCTTACTGCCGTTTTCTATAGGCGCATGCTCTGCTCTTGGCGGTAATATTATGTCCGATGCGTTCGGCGTGGTGGCTTTCGTTGCTATGACCCCGCTACTTACCGTACAGATTTTGGGTCTGACATACAGCATAAAAGCAAAGAGAATCAAGCAAATCGAGAGAGAGGATATTACCGCTATATTTGCTCAGGAAGGTCAAATTATTGACCTATTAAAACCCGAAGTTATACCCGCTGAAATAGCCCCCAAAATTGTTAAAAGAACTAGTACAAGGAGGAAAAAATGAACAAGCTAAAACTGCTGTTTATTATTGTTGACAGAGAAAAAACCGACAATATTATTGAAGCAATTAGTCCTTTCGGCAGCATTTATACCCATACCTCTTTGGCAAGAGGAACTGCAAAAAGCGACTGGCTGGATATTTTGGGAGTAGGCGAAACCGAAAAATCCCTCATAATCTTTTCTCTTATGGAAAAGAACTTAGAAAACGTATACGTAATTTTGAAGAATGCTTATAAATTCAACGAGCCTGGCAAAGGCATTGCTTTTACTATGCCTATTTCCGCAGTTGGCGGCATGGGTACCCTAAAAATAATGTCGGGTGAAATTTTGAAGTATCTGGGAGGAAAAAATAATGGATAAAAAGTTTGAACTGATAGTTGCGATAATAAACAGAGGTTTTTCCGACCTTGTAATGGACAGTGCGAGAGCAAGCGGAGCAACGGGAGGAACCATTCTTAACGCCAGAGGCACCGTAGTGGATAAGGCTCAAACTATTATGGGTATTTCCATTCAGCCCGAAAAGGAAATAGTTATGATTCTGACGAAAGTAGAAAAGCGCGATTCTATTATGGAAGCTATCTGCAAGTCGGCAGGGCTAAATACACCCGGCAAAGGTATTGTTTTTTCCTTGTTGGTTGAAGACGTATTAGGAGTAAATCTTAACGAAACCAAGTTTACCGAATTTTACGCCGAAGGCACCAAAGAAGAAGAAAATGCAGAAATACCCGAAATTAAGGAAACTACGGATAAGGAATAATGGCTACTCTTTGTAATCTCTGTCCCAATGACTGCAACGTCGACAGAGAAATAAAAACGGGAGCATGCAGGGCATTAGCCACAATGAAAATATGCCGCATTGCCTGTCATCATTATGAAGAACCGATAATAAGCGGCATACGGGGGAGCGGAACGGTATTTTTTAGCGGCTGTAGCCTTGACTGCGAGTTTTGCCAAAATCACCTAATAAGTAAAAGTTACGTCGGAAAAGAATATACCCCAAATCAACTGGCTATGGAGTTAAAAAAGCTGGAATATACGGGCGCTCATAATATAAATTTTGTAACGCCTACGCATTTTTCGGATAAAATTTGCGAGGTGTTATCTATTTACCGCCCCAATATTCCCATAGTTTATAATACTTCGGGTTATGAAAAGACCGAAGTTATCGAAAAACTCAATGATTTTGTGGATATTTATCTTGTCGATATGAAATACGGCGACAACGAAACGGCAAAAAAATTCAGTAAAATAAATAATTATTGTCAATATAACTTTGATGCGGTAAAACTAATGGTTGACAGCAAAGAAATAATAATCGAAGACGGCTTGATGAAAAAGGGAGTAATTGTAAGACACCTTGTTTTGCCTGATAATCTTGACAATACCAAAAAAGTTATAGAAACCTTTGCCAAAAATTTTAAGGATAAAGCTATTTTTAGCGTTATGTCACAGTTTGTTCCTTGTTATAAAAGTACAATTACCAGAAAATTAAAACCGATAGAATATAAAATGGTAATATCCGCCTTAGAAAAAAGCGGAATAGAGGATTGTTATATACAAGAATTATCTTCTGCAGAAACCGATTATATCCCTGAGTTTAGTTTGGTTTAAGATTAAGAAAGATTTTCATCAGTTCCATAATAGTTTCTCCGCTGAAGTCTTTTATGGGGGAAAAACCATTACCGACAACGGTATTTTTGCCGTTTGTTGTTTCTCCGCTATCAGGAGCTACGTTGGTCGTGTTTTGTTGATTATTATTACCCTTGTTATTGTTATTTAGCATATTCATCATAGCCGACATCATGGGGTCTTGGTTATTCCCGCCCATCATTTTTAACATATCGCCCATATTGGATTTATTCCCGCCCATCAGCATGGGAAGAAGCATCATAAAACTGTTGTCCATTTTTAGCTCCGTTTTAATTGCGCAATAAGGTCGCTCATTCTTGCCGCCTGTTCGGGGGTAAGTCTTGAGCGGACGTTATTATAAAAGTTGTCCAACGCCTGCGGAGAAATATTTCCACTGGAGACGCTCCCGACTTTGAACAGTTCCTGCATTAGCTGTTCTTCGTTCATTTTGGAATATTTGTTGTATGCCTCTTGGGGGTTAACATCATTTTGCTTGGCATTGTTTTCGGGTTGTTTATTGTTTTCGGGTTGTTTATTGGTATTATTATTTTGCTTGTTTTGCTCCCTTTGCTTACGCCTTATGTATTCTGCTACGTCCATATATCCCTCCTGACCTTTTTCCATAAATATGAATTAAACGTTGTTTATGTGAGAAATCTCCATCATAGCGTCGACTGTTTTTTCTATATCGGTAAGGCTGTTGTTATAGCCTATGGAAAACCTTGCCGCGCCCGCAGGAGCCGTGCCTAAAAGTTTATGGTAGAGGGGAGCGCAATGCAGTCCGCTTCTTATGCAAATCCCGTAGGTCTGAGACAGAGTGTCGCTTAAATCCGAACAGCTTAGTTTATTGAAATTACACAGCACAATGCCGTTGTTGGCTCCGTAAATTTTTAAGCCATCGATGCCGGATAAGCCGTCTTTCAAGGCATCGGTCAGTCTATCTATTTTCCTATTTATTTTTTCAAAGTTCAAAAAAGTCCATTCCACCCCTTCTTTTAAGGCGCAGATAGCAGGGGAATTGAGCGTACCCGCTTCCATGCCGTCGGGAATGTCTGTAGGAGGAGTTAGACTAAGTCCGCTAGTGCCTGTACCACCTACGATTATGGGGGAAAGTCTTATATTGTTTTTACAGAGTAAAAAACCGCTTCCCTGTATACCGTGCAATGACTTATGTCCGCTGGCTGCAATCATGTCTATGTCTTTATAATTAAGCTTTAGGTGCCCTGCCGCTTGAGAAACGTCCACCAAAGTTACTGCTTGAGAATTTTGTTTAACTATAGAACATAATTTTTCCACGTTAATAATTTCCCCGGTTACGTTACTCATGGCGCTGATTACAAATATAGAAGTAGGGTAATTTAACGCCGAAATCAATGCTTTTTCTATACTGTTGTTGGAGTTGGGAGAAAGTAAAACAAGACTACACTTTTTTTCGTTGGACAGTTTTTGTAGCGGTCTTAAAACAGAGTTATGTTCATAGCAAGTGGAGATAATTTGGTTGTCAGGTTCTGTGCCGAAAATGCCCAAATTCAGAGCTTCGGTGCAGTTCTTAGTAAAAATAACTTGTCCGTCGAAAAAATACCGCCTAATAACGCTGCGGCATTCTTCTATTTTCATGGCGGTGGCGATAGCTGCCTTGTGCGCCCCTCTGCCGGCGTTTGCCGAAAAGCAGATTTCTTTTAGGGCGGCTTTTTTTACACAAAAAGGCTTGTATCTTGAGGTGGCGGCATTGTCAAGGTATATCATTTTTTTACTCCTTAGGGCACATCTGAAAATAAATATCAATATAAATGTATTAGGATAAAACGGCAAATATTCAAAGGAGAAGAAAGCATGAACACAGTGGCGGTATATCGCCAAAGAAGCGAGGCGTTACGTATAGCAAGTTACTTAAACAAAGAGAAAATAGCTTGTACTACAATAAATATTCCATCATACCTAAAAATCGGCTGCGGCTTGTCCGTAGTCTTTGACGGTACTTATAAAGATAAAGTTTATAAGGCTAACGATATGTATAATATGAAAAGCTTTGCAGGATTGTTCCCAAGGAGATAATTTCTAAATTTTATTAATTATTGCAATCATATGTCATCTGTGATATTATTATTTTATATATAATATTCAGGAGGCGTTATGTCAAAAAAGAACATATTGGCAATAAGTATATGCTCGGCGGTGTTTTTGGCGCTATTAGCCGTAGCTACCTTTTTTGATCTTCAGATAAACCTAGCAATAGGCAATGGAAACAGCATTTTCGGACAATTTTTTTCTTATCTTGGCGATAGTTTTGCTTGGATAGCCATACCTATTAGCGCGGTTATTCTCTATCAGGCAGTAAAAAAGACCAACAAGTATTATAAACTGCTCAAAATCCTTTTCCTAATCCTTACCTTTGTGGGCTTTTATTTGGTGACCAACTATCTATTCGGTAAGTTCGTTACCGAAATAAAGTGTGAAATAATCTACGTAATCCTATTTGCGGCTCTAGGTACCTTCTTTGCCATACTGGGCACAAATAAGGTAGATAAAGACCTCATGGAAAAACTGGTTATTTTTGCAGTCTTTACCATATTGTGCGTGGCTGTAAGCCAAGGCGTAATTACCTTAATGAAGGAACTTTGGGCGCGTCAGCGTTTCCGTAACTTAGAGGGTGGCAACATTTTAGGCGGGGATACTTCGGGCTTTACTCCCTGGTATAAACCAACGCTAGGCAGACATGACGAAACGCTATTTGTTTCCGACGCTTTCGGAGCCGAGGATGAAGACGCGTATAAGTCTTTCCCCAGCGGACACACAGCATCGGCTGCCATAACTTTCGTTATCATAATGCTGCCGGAATTGTTCGAAAAATTAAAGAAACATAAAGTTTGGTTCTACGTAGTACCGTCCGTCATCACCGCGGTTGTCGCTATATCAAGAATGGTCAACAGAGCCCATTATTTAAGCGACGTGCTTTTCGGAGGAGCCGTTACTATTGCATTAGTTTTCCTTATTAAATATCTTACCTACAAGGTTTATGAAAAAATCCGCTTAAAAAGAAGCAAAGATACTCAAACTAACGAAGTTGAAAATATAGCGGTAGAGGAAAATGCATAAAGTTTTTGAAATAAATACCAATCAATCAATGCACGACTTTGTCAAAGAGGCGGCATTGGGCGAAAATAGGGAAAAAATCAGCTATTTTGGCAATAAGATAACTGTTAATGAAACGTTTGCAGAAATTGACAAAATAGCTTGTTTTTTACAAAAAAAAGTGGCTGTGGGAGAGAGTGTGGCAATTTGTTTGCCCAACATACCCCAAGCCGTTTTTGCTTTTTACGCAATCAACAAAATAGGCGCGGTGGCTAATATCGTTCATCCAAAAATAAAAACGCCAGCGCTTATTAAAATTCTTAATGAAACCAACACAAAGTGGATATTTATTCTTGACAAATTTTTGTCCGACCACGCGAAAGAACTAAAAGTTAACGGCATAACCGCTATAGGCTGCAGCGCAAGCTATTATATGAAAGGCGTGCTGAAATTAATATCGGCCGCCGATTGTCTCTTTTATCCTAATAACGCTATAAAATATTCGGACATAATGAAGCAAGAATGTGAAAGAAAAGAGCCGTTACCAAGAGAGGCAGGCGGGCATAGCAAAGCTGTTTTACTTCACAGTAGCGGAACTTCGGGAGAACCTAAGACGGTTGTTTTGTCAAACTATGCGTTTAACGAACTTGCCCGCAACGTATACAAGTTGGTTACCGATTCGGGAAAAGCTACCTTAGACGGAAACGACGGTATGCTTATGATACTGCCTATGTTCCACGGCTTTGGTTTAGGAATATGCGTACACCTTATGATGTTTTACGGCAGGACGGTATTACTACCTGTCTTCCGTGAAAAAGCGGTGGTATCTTTATTAAAAAGAGAAAAGGTGGAGCTGCTGTCCGGCGTACCTAATATGTATAGACGGCTTGCCCAATACAAAAAATTCGGCGGGGAATATCTTTCTAACCTAAAACTTATTTTCTGCGGCGGCGACAAGCTGGAAAGTTCGGTTAAAGAAAAATTCGAAGGTATTTTGCAAAAATTCGGCAGTGAAACCAAGATTATGGAAGGCTACGGACTTAGCGAAACGGCAAGCGTGGTTACCATAAACATAGACGGCAAAGACGACGGCTCTTTGGGAGTGCCGCTTCCCGGCGTGGAATTGAAAACCGATAAAAATTCGGGGGAAATTCTCATCTCCACCCCGTCTATTATGGAAGGCTATCTTAATGGAGAAAACCCCATAGAAATTGATTCTGACGGCAAAAAGTGGCTCCATAGCGGCGATATAGGCTATCTTGACGATAATGGCAAATTATATTACCGCGGCAGAATAAAAAGAATGATAAAAATCGGCGGGGTTAATATCTTCCCGCAGGAAGTAGAACAAAAGGTTGAAGAAATTTTCGGAATTGTTCACGCCTGCGCAGTAAGAACGGTTTTTGAAAATAAACCTGCGCTGAAATTAATTGTAGTAACAAAGGACAATAAATTAAGTTCGGCGTTAAAAAACAAAATAATAAGTAAAATAAGAGAGGAACTTCTCCCTTACGCCGTGCCGAAAATAATAGAAAGGGCGGACAAACTGAAATTAAATATGCTAGGCAAAGTGGATTACAAACATTATGAACAAGGCTAAATTATTTTTCTGTTTGCAAACAGAACTTTAATGTGTTATTATTAAATAATAATTAAATATACAATTTTGTAAAAATTCATTCGGAGGACATATATGGTAATAATGATTATTGTGGCAAGCTTGTTGGCTATTGCCTTTATCGTAGTCAGAGTAACAATTGGCGCAAAAAGCGTAAACGGCGGAGTAATAGCCATGTTTGCAAAAGCTTTGGCTAGCGTCGGATTTATCGCGCTGGGACTTGCAGGGCTTTTTAACGGAGTAAAAGACGTTCAAGCAGCGGTGTTTATTATTCTTGGTCTGGTTATGGGCTTAATCGGCGACATAGTGCTGGATATGAAAGTAATTTATAGAGGTAAAGCAGAAGAACCTGTTTATCTTACCGGCGGTATGGTCAGCTTCGGTATGGGCCATATTTTTTATTTTACCGCAATTTGTTTGTTGCTTGGCGCAAGTGTAGTTAACGGCGCTTTAATCGGCGTTTGCTTAGCTGTTGCCGCTGTTGCTTCCTTCGCTATGGTAATCGGCGGAGAAAAGTTCATGGGCTTTAAGTTTGGTAAATTTACCATTCACTCCATTGTATATGCCTTTATGTTGATATTTATGAGCGCGTTTTCCATCGGGTGCTGCATTATTATGAAAAACACGAAGATGGCGTTGTTCGCTGCGGGTATGATACTGTTTTTATTAAGCGACGTAGTTTTGACCCAAATGTACTTCGGCGGAAGACCTGCCGACAAAAGTTTGTGTGTTATTAACCACGTTTTATACTATGCCGCCCAGATTTGTATAGCGGCTAGCGTATTCGGTATGTAATTATACGATAAGGAGAAATAAAAATGAACGTTTGGCATGACATCAGTCAAGAAAGAATAAGCGAAGAAGATTTTATTACCGTTATTGAAATTTCTAAGAACAGTAAAAACAAATACGAATTAGACAAGCAGAGCGGACTATTAATTTTGGACAGAATTTTGTTTACCTCTACTCACTATCCGGCTAACTACGGCTTTATACCACGTACATATAGCGACGACAACGACCCTCTAGACGTACTTGTACTGTGCACCGAAGAAATTAAGCCCATGGCTATCTGCCGTTGCTATCCGATAGGTATGATAAGAATGCAGGACGACGGCTATAACGATGAAAAGATAATAGCAATACCTTTTAAGGAACCTAACTATAATTCATATACCGATATAGAACAGCTCCCCAGCCATATCATGGAAGAAATCTGCCACTTCTTTACCGTTTATAAAGAACTTGAGGGAAAGCGTACCGCCAATATAGAAATAGCAAATAAAGAAGAAGCGATACACACCATAAGAAAGGCAATTAAGGACTATAAGAGCAAATTCCTGCCCGGAAGATAAAAATTAATAATGCCGAAGTTACTTAATAAACGACCGATACTGTTTTTGGCAGTTGCCCTGATGGTGGGAATCTTCGTGGGCGGTCTTATTTTCGGCAATCTGATACTTAGTATAATAATACCCGTAGCAATTTTGCTATGCGGTATTATTTTTTTTCTAATATCCAAAAAGTTTCTTTCCCTTCTGGTTTTTCTTGCCATGGCGGTAGGCGTGACGGGAGCAATCATCGATTACAACGTAAAAATAACAAATATAGACCGTAGCGCCGTAATTAGCGGCAGAGTGGAAGAAATAAGAAACAATAAAAACGTGGTTTTATCGGATTTTACCGTAGACGGAGTGGAATATAAAGGAAAAATCCTATTGAAATATAATGAAAGCGAAGTGGGAAATCGAATTACCTATTACGGCAAAATAAAAACCATCGATATGGATATTTTTGATACCTACGTTACTTCTTATTACAACGATGGAATTTTTTATAAGTCCAGTCTTTATAATCTTTACGAAGTAAACAGCGGAGCTCTAAAATTAAGCGAAAAGATAAAAAACAAATTTTCAAATACTATTTCCAAATATATGGAAGACTCCGACGTAGGAGTTGCCAAGAGCCTTATTTTCGGAGATAAGAGTATGTTGAGTCAAGAAGACAATAACCTTATTAGAGAGGCGGGCGTTTCGCATATATTTGCAGTGAGCGGCTTGCACGTGGGTTTTTTGATAGCCCTATTTGTTTTTATCATGAAAAAGTTACGCCTTAACAGATATTTGCAGCTTTTTGTGATAATAGCGGCGATAATTTTTTACGGTATTCTCTGCGGCAATCCTCCCGGACTGAAAAGGGCGGGGATAATGAGCGTAGTTTATCTATCGGGCAATCTGCTGTGTAGAAAGAACGATACTTTATCTACATTAAGTTTGTCGGTACTTCTTATTTTACTTTTTAAGCCCTTTGAGCTGTTCGATTTAGGCTTTATTATGAGCGTTTCGGCGGTTTTCGGTATTGTTTTGTTCTATAAACCAATATATAAATTCCTTTCTTTCAAAATAAAAAACAAGCTGTATTTGACGGTGGCGGGCAGTTTTGCCATGACAATAAGCGCAAATGCCTTTTTATTGCCTATAAGCTTTAATATTTTTAACAGCTTTGCCCTTTATATGCTTTTTACCAACTTGTTTGTAGTGCCGCTTACCGCTATTACTTATTCGGGACTGGTTCTAACTTTTTTATTGTCGTTAATTTTCGACGGTTTCGGAGCAATATATTTTGTTTTGAAATATCCTTTGATTGCCATAAGAGCCATTTGCAAGGTGTTTGCCTTCCTACCGTTTGCTTCGGTGCCGCTATTTGCGCTAAATGCCTTTACCGCAGTATATTTACTATGCCTTATTCTTATATCAAGATTTATTTTAATTAAGCCAAAATACAAAGCAATAACAGTTTTTACCCTCATTCCCATAAGTAGTATTATGTTTTTACTGTTGTAATTTAGAATAATTCTTCGGTATCTTCACACCATATCGGTATGGAGGAATTTATGAAAACGACGGGTATAGTGAGAAGAATAGACGAACTGGGCAGAGTGGTAATACCCAAAGAGCTCAGACGAACGATGCACATAAAAGAGGGAGAAGAAATGGAAGTTTTTGTTGCTCCCGAAGATACTTTGATTTTGAAAAAATATTCTGCGGTTAAGGCCTTGAGCGAATTTAGTCAAGAGATAGCCGACGTTATTTATAAAACCTTAGGGCATAACTGCCTTATTTGCGACAACGAAAGTTTTATTGCCTGCTCCACCGACAAAAGCATATACCTCAACAAAAAAATAAGCAAGGCGCTGGAAAATTTTATGAACAGCAGAAAAGTTGCTTATCTAAAAACTAACGAACTTTTTTCTTTGGCTAACGAAGGAATAAGCTACAAGGATATGGCAATATCGCCCATTATTTATAACGGCGACGTTTTGGGCGGTTTTATACTTGTAGATAAGAACGGTTTAGGCACAGGCGACGCCGCGGTAAAAATTGCCGAAGTGGGCGCCGGTTTTTTAAGTAAACAGCTGTAAAAGCTTTTAATTTTTAATTTTGCGTAAATCCTTTCTTGCCGGCGCGGGTATTCTTGCCGCCAGCGTAATTTTAGCGAAGGTACTGGGCGCGGTGTACCGCATACCTCTGGCAAACATAATTGGCGCAGAGGGAATGGGTATTTATCAGTTTGTTTACCCTGTTTTTGCTTTGCTGCTTACCCTATCAAGCGGTGCTATGCCCACCGCTGTTTCCATTGAAGTCAGCAAGTATATTGCTCAAAACGATGAAGAAAAAGCAAGAAAAGTCCTCACCGTTGCCCTAAAACTTTGCGTTTTTATCGGGCTTGCGGGGTCTTTATTACTAATAGCCCTTGCTTATCCACTTTCCCTTTTGCAGTCAAAAACGGCGTTTATCGGCTATCTTGCCATTAGCCCTGCAGTATTAATCGTTACGGTAATTTCGGTCTTTCGCGGTTGGTTTATGGGGCATAAAAATATGGTTCCGACTTCTCTTAGTCAGATTACCGAAGGGATAGTAAAATTAGGTGTTGGAATAACCTTAACCAAGCTTTTGCTCCCTTACGGCATAAGCTACGCAGTGTCAGGGGCGTTAATAGGAGTTGTGGCAAGCGAACTTGTAACCTTGGTTATTTTGGTTACTATGTTCTTTATTAAAGATAAAAGATTAATAAGAGTTTCCCTCAAAGAAGAAAAACCGACTATAAAAGAACTTACCCGCCTTGCCTTACCACTCATTGCCTGCGGAATGATTTTACCAATTTCGCAGTTTATCGATTCTGTGTTATTAGTTAATTTATTAAAACTTGGGGGAGAGAGTTTGGAAAGCGCAACGGCAAATTACGGCGTTTGGAGCGGAGCGGTTACCCCTCTGATTAACCTTCCTATAATGGTTTGTATTACCCTTGGTATTGCCATAACTCCCCAAATGGTGGAGGGCAGGGAAAAGCATGATGTTGATTTTATTATGGATAAATGCACAACTGCTACTAAACTAACCTTTATTCTAGGTGTGCCGTTCGTGTTTATCTTCATATTTATGTCTAGGGGTATTATTGGGTTGTTGTTTCCTAATTTAGGCGCCGAAAAAATTATTTTAGGCAGCAAACTTTTACAAATTAGCGCGGTAAGCGTACTAGGGCTAAGTCTGTTTCAGATATATTCTGCGATGCTTCAAGGGCTCAATAAAACCTACGTTCCGCTAGTCATAATGGCTATTTGCGTAATAATAAAAACCGTTCTGAGCCTAATTTTGGTGCCGTCCGTCGGTATAATAGGAGCGGTAATCAGTCAGGCGTCATCGTATATTTTAGCCGGGGTTATTATCCTTATTTATTTCTTTAATTATATCCGCAAAAGCGATGATTTACTCAAAAACGCTAGCTTGATTACCCTTTGCGGTGTTATAATGGGACTGGTCATTTTGATGAGTGACAAATTACAGTCATCACGAACCGCTGTAATTATCGTTACGGTAGTAAGTATGGTAGTTTATGCGGTAGGATTGTTTGTTTTGCGGGTGTTTTCCCGCGAAGAACTAAAAAGTATGCCTTTTGGACGGTTTTTACTGATTTTGGACAGCAAAATTAACGGAGCGGAAAGATGAATGAAGCGTTATTAAAGAAAATAAGTTACTTACAGAATTTTACCTTGATGGAAGGTAAAGTTTTTTTACAAAGGGCGCAAAACACTTTCAATACGTCCATACCGTTAGTTATATATAACGTTTTTGAGGAAGAAAAAACCTACCAAAAAATCAGCGATATTTTTGGGGAGAGGGAAATAAAAAAGGGCGATAATTACATAATTATAAAAGAAAGAAACATCTTTGAAAAGACTAAGTTTACTTTCGGGGATTTGGTGGAAATAATTTTCCGCCTGCGTGACGATGACGGCTGTCCCTGGGATCGCGCCCAAACTATCAGCACTATCAGGAAAAATATAATAGAAGAAGCTTACGAACTTACCGAAGCAATTGACCTAAACGACAAAGAAAAAATCTGCGAAGAATGCGGTGACGTAATTTTGCAGGGTGCTTTCACGGCGGCAATGTGCCAAGAAAAAGAGATGTTTTCGGTAAACGATTCTATAAGCAATCTTTGCGAAAAGCTTATTTCCCGCCATACCCATATTTTCGGCAAGGACAAGGCAACGAATGCCGAAGAAGCCTTAAAGTTTTGGGAAAACGCCAAAGCCAAAGAAAAAAAACAAGCCTCAATTAACGACAAACTTGACTCAATACCGGTTACTTTTAATGCTCTTATGAGAGCAAATAAGGTGCAAAAATACATCAAAAAAACAGGTTTTGACCACCCAAACGTAACTGATGCTATCGATAAACTTTATGAAGAGATAGGAGAATTTTTGGCGGCATCCGACTTGGAGAAAGAAAAAGAGGGCGGAGATATACTCTTTAGTGTAGTTAATATCCTAAGAATGTGCGATATCGACCCCGAAGTGGCGTTAAACGGCACTACTAATAGGTTTATCAAGCGTTTTTTATACGTTGTTTATCAAGTGGAAAGTATGGGTAAAAAGATAGAGGATTTACCTTTAGATATATTGGAAAAATTTTATAAAGAGGCAAAAGTATTAGAAAAGAATGATAACTTATAACGGTAGCGATCTAATATTGGCTCCGATAGCGGGTTACAGCGACAGCGGCATGAGAACTCTTTGTTTTGAATATGGCGCAGGACTTTGCTACACCGAAATGGTAAGCGCAAAGGGGCTTTATTACAAAAACGAAAACACCGCCGATTTGCTTACTTTAGGTCAAGGGGAGAAGTATACGGGAGTGCAGCTTTTTGGGAGCGAACCTAATATTATCGCCGAAGTTATGAATTATGATGTTATTAAGAAATTCCCGGTAGTTGACTTTAATATGGGTTGTCCCGTTCCCAAAGTAGTTAAAAACGGAGAGGGCAGCGCGCTTTTGAAGAACCCCACTTTGATTTACGATATAGTAAAAACACTAAAAAAAGAGGCGGCGGGTAGAAAAATTACCATAAAAATCCGTTCCGGCTTTTATGACGGCTACGAAAACGCTGTGGAAACGGCTTTGGCAATTCAGGAAGGGGGCGCCGATATGGTTACCATCCACGGCAGAACCAGAGAAATGTTCTATACAGGCAAAGTTAACTACGATATTATTGCCAGAGTAAAAAGCGAAACTAGTATCCCTGTATGCGGCAACGGCGACGTTATTGATAAAGAAAGCTACAAAAGAATGAAAGAAACGGGCGTTGATTACGTTATGATAGGCAGGGGAGCAATAGGGAGACCTTATATTTTTGCCGAATTACATAACCTAGATTATAATTTTTCGATTAAGGAAGCCATAAAAAAACACATAGAAACTTTGAGCTTTCTGCCCGAAAACGTAGTGGCAAACAATATGAAAAAGCATATTGCATATTATCTCAAAGGCAAAAATAATTCCAAAGCCATAAAAGAAAATGTTTTCAGGGCGAATTCGCTTAGCGAGTTAGTCACATTCATTGACTTGATGATAGAATAGTTGTATAATTACAGCAACATTTATAACAATTTGCAAAGGAGCGTTTTATGAAAGTTTTCAATTTTAGTGCAGGACCTTCTATGTTGCCCGAAGAAGCCAAATTGTCGGTTCAGAGAGACTTTATGGACTACAAAGGCAGCGGAATGAGCGTTGTGGAAATGAGCCACCGCAGTAAATGGTACGAAGAAATCCATCAAGAAGCTATATCCTTGATAAGAGAACTTATGAACATTAGTGACGATTACCACGTATTGTTCGTTCAAGGCGGCGCAAGTATGCAGTTTGAAGCTGTACCGCTCAATCTTTTGGTAAAAGGCAAGGCTGATTATATAGTTACCGGCAATTTTGCAAGTAAAGCATATAAAGAAGCTCAAAAATACGGCGATATCGCTTGTTTGGCTAACTCAAAAGATGCAAATTACACCTATATCCCCGACGTAGACAAGCTTAACTACAGAGAAGATACCGACTACGTACATATCACCACCAACAACACCATTTTCGGAACACGTTATACAAAGTTGCCCCCTGTTAAAAATCTTGTAGCCGACATGAGCAGCAATATTATGAGCGAAGTAATGGACGTTAATAAATATAATCTTATTTATGCAGGCGCGCAGAAGAATATCGGACCTGCCGGTTTAACCGTTGTAATCGTCAAAAAGGATATAATAAACAATCCTATGGCTATTTGCCCGACGATGTTAAAATACAGCACCCAAGCCGAAAATGACAGCCTTTATAACACCCCGCCTACTTTCTCTATTTATATGGCTATGCTTACTTTCCGTTGGTTGAAATCTTTAGGCGGTATAGCGGCTATTCAAAAGCAGAATGAATACAAGGCTAACCTTCTTTATGATTTTATCGATAACAGCAAGCTGTTTAAGAACTACGTTAACAAAGCCGACCGCAGTATCATGAACGTGCCTTTTGTTACAGGCAATGCTGACACAGACGCTAAGTTTATTAAAGAAGCGGCAGCAAACGGATTAGTTACCCTAAAAGGACACAAGCTTGTCGGCGGTATGAGAGCAAGCATTTATAACGCAATGCCAGTGGAAGGTGTGGAAACGCTTGTTAACTTTATGAAGAAATTTGAAATGGAGAATCTGTAATAATGTATAAAATTTTGATGCTTAATAAAATAAGCCCCGTAATAAACGATATTTTTGATAAAAATTATATTTGTAGCGATAACGAAGAAAACCCCGACGGTATTATTCTTAGAAGCTTCAATATGGCAGAATACGAAGTTAAAGACAAACTAGTTGCCATAGGCAGAGCGGGGGCGGGAGTTAATAATATTCCCATAGAAAAAATGGCAGAGAAGGGCGTAGTAGTGTTTAACACCCCCGGAGCTAACGCCAACGCCGTTAAAGAGTTGGTTTTGTGTGGAATGCTGATTGCTTCGCGCGATATAATAAGCGGCAACAAGTGGGTAAATACTCTTACTTGCGACGTAGCTAAGACTACTGAAAAAGGCAAAGGATGCTTTGGCGGACACGAAATTTTCGGCAAGACCTTAGGCGTTATCGGACTTGGAGCAATAGGCGTGTTGGTAGCTAATGCCAGCATAGAATTAGGACTAAAAGTAATAGGTTACGACCCTTATATTACCGAAAGCAACAAGGCAAAATTAAACAAAAAGGTAGAATTGGTTGACCTTGACACAATCTATCAAAGAAGTAATATTATTACTATCCACGTACCTTTGCTTGATTCCACTAAGAATATGATTAACGCTGATACTTTGGAAAAAATGAAGGACGAAGTCATTATTATAAACATGAGCAGAGCGGATTTGGTTAATATAACCGACCTTAAAGCCGCTATCGCAAGCAAAAAAGTTTATAAATACGTTGTTGACTTCCCCGATGAGAACACTATTAACAGCGATAATATCATAGTAATACCTCACTTGGGAGCATCTACCGAAGAAGCCGAAGACAACTGCGCAATAATGGCAGCTAACGAACTTGTAGACTATATCGAAAACGGAAATATAGTAAACAGCGTAAATTATCCCAATCTTTCTAAAGACAGAAACGGCAAAATCCGTACTTGCATTTTGTTTAAGACAGGTTGCGAAGCAATCGACAAAATCGCAGGCGATAAGAAAATTGCCAAGAAAGGAAATTTCGGCTACGCCATAATCGACAGCGAGGAAGCAATAACCATACCCGACTGTCAAAATATTATTAAAGTAAGAACGTTATAAAAAATCAACAAAAAAAACAACGGCGGAGCAAAAAGCTCCGCCGTTTTCTTATGTATCTTGTTTTTTTATCTAAAATACCGCCGTATTTCTTTTGTTTCTTAATAACTTTGGTATTTTACGCCTATATTTAGGCTTTTTTCTAGGGTATATATTGATATTAACCCAACACTCTTAAACGAATATTAAGCGTTAATACTAACTGTATCGGAAAATTATTCCAATTCTATGGTGGCGGGGGGCTTGCTGGTTATATCGTACAGCACGCGGTTAACTCCGTTCACTTCGTTTACAATTCGGTTGCTGATTTTGGCAAGTACAGGGTAGGGGATATGGGCAAAGTCAGCCGTCATAGCGTCGATACTGGTTACCGCGCGTAAGGCTATGGCATAATCGTAGGTTCTCATATCTCCCATAACGCCTACGCTACGCATATTGGTCAATACCGCAAAATACTGCCAGATTTCTTTATTAAGTTTATTAATAGCTATTTCTTCACGCATGATATAGTCGGCATCGCGCAAAATATCCAACTTTTCTTTGGTAATATCGCCGATTACTCTTATTGCTAACCCTGGGCCGGGGAAGGGTTGGCGCATAACTATTTCTTCGTCTAAACCCAGTTCAAAACCTACCTTTCTTACTTCGTCTTTGAATAGGTCGCGTAACGGTTCTATTATTTCCTTAAAGTCAATAACCGAAGGCAGTCCGCCTACATTGTGGTGGGACTTAATAAGCGCAGCATTGCCAAAACCGCTTTCAACAACGTCGGGATAAATGGTGCCTTGAACCAAAAAGTCCACTTTACCTAAATTTTTGGCAAAATCTTCGAATACTCTGATAAACTCCTCACCGATTATTTTACGCTTTCTTTCGGGTTCGGTTATGTTGGCAAGTTTGGATAAAAATCTTTCGGACGCGTCGATTTTAATAAGATTCATTTTCAAATCTCCGGCAAAGACTTTCATAACCTGTTCGGCTTCGTATTTTCTAAGTAGACCATGGTCGACAAAAACGCAGGTTAACTGATTGCCTACCGCTTTGTGAATCAAAGTTGCGGCAACAGCGCTGTCAACCCCTCCGCTCATAGCGCAGAGAACTTTTTTATCGCCGATTTTTGCCTTGAGGCTTGCTACCATATTTTTTACGTAACCGCTAATAGTCCAATCGCCTTTGGCTTTGCAGATAATATATAAAAAGTTCCTTAACATCTTTATGCCGTCTACCGTATGGACGACTTCGGGGTGGAACTGCACGCCGAAAATACCTTTTGCGTCACTACCATATGCGGCAATAGGACAGCTTTGCGTGGTGGCAAGAATGGTAAAATCTTCGCTTAAATTAGCAACGTAGTCGGTATGGCTCATCCAGCAAACGTTGTTTTTTTCTATGCCGTCAAATAATTTACTTTCTTTATAACTAATATCAACCTTGCCGTATTCCTTGGTTTTTGCGGAAGCTACTTTGCCGCCGGTAAGGTGGGCAAGAAGTTGGGCGCCGTAACAAATACCCAGCATCGGGATACCTAAATTGAGGATTTCTTTATCCAAAACAAGGGCGTCAGGGCTAAACACGCTGTTAGGTCCACCGGTTAAAATGATACCGATGGGCTTAATTTCCTTAATTTTTTCTATGGGGGTTGAGTAGGGTAAAAGTTCGGTATAAACGCCTAAATCTCTTACTCTCCTTGCTATCAGCTGATTATATTGTCCTCCGAAGTCTAAGACAATTATTGTCTGATGATTTTCCATATTGTTCTCCTTTATTAGCCTTGTGTGCTGTAGTTTGGCGCTTCTTTAGTAATAGAAATATCATGTGGATGAGATTCTATTAAAGCAGCGTTTGTTATTTTTATAAATTCAGATGAGGTGCGCAAGGACTCTATGTCGGGCTTTCCGCAGTAACCCATACCGGAACGGATACCGCCTTTCATCTGATAAATAATTTCGCCCACCGCTCCGCGGTAAGGAACTCTCCCTTCTACGCCTTCGGGTACGAACTTAGAGGCTTCTTCTTGGAAGTAACGGTCTTTGCTGCCCGCTTCCATAGCGGAGATACTGCCCATTCCACGGTAGACCTTAAAGCTTCTGCCTTGGTAGATTTCCAAAGCGCCGGGGCTTTCTTTGGTTCCCGCAAGCAAACTTCCTATCATGACGGCGCTGGCTCCTGCGCCTATGGCTTTTACTATGTCGCCCGAATACTTGATACCGCCGTCGGCTATTATACGCTTGTTGTGCTTGTCGGCTTCCTCCGCGCAATCCATAATGGCGGTAATTTGGGGTACGCCGATACCGGCTACAATTCTGGTGGTACAAATAGAACCGGGCCCGATACCGACCTTTACTACGTCGGCTCCTGCCTCCATTAATGCTTTGGTCGCTTCGGCTGTGGCTACGTTGCCGGCAACAAGCACTAAATCAGGATAAATATCTTTAATTTTTCTTACGCTGTCAATTATCATTTGGTTGTGTCCGTGAGAAGTATCCAACGTAATAACATCAACGTCCGATTCTACCAACGCTTTTACTCTGTCAAGCATATTCTTGCCGGCTCCGATAGCGGCGCCTACTAATAATCTGCCTTGAGAATCTTTGGCTGCGTTGGGGTATTGAATGGATTTTTCTATATCTTTTATGGTAATCAGACCTTTGAGGTTAAATTCTTCGTCAACAAGAGGGAGTTTTTCTATTCTGTGTTCGCCAAGAATTTTTTGTGCGTCCATTAGCGTTGTGCCGACCTTTCCCACAATAAGATTATGTTTGGTCATTACGTTACCGATAGGTTGGTCATAATTGGTTTCAAACCTTAGGTCACGGTTAGTCAATATTCCCACAAGCTTTTTGCCTTCGGTTATGGGTACGCCGCTGATGTGGAACTTCTTCATTAACGCCAAAGCGTCGCTTACTTTGTGAGTGGGGGAGAGGTAAAAAGGATCGGTAATAACTCCGCTTTCACTTCTTTTTACGCGGTCTACCATTTCTGCCTGTTCGTCAATTGAGAGGTTTTTATGGATAAAACCTAGCCCGCCTTCACGAGCCATTGCTATAGCCATTGCCGATTCGGTTACGGTGTCCATAGCCGCGCTAAGTATTGGTATCTGCAAGCTAATACCCTTTGCTAGTTTGGTGGAAAGTTTTATATCTTTCGGGAGTACCTTACTGTGTTGAGGTATCAACAGAACGTCGTCAAAAGTCAAGCCTTCTTTTACAATCTTCGCCATAATTCCTCTCCTTATGTCTTTATTAAAATAATATAATAATGATTATAGCCTTTGGCAAAACTAAAAGTCAATTTATTAAGACACAAAAACCAGATAAAATTTATATTGTTTTATTTTTCTACATGCTCTTTATACTAAAGTTTTAGCTATGGGAAAAAGTATAGTAATAACTTCAGGCAAGGGCGGCGTAGGCAAAACTACGGTAACGGCGAATTTGGGGGTAGCGCTTTCTTTACGGGGTAAGAAAGTAGTTTTGATTGAGGGTGATATAGGATTAAACAACCTCGACGTCGTTATGCGGATAGAAGAAAAAATCATTTATGATATCGGCGATATAATAAAAGGCAAAGCAAGAATAATGCAATGCCTCATAAAAATCAATGAAAATCTATTTGTTTTGCCCGCCACCACTGCTTCGAACAGCCTTATTACCGCCGATAACTTTTTTGGGATAGTGAGCGAACTGAAAAACAACTTTCAATATGTGCTTATTGATAGTCCTGCAGGAATAGAGGACAGTTTTCACAGAGCGGCAAGCGGAGCCGATGAGGCATTAATTGTGACCACGCCCCATATTTCCAGTATCAGAGACGGCTATAAGGCGTCCAAACTTTTGGCAAGCTACAATATAAGTAAAATCGGTTTGATAATTAACCGTATGCGGGGAGAGTACGTTGCCGACAATATAATAATCGACCCTGCCGAAATTGCAAAGTCTATGAAAATACCCTTGTGCGGAGTTCTGCCCGAAGAAGATTACGTAAACTTGTATGGTCTTATTGATTTGAACGACAAAAAATCCAACCTTACTTATAGTTTTAATCTGCTTGCCGAATATATAGATGGAGAGGGCAAAAGAATATACGACTGCGCCGCTCCCTATAACACCGTTTTTCAAAAATTAAAGAGAATGTTACGATAGCTTATGAAAAAAAACGAAGAAATATTGCGACTAAAGCGCGTATTATTAAATGATAATATCAGTATCCCTAACGGTGTTATGAAGATACTCAAAAAAGACATTTCACGCATTTTGCAAGGGTATTTTAATCTGACCGAAGAGGGCGCGGAAGTAACTATCGATATAAATTCCGAAGGCATTTATCAAATAAATATTTCTGCTTGCGCTGACGGAGTTAAGGAAGTAAGAATAATATAAAAAGCTCTTGCGTTACACAAGAGCTTTTTTTTAACTAGTTTGTTTTATCTGTATTGAGAAAATTCTTCCATGTAGTTAAACGTAGCAAAATAATCTTTTACCGTTTCGGCGCGGCGGATAAGTTCAAAAGATCCGTCTTCGTTTAGTAAAACTTCGGCGCTGCGCAACTTTCCGTTATAGTTATATCCCATAGCAAAGCCGTGCGCTCCGGTGTCGTGTATGGCAAGGATATCGCCGATTTCTATTTTGGGCAGCTTTCTGTCCACCGCAAACTTGTCGGAGTTCTCGCAAAGGCTACCTACCACGTCATAGGTATAGTTGTTCGGTTCGTTCTCTTTTCCCAATACCGTAATGTGGTGGTATGCTCCGTAAATAGCAGGGCGCATTAGGTTAGCAGAGCAGGAATCCACGCCGATATACTCTTTATGGGTGTGCTTTTCGTGAATAGCCGTTGTAATTAGCATTCCGTAAGGGGCAAGCATGTATCTACCTAGTTCGGTAAAAATCTTAGGCTTTAATTCACTTTTTCCTAAGCACTTAACGTAGGCTTCTTCCACTCCTTTAGCGATAATATTTATATCGTTTTCCGTTTGTTCGGGACGGTAGGGGATACCAATACCCCCGCTTAAATTTACAAATTCAAAGTATGCGCCAGTTTCATTATGCAGTTCGCAAACCGTTTCAAATAAAATTTCGGCTAATTTGGGGTAATATTCGTTACCTAAGGTGTTGCTGGCAAGGAAGGCATGAACGCCGAAAGTTTTTACACCCTCTTTTTGTAGTATTTTGACCGCTTCAGTCATCTGCGGACGGGTAAGTCCGTATTTGGCATCGGCAGGATTGCCCATAATTTGGTTATTTATGGTAAAATCTCCGCCCGGATTGTAGCGCAGACAAATTTTGTTGGGGATACCGGCATGTTTTTTTAAGTATTCTATATGGGTGATATCGTCAAGGTTAATTATAGCGTTTAGTTCTCTTGCCAAAACAAACTCTTCGGCGGCAGTTTCGTTACTGCTGAACATAATTTCATCACCGCTAAAGCCAAGAGCCTTTGCCATTAGAAGTTCGGTTAGAGAAGAGCAGTCCACTCCGCAGCCTTGTTCTTTCAAAATTTTCAAAATCGTGGGGTTTGGAGTAGCTTTTACCGCAAAATATTCCTTAAAGCCTTTATTAAAGGAAAAAGCCGAATAGAGGCGTTTTGCATTTTTAATTATGCCGGCTTTGTCGTAAATATGGAAAGGCGTAGGGTATTTTTTAATAATTTCCAATGCTTTTTCTTTGGTGATAAAAGGCGTTTTCATTTTCTTCTCCAGAGTTGTTATTACTAGGTATTATACAATAGGCATCTTACATTTGCAAACGATATCGCAAAATTATAATGTCTTTACAACGTTGATACCTTATGATATAATACTTTGTAACAAATATATAAGGATAGATGTATGAAAATTTCGGAAATTGTAAAATTATTGAATGCAAAAGTTATTTGCTGCGAAGACGACTGCGACAAAGAGGTAGCCACAGCTTGCGCCTCCGATATGATGAGCGACGTATTGGCGTTTGTAAAAGATCAGGCTGTTTTAATAACCGGTCTTAATAATCCTCAGGTAGTCAGAACGGCTATTATGATGGATATGGTATGTATCGTGTACGTAAGGAACAAAATTCCCGATGCGGTAAGCGTTGCTTTAGCCAAAGAAAAAGGCATTGTATTACTTAGCAGCGAAGACAGAATGTTTGTTGCTTGCGGAAAGCTCTACAGCGCCGGACTTGACGGAGGCTTATTGACGCTATGAGCGAAAACAGTAAAATATTCTTGGATTTTGATGTAGACGGAGAAAATTTCGTATCCGCCGGCACAGCCAGCGAGGCGGTTAAGTACAATCTAAAAAAATTGGGACTGCCAGCCGAAATTATTCGGAAGGCGGCAATTTGCATGTACGAAGGCGAAATCAACATGGTCATTCACGCTAAGGGCGGCAAAGCCAAAGTGTGTATCGACAAGGACGAAATAATAATAGAGCTTACCGACGTAGGTCCCGGTATCCCCGATATTCCTCTTGCTATGCAGGAGGGCTGGTCGACTGCTCCCGATAATATAAGGTCGCTTGGTTTCGGCGCGGGAATGGGACTGCCTAATATGAAAAAATACAGCGACGATATGGAGATAGAATCCACCGTTGGCGAGGGTACAAAAATAAAAATGGTCGTCAAAATAAAGGGCGGCAATAATTAGAGGTTGACATGCCAGACAAAGGATTACATACCGTTATTTTAGACTCCGAAAAATGCAAAGGATGCGTTGCTTGTATGAAGCGCTGTCCTACCGAAGCTATAAGAGTAAGAAACGGTAAAGCGATAATTCACTATGAAAGATGCATCGGCTGCGGAGAGTGTATCCGTATGTGTCCGCATAATGCCAAAAAAGCAACTTACGACAGTCTGGAACTGCTGGAAGACAATAGATTTAAGTATCGCGTAGCTTTGCCTGCGCCTTCCCTTTACGGTCAGTTTGAAAATTTAGAAAACCTAAATTACTTGGTAGAAGGATTATTAAGTATCGGTTTTGACGATGTTTTTGAAGTAGCGCGTGGAGCCGAACTAGTAAGCGAACTATCCAGAAAAATGTTCGAAAACAAGGATTTGAAACTTCCCGTTATTTCTACGGCTTGTCCTGCCGTGGTGGAGCTTATTATGCTTCGCTTCCATGATTTAGCCGACAAACTTTTGCCTATTCTTACCCCTGCCGATATTTCTGCAAAAATAGCCAGAGAAGAAGCGGTCAAAAAAACAGGGTTTAAGAGTGAAGAAATAGGGATTTTCTTTATTAGTCCTTGCCCTGCTAAGGTATTTGCACTAAAAACAGGACTATGCGTTGATAAACCTGTTGTTGACGGAGTATTTTCCGCAAGTGAAATATATTTCAAGTTACTTCCCGTTATGAAGAAGATAGAAGCCCCTAGAGATTTGTCGGAAATCGGCATTTTCGGGCTAAGTTGGGCGGCTTCGGGCGGAGAAGCGGCAAGTCTTCTCAAAGAAAAATATCTGGCAGCCGACGGCGTGGAAAACGTAATTAACGTACTTAAAGAACTAGAAAACGGCAAATTGAGTGAGGGAATTGAATTTATAGAGCTTAACGCCTGTGTGGGCGGTTGCGTAGGCGGCGTTCTTAACATAGAAAACCCCTTTGTCGCCAAAGCGAAAATTCAGTCGCAGAGAAAATATCTGCCGCTTAGTAAAAACAAGCTTAGTACCCAAGGCAAAGACAATGATTTCTACACCTGGGAAAAAGCGCCTTCATTATATGAAGATTTGCGCCTTGATACCGATTTAGTTAAGGCTATGTTAAAGTTAGAAAAAATAAACAACATAATAAAGCTTCTGCCCGCATTGGACTGCGGTAGCTGCGGTGCTCCTTCCTGTCAAGCCTTTGCCGAGGACGTTGCTAGGGGTGATGCCAAAATTACCGACTGCCACAGAATAGACATGGACAAACTTTTGGAGATGATCAGCAGTGAAAATAAGTGAAATAGTAAAAAAACTTTCGGCAAACGTTGTATACGTTAGCGACATGAATAAAGAAGTCGTGGGCGGTTACGCAGGGGATTTTCTCAGTTTTGTAATGGGAAAGGCTCCCGCTGACTGCGCTTGGTTTACCGTAATGAACAATGTAAACGTCGCCGCTGTCGCTTTACTTGCCGAAATCGGTCTTATTATTTGCTGTGAGGGTACGAAAGCTGACGTTAAGCTAATAGAAAGAATAAAAAACGAAAATCTGAGTCTTATAGAAACCGACTTGGATATTTTTAACGCCGTTATTACGTATTCAAAATAATGAAAGTATACTACGATTTTCATATACATTCGGCTTTGTCGCCGTGCGCCGACAACGAAAATACTCCGGAGAGTATAGTTGCTATGGCATCGGTCAAGGGCTTAAACGCAATAGCGGTTTGCGACCATAACGCTATTAGTAACGTGCTTGCGGCAATGGAGTGCGGGGAGGCTTTCGGCGTTACCGTACTACCGGGAATAGAAATTCAGACCTCCGAAGAAATTCACGTAGTGGCTTTATTTAAGAATTTTTCTGACTTACAGCAATTTTACTACACTTTAAGCTTTCCGCCTATAAAAAACGACGAAAACACTTTCGGCGAACAATTGATTATCGACAGCGACAATAATATAGTCGGTAAAGAAGAAAGGATGTTATTGTTGGGCGCAAATCAAGGTATTTATGAAGTAACCCAAAGTATAATCGATATGGACGGAAAGGCAATCCTTGCCCATATTGACCGCGAAGCAAACGGAATTTTGGCAATTTTGGGCGCAATACCTGAGGACTTACCTTTTTCCTTGATAGAGTTTTCTTCAACGGCCAGCGCGGAGATAAGAGGGCAGTATAGTAACTTTAAGAGTATTACTAATTCCGACGCTCACTATTTAACCGATATTTCTTCGGCGGAAAATTTTATCGAAGCAGAAAGTTTCGGAATTGAGGATATTTTTTCGGCGCTATAATAAAAAACAGCGGTTATTTTGCCGCTGTTTTATCATTTATTCCAAAACAATTTTTATTTACGGGATTTAATTACCTTTTTGGGGCATTTTGCTACACAGGTTTGACAACCCGTGCATTTTTTATAATCGATTACGGGCAGAAAGTTTTCCATAGTAATTGCCTTTTCGGGGCATAGTTTGGCGCATATTCCGCAGCCTATGCAGCCGACCGAACAAAAGGATGTTGTTTCTTTGCCTCTACAATGGGTAGAGCAAGCAACGTAAATAGGGGCGTTTGCCGGTATTCTGTCAATAACGCTTTGGGGACACGTCAATTTGCATGCGCCGCAGGAAATACACAAAGTTTTGTCGATTACCGCAACTTCATCTTTCATTTTTATGGCGTTAACAGGGCAAACGGAAATACAGCTACCCCCGCCAAGGCAAGCGGTAAGACAGATTTTCCTTCCGCCTTGAATTACTTTTTGGTTAATACACCCGGGGTTACCCACGTAAGAAAACTTGTTCGCGCTGTTTTTTCCGCCGCTGCATTTTACTACGCAAACGGTCTGTTCTTCTTCCTCAAAAGGAATGTCGGCAAGTTTTGCGATAACTGCTTTTGCTTCGTTGCTGGTTACTTTGCAGTCCGATAATTTGCCTTTGCCGCAAGCTAAGGCTTTAGCATAACCCTCACAGCCCGAATGTCCGCAGCCTCCGCAGTTGGCCCCTGCCAGATTTTCCAAAATTTTCAGTATTTTTTCATCCTCTTCTATGTGACAGACCTTAGTAACTATCAAAATAAGTACCGAAAATAATACAGCCAGAGCCGCTACTATTCCTAACACTAAGCCGACTTTATTCCATTGTATGGCGTTTAATAAAAATATCATTTAATAACCTCCGTCAGCCTATCAGATTGAATACGTAAAAGCCCATCGCCATAAAACACGCTGTCATCATTGTAATGGGGAAGCCTTTCATGGATTTGGAAATATCAAGGTAATCTACTTTTTCACGCAAACCGCTGAGCATTACTATTGCCACGGTAAAGCCAATTCCGGCAAAAGCTCCGTATAAAACAGCCACGCCTAAGTTCATGGTTGATATATTGAGAAGATTAAGCATCATGGAAGAATCGATTACGCTTTCGGCTACGCCTAATACCGCGCAGTTGGTGGTAATTAAGGGAAGATAAATTCCCATAGCGTTATAAAGGGGTGGAGCGAATTTTTTTATTACCTTTTCCAACATCTGAACAAGAGCGGCAATTACGAAGATAAATATAATAATCTCCAGATACTGCAGTCCTAACGGTACCAAAATGAAGTTATAAATAGGATAAGTAATAAGACAGGTTATTGCCATAACTACCGTTACCGCAATGCCCATACCAAACGCGCTGCTTGTGGTTCTGGAAAGTCCCAAAAACGGACAGATGCCCAAAAACTGCACCAAAAGGAAGTTATTGACGAATACAGCCATTACAATAATCATTAAGAATGTTCCCATAATTATTTAACCTCCGTCAATTGTGAATTTTGTAAAGCGGGCAGGGGCAGAAGATTTTTTGCGAAGTTCTTCTGACGGAATTTGCTTTCTACTTTGGTATAGACTGCATTGAATATTCCTATCATAAGTCCGTATACGAAGAAGGCACCCGCAGCCGAACTGAAGAATTCTATTTTGAACTGCCAAAGTGTTATTCCGAATATTGCGCCCGAACCTAATACTTCTCTAATAACTCCCATCAAAGTTAATGCCAAAGCAAAGCCAAGACCGTTAAACAGACCATCGAAAGCCGAAGCAAGAACCTTGTTTTTGCTGGCAAAGGATTCCGCTCTACCTAAGATTATACAGTTAACAACTATCAAAGGAAGATATACTCCCAAAGACTGATATAGAGAAGGGATATATTTTTCCATAACCATTCTTACAATGGTAACGAACGTTGCGATAATCAACACGAAAGCGGGGATTCTTACCGCGCCGGGGATTACCTTTTTGAGTAATGATATAAGCACGTTGCTGCAAATCAGTATAAAAATAACTGCAGCGCCCATTCCGATACCGTTCATGGCTGACGTGGAAAGAGCAAGAGTAGGACAGGTGCCAAGAACCAGTCTTAACGTGGGATTTTCTTTCAATAAGCCGTTTACGGCGATATTTTTTATCTGTTTCTTATCCATTCTGACCTCCCAAAAGCTGGGTTCTTACATAGTACAAACCACAGTTTACAGCGTTGTTTAGGGCGTTAGAAGAATAGGTAGCTCCCGAAGAAAGATTTTGAATATCTTCGGTATTCGACGATATAGTAAAATAACCGCCTTCCACAACGAAATTATCGTTTTCGGAGTAGACCTCATAGAATTTACTACTAAACTGGGACATAAGAGTTTGTTTTTCGTAGCTTTCCAAAACTACTTTTTTCAGTCCGATAAATTCCCCTTGAGAAAATTCGGCGACGATATAAAGGGATACTGTGCCTTTCTTGTAGCCGTCTTTACCCGTTGTCTTCATAAGATAATTGCCGTCTGCAAGTAAATATAGGCTGTCAACCGTTCCGTAATTGTTAAAGGCAGCTTCTCCTAGTTCTTCGCTTAGGTCGGTAAATTCCATTGCTTGTCCGTAAACGGCTTTAATAGCGCGCATTGTTTTTTCCTCATCGGAAACGAATAGAACATCGTTTAGTATAGAGAGAAGACCGCCCGAAACTAATGCTATGCAAAGCAGAACCAAAATACAGCGGAAAGTTTTACTTTTCAAAAATTGTTTGACTGTCATTTTGCCTCCTTCTTTGCGTTAATTATATTTTTCAGTTTGGCGACAACCGACGGCGCGCCGAAGGGACGGGGTCTTACGTGAGCGTTAAACAGAGGCACAACCAAGTTCATCAACAGTATAGCAAAGCTCACTACTTCTATATGGGTTGCCTTGCGTAGAACTGCGGTAATTACGCCCAAAATTACGTAATAAAAATAACAAGCCTTTTTGTTGTTGGGGCTAGTTACATAATCGGTTGCCATAAATATAGCGCCTAAGAAAAGACCGCCCGACAGAATTGATGGTAAGAACAAGTTAAAATCAAACTTCCCTAGCATTACCGCCATAAGTCCTGTTACCGCAATGTATATGGTGGGGAACTGCCAGGAAATAACTTTGCGAATGCAAAGATATATTCCGCCAAGGAGCAAAGCTATTTTTGACGTTTCTCCGATACAGCCCGTTACGCCTGTTCCTAAGAACAAATCAAGGTTAGATAAACTTACCGCTTGAGTTCCTCCGTTTAGTAGTGCAGTCAACACCGTTGCGCCCGACTGAACGGTGCCGTTTATTGGCGCTATGTTTGCATTGACAAAGCCCGATATCATTACACCTTGAAAAGCAATAAAGGCAAACACTCTGCCGGTTACGGCAGGATTAACTATATTTTTGCCCGTTCCGCCGAATAGCATTTTTACGGCTACTATGGCAAATATTGAAGACAGGAAAGGAACGTACCAAGGAACGGTAGAAGAAAGAGACATTCCCAAAAGTAGTCCGGTAACCACCGAAGTGAAGTCAAACTCTTTAAGAATGTCTTTTATATTCTTTTTTAGTATCAGTAAATAAATTATTTCCGAAGCTACAGCAGTTGCTGTTGATATAGCCATAACCAACAGAGCCTTAAAACCGAAATAAACGCAGCCCATAATAGCCGCAGGTAACAAGGCTATAATAACGTCAAGCATTATATGCTTAGTCGTGCGCTTGCTTCTTACGTGAGGGGAGTCGGAAACCAGTACTTGTTGCATACTACTTTACCTCCTTTTTCGCATTAAGCTTTTGCTTGCACAGAGTTATACTCTGAATAAGCGCGCGGTTAGCAGGACAAACGTAAGAGCAACAACCGCAATTTATACAACTGCTGACACCGCCGTATTTTTCGGCTTTGTCATAGTCACCCGATAGGGTATAAAAATCTATTGCCATAGGCAGTAATTTCATTGGGCAAGCAGCGGCGCATCTACCACAGGTAATACAGGGCGTGGGGTTGTTTACGTCAACTTCTAATTCGTCAAGACAAAGAAGACCGCTGTCTGATTTTCTGGTGTAATAATTGGTACTAAGTAAAGAAACGCCCATCATAGGCCCGCCGGCTACTAGCATAGCTAAGTTATCTCTTGTGCCGCCGCAAAACTCAATAACGCTGTCAAAGCTGGTGCCGTTTTTAACAAGTAAATTCTTATGGTGAACAATAGCCTTGCCCGAAACGGTCATAACTCTTTCAAACAAGGGTTTATTTAGTTCTACCGCTTCGTAGGTGGCAAAGGCGGTAGCTATATTAAACACCGCGCAACCAACTTCGGAAGGGAGTTTGCCTGTGGGGACTTTTCTTCCCGTACAACTATATATTAAGTGCTTTTCCGAACCCATAGGGAACATTTTTTTGAGTCTTACCACTTCAATATCGTCAAACTTAGAAAACAGCTCTATTGCTTCGGGCTTGTTATCTTCTATACCTATTATTACTTTTGAAACCTTCATAGCTTTGGCAAGTAGTCGTATGCCCGCAGCAAGTTCTTCGGTTTTTTCTACCATCAACCTAAAGTCGCAAGTAAGATACGGTTCGCATTCGGCGCCGTTTATTATTACGGTGTCCATTTTGGTTTTTGCGGAGAGTTTTACAAAAGTAGGGAAGCCCGCTCCGCCCATACCGACAATGCCCGCCTCCAAAATTCTGTTAATTATATCTTCGGGCTCCTTGCTCTCCATAGGAAGTAGGGGCATGTAAGAATAATTGCCATCGTTTTTTATCAATACACAGTCTTGCATAACACCCAAAATATTGGGGCGTTTTTCCAAACCCAAAACTTCTCCGCTTACGCTGGAATAAATATTGGCGCTGACAAAGCCGTTTGCCTTGCCTATTAACTGACCTTGCAGAACGTAATCGCCTTGTTTTACCAGACACTCAGAGGGCTTACCGATATGCTGCGCCAGACAAATGGAAACCATTTCGGGCGGGGTCATTATTTCTATCGGGTTGTCTCTAGTTAAATGTTTCATGTCGCAGACGTGTACGCCGCGGCTTAAACGCTTGCCTTTACGAATTTTCAAATCTATCCTCCTTACAACGTTTATTCGCGCTTATATACTTGCAGAAAATACCAAGCGGAATTTTGTGAATAATAAAATAAACCGCCATACCGGTAACCGTGCCGCCGAGTATTCCTATTAAAGCAAGGTAAGGCATATAGCTTATTAAACTCATTGTGTCGTTAATAATACAAAATACCAGATTTTGCACTATATTATGGGCTACTGCGCAGGCAACGCTTATTGCAACCACGCTGATTTTGGGCAAAAGTCTTATCAATATAAGACCGATAGCAAGGCTTATTAGTCCTGCCGAAAGACTGTACACTATGGCAAAAGGGTTGCCGGTTATTAAACAGCCAAGAACGGTGCGGACAAACAATAAAATAAGAGCTTCCAACGGAGAGAGCAAAATAATTGCCAGTAACGTAAAAATGTTGGAAAGCCCTAATTTCGCACCCGGAAGAAAAAGCGGAGGAAGAAGGTTTTCCAACATAAAAGCTAGCAATGCCGCTGATATTAAAATTCCCAAAAAGGCGATTCTTTTTGGTAATATCGAAATATTCTGTTTATACGTTTTTTCTGCCTGCATCCTTATCAATTTTTGTCCAAAATTAATTATAACGCGGTAAAAAATATATGTCAACATTAACTTAAAATTGGCAAAATAAATTTATTTGGGACAAAGTTACTAGCCTTAACTAATATTGACTTATCGAGTTAATAAGTATATAATATAATTAAGAATGTTAGGAGAGCATATGCAAAAAACTTATAACTTCAAAAAGTTTTTATTTATCGGTATTTTTATTACGGCGCTTATTATTTTCGCCGTTATGGCTATTGCTCCGAAAATATCTTACAACAACGCAAAAGCCTTAGTTTGGGACGGAAGTTCGGCATCAGCTTTTGGCGGGGGAGATGGAACATCGGGCTCCCCGTATCAGATAGCAAACGGCAATCAGCTTGCATATTTTGCCGACAACGTAAATTCGGGAGAAGACTATTACGACTTTTATTTTATTCTGACAGAAAATATAGAGCTTAACGACGTAACTTATTTTTTTGATTGGGAAAACAATCCGCCGAGTAACGTTTGGGCGCCCATAGGCAGATACGAATTGGGAGCTCAATATCCTTTCAGAGGACATTTTGAGGGCAACGGAAAAACAATTTCGGGCTTGTACGTTAATAAAGATGAGTATAGCGGACTTTTCGGTTATCTTGGGAGCAATGGAGGAGTTTATAACCTAATATTAGAAAATTCTTTTGTTGGCGCAAATTACAGAGCCGGCGTTTTGGCAGGTTATATCAACAACGCATTTATAGATTACTGTTCCATAAGCGGTGTAATTATTGGTAAGGATTTAGGAGAAGAAGAGCCGATATTCAGTTCTGTTTTAGGCGGGTTATGCGGCTTTTCTGAGTCCTCTAATATAACCAACTGTTATTCTGATGTTAATATTTTTGGCGGGTCTTCTATAGGCGGACTTATCGGAGAGTTTAGCAACGGAATGATGTATAATTGTGAAAACGAAGGTTATATTATAGCCGAAAATTCTTTCATCGGAGGTCTAGTCGGAATTAACGGCGGCGTTGTAGGAGAATGTCTTAATTTTGGAAACGTTTCGGGGAATAACGTAGTAGGCGGACTTGTCGGAGAAAACGCCTCTTCGGGAAGTGTTTATAATAGCCTAATGTTGGGTAGCGTCACGGCGTCGGAAGATAATCTTGTAGGTATGCTTATAGGAAACAATAATGGAACTTTGGAAGATTCCTTTTTTAATATCGAAAAGGGAGCTTTTGCCGCAATAGGCGGTACTTCCGATTTCAGTTCGGGCAGAGAAAGAATTGAGATTGTCGATATAGATTTTCAAGATGATTTGGGTATGTCCTGGACTTATACGCCAAAATCGGGCAATACCTATTATTATCCAAGTATAAATGGTCGTTTTCATAGTTTTGACGCTTATCGTATTACCCTTTATTCCGAAGGAATAATTTATAAAGAAATTTTGTTTGATGAGGGAGAGTATACCCTTCTCCCCGTCATTGCTGTTGACGGCTATACCATAAGCTGGCAGACCGAAGACGAAGACAATGACTGGGGAAGTACGGTGACCGGACTTAATCCCGCAAGCGATACAACCTTATATTTAAGGAAAATATTAAACGCACCGGAGGTTTTGTTATTAAGTTCTGATATCGATATAGTTTTTGACGGAGAGACGCATAGTTTGCAAGCTGAAGCTACGTTTGATGCCCAAGATGCCGATATAATTTTTCAATGGTATTATTCGGCAACCGAAAACGGAGAATATGAATTAATTCCCGATACCGATTCTTCTCAATGTTTTGTAAGAAATCATAGCGACAGCGGTTTTTATAAGTGCGGGGCTTATTTAGTTGACGGAGAGTATATTTCCGAAGAGATATTTACAGAGCCTATTGAGGTTATTATCGCCAAGGCAAGTATATCAGAAGGAAGCGTTCCTGCGCTTGAGGTATTGTTCGGCGTATATAATCCAAACAAAACCTTAGCCGACTATAGCTTACCGACAAACTTTTATTGGACGAATATCAATACCGTGCCGTCTTGCGTCAGGAACTATTCGGGAGGAATTGACGATGGGTACTCAGCATACTACAATCCCGATTTGGATAACTATATCAGTTATGAACTAACTGCTTATATCAATCTTGACAAAGCTAACTACATAGGAATAACACATTACAGCTTTGCAGGAACGTATAGCTCTACTCAAACGCTTGCCGACTTTAGTTTGGACAGTAATTATTATTGGGTTAACGAAAATACCGTACCCACAGTCAATATTACGCAATACAACGCAATTTATAACGCAGACAGTACCAATTATAATGATTTCTCTTTGACAGTAACAATTAATCTAACCAAAGCAAGCTACGCGGGAATAACACATATAGCATTATACGGCGAATACGACGTGGACAAAACTTTGGCAGATTATTCTTTGTTCAACAGCTTTTACCGTTGGGAAGATCCCGATATCGTGCCCGATATTCTTGTTACTTCTTATAACGCCCTTTATAATGCCGATTCCGATAATTATAATGATTTCAGCTTGACTATATCCCTAACTTTAACCAAAGCAACTCCTCAAGTTACCGTAGATTATGACAAGATAAGCAAAATATTTATTGACGGTAGTTTACCCGCAATAAGCGTTGATACTTCCGATGTTGAAGGAACGGTAGCTTGGGAAGAATATACTTTAATTGCAGGCACAAATGCATATTACTGGTTGTTTACCCCTGTTGATACCGTCCGTTACAAAACGTTGAGAGGAGGAGAACAGATAGTTGTACTTACCCTTGATTTAATTAGTATTGCCATATCTACCCCTCCCACAACAACAAATTATTACGCTTTCAATATTGTAGACACCGATGGAATGACGGTATACGCTTATTTCAACGACGACAGGAGCGAAGAAATTTTAACATATACTATTGAATATGAGAACGGCAGCAGCTTAATTTACGGCGACACTAAGTTTTACGTGGTTTATCAGTTTGGAGAAACTATAAAACAAGCCGAACAGAGCGTAACTGTCAATAAAATTGAAGTAGAAATCCCTACGCTTACCCAAGATTATTATTATAACGGAGAAAGTCAAAACCATAATTTGTCGGACACCGATTTTTACAGCGTTTCCACAGACAGCTATATTAACGCAGGCACTTATTACATAACAATATCATTATTTGATAAGGATAATTACCGTTGGGAAGGTAGCGATTCTGACGATAAGAACGTTACTTGGGTAATAAATAAAAAGATTGTTACCGCTCCTAGTATTTTAGGAAGTTATGAATATAACGGACTTCTGCAGCAAGCGAATATTGCTCTTAGCAATTATTATACGATTTACAATAATCTGCAAAAAAATTCGGGCACGTACAATGTTATTGTGGAGCTAATAAATAAATCTAACTTATGCTGGAACGGAGGCTCATCGGAAGATTTGTCACTAAGCTGGACGATAGAAAAGTATGTCGTTGATATACCTGTTAGCACCGAAGCAAGTTTTGTTTATGACAAAACGCCTCACAAAGTGGCAATAACGCCCGGTCTTGTATACGGTATTTTTAATGACACCCAAACAAACGCAGGAGATTATAACGCCGAAGTTGTGTTAAAAGATAAGAACAATTACCGTTGGATAAACGGTAGTTCGGAAAATCTGTATTATCCTTATCAAATAGCAAAAAGAGAAGTTTTGCTCCCGATTTTTAGCGGAGAATACGTTTATAACGGATTAAAACAAAAAGCCAATATTTATCCCGATAACGAGTGGTATATAATTAGCGGTGACGAACAGACCAACGCAGGAAGTTATTTAGTTACGGTGGCAATTGATGCGGCTAACTGTATTTGGGCAGGTGGCGGCAGTGAAATAAAGACCTTTGATTTCGTTATAGAAAAACTAAAAATCAATAAGCCTATTATAAGCGGAAATTACGTTTACAACGGAGAAGAACAGGTTGTAGACTTTGTTTTTGACGAGTATTATTCGGTAAACGAAGAAGAACTTACCTTTATCAACGCCGGAAGCTATAGAATTTTCGTTACCTTAATTGACGAGAACAATACCCAGTGGACAGACGGTGGAGATAGAATAGCCAACATAGATTACGTTGTGGCAAAAAAAGCCGTGCAAAGAGTAGTTTATCAGCCCGCTACTTTTACTTACAGCGGAGCGGAAATTACTTATATGCCCGTAAGCGATACATTCCTGTACGTTATTACAAACAACAAAAAGACGGTAGTGGGAAACTATACGGCAACCATTCAGCTGAAATATACCGAAAATTACAAATGGTCTGACGATAACGTTCAAGCGACGAACGCAGCTTGGTCCATTGTTCCTCAAGCGGTGGAAAAACCGACGTTGGCTAAGAATAACAAGTATCTGGGATATGAACAGACCGCGGCAATACCCGAAGACGCAAGATATGCAGTTTCGGGCAACAAAGCTACCAATGCGGGTACCTATACAGCCACAATAAGCTTAGTAGATACAAATAATTACATATGGTCTGACAGCACGACAGTATCCTTTAGCATAACATGGCAGATACTTAAAGCGACTGTGGAAAAACCAAACGCAGGGAGCAACCTCATTTACAACGGTATTACTCAAAAATATATACTTACCGAAAACGACGCCTACACAATAAGCGGCAACACCGCTAAAGACGGAGGGAATTATACCGCTGTGGTAAGTCTTATCAACACAAATAATTTTGAGTGGTCGGACGGCACTATCGGCAATTTAAGTTATAATTGGAAAATTTATTACGTCAAAGCCGAAAGCGAAGAGGGAGACAATTATATCACCGCCTTTGGCAGCGACGGCAAGCTATTTTCGCCGATAAAAGAAGGTTATGTTTTCGAAGGTTGGTATCTTAACAGTGATTTTTCGGGTGAAATGATAACTAATATTGCCGATATAGATGACGATGTAATTTTGTTCCCAAAGTGGAGAAAAAATGTTCGAGTTGACGATATTGTAGTAAACCCGAAAAGAACTCTATCTACAAAAGCCATTGTGGGTATATCTGTCGGCGGAGTGCTTACCTTGCTTGCAGTAGTTATTATAATATATGCATTTACAAAAAAGAAATATTAAGCATAAAATACATAAAAGAATAAAGTGACATTTGCTATTGACTGAACGGGTAATTTTTTGGTATAATGCCTATGATGTTCTACTTACAAAACATAAACATACGGAGGTCCTATGAAGAATATTAGAAAAATCGCGATATTTGCTGTAATTGCGGTTCTTTGTCTGATAATGGTAGCCTGCAAGAAACCAATTGACGGTGATGGCCCAATTGTCAGCAAAGTGCTAACACCGGCAGATATTACGAAGCTCCCTGATCTGATTAACTACGGCAGGGAAGCAAAATATTATGACGTTAACGAAATCACTTATAGTGATTATTCTGCAGAGAAGACAAAACTAGCGGCAAGAATAGTCGAGAAACAGGCAGACGCGGCTGACCCCGACACGTCCTCTATTATAAAAATATTCGCGGCGTCCGACGCCGAAAAAATAATTTTGGCAATGGGCAAATCTGCTCTTCCCGCTACTAAGATGACTAAGACCGTTGATTATCTTGCCGGAGACGAGACGGTAACCGAGGAAGCCATCGAAACAAAAGTGGCAAGCGGCGTTTGGTCAGCTACCACAGGCTGGTCTTTCTTTGACGATTGGTCTTATTATGAAAAGCTTCAAGACAGAGCAGACGCAACAGGCGCTACCAACGACGATAAAGACAACGTCAGCCGTCAATACAGGAACATGGCGGGTAAGGTTTTTGCAATCGGCATGACAGGCGACGAGTTTGCCAGAGTTGCTACAAACGAACTTGATTATGCTTTGGACGTTGTTAGAGATATGGCAGGCAACAAAGCTATAGGAACTACCGAATTTGATACATATTGCAAAAACAATCTGGATTATGAAACGTTAGCTTATCTGCACGCGTTTAATGATTATTATCGCAAAAATCAAAACGGCAAGCCGGATTGTACAGAATTGTACGGCTATTATTATGATTATAACTTAGTAAACTACAATGCCGTAAGCGATGAAAATTTTGAAAAAGAGTTGAAATATAGCCATTACACAATTTATACCGATGCAGAATGGTTGGATTATGTAGCTATACAAAGAAACAATTATATCAACGCATACCGTTATACGGATACTTTCTATAATACTTTCTATACCAAGCATTTTAGCTTCCAAGAAAATAAAGAAAATCATGAATATAACATATACGGCTTTAGCAAATATAGTAACTTAACTTACACCGGAGAAATGCGCCAGGCAATAACCGCCAACGGTTTGCAAGGTCAGCTTAATATGAGCGACTGGATGTGGTGTTACAGCGGAAACGAAGACAATATGAAGGCTTATAACCAAGCCAACACTAACTATGAGAATGGCAAGAAGGGCGGAAGCGAGCAGGAAAATCAAGGCAAGTTCTATTATGAAATGGAACAGCTGAAAATGATTCATTACCTTTTAACAAATATGACGTCGGCAAACTTATCCGGAGCTTTACGCTATCAAATATATAGCTACAGCGGAAGTATGCTACAGACCATATCCGGAAACGAGAAGGACAGAACCCTTATTAACGTAAATAAATTGGCACCCGCCGATGCTACCACGCTTTTAGCTAGTCTTTCTACCGATAATGATAAGAAGTCATACGCAACGGGCAAAATCGGCGCTATTATTTCCCAAATGAAAGCTACTTATTCTACAGTTGGTATAGCAAGCAAGGCGCAAAAAGCCGCCAATGAAAGTTGGAGTTCTATGAAAACAGAAATAGAAACCGCTATGAAATACGACTACAGCACCTTGACTTCTTGGGCGGATAAAGTGGAACGTTTGGAAGATTTGGTTATTAAGAGAAAATACGACTGCGGAGCAGGACTTGACGAGGCTTGTTTAAGAGGCAACGGACACGCAGAATGCGAAAAGGTTTATGACACCGAACATACTATTTCTCAGTTTGTAAGTAACTACGAACAGATACTTAGATACGTAGGAGGCACCGTTTCTTTAAGCTTCCAACAACTAAAAGAAGCTGCCCCCGGCAAACCGAATAACTATAAGATTAACGAATATGCTCCCAACTTGCCTGTAACTTATAGATGTGGTTTTGGTCAAGCATCCCCCGTTACTACACTTATGCTAACAGGAATAGAGTATTTCGAAAAGAAAGAAATAACCATAAACAGCGGCAACGTTTTCAAGGAAGAGATAAAGGAAGCAGATTCCAAAGACAAAGAATGGTGGGAAAAGTCCAGTTCGCCTGCTAGACCGAATTCTAGTGTTACCGAGACCTCGCCAAATCAACAATCCGGCACTTATATCTATGAGTATACCTTCAGTGGTTGGTATCTTGATCAGGCTCTACTTTACAAGTTCGACGAAAACGATACAATAACTTGTGACTTGATACTGTATGCCGGATATAACGTAACTAAGAAACAATAAAATCGAGCAACCCCAAACGGGGTTGCCCTTTTATACCCAAAAAAGGGTATAAAACCATAGAAAACTATAGACTTGGAGAGAAATAATGAAGAAAAAAATCCTGGCTGTTGTATTAATCGCTGTTGTTTTTTTAGTATGCTTAACTGCTTGTAGCGGCGATAATACCGGCATCGAAGAAGTGGCGTATTTTGATGACGGAGTTATGAAATACGTGTTAATAAAAGAAAAAAACTTCGATAATACCGAAAAGTTTTACGTTAAAGCAGTAAGCTATATAGGGCAAGAATATACTTCCCCTGAGCAAAACATTTCGGTAACCATACCTGCTAAAGTTACTTACGAAGATAATGAATATGACGTAGTAAGCGTAGGCAGTCTTGCCTTTAACCGCAAAAACGTAACCAACGTTTACGTGGAAGAGGGAATTAGCATTATAGAAAACTTCGCATTCGGTTATTGCGATTTGACTTATTTGGAATTGCCTTCTACAATAATGGAAATAGGAGAGTATACCTTTGTTGGATGCAACAGTCTGGGAGAAATCAGACTGAACGCCATAACGCCTCCTAAGCTTGGCGGTTATGCTTTCAAAATTTACAATGAGAAAGATAACGTCTATATGATAAACGGCAAGCTTAGAATATATGTTCCCAAAGATGCGGAAAGTACCTATAAGAACGCAACTTCCTGGTCGGAATACTCCGGAATTATTTCCAAACAATAACAGGTGAAAAATGGCTGAAAAATTAAAAACATATTCCAAAACAGAAAAATTTACATATCTTATTAGCCTAGCAGGGCAAAATATTATCTTTAATATTATCGGAGCCGGCCTTGCATATTATTTGCAGTTTACGTTGCTTATTCCCGCAATCGCGGTTTCCACAATAATGTCGGTAGCAAGAGTATGGGACGCTTTCAACGACCCTATTATGGGCACTATCGTTGACAGGACGCGTACCAAATGGGGCAAATGCCGTCCGTATCTTATATTTGTGCCGAGCATTATTTTTGTAGTAACGATATTATGCTTTGTCAGTTTCGGCTTATATAACAGCGGCAGCAAGGCGTTAAACGTAGCTATAGTCGCTTGGGCGGCGTTTACTTACGTACTTTGGGGAATGACCTATACCGTAGGCGATATACCTCTTTGGGGCATTACCGCTTTGCTTACCGAAGACGAAAAAGACCGCAACAAACTTTTATCGGCTGCCCGTATAATAGGAACGGTTGGCGGCGCGGTTTCTTTATTAGGAATGCAACCTCTTAGCCTTGCCGTAGGTGAAGTTATCGGGAAATTAATAGGCAGCCCCGCAAACGGAGAGCGTTACGGCTTTCTTATAGTAGCCGCGGGTCTTTCTTTACTTGGTTGCGGGATGTTCCAAATTTGCGGCTTCTTTGTGAGAGAAAAAATAGCTCCTTCGGAAAAGAAATATACTTTGAAAGAGAATTTTACTATAATGTGGAAGAACAAACCGTTCAGACAAATTCTAATTTCCGGCGTATTGGGAAGTGCGAAAAACCTGCTTGCTATTTGCGCTATGCCCGTTATTACTTATTACTACGCCAGCAAAAACCCCGGTTTGGCTTTTGTATATATGGTACTGCTTGGCGGAGGAATGTTTATAGGTATGTTCCTTGGTATTGGTTTTTGCAACGCTCTGCGTAAAAAGTTTTCTAAGAAAACGTTATATAACGCATCTAATCTGATGGGTGTAGTTCCTTTTACCATTATATTTATTATGTATCTTATTACGCCCACGGGATTAACTAATATTTTTCCTATGATAATCGCTTTCGTGCTGTTCTTCTTTGCGGGAGCCTCTACCGGTATGACGACCATTTTGCAAACGCAAATGATAGCCGACTGTGTGGACTATGAAGAATATACAAACGGCATAAGACCTGACGCAGTATTCTTTTCCGGTCAGACTTTTATTGCAAAAATGACGAACGGTATTGCAACTATTATTTCGGGTATAGCATATACGGCGGTTGGTTTCTCCGACGAGAGAGTAGCCGAAGTTAACGCTTTTATTTCTGCGGGTGGTATTCCGAGAGAGTCGCCCCAATACTCTAAACTAATGATGATACTCTTTTTCCTTATATCAATACCGCCGGCTATTTCTTGCATTTTGTCGATTATTCCTACTTGGAAATATTGCTTAGACGACAATGTGCATAAAAAAATACTTAGCGAACTTAACGAGCGCAGACATATTTTACAAGAGAGCACAGCTAGTGTAGAGGAAGAAAAATAGATATAAAACAACAAAAGGAGAAGGTAATGGACGTATTATTAATTGGGTCAAGGGGAAGAGAGCACGCTATTGCTACCATCCTAAAGAAAGACGAAAGAATACATAATATTTTTTGTATTCCCGGGAACGGAGGACTTGCCGGAATTGCCACTTGTATAAAGATGAGCGTTACCGATTATGACAGGATTTTGGAGTTTTTGGAAGATAACCCCACAATTAAATTAACCATTGTCAGTCCCGACGAGTCATTATACGGAGGGCTTGTGGAACTTTTGCGGAGCAAAGGCCACAGAGCTTTCGGAGCGGATAGTTTGCCCGCCCAGATGGAAGGCAGCAAACGATATTGTCGTTATCTTTGCGAAAAATACGGCATTCCCTCACCAAAATACAAAATTTTTGACGATTATTATAAAGCAAAAAAATATACCTCTTGTCAGGATTATCCTTTGGTGGTAAAAACCAACGGACGTACCGCAGGTAAAGGTATAATGTTTTGCAGAAATCAGATTGAAGCCGAAAACGCTATGTACGACGTTATGATAGCCGAACTTTTCGGCGACGCCGGCAAAGTTATTGATATTGAAGAATATCTGGAAGGTAAAAACGTCATAGTAATGGCTTTTACCGACGGCAAAACCATTGTGCCTATGCCCGCCGTTAATAGCTACAAGAGAGTTTTTGACGGAGATTTGGGTATGAGTACTGCCGGAATGGGCGCTTGCATACCCGCTAATGAATATACCGAAGAAATAGCAAAACAAGCTTACGACACCATATTTTTACCCACTATTAACGCATTGAATGCAGAAAACAGAGAGTTTTGCGGCGTAATTGCTTTTAGTTTAATTTTAACGGCTTGCGGACCAAAAGTAGTTGACTTCAGCGTAAGGTTCTGCGACGTAGAAACTCAAGCACTTTTGCCTCTTTTGGAAACTCCTCTTTTGGATATAATAAATGCGGTAATCGATAAAAAATTGGATGAAGTTGAGATTAAGTGGAAGAATTTAAGTTCGGTATGCGTAATTATTACTTCGGGCGGATATCCTTTGGAATATAATAAGAACGTAAAAATAAATATCGGCGATATTGATCCCGAAGTATCCATTTTCCACGCGGGAACAAAGCTTATTGATAACGAATTAAGAACGTCCGGCGGCAGAGTTATGGGAGTATTCAGCATGAGCGAAAATTCCGAAGACTGCGTCAACAACGTCTATAGAAACATAGCTAAAATAACCTTTGACGGCATGCATTGCCGTAAGGATATAGGAAGAAACGGAAAATAAATGCCTTTTTTGCCTTTTCTTAAAGGAGAAATAGATTCTCCCGATTTTATACTGATTACGCCCGAAGCTTATATTGACCATCCTAGCTTCGGGCAAGCTATTATTTCCCGCCTTATTGAAAGCGAGGGCTTTTCTATTGCCATAATTTCCCAACCCCAAAAGGATGAAGATTATTGCGTTTTTAACAAGCCGAAATACGCTTTTTTGATAAGCGGCGGAGTTGTAGACAGTATGGTAAATAATTACACCGTCAGCAAAAAGAGAAGAAAGTTTGACGAATATACCGAAAACGGCGCGTTTGGACGCCGACCCGACAGAGCTGTTACCGTTTATTCCAAAGCGGTAAAGAGACTTTATCCCGACGTCGCGGTAATTATCGGAGGAATGGAAGCAAGTCTACGCAGAATGGCGCATTATGACTATTGGTCGAACACCGTTATGCCCTCAGTTCTGGTGGATTCCAGAGCCGATTTGTTGATGTACGGCATGGGAGAAAAGGAGTGGTGGGATATTCTTAATCTTATAAAAAAAGGGGTGCCTATTAAGAAAATTAAGGACGTGGAAGGCACCGCTTATTTGTCAAGCTATAATAATTTGTCGGAAAGCGTCAAAGAAAAATTCAACAACGGAGAAATAATATTCTGCCCTAGCTTTGAAGAGGTCTTGTCCGACAAAAAAGCCTACGTCAAGGCGTATAAAATTCAATACCAGAACAACAACTATATATCAGGCAAAACAATTGCGCAAAAACATAGGAAGGAATACGTAATAGTAAACTCTCCCGCTCGCCCCCTTATCGTAGAGGAAATGGACAAAGTTTATAACCTTCCTTATATGCGGCGCGCCCATCCTTATTATAAAGGAAATATTCCCGCTATGGAAGAAGTAAGATTTTCTATCACCGACCACAGGGGGTGTTTCGGCAGTTGTTCTTATTGTGCTTTAAGCTTTCACCAGGGAAGGGTTATTTCCAAACGTAGTAAAGACAGCATCGTAGCTGAAGCAATAAAATTAACAACCTTACCCGATTTTAAGGGCTATATTCATGATATAGGTGGACCCACGGCGAATTTCCGCAATCCAAGCTGCGAAAAGCAAAAGACTTTGGGAGTATGCAAGGATAAACAGTGTATAGGCTATGAGCCGTGCAAAAACCTTTTTGTGGACCATAGCGAATATTTGGATATTCTGCGTACTGTAAGAAATCTTCCCAACGTCAAAAAAGTGTTTATCAGAAGCGGTATAAGGTATGATTATTTGCTGTATGACAAGGACCAGACCTTTTTTAATGAATTGGTAGAACATCATATTAGCGGACAATTGAAAGTGGCGCCCGAACACAGCTGCAACAAAGTATTAAAATATATGAACAAGCCGCCTTTTGAGCTTTATATTAAGTTTGCAGAGGAATTCCGCAAGAAAAATATTAAGTTAAATAAAGAACAGTATTTAGTGCCGTATCTTATTTCTTCCCATCCCGGTTGCACGGTGGAAGACGCCGTTAAGTTGACCGAATACTTGATGAAAATAGGATATATGCCCGAACAAGTGCAGGATTTTTATCCAACTCCTGCCACTAAATCAACCTGTATGTTTTATACCGGCATAGATCCCGATACCAATGAGGAAGTCTTCGTTCCGCGTTCCGTTGAGGAAAAAACGGTGCAGAGGGCTTTACTTCAATATAAGAAAATCGAAAACAAGGGAATAATCTCTCCCGTTTTGAACAAATATAACAAAAACAAATCTTCCAAATCGTTTTCTAAGGCAAAAAACGCAAATAAAAGTCATAAATAATCGGTTATTTAGCATATCTTTTTAGTGAAAAGAAGTGGAACTTTGGTCGAAAGCCAAAAAAAGTGATTTTTCGACAAAGGTAAACAATTTATTTTTCAATATTAACTATAAGATAGGAGAAAAGCCGATGTTTTTAGTGGTGAAAAAGAGCAAAATTATTATTGCCTTAATTTTGTTAGCCGTTATTATAACGGGAGTGGTTCTTACCGTAGAGGGCATACAGGTGGTTTCGGCTAATGCCGCAAAAAAACAAATTCCCATTTATGCGGTTGACACCGACAGTAACAAAGTAGCTATTAGTTTTGATGCGGCGTGGGGTGGGGATAAAACCAAAGGTATACTTGATTTGCTCGATACGTATCAAGTAAAAGCCACATTTTTTTTGGTTGGTTTCTGGATAGACAAGTATCCCGAACTGGTTAAAGAAATATCGGACAGAGGGCATCTTATAGGCAACCACAGTACCAACCATCCGCACTTTAATAAGCTAAGCGGTCAGGAAATGCAACTGGAAATAAGTTCTACCAATAAGAAAATAAAGGACATAATAGGTCAAGATGCAAAATATTTTCGTGCGCCCTACGGTGAGTATAACAATCAGCTTATAAACGTTGTTACCGAAATGAATATGCAGTGTATTCAGTGGGACGTAGACAGCTTGGATTGGAAAGGGATATCGGGTAAAGAAATAGCCGAAAGGATATTGTCAAAGGCAAAAAGCGGTTCTATAATACTTTGCCACAACAACAGCGATCATATATTGGACGCATTGCCACTTGTTTTATTAGGCATAAAGAACAAAGGATTAACATTAGTGAGGATGGATGAATTGGTAATAGAAAGTAATTTTTATATAGATAACAGTGGGATACAACATTCCAATTAAGGAGTACGAAATTATGAATTATGAACTGATGAACAACAACATTGCGACAGTTTGCGGAGTAATTGCCGAAGAACCCAAGTTTTCACATCAGATGTACGGAGAGGGATTTTATGAGAGCGCAATAACTGTTTCCAGATTGAGCGAACAATCCGACGTCATACCCTTTACTATCAGTGAAAGACTGCTAAACGACGGCAACGTAAAGGTGGGTAATACCATAACATTAACCGGACAACTAAGAAGCTACAACAAACTGACTGAGGGAAGAAGCAAATTGTTGCTTACACTTTTTGTCAGAGACGTGTTGGAAAACGACGAAAGCAGGAACCCCAACATTATTGACATAGCAGGCTATATTTGCAAACCGCCTGTATACCGTATGACTCCCTTCAAAAGAGAAATATGCGATATTTTGCTTGCGGTAAACCGCGCTTATAATAAGTCCGATTATTTACCGTGTATAGCCTGGGGTAGAAATGCAAGGTTTGTAAAGGATATTGCCGTAGGAGAAAAAATCTTCATAAACGGCCGTATTCAGTCCAGAACGTACCAAAAAGTGAACGATGACGGCGTTGTGGACGTACGAGTTGCCTATGAAGTAAGTATTAACAGAATAGGGCTTACTATGGACGAAGGCAATAACCAATAAATATCCGAAAAAAATTGCATACCTAATAAAAAAGTGTTATTATATTTTTATGAATATAATAGAAAACATCAACGTCATTGTCGATAATATAAACAAATATAACGCGGGTGCGAAATTGGTTGCCGCAACCAAAACAAGAAGTATTGAAGAAATTTTTACGGCGTTAAGCAGCGGAAAAATATTAGCTGCAGGGGAAAACCGCGTTCAGGAATTATTGGATAAATTCGACAAATCGATACGATGGGATTTTATCGGACAATTGCAGACCAATAAGGTAAAATATATTGTGGACAAGGTAGAGCTAATCCACAGTGTTGACCGCATTAATCTAGCGCAGGTTATTGATAAAGAGGCTTCCAAAATCAATAAAGTTCAAGATATTCTGATAGAAATAAATTCGGGCAAAGAGGAAACAAAAGGCGGTATTTATCTGGAAAACGCTGTTAGTTTTTTGGAAGAACTGTCTTGTTTTTCTCATATAAGAGTTAGGGGAATTATGGCGGTTGCCCCCATTTTTTATTCAAAAGATGAGTTAAGAAAGACTTTCGACGAAGTATACAACGTCTACCAAAGAATAAAGAGCAAGGATTTTTGTTATTTGTCTATGGGAATGAGCAATGATTACGTGGAAGCATTAAAAAGCGGAGCTAATTTAATCAGGCTTGGCAGAGCTATATTCGGAGAAAGGGTAACTAATGGCTAGTTTTATCGAATACGCATCGGGAGCAAAAAAACAAGACAAGAAGAAGAGAGAAATAGACGTTATTTGCCCCGATAAGTTTTCCGACGTCGAGGAGCTTATAAAAAAGCTGCAAAAAAGCGAAGGGGCGATTGTGGATTTTGAGGGAGTGCCACCGCATATAGCGCAGAGAATGCTGGATTTTTTGAGCGGAGCGGTGTTCGCCTTAAACGGAGCGATAAACAAACTGAAATATAAAATGTATATACTGATACCGTGCGGTGTAAAAATAAATACAATAAAGGGTTGAATATGAAAAAAACGAAAGATAACGTAGTAAAATTCAAAAATGATTTTATAAATGCCGTAAAAGATAAAAAAAGATGGCTATTTTGTAGTATCGAAATCATTATTATCGGGCTTTTGATAGTTTTCGATATGCTTACCAAGAAATATATTTACGGCTACTGCGACACAGTCAAGGACATAATTATTATTAAAGACGTAATACGTTTTACCGCCGTAGAAAACACCGGGGCGGGTTTTGGTATTCTTAAAAACCAAACTTTCGCTCTGACTATTATTTCTTTTGTTTGTTCCATTCTCATGATCGGTTTTATTTTTTACAGCTACCCGAGAAGAAACAAACTTCTAAGAAGCTCTCTTGTTCTTATCTTAGCGGGCGCAATCGGCAACTTAATCGACCGCATGTTTCTTGGTTACGTCAGAGATTTTGTTTATTTTGAACTAATTGACTTTGCTATTTTTAATTTTGCCGACAGCTTTCTTACCATTGGAACGGCGCTTTTGATTATTTATATAATTTTTTATTACAGCGTTGAAGAGAACGAAATCTCCGAAAAGAAAAAAGCCGCTGTAGAAACAAAGATTGAAGACGAAGAGATAAAGTAAATGGAAGAAATGATATTTTATCCTATAGAAAAAGAGAGAATCGACGTCTACCTTAGCCGTGAGACGGGTTTTTCGCGTTCTAGGATAAAGGGGCTTATTGATAGCGAAAACGTGCTTTACAACGGCAAAATCGTCACAAAAAGCGGAGAAATTGTTTGCGGAGGCAAAATTGAAGTGCTAATTGAAGAGCCCGTTGCCGTATCCGCCGAAGGTCAAAACTTGCCGATTGATATAGTTTATCAAGACAAAGATATTGCCGTTATTAACAAAGCCCAAGGCATGGTAACCCATCCTTGTATGGGTACTCCCGACGGCACGCTAGTTAACGCCATTGTTTATCATATTAAGGATCTAAGCGCAATAAACGGCGTGTATCGTCCGGGGATTGTTCATAGACTGGATAAGGACACTTCCGGACTAATTGTGATAGCCAAAACCAACGAGGCGCATTTAAGTCTTGCTAAGCAGATAGAAACCAAAGAAGCAGGCAGATATTATATCGCCCTTGTCGATGGAAACATTAAAGAAGACGAGGGAGTTATTGACAAAGCCATAGCAAGAAGTGTAAAAGACCGCAAAATAATGGCGGTTGACGACAAGGGAAGAAGGGCGGTTTCCCATTATAAAGTTTTAGAACGGTTCGGTAATTACACATTGACGGAATTTAAGCTGGAAACGGGCAGAACTCACCAAATAAGAGTTCACGCGAAATATATAAAACACCCTGTTGTCGGGGATACGGTTTATGGTAGCAAAGATAATTTTAAGTTGAGCGGACAGCTGCTTCACGCCTATAAATTGGTACTTGCCCACCCCATTACCAAAGAGAAAATGGAGTTTTTTGCGCCGATACCTGATTATTTTGAACAAGTGCTGCAAAAATTGAGAAGTCAAGGCATTTAGGAAGATTTTTTCTCATAAAATATGATATGAATACTTATTGTAAAGATATGCTCATGAAGATGGGTCTTCCTTCCGACTGCGCTTTGGGACTAAAAATAACGGTTTGCGACCTTAACGGAGTACTTGTGGAAGGTCACAGAGGGGTCATTGTCTACAGTCCCGACAACCTTATTTTGAGGATAAAGGAAGGTAGGCTAATAATATTAGGCAAAAGCCTTGCCATAATGGAAATAACCGCCGATGAACTGTATATCAGGGGAAAGATATTTTCGGTGGCGGTGGAAAATGTTTAATTACGTTAGTTTGTTTGTAAAAGCTCCGTGCGAATTTATTCTTAGTTTAGCAAGGCTCAATAAAATCCCATTAAAAAACATAAAAAAAACCGAAAATGGTTGTAAATTTTTTGTTGCCGAAAAAGAATTGGGCGCTTTTGTTGGTGTTTTGCAAAAAAACAACAGAGAATATACCATATTGAAAGATTATTCGGCAAAGACTTTTTTTAAGAGAAACGTAGTTAGATACGGCTTTTTTGGGGGGTTTATTATTGTCGTTATCGTTATGTTTTTTTATTCGGTCAATTTTACCAGAATCAAGATAGAAGGCAACAACCTTGTATCGGAAAGCAGCATTTTTCAGGCTATTAACAAAACGGTAACCTTACCGGTGAAAAAAAGCGACGTGGATAGAAAGAAAATAATAAGCGACATATTAACTCTGGACGGGATTTCCAACGCGGCGGTGGAACTTAAAGGCAACACGATAATAGTTTTGGTTTATGAAGAACTGCCCAAAGTGGATATAGTTGACCCCAACGATTATTCGGCAATATTAAGTAAATATGACGCAACGATAACAAGAATTGTTACTTATTCGGGCGGAGCGGTGGTAAAAAACGGACAGACGGTAAGAAAGGGCGATAATCTTATTACTTCGGACATTATTCTTGATGAAAATATTTTTGCCAAAGAAAAGCCGAGTGGAGAAGTTTTCGGCAGGGTTTGGTTTAGCAAAAGTCTTGTGTTTACCCCCACAATATGGGTAAATAAGAGAACGGGAAAGAAAGAATCCTTTTATAAAACGGAGTTTTTTAATAAGGACAATATAAAATGTAGCTTTGAAAATTACGAAGGGGAGGAAGAAACTTTTGTTCTTAACGCAATTATTCCTATTTATATTACGAAAGTCACCTTTTACGAACTGGAGAAAGTGGAGGTTGACTTTGATTATGAAGCCAACAAAGAGGGGATAATCAAAGAAAATACCTACGCTCTTGATAACTCGTTGCCAAGTCAAGCAATAAGGAAGAGAACGTGGCACATCGAAAAAAGAGTAGACAAAAACGTTTATTTGGATATATACTATGAGGTGGAGATGAAAATAAGTTAACATACGAGGAATAGATGAAGAGTATAGAAATCAACGGTACAAAACAAAAGCGCTTCGGGGTAATAGTAACTATTATCGCCCTGTTTTCTTTGGCTTTGCCCTTTATACTAGGACTGGTCAACAGCGGAGTAAACAGCGAAGAATTGTCGGTGGCTTTCAAGGATTATTACAGGTATTTTGTACTGGCAGGCATAATGTTTATAATGCTTTATACCTTGGAATGTTTTATATATTACCGCAGAAAGGATTTGATGCATAATTACAAGCAATTGGGAGTAATATTAGCCGATATCCTTCTTACTTATATTTTTGCCATAATTTTCGGCAGATTTATTTCTTATTACTGCATGCCCTTACTCTTATCGGGACTTATTATTGCCATGCTGATAGAAAAGAGGCTGGCTATTTTTGCCAACGTGCTTATAAATATAGCCTTTTTCCTTTGTATTGTAACGATTTTCCCCGAAGAAGCGCTAGTACCCGCAATTTCTTCTATAGTTACGCAGTCGATAGCCGGAAGTTTATTAATAATAATGAACAAAAAATACTATACAAGAATGTCCTTTTTGACAACGGGCTTAATTATAGGCATATTGCTTGCCATGCCCCTTGCTATGCTTTGTAGTTTACTAAACCCGTCTATAACCTGGACAGAAGTTTTGTTAAGCGGAGTTTGGGCGTTTGTATCTGTGCTACTAGGTCTAGCGCTGTTTATGATAATTTTACCTATTTTGGAAACAATTTTTGCGCTTTACAGCGATTTTAGGTTGGAAGAAATTTGTTCGCCCGAAACCAAACTTATGAAGAAGCTGGCAACCGAAGCCCCGGGCACTTATAATCATTCCCTTGCTGTAGGCAACTTAGCCCAAGCCTGCGCTATGAGAATTAACGAAAACCCCGCTTTAGCTAAGGCTGCCGCCTATTATCACGACATCGGAAAGCTAAAGTCACCAATTTGCTTTACCGAAAATCAAACCGATTATAACCCGCATGACGATTACATCCCCGAAGTAAGCGTGCATATGATTACCGAGCATTCTACTTACGGAGCAGAATTAATAAGAAAACACAATTTGCCCGAAGCTATAGCGAAAATAGCCAAAGAACATCACGGCACTACTCCCGTTCAATATTTCTTAAACAAAGCCAAAGGAATAACCGACGAACAGCTAGCCAGAGAAAAGTTCAGCTACCCGGGACCTAAGCCTTCTACCAAAATATCGGCGATTATTATGATAGTTGATACCGTAGAGGCTGCTACAAGAGCCCAAGGTGTTGATAAGGATGAAAGAAACTTCAGAGAGTTTATTCATAATCTAATTATGACCAAAGTAAATTCCGACCAGTTTTCTGATTGTCCGATTACTTATAAGGACATAAAAGCAATAGAAGATTGTTTGGTATCAATGGTGCCCAGTCTTTATCACCAGAGAATAAAATACAGCTCCAATAAATAATAAATAAGGAAAAATATATATGATAAAAATTTACGATGCAGGAAATCACCGTGAGCTAATTGGCAAAACGGTAATGGCGGCGTTACAAAAGTTGGACACTAATTTTGAGGATATAGACTTAGAAATAAGTCTTGTTTCCGAAGAAAATATAAGAGAATTAAACAGAGAAGAACGTCAGAATGATTCAATAACCGACGTATTAAGTTTTCAGAGCATACCCGATATACAAGTGCCGGTATTAAAAGAAGATTATCCTATGGACATAAACGGCGAAGACGACAGCGTCATTATAGGAGAAATTTTTATTTGCGAAAAGAGAGCGCAAGAACAGGCCGAAGAATACGGACATAGTTTGGAAAGAGAAATTGCCTTTCTTACCTGTCACGGTATGTTGCACCTTTTAGGGTTCGACCACGAAGATGCCGAAGGCGAAGAAGAGATGATGGACCTTACCGAAAGTATTTTAGAAAGTATAGGGCTTGGAATTGCTAAGGAAGAAGTAAAAAAAGAAGAAATAAAAAATGAAGACTTTAAGTCGGGTTTCGTTGCCGTAACCGGCAAACCGAACGCAGGAAAAAGCACTCTTGTAAATACCATAGTGGGGGAAAAAGTGGCGATTGTTAGTTGGAAGCCGCAGACTACCCGCGACAAGATAATGGGTATCTACAACGAAAAGAACTGCCAGATAGTATTCTTGGACACTCCCGGTATTCACACTCCGAAAAACAATCTTGGCAAATATATGATGAAAAACGTATCTTCCGCCCTTGAAGGCGTAGATTGCGTTATTTACGTAGTCGACTGTGAAAAAGGTTATGACGACAAGGACAAAATCAATATCGTTGCTTATCTGAATGCAGGGCTTAACGTAATCGTTGCCGTCAACAAAGTCGACCACGTTACCAAAGAAAGAGTTTTTGAAATTTTAACCGAACTTAATAAATTTCAAAACGTTAAAGCCATAGTGCCGATTTCTGCTTTAAGAGGAAGGAATATAGACCCCCTCAAAAATGAAATCAAAAAGCTACTGACCGACAAAATAAAATACTTTGCCGACGACCAGTATACCGACAAAAATATGCGTTTTATGACTGCAGAAATTATTAGGGAAAAGGCTTTAAGACTACTTGATAAGGAAGTTCCTTACGGCATAGGAGTAGACGTAAGAGAGTACAACTACGTGGAAGGAAAAGACCTAATTGAGATAAGCGCCGACATAATTTGCGAAAAAGCCGCTCATAAGCCCATAATTTTGGGGAAAGGCGGCAGTATGATAAAGAAGATATCAACGTACGCAAGACAGGATTTGGAATCGATGACGGGAAGTAAAATCTTTATAAAACTCTTTGTCAGAGTAAAGGACGACTGGCGCACAAGCGACAGCATTATGAAAGATTTGGGTTACGACAGCAAGGGCGTGAAATAAGAATAGTATAAAATGCGGTTTTTTGGTTATCCTAATATTAGACTTAACGTTAGAGGTAACAATGAAGAAATTGGACGAATTATTGTGGAAGACCTTTGAAAAAAGCGGAGAGACAGGATATTATATGCTGTACAAGGCTTTGAAAGGAGAAGACAAGTAGGTCAAAAAAGATTTCTTAATCGTAAAAAACCGCCAAATTATTTTTGTGCGGTTTTTTACATTTTAAGAATAAACAATACATAAATAAAAGAAGCAAAAAGGAGAATTTTATGAGAAAAATTACCAAACTTGTTCTATTAGTATTAGTAGCTGTTATTAGCGTAACTTTTATTACCGCCTGTTCCAGTAAAGACGGCGTGTCCGAGGCTCCTTCGGATGCACCGAGTAATTATTCCGAATCCGGTTCGGACACTAACGCTATTTTGCCCGAAGGCGTTACACGCAAAATTGTTTATAACGTCAATATGGACCTAACCGTTGCAGATATGGAAGTAGCCGGAAACGAGCTTGAAGATAAAGTTTATGAATTGGGCGGCTGGGTAGATAAATCGGTGGAGAATTCCAGAAATTCCTACAACAACAATTATTACATATTAAAAGTGCCGTCGGTTAAGCTTAAAGAGTTTTTAGATACCGTTGAGGGCTTAGGCGAAGTTACTTCAAAACATACCGAAAGCACCGATATTACTACCCTATACGTCAGCGCAACGGCAAAGAAGCAGGCGTTGGAAAGCGAGCGCGACGCATTGAACGCTCTTAACCTTACTGATTTGGGAGAAATAATGGAAAGAAGCAGGAGAATAACCCAGATTAATACCGAACTTAACGCTTTGCAGTTAGAAATAAACGGATATGACAGCATAACCGAATATTCCAGCGTTAAAATAAATTTATATTCTGTGGACGCGCCAAAAGGCGCCGAAGATACTTATGCAAACAAGTTAAACAGAATCTTCAAAGGTTCGGTAAAGAGCCTAGGGTTAGTGTTTATCGGCTTTGTGGCGGTCTTACCTTACTTAGCGGTATTAGGAGCTATTACTGGTGCGATATTCCTTATACGTTTTTTAATAAAAAAATTTCGCAATAAGAAAAAAAACGAAGAGAATAAAAAGAGCGAATAATTATTAATGAATAATTTTTTGGGAATAATCTTACGCAGCGTAGATTATAAAGAAAAGGATAAATTACTGACAATTGCTACCCAAAACGGAATAGTGACGGTACTAGCCAGAGGAGTTAGGAGCAGTAAAGCCAAGCTAAAGGCTTTTACCGGAGTTCTCACTTTCGGGGAGTTTTGCGTAGAAGAAGGTAAGATGGGCAAAATTCTTACTAACGTTGACTGCGAGGAGAATTTTTACAACTGCTGGACCGATTCCCAAAAATATACCGCCGCGCTTTTGTGTTTGGAAGGGTATGAAAAGTCCTTTGCTTCCGAAGAGGACGCAGCCGAACCCTTTGTTACGTTATTAAAAGTTCTTAAGGAAATAAACTATAATAACACCCTTCCTGCCGCGTTAGCACTATGGTTTTTGCTAAAGATATCTACCCTTATGGGGATTGATTACCGCCAGATAGAGCAGTTTGATACCAAAGCGGTGTTTTTTTTGGAGGCTATGGACAAACTGAATTGTTCGGAAATAGACAGTCTGGAATTAACCATAGGCAAAGTAGCCGACGTACTGAAATATTTTTATATCCTTTTTGAAAACGACTACGGAATCAAGCTTAATATAACTAAAAGACTTATCAATACGCTGATTGAGAATTAACGTTAATTTTACTTGAGTTTTTTTAGGAAAAGCTTTATAATATATATAAATATTTTTGTAAATAAAAAATTCTATACGAGGAGAAATTTTGATGACTAAATTTGTTTATTTATTCAGAGAAGCAGACGGAAAAGACAAGGCAAAATTTGGCGGCAAAGGCGCAAACTTGGCAGAGATGACCAATCTTGGTATGCCAGTGCCCGAAGGTTTTACCATCACGACCGAAGCATGCACACAATATTATGCTGACGGCGGCAAAATCAATGACGAAATTATGGAGCAGATTTTTAGCGCTCTTGCCCAAGTAGAACAAGACACCGGCAAAAAGTTCGGCGACGCAAATAACCCCTTCTTGGTATCGGTAAGAAGCGGCGCAAGAGCATCCATGCCCGGTATGATGGATACAATTCTTAACCTTGGTCTTAACGATATAAGCGTTGAGGGTCTTGCAAAGAAGACCAACAATGCACGTTTTGCTTATGACTGCTACCGCAGATTCATCCAAATGTACAGCGACGTTGTTTGCGGACTTGGCAAATCTTTCTTCGAGGTTGTTATCGACGAAATGAAAGAGAAGAAAGGCATTAAACTTGACACAGAGTTTACCGCTGCCGACCTAAAAGAACTTATCGCAAAATATAAGGCGTTCTATCTTAAAGAGAAGGGAGAGGAATTCCCCCAGGATCCAAAGGAACAATTAAAGGGCGCAGTAGAAGCAGTATTTAAGAGCTGGGAAAACCCGAGAGCCAACATTTACCGCAGAATGAACGATATACCCTCTAGCTGGGGTACAGCAGTTAACGTTCAGGCCATGGTATTTGGCAACATGGGCGAAACTTCGGGAACAGGCGTTGCATTTACACGTGACCCCGCTACCGGCGAAAAGAAACTTTACGGCGAATATCTTATGAACGCGCAGGGTGAAGACGTTGTTGCGGGTATCCGTACTCCTTCTTCTATCGACCACCTCAAAGAGACCAACGAAGCCGTTTATAACCAGTTTATTGACATTTGCAAGAGATTAGAAAGCTACTTTAAGGATATGCAGGATATGGAGTTTACCATCGAAGAAGGCAAACTTTATATGCTCCAAACCAGAAACGGTAAGAGAACGGCAAACGCCGCTATCCGTATCGCTTGTGAGTTAGTGGACGAAGGTTTGATAACAAAGGAAGAAGCTTTGTTGAAGATTGACCCTAAGCAGCTTGATGAACTATTGCATCCCAAGTTTGATAACAAAGCCTTAAAAGAAGCTACACCTATAGCTTGCGGACTTCCCGCTAGCCCGGGCGCTGCTTGCGGTAAAATTTGCTTTAGCGCAGAAGAAGCTACCGAAAGAGCAAAGAATAAAGAGCAGGTTGTTTTGGTAAGATTAGAAACATCTCCCGAAGATATCGAAGGTATGCACGTTTCTCAAGGTATTTTGACTGCCCGCGGCGGAAGAACAAGCCACGCTGCAGTTGTTGCCCGCGGTATGGGACGTTGCTGCGTAGCAGGTTGCGGAGCTTTGATTATAGACGAAGAAGCTAAAAAACTTATTATTAACGGCAAAACCTACGGTGTTGACGATTATATCTCATTAGACGGTTCCACAGGTAATATCTACGCCGGCAAAATCAAGACCGTTGAGGCAGAAATTGCAGGTTATTTCGGAAGAATAATGGGTTGGGCCAACGAAGTCAGAAAACTTAAAGTAAGAGCCAACGCCGACACTCCTCAAGACGCCGCAATTGCAAGAAGCTTTGGCGCAGAAGGTATCGGTCTTTGCAGAACAGAACATATGTTCTTTGCCGAAGACAGAATTGCCGCAGTCAGAGAAATGATTATTTCTAAGACCGTAGAACAACGTAAGAAAGCATTGGCAAAATTGTTGCCCATGCAGAGAGAGGACTTTGTTAAACTTTACGAGGCAATGGGCGCTTACCCTGTTACAATTCGTTTCCTTGATCCGCCTCTCCATGAATTCGTTCCTACCAAGAAAGAAGACATTATCGCTCTTGCTCAAGAAATGGGAGTTTCTTTTGAAGAACTCAACGAGACTATCGAAAATCTACACGAATTCAACCCCATGTTGGGACACCGCGGATGCCGTCTTGCCATCACTTACCCCGAAATTGCAGAAATGCAGACCAGAGCGGTAATTGAGGCTGCTATAATAAGAAAAGACCAAGGTGCAACCGTTGTACCCGAAATTATGATACCTTTAGTTGGCGACGTAAAAGAGTTGCAATACGTTAAGAATATCGTTGTAAAGACCGCCGAAGAAGTTATGGCAGAAAAGAACTGGAAGATAGAATTCCACGTTGGCACAATGATAGAAATCCCCAGAGCGGCAATAACAGCTGCCGATATCGCTAAAGAAGCCGAATTCTTCAGCTTCGGAACAAACGACCTTACCCAGATGACTTACGGTTTCAGCCGTGACGACGCTGCTAAGTTCCTCTCCGATTACTATGAAAAGAAGATATTCGAGCAAGATCCCTTCCAAAAGGTTGACCAGGTTGGCGTAGGCGGACTTATGAAGCTTGCTATATCCGAAGGCAGAAAGACCCGTCCTAACTTGAAGTGCGGTATCTGCGGAGAGCACGGCGGAGATCCTTCCACAGTAGAGTTCTGCAACAATATCGGTCTTAACTACGTTTCTTGCAGTCCTTTCCGTGTACCGATTGCTATATTGGCTGCTGCTCAGGCTTGTCTGAAATAATTAATTATATCAATACTAAACGGAGCTTTGCAGAAAAGCTCCGTTTTTTTATTTATCGGCTTACCAATATTCTTGAAAAAAAACCGTAGAAATGGTAGAATATTATCAAACGTCAGCAGGAGAATTTCAATGAAAGAACATCAGCTTAGATACGAGAGGGAATTCCTTAGTCCGTACGCCAAAAGGAGCGAAGATACTTTAGGAAGGCAATTAGAAATAGAGCCTTGTCCTTATCGTACAGAGTTTCAGAGAGACCGCGACAGAATAATTCATTGCAAGTCGTTTAGAAGGTTAAAACATAAGACTCAAGTCTTTTTGAGCCCGAACGACGACCATTACAGAACGAGGCTAACGCATACCTTGGAAGTAACCCAAATTGCAAGGACAATTTCCAGAGCGCTACTGCTTAATGAAGACTTGACAGAGGCTATAAGCTTAGGACACGACTTAGGGCATACTCCCTTCGGACACGCAGGTGAAAGAGTGCTAAACGCCCTTACCGGACATTTTAAGCATAACGAGCAAAGTTTGCGCGTTGTCGACCTATTAGAAAACGAGTGCAGGGGGCTAAATTTAACTTTTGAAGTGCGTGACGGGATTTTGGAGCATACCAGTAAGGGTAACCCCAAAACCTTGGAAGGCAAGGTGGTATCCTACGCCGACAGGATAGCATATATAAACCACGATATTAACGATGCTATAAGGGCAGGTATAATTACTCCTGAAAATTTGCCTAAAGACTGCAGAGAGTATTTAGGGGAAAGTAAGAGCGCTAGGATAAACACTTTGGTAAAGGATATTATAGTAAATTCTTACGGCAAGGACAAAATTTGTTTAAGCGATAAGGGCGATTATTATATGAACAAACTGCGTGATTATATGTTTGACAACGTATATTTTACCGCTATGGGAGAAAAACTCCAGCAAAAAGCCGACAGAATGATGAAATTATTGTTCAATCATTTTATAAAATATCCGGGCGAAGTGCCTAAGAATATGATAATAACCGATGACGTCACTACTTTTGTGTGCGACTATCTTGCAAGCATGACCGACAACTATGCCATTGAGCTTGCAAAAAATCTCTTTATACCGGAGGGTAATTTTTGATGGCTCCAAAATTTCTTAACGAACAACAGGAAAAGGCTGTCAAAGATACCGAAGGCGCGGTTCTGGTTTTTGCGGGCGCAGGCAGCGGAAAAACCAGAGTTCTCACTCACCGCATAGTCTATTTAATCGAAGAAAAAAAGGTCAATCCTTGGAATATCTTAGCTATTACCTTTACCAACAAAGCCACTGCGGAAATGAAGACAAGGCTTAATGATATGTTAGGCAATAACGACGTTTGGGTATCGACTTTTCACTCTTTGTGTACCCGAATACTGTTTAATTATGCCGACCGTATTGGCTTTGATAAGAACTTTTCTATTTTTGACGAGACCGGCTCAAAAAGAATGATGCAAAGGGTAATGAGAGAAAAACACCTTGACGAAGACAAAGAAATGCCCAAGCTAATGGGGCATATTGCCAATGCAAAAAACAAGGGTTTATCTCCTATTGAATACAGCCGGCTCCTTATGGAAGGCGGTTATAAAAGGGGAGAAGAAGAGCTAATAACCGAAGTATACGAGCGTTATGATGAAATATTAAAAGAAAATAACGCTATGGACTTTGACGATTTATTGATAAAAACAAAAGAACTGTTGACAATCTGCGACGACGTGAGGGAGTATTATCAGAATAAATTCAGATACGTTCACGTTGATGAATTCCAAGATACCAACGAAGTGCAGTTTGAACTGGTTAAACTATTTTGCGGTAAATATAAGAACGTTTTTGTAGTAGGTGACGACGATCAGAGTATTTACGGCTGGAGAGGGGCAAATATTAACAACATCTTAAGTTTTGACAAGACCTATCCAGATGCTAAAGTATACAAATTAGAGCAGAATTACCGCTCAACTCAAGCAATTTTAGATTGCGCCAACAATATCATAAAAAACAACAACAGGCGAAGTGAAAAAAGTCTTTTCACCGATAAAAAAAGCGGAGTTAGGGTAGAATATTTTATAAATAAAAGTGACCTTGAAGAAGTGGCAAGAGTGCTTGATACTATAAGGTCGTTAAAGCGAATGGAAGGGTATAGTAATAGCGATATAGCCATTTTGGTAAGAAACAACTATCTTACCAGAGCTTTTGAATCAGGGCTAAGTAAAACAGGCATTAGCTATAAGGTATACGGTGGCTTCAAGTTCTTTGACAGAAAGGAAATTCAAGACGTAATAGCTTATATGCGCGTTATCGCCAACCCCAAAGATTCCGAAGCTTTAGGAAGAATAATAAACACTCCCAAAAGAGGAATAGGGGATAATACTATAGAGGCGTTGGAAATTTATGCAAATAACAAAAAAATACCCCTTTATGAAGCGATAGTAAATATTGAGAATATCACAGAAATAAGTCAGGCAGTAAAAAATAAAATCCGCCCGTTTAAGGCGCTGATGGAAGAGTTAAAGTATGAAAGTATGCAGAACGATTTTTATACCTTTGCCAAAAAGCTAGTAGACGACGTTGGGTTTGAAGAATACTATACCACTTCAAAAAAAGAAGATGATATTAACCGTCTTGAAAATATTAAGGAATTAATAACCCATATAAAAGAAAACTTTAGCGATAAGGACGCAACATTAGAGAGTTTTTTACATTCGGTAACTTTAGAAAGGGACACCGATGACGATTTTGACACCGATAACCTGATTCTTGCCACAATGCATTCGGTTAAGGGTTTGGAATTTAAGGTAGTGTTTGTGGTAGCCTGCGAAGACGGCATTATTCCGTCAAAAATGAGCTTTAACGAGGATTTCGGGATAGAGGAAGAAAGGCGGGTTATGTACGTTGCGGTGACCAGAGCCCAAGAAAGGTTGTATATCTCCTGCGTCAACGGCTCAAGGGTAAAATACGGCTCTTTCGAGCGGGCTATGCCTTCTAGGTTTATTTCCGAAGCAAAAGGGGAAAAGGTAAGGAATATAACCGAGGACAGTTATTTCGAAAAGAGGTATCAGTACAACGATTTTGACGATTATGCAACCGCCATACCAAAGAGCTACCAAATGAAAGACGTTAAGAATATTAGCGCGCCTAAGCAGGTGGAACAACCAAAAAAAGTTTATAATGAGAGCGCGAAGGGTTTTGTTTCGGGCGCAAAGGTGGAACATAAAAAATACGGACAAGGCACGGTTATCGTTGTGGAAGGAGAGGGGCAAGGCACTACTATTACGGTAGCTTTCCCTAATCTTGGTATCAAAAAATTTGCGGTGGCAAACGCCCCGATAAAACTTATCTGAGAGGTCAGTCATGGGAAGAATGGAAGATCTTGTTAAGCTGGTTAACAAATACGCCAAAGAATACTACGAAAATGACGAGCCAACCGTTTCCGATATGGAATACGATATGCTTTATTATGAGCTGGTCGATTTAGAAAAACAAACGGGCATAATTTTGCCCGATTCTCCCACGCAACGGGTTGGGGGAGAAATATTAAAAGGTTTTGAAAGTTACACCCACAAACTTAGGCTTTATTCTTTGGACAAAGCAAAAGACCAAAAAGAACTGGAAAACTATTATTCCAGGATAACCAAAGCGTTGGGCTTTTTCCCGAAAATGACGGTGGAGCATAAGTATGACGGACTTACCCTTTCTCTTACCTACAAGGACGGAAATTTAGTTGCCGCCGCCACAAGAGGGGACGGCAGTGTGGGAGAAAACGTCACAAGTCAGGTAAAAACCATAAAAACCGTACCGCTTACTATACCGTATAAGGGCGAAATAGAAATTCAAGGGGAAGGCGTAATGCGCCTTTCGGCGTTCGAAAATTATAACAAAAAAGCCAAAATTCCCTTGAAAAATGCAAGAAACGGCGTTGCGGGGGCAATAAGAAACCTAAATCCAAAGATTACCGCGTCAAGACAGCTTGATTTTGTCGCTTATAATATCGGCTTTTGCAATGAGAATATTTTTACTTCTCAAGAGCAAGTTCATAGGTTTTTAATGGAAAACAACTTTTTAACGGACGATTATTTTACGGTAGCAGACAGCGCCGAAAAGGTCAAAGACTCTTTGGAAAAAATAGAAGAAAACCGCGCGAATTTTGACTTTCTTATAGACGGCGCCGTTATAAAAATTGATGAGTTTTCTTTGCGGGAAGAACTTGGTTTTACCGACAAATTTCCACGTTGGGCGCTTGCTTATAAGTTCACTGCGCTAGAAGTTACCACCTTGCTAAAAGAGGTAAAATGGCAGGTTTCCAGAACCAGTAAGATTAATCCGTTAGCTATTTTGGAACCGGTGGAGCTTATGGGCGTAACGGTACAAAGGGCAACCTTAAACAACTATTCGGATATCCAAAAGAAAGGTATTAAGACAAACTGCAGAGTGTTTGTAAGACGGAGTAACGACGTTATTCCGGAGATAATGGGGGTGGCTTCTTATCTTGAAGAGAGTAAGGAAATAGTTAAGCCTATTGTCTGTCCTGCTTGCGGCGCGCCGGTTAAGGAAGAGGGAGCGTTTTTGTATTGCACCAACCCCAAAAACTGCGCCCCGACAATTGTTAGTTACCTTGACCATTTCGCATCCAAACCGTGTATGAATATAGATGGCTTCAGCGAGAAAACGGCGGAATTACTCTATAACGAACTTCAAATAAAACTTCCATATCAGCTTTACAGCCTAAAAGCCGAAGATTTATTAAACTTAGAAGGCTTTAAGGACAAAAAAGCGGCAAATTTAATAGCCAGCATAGAAAACAGCAAAGACACTACTTTAGACAGGTTTATTTTTGCCTTAGGCATACCCAATATAGGCAAAAAAGCGGCAAAACAACTAACAGAACATTTTTGTTCTTTAGATAAAATTATGTCGGCAACCTCAAGCGAACTGATTTTGTTGGAAGATTTCGGCGGTATTATGGCAGAAAGCGTTGTAAATTATTTTTCCGATGAGCATAACCGCGAAATTATAGAAAAATTACTTCAGGCGGGTATTACTTTTAAGGAAGTGGAAGAAAAGAGCGGAATATTTAGCGGTAAAGTGGTAGTTTTGACGGGAAGTCTTAGTATAAAACGTAGCGAAGCATCCGAATTTATTATAGAAAACGGCGGGAAGGTAAGCGACACTGTGTCCAAAAGCGTTAATTTAGTTATCGTGGGAGAGGACGCCGGAAGTAAGCTTGATAAGGCAAAAAAGCTAGGCATAGAAATTTGGGGAGAGCAGGAGTTTTTACGCAATATAAATAAATAATATATAAAGTAATTGTAAAATTAGGGGCTCTGTGCTATACTAGCTAATAACAAAAGTTACCAATTACGTCCTTGAGGAGTATTTATGAGGAGCATGACGGGCTACGGCAAGGGTATTGCCGAGGGATACGACAGAAAAATAACGGTAGAGCTACGCGCAGTAAATCACAGATTTTTGGATATAGCAAGTAAGCTTCCCAGAGCTTTGAGCGCATTTGAGGACGTTGTCCGTAAAGTTATCGGCAATTATTTAATACGCGGACACGTTGACGTTTTTTGTACATACGAAGATAACAGACAAGGTAAAGCTAATATTCAGTTGGATACTGTTATTGCCAAAAAATATCAGTCAATCGGCAAAGAAATGGCTGAAATGGGCTTTGTAAACGATTTGACAGCGTCACAGTTATTGCGATTGCCCGAAGTGTTGATAGCACAAACCGATTCCGACGACGATAATATACTTCAAGAGTTGTTTTTTGAGGCAACCGAACTTGCTTGTCAAAGACTGGTAGCTATGAGAGAAACCGAAGGTAATAATCTGAAACTTGATTTGGAAGATAAATTCGACTTCCTTAAAGGTATTGTTAGTTCCATTGAGGAGCGTGCGCCCAAAGTGGGGCAGTTTTATGCCGAAAAGCTCCGTCAAAGAATGACTGATGCCGTAAAAGAAGTGGGGTTTGACGAAGCAAGAATTATAAGCGAAGTGGCTTTTTTTGTGGATAAGTCCAATATCGATGAGGAAATAACCCGTTTGAAAGGACACTTAAAGCACGGAATGTCAATAATCGCCGAAAAGGGCGCGATCGGCAAGAAAATGGACTTTTTGGTGCAGGAAATTAATAGAGAAGTCAACACTATCGGAAGTAAAAGCAATGATTTTACCTTGACGGAAAAAGTATTGCTTGCCAAAAACGAAGTGGAAAAAATAAGAGAACAAGTTCAGAATATTGAATAAAATCCGAAAAATATGAGGTTTTATGGCTAGAAAAGGTATTTTATTTGTAATAAGCGGTCCAAGCGGAACAGGTAAGGGCACGGTATTAAAAGAAGTTTTTAAGAATATTGAAAACTTGCATTACAGTGTGTCCGCAACGACCAGAGAGCCAAGAAACGGAGAGAAAGAGGGGATAAATTATTACTTTATCAGCAAAGAAAAGTTTGATTATATGGTTAACAACGGAGAAATGCTGGAGTACGTAACTAAGTTTACCAACTGGTACGGCACACCGAAACAAGCCGTTGAGGACAAACTTAACGAAGGTAAAGACGTAATTTTGGAAATCGAAACTATTGGCGCTAACAACGTTCAGAAGACCATGAAGGAGTGTATTTCTATTTTTATCGCTCCGCCAAGTCTTAAGGAACTTTGGGAGAGATTAGACGGTAGGAATACCGAGGTTGAGAGCAAGAAGATGATTCGCTTTGAGACCAGCAGAGAAGAGCTTTTGTCGGCTTATAATTATGACTACGTGGTAATAAACGATATAGTGACCGAGTGCGCTAAAAAGGTAGTCAACATTATTGAAGCCGAAAGATGCAAGGTAATAAGAAACAAAGAAGTAATAGAAAAAATATTGCTTAACTAATATGTAAAAGGAGATAAATTATTATGATGATCGAACCGCCTATTGATAAACTTATCAAGAAAGCGCCCTGCCGCTACGCATTGGTTTGCGGACTAGCTAAAAGAGCGAGAGAGCTTTCGGCAGTAAACAGCCCTGAGCTTGAAAAATCTCATATGAAGGCTATAAGCTATGCAGCAAATGAGATTTACAACGACAAAATTATTATTAAAATAAACTAATAATTTGAAAAAGACTGTAATCGTGGGAGTAACCGGCGGAATCGCCGGTTACAAAACCTGCGCGGTGGTAAGTTCTTTGAAGAAGTTAGGCTACAACGTAAAGGTGGTAATGACCAAAAACGCCGCCGAGTTTGTCACGCCGCTAACCTTTGAGACACTTTCCAACAATGCGGTTGTTATTGATATGTTCGCCGAAAAAGCCCGTTACGAAGTGGAACACATTTCTTTGGCTAAAGAGGCAGACTTGTTTTTGATAGCGCCGTGTACCGCCAACGTGATAGGTAAAATAGCTTCGGGCATTGCCGATGATATGCTTACTACCACGTTTATGGCGTGTAAAGGAAAAAAAGTGATTTGTCCGGCTATGAATACAAATATGTATCTTAGCGACAGCAACACCGAAAATTTGGAAAAATTAAAGAAAATGGGCATTGATATACTGGAACCGAACAGCGGTCTTTTAGCCTGCGGCGATACCGGAATAGGTAGAATGTCCAATCCCGAAGATATAGTCGATTACGTGGACAGACTATTAACCCCTAAACCCGATTTCCGCAATAAAAAAATTCTTATTACCGCCGGAGCTACTGTAGAAAGTATAGACGGAGTTAGGTTTATCAGTAATTTTAGTTCGGGCAAAATGGGAATAGCTCTAGCCGAAGCGGTACTAAACCGCGGCGGAGAAGTAACGTTAGTAGTAGGACGAATAAGCGTAACGCCCCCCAAAGGAGCTAATGTTATTAACGTTATTTCAACAATGGATATGTATAACGCCGTTATGGAAAATTTCGAAAACCATGACGTAATAATAAAAGCCGCCGCTCCTGCCGATTATCGGGTAAAAAACCAATATAACGGCAAAATAAAAAGCGATAACCTAACTTTGGAGCTTGAAAAAAATCCCGACATAGCCAAAGCGGTCGGAGAAAGAAAAGGTGACCGTATACTTGTGGTTTTCGCCGCCGAAACCGACAACTTAAATGAAAACGCATTAAAAAAACTTGCCGCAAAGAACGCCGATATGCTTATTGCCAATGACGTTACCAAAGAGGGAGCGGGGTTTAATACGGATACGAACATCGTTACCATTTTTTACGCAAACGGTATTACAGAGTGTCTGCCTATTATGAAAAAAACCGAGCTTGCCGATATTATTTTGGACGGTGTTTTAACCTTATGATTTACGAGGTTATTGTAGACGTAAGTAACGGCGAGGTAGATAAAGTTTTTGATTATTCATCAAATTTAACAATAGAAACGGGAAGTCGTGTAAAAGTACCCTTCGGACCTAGAACACTGGAGGGTTTTGTTATTGGCGCCAAGGAAAGTACCAATATAGAAACCAAGGAAATAATCGCCAAACTTGACGATTTTACCCCCATAACCGTAGAAATGATTGAGCTTGTTAAATACCTTAACAAAACCAATAATCTTCGCTTCGTCGACAGCCTACGGCTCTGTATCCCAAGTAAACTGCGCGGCGGCAAGGTAAAAGAAAAAAAGATAAATTATATTACTCTAGACGTCGATTATTCTTTGGCAATAACAATGATAAAGAGAAACGCGCCTAAGCAACTTGCCATAATAGAAAGATTAAAAGAAGAAGGGGAATTTGAAAGCGTACTAAACAGCGCCTTCGGCGCAAGCGCCGTAAAAACGCTCATTGACAAAGGTTTACTACATAAAGAACAACAGGTTTTCCGCCGTACGCCCAAGGCAATGGACAGTAAGACCAAAAAAATAACCTTGACCGACACCCAAAAAAGAGCCAAGGAAAGCATACTAAGCTATGAGGGAACTACTTTACTTCACGGCGTTACGGGCAGCGGTAAGACCGAAATATATCTATCGGTTATTGATGAAATGCTAAAATGCGGCAAAACGGCAATTATGCTGGTGCCCGAAATATCTTTGACACCACAGATGTTGGCAGTTTTTCGGGGGCGTTTCGGCGATAAGGTAGGGGTACTTCACAGTGGACTTTCCGACGGGGAAAGGTTTGACGAATGGTTAAGGCTACTAAAGGGAGAAGCTAAAGTTGCGTTGGGAGCCAGGTCGGCTATTTTTGCCCCCATAAAAAACGTTGGAGTGATTATTATCGATGAGGAGCACGACAACAGCTATATAAGCGAATCCAATCCGCGCTATTATACCCACGATATAGCCGAATTCAGGCGTAAATACAATAATGCGAAATTGGTTTTAGGTAGCGCCACGCCAAGTTTAGGGACTTATCTGAAAGCAACTAAGGGCGAATATAACTTAGTAACCCTTAGCGAGAGAGTAAACAAGCAAAAGTTGCCATATATGGAAATAATCGATATGCGTAAGGAGCTGCGTTCGGGCAACACAAGTATGTTTTCCCGCGCGTTACTTAGCGAGCTTGATATAACGTTAAAAGAAAACAATCAGGCTATGATTTACATAAACAGGCGGGGGTATTCTTCCTTTCTCAGGTGCAAAAATTGCGGTTATGTACCCAAATGCACCGATTGTGAAGTTTCGCTAACCTACCATAAGGACGATAACCGCCTAAAATGCCATTATTGCGGCAAACAGTATTATACCTTGACCCAATGCCCTATATGCGGGAATACGCATCTTAGCTTAGGTAAAATCGGCACCGAAACGGTGGTGGAAGAACTTAATAAGCTTTTTCCTAACGTAAAAGTGTTGCGGCTTGATAACGATACCACTTCCACTAAAGACAGCACCGCCGAAATTTTGTCGGCGTTCAGCCGTAAGGAAGCCCAAATTCTTGTGGGTACACAGATGATAGTTAAGGGACACGACTTTAAGGACGTAACGTTGGTTGGTGTATTAGATGCCGATTTAAGCCTGTATTATAGCGATTATAAGAGTATTGAGCTTACTTTTCAGCAAATAACGCAGGTGGCGGGCAGAGCAGGCAGAGAGAGCAAGGAAGGCAAGGTTATTATTCAGACCTATAACCCTAAGCACTACGTTTTCCGATTCGCGGTAAATTACGATTACGCAGGTTTTTTTGACAAGGAGAGAAATATTCGGGAGACAACGCAGTTTCCGCCGTACTCAAAAATAGCCAGAATTCTTGTAAAAAGCGTCAATGAAGAAAAGGCTATGACTGCGGCAAGAATGTGCTATAATGATATAAAAAGTATCAAAGAAAGTAATGAGAATTTGTTCAGAGTTCAGGCAATGCGGGCTCCGATAAAGAGGCTTAGCAACGAATACCGCTTTCAGGTGGTGGCTTGGATAAAGACCGATTCCGAAGAGGAAATTTTGCCTATGGTTTATAACATAGCCGCAAAATACAATAAAAAAGAGGTAGTTACTTTTGTGGAAATCAACCCCACAAATATGAGATAAAAGGAACGCGGAGGTTTTTATGGCAATAAGAAAAATATTTATGGACGGAGAGGAAGTATTGAGAAAGAAAAGCCGTGAAGTGACGGTTTTTGACGATAAGTTGAAAGCGCTGCTGGACGATCTAAAAGATACCATGAGAAAAGCCGACGGTGTGGGACTTGCCGCGCCGCAGGTAGGAATTTTGCGTAGGGTAGCAGTCATTGAAGTTGACGATTTGTATTTAGAAATGATAAATCCCCAAATAATAGCAACGGAAGGGGAACAGATAAGCGAAGAAGCTTGCCTTAGCGTAGATTCTGAAAAAAATTGTCTGATAGCTAGACCCAATAAAGTCACTGTAAAAGCCTACGACCGTGACGGTAAGCTGTATGAAAAGACGGTGGAAGAGCTTGCCGCAAGGGCGGTTTGTCATGAGCTTGACCACCTTGACGGAGTGTTGTTTTATACCAGAAAATATGAGCCGAAGGAAGAAAATAAATGAGAGTGATTTTTTTGGGTACCCCCGAATTTGCCTTAAACGTCCTTAAAGGAATAGCCAAGTCGAAGCATACAATTGTCGGCGTGGTTACGCAAACCGATAAAATAAACGCAAGGGGCAATAAGGTGGTTTTTTCCAAAGTGAAAGAATTTGCTTTAGAAAATAATTACTCTGTATTCCAATACAAAAATATCAGTCTGGAAGGGGAGCAGGAATTAAGAGCGTTAAACGCCGATATTATGGTTACCGCAGCATACGGGCAGATTCTAAGACAGAATATATTGGATATCTGTAAACACGGTATAATTAACGTTCACGCATCGTTGTTGCCGAAATATAGGGGCTCTTCCCCCGTTCAATGGGCGCTAATTAACGGCGAAAAAACAATTGGCGTATCGATTATGCAGACCGAACTGGGAATAGATATAGGCGACGTTATTTTGAGTAAAGAAATAACCTTACAGGGGGAGGAAAACAGCGCGCAAGCCTTGGAAATCTTGTCAAATATAGGTGCTCAAGCCGTTGTGGAAGCCCTAAATTTTATTGAAAGCGGCAAAGCAACTTTTACTAAGCAAAATAACCTTGAGGCAACCCATTGCAGAATGCTGACTAAAGAGGACGGATTGATGGATTTTTCTAAAAAAGCCAGTGAACTTGTCAATTTTATAAGAGGCATGACGCCCTGGCCCAGCGCATATACCGAAAGCATTAACGGCAGAATAAAGATATTGAAAGCTGTTGAGTGCGACTTTGTCGGGGGTAGTAATTTTGGCGAAGTTGTGGCAAGCGACATAAAAAACGGAATAATAGTAAAATGCGGAGAAAATTATATAAAAGTTTTGGAAATTCAGGGGGAAAACAGCAAGGCTATGGACGCTAAATCCTATTTGCTTGGCAAAAAACTGCCTGTAGGGAGTGTGTTAGGTGGATAACGGCGTTTTTAGGACCAGCTACGATGTTTTGCTCAAAGTGTACCGCGACAATGCTTACCTTAATCTTTTGATGAAGGAAATCAGCAATAAGCGGGTAGCCAGAATTGTCTACGGCGTTTTGGAAAAGCACTATGAACTTAATTATATAATCGACGAACTAGCCGCAAAGGGAGTTAAACCCAACGTGCGCCCGGTTTTGCTTATCGGCGCGTATTCTGTTCTCTATATGGAAACCCCCGAAAACCTTGTAAGGACGGAAATTCGGGAACTGCTTGACAGCTTAGGAAAGTCGGGCATACGGGATTTTGTGGACGCCGTTTTAGTGAAAATTATAAAAAGAGACTATAAACTCCCCGCAAAGAGCCATAAAAGCTATTTAGAAGTTATGTACAACTTGCCTAACTGGCTTATCGGAATGTATAAAAAAGATTATCCGGATACTTATGAAACCATGATGGGAGAATTTCGGCATGACAAAGTCCACGTTATTCTCAATAAAAACACAACCGATAAAGAAATCATAGAAGCCGACAAGGATTGCATTAAGACCGATACCGGATTTTTTGTAAAAAACAACAAAGAAATAGCCTTGCTTAACTTTATGGGTAAAATATCCTATATGTCCTACGGTTCTACTTTGATAGCAAAGAGCATTGACGCTAAAAATAAAAAGTTATTGGACTGTTGCGCCGCCCCGGGTGGAAAGTCGGTTTTTCTTGCCCTAAACGGCGGGAACGTGACGTCCTGTGATATTCACGAGCATAGAATAGATCTTATAAAATCATACGCCAAAAGAATGAACGTAAAATTAAACGTTCTTTTGCGTGATGCAACCGTCTATTATCCCGAATGGGAAGGGAGTTTTGACGTGGTGCTAGTTGACGCGCCTTGCAGCGGTTTTGGCGTTACCGGCAAAAAGAAAGATATAGTTTTTAACCGCAGTTATGAAGATATATTATCCTTAGTAAAATTACAGAGGGAAATACTGCAAAACACTTCAAGATACCTAAAGAAAGGCGGGCTTTTGGTTTATTCTACCTGTACCATTTTCAAAAAAGAAAATGGGGAAAACGTGGAATTCTTTTTGGAATACAACAAGGACTTTGCCAAAGAAAAAATTTCCTTACCTGATGATAACAACGGAGAAATACAATTTCTTCCCGATAATAACGGAATGGAGGGCTTTTATTTATGTCACTTGAGAAAAATTTAAGCCTGCAGGATTTTAATAGAGAGGAGCTATCTTTTATTACCGATATGGGGTATCCTAAGTTCCGTATCGACCAGATTTTTCAAGCGGCGCTTGATAATAAGGAATATGAGCAGATGACTAATATTCCCCAAAAGCTAAAGGATGAATTAAGTCAGAGTTATTACGCTACCGCGGTAAAAATTAAGGAAGTTTTTAAGGGCAAGGACGGCACCGAAAAATATTTGTATCTTCTAAACGACGGCAATATAGTAGAGGGGGTATTTATGCCCCATAACTACGGCAACACCATTTGTATATCAACTCAAGTAGGCTGCAGAATGGGTTGCGCTTTTTGCGCCTCTACCTTAAACGGGCTTATAAGAAACCTAACTTGCGGGGAGATGGTTGGTCAAGTTTTGTCGGCAAACGCCCTTCACGGCGGTGACAGAAAGAACCGCAAAATAAACAACATTGTATTAATGGGTAGCGGAGAGCCTTTGGATAATTACGACAACGTAGTAAAGTTTCTAAAAAACATTAGCGACAAGGACGGTTTTGATATAGGAATAAGGAAGATTTCCTTATCTACCTGCGGTTTAAGTGAAAAAATTATTGAACTTGCCGACAGTAATTTACCCATAACGCTCACTATTTCACTTCACGCAAGCACCGACGAAAAGCGTTCGGCGCTTATGCCGATAAACAAAAGTAACAATATCTCCCGCCTTATTTCGGCGGCAAAATACTATTTTAATAAGACAGGCAGAAGGATAATATTCGAATATTCTCTCATTGAAGGGGAGAATTCTTCCAAAGCCGATGCAGAAACTTTGGCAAGTTTATTAAAAGGGCTTAATTGCCACGTCAATATAATCAATCTTAATTACGTAAAGGAAAGAAACTTGAGAGGGGCAAATAAGGATACCATAAAAGATTTTATGGATACCCTAACGGCAAAAGGCATAAGCAACACCTTGCGCCGCTCCATGGGTAACGACATCGAAGGAGCCTGCGGACAGCTAAGAAACAAATATATATCGGAGGGAATGTAGTATAAAAGGGCAGATAGTAAAGGCGGTTGCAGGTCAATACACCGTTAAAATTAATAATGAATACGCAGTGTGTTCAATAAGGGGTACCTTAAAAAAAGACGTCGACGTTTACGTAGGCGATTTAGTGGACGTAGAAAATAACGTTATCGAGAAGGTTTATCCTAGGAAAAACGTGCTTATTAGACCTTATATTGCCAACGTGGATACGTTAATGATAACAGTTGCCGCTACCCCACTTCCCGATTGGACGTTGGTGGAAAAATTAATATTAAACTGCCACACCCAGAAAATAAACGCCGCAATTGTATTAAATAAGTGCGATTTGTTGAGCGTAAGCGAACGGGAAAGTATGATGAGTTCCTATAAGGGTTTCGATATTTTTTACTTCAGCTGCAAGACAGGAGAAGGAATTACAGAGCTTAAAGAGTATTCCAAAGATAAGTTAATTTGTTTTGCCGGACAAAGCGCGGTAGGCAAGTCCTCTATTATTAATCTTCTGACCGATAAGAATTTGGAAATCGGAGAGTTGAGCAAGAAAATTCAGCGTGGAAAAAACACCACGCGGCAGATAGAAATTTTTGAAACAAAGTTCGGTCAAATAGCCGACACTTGCGGCTTTTCGGTACTGGAGGGTATTGACATAAGGTATGACGAATTGGTATACTATTATGAAGAATTTATACCTTTACAGGCAAAATGCAAGTACAAAAACTGCACCCATACAAACGAACCGTCATGCGCGGTAAAAGAAGCTGTTTTGAGGGGAGAAATCGATGAAAACAGGTATAAAAGATACGTGATTTTGTACAACAAGTTCAAAGACATATGGAGGAAAAAATATGTATAACGACAAGACAATCACCATTGCGCCATCAATTCTTAGCGGAGATTTTGTAAACATGGAAAAAACTATTCGGCTTATCGAAATGTGGGGCGGGGATTGGGTCCATTGTGATGTAATGGACGGCGTGTACGTCAATAATTTAACCTTCGGTATGCCTATGATTGCCGCTATAAGAAAGATTACCAAAAAGACTTTGGACGTGCATTTGATGATAACAAAGCCCGAAAAATACATAGAGCTGTTTGTAAAAGCGGGTAGCGATATTATTACTTTTCATCCCGACGCTAGTGAAGACCCTTTGGCAGCGTTACGCCTTATTAAGAAAAACAACGTTAAGGCCGGGTTGGTTTTTAACCCGAATATTCCGTTGGAAGATTATAAACATTTGTTCCCTTATTGTGATTTAATTTTGGTTATGTCGGTTTACGCAGGTAAAGGCGGACAGACTTTTATCGAAGATACGTATAAGAAAATTAAGCAAGCCAGAATTTATTGTAACCTCATGGGACTTGATATTCCTATAGAAGTTGACGGCGGAATAGGGGAAGGGAACTATCAAAAAGTTATCGAAGCCGGCGGAAATATTTTGGTGGCGGGAAGCAGTATTTTTAACAGCCAAAATCCCCCCCACACAATAAAAATAATGAAGGATGGCACAAAATAGAATAAGTTTTCATATTATACCTTCAGTAAAGTATTGAGGGGATTATATGAAGATAATTTGCATAAACTGTCCGTCCATAATAAAAAAAATAATACGTTTTTTCAAAGGAAAAGCAAACAAATAAAAAGTTATGGCTACAAAAGAGGTCAATAGAATATATGAATTATTAAGCGTTATGCACCCCGATGCGGGGTGCGAATTGCACTTTAAGACACCTTTTGAATTGTTGGTAGCCGTTATTCTTTCTGCGCAATGCACTGATAAAAGGGTAAATATGATTACCGATAAAATGTTTTTAGAAATCAATAAACCCGAACAGTTTGCTACTTTGACATTAGAAGAATTAAAGCCGTATATTTTCAGTTGCGGATTTTTTAACAATAAAGGCAAAAATATAATAGAAATGAGCAGACAGCTTGTAGAAGATTACGGCGGAGAAGTGCCAAGAGATTTTGACAAATTAACCACGCTTGCCGGGGTGGGCAGGAAAACCGCCGCTGTAGTTATGGCGGTAGCTTTTAACGAACCCGCAATGCCGGTAGATACTCACGTTAACAGAGTGGCAATAAGACTAGGACTTAGCGAAGGGAAAAACGTACTTCAGGTTGAGGAAGATTTGAAAGCCAAGTTTGCTATGGATAAGTGGAATAATCTTCATCACTATATGATTTTTCACGGAAGGTATATCTGTCACAGTCAAAAACCGTCCTGCGAAATATGTAAACTAAAAGAATATTGCAAATTTTATAAAGAAAAAACCGTGCTAAAAGTAAAAAACGGTTAAATACTAAAAAAAGAAAAATGCCGCGAAAGCTTTCACGACATTTTCCTTAATTTTATCTTTTGTATATACTTAGTATATCACGAAAAGACAAGAAAAAAAGAGGTAATTAATGGTAAAAGATTTACTGAGTAAATACAACTTCCGATTCAACAAGGCGCTAGGGCAGAACTTTATTACCGACAAAAACTTGCTGGAAGCAATCGTATCCGACGCTAATATTGAGGAAAACGATACGGTTGTGGAGATAGGCACCGGCGCCGGCACCCTTACCGCCGCTTTGGCAAAAAAGGCAAAAAGAGTAATAACCTTTGAAGTGGATAGGAATTTAGAACAAATTCTGAATGAGGCTTTAGCCGGTTTTAATAATATAGAATTGCACTTTTCCGACGTTCTCAATATGTCCGATGACGAACTTAAAGCAATAATAAAAACACCGTTTAAGGTGGTGGCTAATTTGCCTTATTATATAACAACCCCCCTTATTATGCGCTTTTTGGAAAGTAGTTTAGAAGTTATTAGCCTGACTTTGATGATGCAAAAGGAAGTAGCTTTAAGAATGACAGCTAAAAGCGGTACTGCCGATTACGGAGCTATTACCGTGGGCGTAGACGCATGCGGGGATACAAAAATTACCAGGAACATACCCAAAACAATGTTTTTCCCAGTGCCGAAAGTGGATAGCGCTTTGCTTCATATTGTAATAAAAAAGGATAAATACGGCATTGACGATATGGGAAGCTTCAAAAAAATAGTCAAAGCGGCGTTTATGTGGCGGAGAAAAACTCTTGCAAATAATATTTCGGCAACGTACGGAATATCAAAGGCTAACGCCGATAAAATCCTTGCCGATAACGGCTTTGACATAATGATACGGGGAGAAAGGCTTACCACAGAAGATTTCGTCAAATTGTCTAAGGTTTTGTAGACAATGAAAACTAAGAGGATAATTTCTGTATTAATAATATCCTTAATTATCCTTACTTTGTTTGGGAGCCTTGTTTCGTGTAGTAACGGTAAGTTAGGTAAGCAGTTTGTAACCTATTCTTATTTTAACACAACCAGCACCCTTGTTATTTATGAAAAACCAAAAAAAGCCGAAAATATCTGGACGAAAGTTAAAGAGTTGCTTAGCGCTATCGAAAGCAAACTTGATATGGATATTGAGGGTAGCGACGTTTGGAATTTTAATCAAAGTAGCGGTGGTGAATTACAAATAGATAAGATTACATATGACGTGTTAAGCTTGTCCAAAGTTATGTATGAACTAACAGACGGCACGTTTAACCCGGCGTTAGGAATATACATAGATTTATGGGGTTTTTCTCCCAGATTTTCCGCTGAAAACTATAAAATAGAAAAACCGTACGACAGAGAGGATTATAAAAATTCTCTGCCCGAAGATAAGTTTATAAGCGCTTTTTCTTCTCTTGTTGATTTTAGTCAAGTCACCCTTGAAGAAAGAGAGGGCAAATATTACGTAATAAAGCCAAACAGTAAAGTTACGATAGACGGGAACGACTATACGATGATGATTAACCTTGGGGGTATCGGCAAAGGATACGCAACGGACGTTGTAACGGACTTTCTTAATAAAGAAGGCTATACATACGGTTATTTCAGCGTAGGTAGGAGCAGTCTTAGTTTACTTAATAATCCTATGAAATTAAAGGATTCTCCCATTGATAATGCTTGGCGCGTTGCTTTGGTAAATCCCTTTGAAAACGAAAAAACATACGCCGACGTTTTTTGTAATCAAACAAGCGTTTCAACAAGCGGAGATTATGAAAACTTTTATGAATATAACCAAAAAAGATACTCACATATAATAAATCCCGAAACCTTTATGCCATTTGATAACAATATAGCTTCGGTAACGGTAATGGGGAAAAACGCAAGCTATTGCGATGCTCTTACAACGGCGCTTTGCGTTATGGGAAAGGATAAGGCAATAAGTTTTTCCAATGAATATTTAGGGGAATATTCTTTGGCTGTGGTAGTAATAGAAAACGGCGAAAGAGTAGTATTTACTAAGGGTATGGATAATATATTTATTAAAGACCATAGCATTTTACTAAAGTCGTGGGGGGAAGAATGAGCCTTGCTACCCTAAAAAAAGAAAAAACAAATAAGCCTTTTCAAAAATTTGACCTGATTATTTACCTTGTTTTGGCGGTTATAATTATTTCCTTATTCCTTGGATTTGTAGTTTTTAAGGGGAAAAAACAAAGTAACGGGATAGAAATAATCTTAGACGAAACGGTTATTATGACCTATATATATGAAAACGACAGCATTACGATAACAGACGGTTATTATAATAATTTGGCTATTGAAAATATAGAAACAGGCTATAAAATAACGGTTTTTTCGGACGATAATCACCACGATTTTAACCTTATTTTGATTAACAAAGAGCAAAAGAAAGTTAGCGTATTGGATGCAAACTGTTCTGTGGGCAAGGACTGTGTTAAAATGGAAATAACTAACGGCAGCGGCAGTATTGTATGCGTACCTCATAAATTGAAGATAAAGCCCAGAGGCGAAGAAATAGAACAGCCGATTTCGGGTTGATTTTTTACTACTTATCGTTTAGTAAAATTTACGGGCATATTAACCTTTTTAACGAATATTTTCTGTATTATAAAATAATTGTAAAATACTTATTGAAATAGTTGTTCATAAGTGTTATTATTAATATTATTAAAACAAAGAAAGGAGTTTGTTATGGCGGATTTATCTAAGATTATTGATAAGAAAAATGATGCGGCGCGCTATATGGTAGACGAAATTACCCATATATGCAAAAATATGCCAAAGAGAACGCCCGGTGAAGAGGGCGAAAAGATTGCCTGCGAATATATGGCGGACGTATTAAAGAAAGATTGCGGTTGCGAAAGAAGCGACGTTGAGTCTTTCAAAGAACATCCCAATTCCTTTTTAGGCTGGATATATTTTACCGTTACTTTTGCTCTTATCGGTGTGGTTCTTTACTTCTTTATGCCGATAATCGGCGTAGCTCTTATTGCGTTGGGCTTTTTAATTATGATACTGCAATTCGGTCTCTATAAAAGATTTATTGACCGCGTTTTCCCCAAAAAGACGGGGCATAACGTAACAGCCATAAAGAAATGTACCGGCGAAGTAAAGGCAAGAATATTTTTTAACGGTCACCCCGACGCAGCTTGGAACTGGCCGGTAAATAACAGATTCGGCGGAGCAGTTTATGAAGGACATATATTAATAGCCGTTATCGGCGCGGTAATTTTATTAGTAATAAGCTTGGTTGCCGCAATAATGACCGGCTTTGCCCCCACCGTTATTTCTCCGTCTTCTAACCCCGGATTGTTCTATACCGGTATTGCATCCTTAGTATTCGTACCTTTCTTGATCGGTTTGTATTTTATGTGGGATGAAAAAACCACCGTTGACGGCGCTAACGATAACCTTTCGGGTTGCTATATGGGTATCGCTATTCTTAAAGCTCTTAAAGAAGAAGGAATAGAGCTTGAACATACCGAAGTAGGCGTTATTTTGTCGGGTTCTGAAGAAGCAGGACTACGCGGCGCAAAGGCTTGGTGCGAACAGCACAAAGGTGAGTTTGACGACGTGCCTACTTGGATAATAGCTTATGATACCATCCGTGAGAGCAGGTTCCTTATGGTAAACTACCGTGATCTTAACGGCTTAGTTAAGTCCGATAAAGAAGTCGGCGATATGTTCTGCGACACCGCAGCCGAACTCAATATCAAGTGCAACAAGGGTATGGTTCCTCCCTTTGGCGGAGCTACCGACGCGGCTGCTTTTGCTCAAGCGGGATATAAAGCAACCGGTATTACCGCTCTTAATCACGTGCTGGAAGATTATTATCACACCTTACGCGATACTTATGACAATATGGACGAAGGCTGTCTTGCCGACTGCTTTGCCATAAGCGTAAAATGCTTAGAAAAGTTCGACGCAATGCACAAATAAGAATTATTTAACCAATAAAAAACGACCGCAAATGATGTGAACCCCAAAGTTTGGACAAAAAATATTTAATATCTGTAATGAGTTCGGTATAGTATCGGACTCATTTTCAGTTTTAGTATTATTCTTTGGTTGTTATAGTAGTTTATATAATCTTTCAATCTGCCGATGAGCTCATCGGCAGATTGAAAATTTTCGCCATAGAACATTTCTACTTTTAATCTTCCAAAGAAGTTTTCCATTGCGCTGTTATCTAAGCAGTTTCCCTTTCTTGACATACTTTGTGTTATATTGTTATTGCTCAATAATCTTTGAAACTCTTTCATTTGATATTGCCAGCCTTGGTCTGAATGCAATATCGGCTTTGCCTTTTTAGGCAGATTTTCAAGCAACTTGTTAAGCATTTCTTTTGTTTGCCAAAAATTTGGACTTTTGCTTATGCTATATGATAGTATCTCTCTATTATACAAGTCAAGCACTGGAGAAAGATATACCTTTTCATTGCAAACTGAAAATTCTGTTACATCCGTCACGAGTTTTTCATACGGCATAGTTGCTTGAAAGTCTCGATTAAGTATATTGCTTGCAACTTTTCCGACTTCACCTTTGTAAGATTTATACTTATTTTTTCTTTGTTTTCCTTGAATGTTGAGAGCTCTCATTATCTTTAACACAGTTTTATGATTGATTTTATAGCCTTTTTGCCTTAACTCAATTTCAATTCGGCGATATCCGTATGTGCCCTTGTTTTGATTAAAAATATTTTTTATCTCTTGTTTTTCTATGGTGTACTTATCTTTTTTATTATTGCTCAAATAGTAATAATATGTACTTCTCGCAAGTTCTGCAAACTTTAATAGCTCTTTCAGAGGATATTTTAGCCTTAGTTCAGAGATTATTTTTGCTTTGTGTTTTTCTCGTTCTCTTCCTCTGATTGAACTAAGGCTATGAGTTTTTTTAGGTACTCATTCTCCATTCTAAGTCGTTGATTTTCAGATATTAAATCTTCTTCAACAGGCTTCTCTAACTTAGGCGGTCTACCTTTTCTAACACCATCTACTTTAGATGCTCTTCCTCGCCGCTCTTTCATTAAACCTTCTGCTCCTTCTTCAAGATAAATGCGTTCCCACTTTTTGATAAAAGAAAAATTCTTGCTTTCTAACTCTGAGAAATGCTTTCTCATAGTTTCGCTATACCCTAAGTGGTTATTGCGCATATCCAGTATAACAGATAACTTAAATTCTCCACTATACCTTTTGTTCTTTGTTCCTTTCTTTCGCATAAAAATGCACCTCCAAAGTTGTGTCCAACTTTTAGGGTGCATTTCAAAACGCGGTCGTTTTTGTTTTAGTAAAAATTACTTATCTCTTAAAAGCAAAGTTATTGTCGGCGGGGTATTCGTCCATCATAAGGTCAGCGGCATAAACGTTGAAGATACTGTCGAACAAGTCGTACCATAGTATGGTTTTACCCGAAAAATAAGAGGTTATACCTTCAAGCGATCCTGCCGTATAAGCTTTTATTAGCGATTCTAAAGTAGATATGGAATTAAAATCATTTTTGATGCTTTTTAATGCCGAAGATATTATACTGCTGTTGATAGAATTGTTCGCAACACTTATTATTAGGGGCAATAGATTACTGTCATAGCATTCTAAAATTCCGTCCTTAAACAGTAAATTTAAGTCTATGTTTATTTTTTCATAATCAGGTAGAGCGGTTTTTATTGCATCACTTTGGGTGTCGATATAATAGAATAGTGACGTTGCTACGTTTTTAAGTATAGTTATTTCGTCGCTGTCTTTTATGTTTTCATCCCCTGCAAACAAGGTTCCTGCAAAGAACGCGGCAAGTTCGGAAGCCGTTTTGTAGGAACTTTCGGGCAAAGTGATATTATAATAAAGTAAAATCCGTTCTAAGGAAAGGTTATTGTTTTCATCTTTTATATACAGAGGATTATTTAATACCTTATTTGCTATATCCGACAATATTTCTGCCAAAGGTTGTAGCTCACCCTCAAATTTATCTTCGGAAAACAGACCGTCAGCCCCCACTATTTTGCCTAAAAATTCTCCCGAAATGAAGTTAGAAAAATGACTATAGCAATAATCGGCAAAGCTACCTGATATCTTAGTTCTTTCCTCTTCGCCGCTAAATTCGGACACGTAAGCTAAATTAATTTTGCTAATCGAAAGTGTAGAAACTTCTACCTTTTTCTTTGTGAAAAGTACCTTTCGATAGGAAGCGGGATAAAATGACATAGAAGACGTTTCTACGTCGGTAAAGGTTTCTTCTTTATCGTTAGTTATGCTTTTTACACTTTGAAGATGCATGTGACCGGTAAAGGAATAGTTGCAGTTCTTGTCGGCAAGCTCTTTTATAAAGGTCTTGTTCGAAGTATAATAGTTACGGTCCAAAATAAATTCGGTAACTTTGGGCATATGCTGAATGAAAGGCTTATGGGCTATTATTATAGGAGTTTTTCCTTCTGCATTACAGAGGTCGACTTGCTCGGAAACCCATTTTTTGTGGTCGGCGTCAAAGTCATTTTTTGTATTGCCGTCCGATAGCTTGTATTCGATATTATCTATGGCGATAAGACGATATTTTTTATTCAAATCAGCAACGTAACTCAAAGTGCCTTCATATCTTGCGATTGCCTGAGAATAGCCGAAATCATTATAAAGTTCTGCAAACTTACTTTGAGAAATTTTGTTACCCGTTAGATGGATATCGGTATCGTGGTTGCCGTTTATTACAAACAGTTGCTTGCCTGCGTCTTTTAGCCTTTTAAGGGTATCGACAACGGCATTATGGGACTCCAAATCTCCATTTTCCGTTAAGTCACCGCCAAATAAAACGTATTTTGTTTTTGATGCTATGATATCGTCGGCTATGGTGTTTAATATAGCGTCCGTTAGATGTATCATTTTGTCTTTATTGGCAAAATTAACGTAGTTTTCGGCAGTGAAAACTTCGTTTGCCACCACGTGGGTATCGGTTATAAAAGCAAAATCCAAATTGTTTGGATTATTACAAGCTGACAATGCGAAAACTGCGGCAACTGAAAGTAAAATTACTAATATTATTAAAATAATCGATTTTTTTAGCATAAAATCCTCCATTTGTCTATTCTACCATAAATGGTAAAATATTGAAAGGTATATGCCTAAAAAATATTACCTACCCGAATACTGTACATATGTTTTATTTCCTTAGCCAGGTGGTCGATTCTTTTTAGAAGCGCCGAAGCCGACTGAAAATCTTCGCTTTCCACCGCCCCTTTTAGTTCTCCCAAAGTAGCGGTAACTTCATTTAGTTGCAAGCGGGAAGTGGTTATTTCCAGATAATAAGTTTTTTTGTGCCACCAGCTTGATAAGTTTTCTATGTCTTCCAGGTTGTATTCTTCTTGTTTCATTATTTCTTCCAAAGAAGTACAGAACTTTGTCATAATCTTGTCGGTAAAAATTGTATCACAGATTCCAAAAACCAGCATCAATACGATTATTACAATGGCAACAATAAGTTTATATTTCATTAATCAACCTCAATTATACTGAATTTTTTCATTTTCGGCTGTATAAACAATCTGTTAGAATCTGCAGTCAGAAGAAGGATTTCTTTATAATCAAGATTTTGTTCCTGCAAAACTTTGTTTATCTGCTCTTCGGTTATATTGATACTTTCCATATTTTCGTGCAGGAAACTGCCTTCTACGATTATCGTCATAGGTACCGACTTAGGAGAAGGAGCCTCTTCGTTTTCCAAAATAGAAAGTTTGCCGTTGGTTTCAATTATTGCATAAGACACTTGCTCTAAGCTAAAGTAACCTTGCTGACGGATAAGGGACATAAGGTCGTTTACGTTCATATTGAGCTTTTTTAGACATTCGCTGTTAATCCCGTCACCGTCTACTATTATTAGCGGCTTGCCGTTTAGTGCCTTGCGGAACTTAATAGATTTAGTGGTAATTAAAGTAGTGAAATAGTGAACCACAAATAGCGTAAATAATGGGATTATACCGTAAAATAACGGTACCGACAGGTCTTGCATGGGAGTGCATGCCAGTTCTGCAACCGCCAAAGTGATGACAAACTCATAGGGCTGGAGTTCTCCTATGGTACGTTTACCCATAAGCCGCATGCCTACTATCAAAAGTGCGAAAATAATTAAAGAACGCGCAATTACTATTATCATACTGATAGTTTGTTTGCGCGTTTTGTTTTTATACGGTAATGTTAGTAGTTATTATTGAAATTTTTCTATTACGATATTTGCTTCGTTAAATAACTGCATGGAAAATTCATCGGGATAGCCTTCTTTATAGACAATTCTTTTTATTCCGCTGTTTATTATCATTTTGGCGCAGATTGAGCAAGGCTGATGGGTGACGTAAATGGTAGCGTCCTGAACGGAAACACCCATTTTCGCGGCTTGTATTATGGCGTTTTGTTCGGCATGGACGGCATAGCAAATTTCCTGACAGGTGCCCGATTTTATATCCAGTTTTACTCTAAGGCATTCGCCTTTTTCCTTGCAGGAAACAATACCGCTGCTTGCGCCGTTATAACCGGTGGTTAGTATGCGCTTGTCTTTGACAATTACCGCGCCGACCTGGCGGTTTTCTTTGTAACAGCTGCTCCAAGAGGCAACAAGAGCTGCCATTTCCATAAACCTTTTGTCCCATTTATCCATAATATACCTCAAAAAATAAATATACGTAATATTAGGATTTTAACACATTAAAGGCTTGTGTGTAAATGCTTTCTGTTATAAATTATATTTTTAATTCATAAATTGGTACTATGTCCGAGATAGATTATTCGCAATTTTCCTTTAACAGAAAGGTGGAAACCAAAAAAGAAAGCGACACCTTTTCTTACAAAAAGCCTAAGCGACAAAAAAAACATAAGCCGCTTATGGTAATACTTGTAATTGCGCTATGCTTTGCATTGCTGTTTTTTTCGGTTGATTTGTTTACAAACGGATATTTAGTGGACAAAATTTCGGCGTCGTTAAAGGGCAATATTTATAATTATTATTTGGTGGTTGCCGACAGGTCCAACAGAGAATTATCCTACGCCCAAAGTCTATTGGTAAAGCAGGGCGGTGGAAGCGGTTATATTTTTAACAACGACGGGTTTAAGGTGGTTTATTCGGTTTTTATTGACAAAAATCAGGCAAATACCGTAAGCAGTAAAAACGTGGAAACATACGTTTATACGGTGAGTATCGCCAGTAAAGAAACCAAGTTTTTTAACGTTGCGGATAATCTTATCAAAAGTTTGGTTAACTGTTCCTTACGGTTGGAAAAAGGAGAAATAAACGAAAGCGACGTGCTTGTTTTTATCAATTCCGGCAAAGCTGATATGATAGAACTAAAAGAAGAGTATCTCAAAGCTAATAATGACGATTACGTAAATTTGATAAATTTCTTTTTGGAAACCTTAAACGGCATAAATCTTACGACTAATACAAGAATAGGGGTAATAAGCGACCTACGGTATATTACCTCAAGCCTTGTTATTTCCATGCAGGGAGCGGGACATTAAATAATTCTCCTTTACTTTTTTATTTTTATTATATATAATATCCTTTGGTAAAAAAGTTTTTCAGGAGTTTCGATGCACTTAAAAAGAATAGAAGCGTACGGTTTCAAATCCTTTGCCGACAAGATTGAACTTGATTTCAATAACGGGGTTACTTGTATAGTAGGTCCCAACGGCTGCGGCAAAAGTAACGTAAGCGACGCTATCCGCTGGGTTCTTGGCGAACAGAGCGCAAAAGTCTTGCGCTGTAAAAGCATGCAGGAAATTATTTTTAACGGCACTGCGAACCGCAAGGCGCTTAGCTATTGCGAGGTTTCTTTATGCTTTGACAACACCGACAGAACTTATCAAATCGACTGTGAAGAACTAACGATTACAAGAAAGCTGTTTCGAAACGGCGACAGCGAATATTATATAAACAAAGAAAAGGCAAGACTAAAAGACATCCTTGACTTATTTCGCGATACCGGCATCGGCAAGGACGGCTATTCGGTTGTAGGACAAGGTAAAATAGACGCTTTCCTTAGCGCGAAACCCGAAGACAGGCGACAAATTTTTGAAGAGGCGGCAGGGATAAGCAAATATAAAGCCAAGAGACTGGAAGCTACCAGAAAGTTAGAAAAAACCGCTAACAATCTGGATATTATCAGAGGTAGCCTAGCTTCTTACGAACAGCGCATAGCGCCGTTAGAAAAGCAAGCAAAAATAACGTTAAAAGCAAGGACTTTGCGTGAAAGACTAAAAATCCTAGAAGTAAATCATTATATTTATCTTACCGAACATAACGCCGAATTGAAAGACTCTCTTCAAAGAAAGTTAAACGAAGCCGAAACCAAATTAAACGAGTTATCCGACGCTAAGCAAAAATGCGACTGGAAATATAACGCCGTGGGCGAAGAACTGGAAAATTTGGATTCCCACTATGCTAGCCTTACCGCAAAAAGACTGGAATTGAGCGTGGAAATTACAAAAAAAGAGGGTAAAAATAGAGAATTAAGCGTAGAACTTGACGCCTTACGTAAGAATATTGATAGACTGGAAAACGAAATCAAAGAAAAGACCTTTGCCATTGCCACACACGAAAAGAGCAAGGAAAGCAGTAATAACGAGCATCAGCATACCATAAAAGAGTACTGCGAGGCGCAAAACGCCGAACAGGAGCTTGCCGCCCTATGCGAAGAACTAGGTAAAGCGGTGGAAAGACAGAAGCAGGAAAAAGAGATAACCAACGAAATGCTCTATAACTCTATGGGAGTATGGAGTACCAAGAATGCTGACCTTAGCCGTATCGAAGCCGAAATCAGAGGACTAAAAGCTGCCAAGGAAGAAAACGAAGACAATCTAGACAAGCTAAAGAGAGAACTAAAAGAGGAAGAAAAAAAGCTTGCCGAAAAAGAGCAGAGCCTTAAAGCTTATATTGCCGACAGGGAAGAGAAATACTCCTTGAAAAAGGATATTAACACGGCTTATGAAAAGAAGCTTGCAGTATTGCAGGAGAGCGAAGACAGCAAGAATGAACTAAGAGACACCATAACCAGATTGACTTCCAAAATAGAAAATCTGGAAAACAATAAGAATTTATACGGTAATTACGACTACGCTATCCGCTTTTTGATGAACCAAAAAGACGAAAGAATTCGCGGTAAAATTTTGGGAGTGTTGGGAAGCGTAATTTCCACAAGTCCGCAGTTTGCCACCGCCATTGAAGTAGCTTTAGGCGGTAACGTAGGAAATATTATTACCAAAGACCAAAACGATACAAGTTATCTTATTGATTTTCTTAATATAAACAAAGGGGGCAGAGCCACTTTTGCGCCATTATCATCAATGCGCCCGAAGCCTTTGGAAGATAAATTTTTAGAAGCCCTGGACGAAGAAGGTTGCTACGGAGTTGCCGCAGATTTAGTTAAATACGACAGACAGTTCCGCCCCGTTATTGAGACGTTTTTAGGAAGAGTTATCGTAGTTTCCGACAAGCCTACCGCCGTTAAAATGGTGGAAAAATACCGTAACGCCTTTAGAATAGTAACGCTTGACGGCGCCCACTATGCCAACAACGGAACGGTTACCGGCGGTAAAAGGGAAGAAAGCGACACAAGGCTGCTTTCTATGGAGTCCGACATTGCCGAAGGCAAAAAGCAATTGGAAAAGTTGAAGAAGTCATTGGAAATAATAAGCGAAGACATTGCCGATTTGCAGAAGGAGCTAAAGGAGCTGGAAAACAACAGCAGGGCGTTAACCGATATAATAATCGGTATTGACAAAAAGATAAGCGCCGAAGACCAGAGCAAGCAGTTTATTGTAGGCAATAAGGCAAGAATTGACGGCGAAATATCTAAAATCAATCAAAACCTGCAGAGAATCAACGATGAGTTGACGGCAAATACCGCCCTTTACAACGTTACCGAAAAAGAAGTCAGCACAAAGGATACCGAAAAACTGGATTCCAATGAAGTATTAAGTGAATTGGGCAAAAAACTTGCCGAAAAGGAAAGGGAGCTAACCAAGGCTACCGAAAAACGCACGCAGGCGCTTTTGCGGGTTAAGAGTTTGGAAAACAAGCTGAACGAAATAGAAAAAAATATAAAATTTACCGCTGTTTCCATTGACAGGCTAACTAGAGAAATTAACGAAAGCGACGCAGTTCTTTGTACCGAAAGAAGCCGCAGCGAAATAATAGTTAAAGAAATAGAGAGAATAGCAATCGAAAGCGCATCGTCAAAAGAACTTGACGAAATCAAGGCAACTTTGGACGATATGGACGGTAAGAAACTTACCTTAAAATTAAGTAGGGATTCTCTTTTTAGAGAAATTCAGGCTACCGCCGAGGCATTGCAAAAGGTTATCGACCTAAAAGCCCGCTATGAGGCAAATCTAGAGAATCTGGATAAAGAAATAATCGCCGTTAAAGAAAAGATGAGCGAGGATTATAACCTAAGCGAAGAGGAAATAATGGCTTTGCGGGAAGACGGCTATGAGGACAACAAAGGTATGTCCGAAAGCAAGGTATTGAAAAAGGATATCGCCGCATTGGGAGATATTAACGAAATGGCGGTTGAGGACTTAGAAGAAATTTCTGCCGAATATAACAAACTGAAAGTTCATTTTGAAGACGTCAGCGCAGCCAAATTAGAGTTGGAAGTAACCATTGCCGACCTTACCAAAAAAATGGAAATAATCTTTGCCGAGAGCTTTGAAAAAATCAAGGTCAATTTCTCCCAAGTCTTTACCGAACTGTTCGACGGCGGGAGAGGCTACCTGGATTTAGATATGGAAAAGGGAATGAGCATACTTGATGCAGGTATCAAGATAGAAGCCGAACCCCCGGGAAAGAAACTACAGAACATCGACCTACTTTCGGGCGGAGAAAGGGCAATGACGGCTATAGCAATAATTTACGCTATAATAAAACTGCATCCGATGCCGTTCTGTGTTTTGGACGAAGTAGACGCGCCGCTTGATGATAGCAACGCCGATATTTTTGCCAAGTACTTAAGAAAGTTTAGTAAAAACACGCAGTTTATTATCGTGTCACACAGGAAGCCTACAATGGAACTTGCCGACCAGTTATACGGTATTACCATGCAGGAAAAGGGCGTATCCAAGAATCTTACCGTCAAGCTGAGCGAAGCTCTCAAAATTGCAGAATAGAAGGAGTAGTTATGGGGTTTTTCGATAAAATTAAAGCCGGATTATTAAAAACCAAAGAAAACATCAGTAAAAAGTTGTTTGAAGTGTTCAAAGCTAAAGAACTTGACGACAATTTTTACGAAGAATTGGAATTTGCGTTAATCTCTGCCGATATGGGTATAAAAGCCTCTTCCGATATTATCGAAGAATTAAAAGACGAGGTTTTCCGTAAAAAATTAACCTCTCCGATTCAAGCTAAGGAAGTTTTGAAACGTCTGCTTTTAGAATCTATTGATTATGAAATCCCCGAATACGAATATCCTTTGGTAATTTTACTTTGCGGAGTTAACGGAGTGGGAAAAACCACTGCAATAGGAAAGCTTGCCCATTATTTTGACAGTATAGGGAAAAGCGTAGTTGTTGCTGCGGCGGATACCTTCAGAGCGGCGGCAAGCGAACAATTAGAAATTTGGGCGGAAAGAGCGGGAGTAAGGATAGTAAAGCACAGCGAAGGCTCCGACCCTGCGGCTGTGGTGTTTGACGCCATTTCTTCGGCTAAAGCCAAGAAAACCGACGTTGTTTTGGTGGATACGGCGGGCAGACTGCACAATAAGAAAAACCTTATGGAAGAGTTAAAGAAAATCAGCCGAGTAGTGGATAGAGAAATGCCCAATGCCGACTGCAGAAACTATATTGTTTTGGACGCAACTACAGGACAAAACGCAATAAGCCAGGTGGAAATTTTTGACGAAGCTATCGATATTGACGGAATAATACTAACCAAACTTGACGGCACAGCCAAAGGCGGCGTGGTTATGGCAATATCAGCCGAATACGAAATGCCCGTTGTCTACGTGGGAGTTGGAGAAAAAATAGACGATTTGCTGCCGTTTGACCCTAAAGCCTTTGTAGACGGTATACTGTAAATATCCTAACAAAAAAAAATCGCTTGAAAGTTTTTCAAGCGATTTTTTATATGCTAAATATACCTTATTTTTTTCTTGTTTGCTTATAATTTTTTACAGCCTCAATAGTTCTTTTTAATATTTCGGCATCCTCTTTTACCGTCTCTTTGTCGGTTAAAATAAAGGCGTCTCCGTTTTGTGTATAATGTTCTTTTATTTCTATAATTTTAGTTAGGTCGTAACGCAACAAATATAAGTCGTGCGCCGCGATGATATCTTCTAAATAGGTTATTGCGTTAGTAAGCTGATTTTTTATGGACAGCAGTTTTACAAAAGCCGCCGCTTTGTTGTTTAGATTTAGTCTTTCTATGGACTTTCTTGCCCTTTTCAAGCAGGATACGGCTTCGTCAAAGTCAGTTAGCCGCCTGAAAGACAGATTTAAGCTCAAACCTAGTATAAGTAAAGAGAGCATAGTTAAATATTTTACCCAAAGCGTGTCAAATTCTGCAATATCGAAAATTACAAGAATAATGACCGCGGCAAGAAGAGCAAGACTTAGAATAATAAGAGAGTTAAAAAGTTTTTTTCGCATTTTAATCCTCCTTAGTTATCGACAATTGTCTTACCGGTATGGTAATGCCGTTTTTGTTAAAGTTATTATAGACGGCTTCCATCAAATCGTAATAAACCGTCCAATAATCGGAGTTATTAACCCAGACTCTGCAACGGAAAATAAGTCCGTTTTCTCCGTGTTTGTAGAGCCTTATCAGAGGTTCGGGTTCGGTAAGGATTAGTTTGTTTTCACTGACCGTTTGTTTAAGAACGCTTTTTACTAAATCCATATCAGTGCCGTAGGTGGCGGAAAACTCCAAATCAACCCGTCTTGTGGGGCGGGCAGAGAAGTTGGTTATGGTGGAATTAACTACGCTGCTGTTGGCTATCACTACTTTTTTGTTATCGACAGTATAAAGACAGGTGTTTAGAAGTCCGATTGACTTTATTGTACCTTCGTCACCGCCAATACTGACGTAATCGCCTTCGCGGAAGGGTTTGTTAAAAATTATCATAATTCCGCTGGCAAAGTTGCTTAAACTGTCCTTGAGGGCAAGACCGATTGCAAGAGCCATACTGCTCAAAATTGCGATAAGTCCTGCCGAAATCTTAGGGATAATTATGCTTATTACCCAATAAAACAACACTAGATACAGCGCGAATTTTATTATAGAATCGATAAAGGTAATGGTAGTCCTTTCCAAGGGCGTGCGTTGAAGGGAAACTTTGCTCACTCTGGAAATAATTTTTACTACGAACAAGCCGAATAACAATACCACGGCGGCTTTCAGAATATTGTAGCCGTAGCCGTCGAGAAAGCTTTGCAGCCAAGCATTAAAGTTTTGCATTACGTTCCTCCGTTTATGTTTGTATTTTATTTTAACAAATAAACTCAATAATTGCCAGTATATTTGACATTAAAAATACGCTGTGATATTATTTAATAGATTTTTATACAAATTTAAGGAAGTGCAAAAATGGCAACAAATTATAACTTTACCGAAATAGAAGCCAAATGGCAAAAATATTGGTATGAGAACAAAATTTTTGAAGTAACCGAAGATAAATCTAAGCCTAAGTTTTATGGCTTGATAGAATTCCCTTACCCCTCCGGCGCAGGCATACACGTTGGACATATCAGGGCGTACACAGGTATGGAGGTTATTGCCAGAAAAAAGCGTTTGGAAGGGTATAATGTACTATTCCCCATTGGTTATGACGCGTTCGGTCTGCCTACCGAAAACTACGCAATGCAGACAAAACAGCACCCGAGAATTGTTACCGACAACAATATTAAGCACTTTGACGAACAGCTCCATAAGGTTGGTTATAGCTTTTGTTATGACAGACAAGTAGATACCACCGACCCTGATTATTACAAGTGGACACAGTGGATTTTTATAGAAATGTTTAAGAGAGGACTTGCTTATAAATCCACAACTTTAGTTAACTTCTGCCCGAAATGCAAGGTAGTTTTGGCTAACGAAGAGAGCCAGGACGGTATTTGCGACCGTTGCGGCACCGAAGTTGTTCAAAAGGAAAAAGACGTATGGTTTTTGCGCATAAGAAATTATGCCGAAAGACTGCTTAACGGCTTGGATAAACTTGACTTTTTGGAAAAAATAAAGACAGAACAAGCCAACTGGATAGGAAAAAGCACAGGAGCCGAAGTTACTTTTACCGTTGAGGGCGCGACAAATCCTTATCCCTTAAAAGTCTATACCACAAGACCAGATACCATTTACGGAGTAACTTTCGTTGTGGTTTCTCCCGAACATCCTTTGCTTAATGAATGCGCAGGCGCAATCAAGAATATAGCGCAGGTAGAAGACTATCAGCAGAAAGCCAAATTAAAAAAGGAATTCGAGAGAGTTCACCTTGCCAAAGAAAAGAGCGGTGTTTTGGTGGAAGGCATTTATGCAATCAACCCCATCACCAAAGCCAAAATACCTATATTTACCGCCGATTACGTAATGATGGATTACGGCACAGGCGCTATTATGGCGGTGCCCGCTCACGATACCAGAGACTATGAGTTTGCAAAGAAATATAATCTTCCCATAATAGAGGTTATTTCGGGCGGGGATATTTCTAAGGAAGCCTATATAGCCAAAGACGGCGGCACAATGGTCAATTCCGACATACTAAACGGTATGGAAGTAAAAGACGCCATCAAAACTATGATAAAAGAGATGGAAAAACTAAACGTAGGCGTTGCCAAAACCGATTATAAAATGAAAGATTGGGCGTTTAACCGTCAAAGATATTGGGGAGAGCCTATTCCTATAGTTAATTGTCCTAAGTGCGGACAGGTTCCATTAAAATTAGAAGATTTGCCTCTTACGTTGCCCGATTTGAAAGATTTTGAACCGACTGACGACGCGTCAAGTCCTCTTAGCAAGGTTACCGAGTGGGTAAACACAACTTGCCCGATTTGCGGCGGCCCGGCTACAAGAGAAACCGACACTATGCCCCAGTGGGCGGGAAGCAGCTGGTATTTCTTACGCTATGAAAGTCCCGATTGCGAAACGGCTGTGGTGGATAAAGAAGCCTATAAATATTGGAATACCGTTGACTGGTATAACGGCGGTATGGAACACGTCACACGCCACCTTATTTACTCCCGTTTTTGGAATATGTTCCTTTACGACATCGGTGTTGTCACAAGCGAAGAGCCTTATCTCAAGAGAACGGCGCAAGGCTTGATTTTGGGCGCCGACGGCGAAAAGATGAGTAAATCCAGAGGCAACGTAATTAATCCCGACGACGTTATAAAAGAGTTCGGAGCCGACGTACTGCGTACCTTTACTATGTTTATCGGCGACTACGAAAAGCCCGCTCCTTGGTCAACAGAGGGTGCGAGAGGTTGTAGCAGATTTCTAAACAGAGTTTGGAACCTTGCCGATATGATAAAAGAGACCGATACAAAAGACCTCAATATGGCATGGGTAATAAAAAAGGTATCCGAGGATTTTGAAAGCAACAAGTTCAATACGGCGATAGCTCAACTAATGACGGCTGTAAACGTATTTTATCAAAGAGGTTCCGTTACTAAAAAAGAGCTCAATACTATTTTGCTTTTGCTTAATCCCGTTGCACCGCATATTACTTCGGAAATGTACGAGAATATAAATAACGGCGCAAAAATAAATAGCGCAAAATGGCCTGTTTTTGATGAAAAAGACCTCATTTTGGACGAGGTGGAAATCCCCGTTCAAATAAACGGCAAAGTTAGGGTAAAAATAACAGTTTCTAAGGACGCGTCCGAAGAAGAAGTTATGAAAATTACCGCCGAAAAGACGTCGGTTTTGGACGGCTTAACGATAGTAAAGGTAATTTACGTCAAGGGCAGAATACTAAATATTGTGGCAAAATAGAATATATTTTACCATTTAGGAAAAAATCGAAATATAATAAAAAAATGCACGTAAATCAGTTGCATTTTTTTTTGAAAAAGTTTAGAATAATGACGAAAAAAAATTCCATTAGGAGGATAAAAATAATGGCAAAAGTAAAAATTGGTATCAATGGTTTTGGAAGAATCGGTCGTTTGGTATTCCGCGCTTGCTGCGAGAGAAAAGACGTAAAAGTAGTAGGAATTAATGATCCGTTTATCGACGTTGAATACATGGCATATATGCTAAGATATGACAGTGTTCACGGACAATTCAATGGCACAATCGAAATTGCTGACGGCAAACTTGTTGTTAATGGCAATCCTGTTACCGTTTTCGCAGAAAAAGACCCTGCCAACATCAATTGGAAATCCTGTGGTGCTAAATATATCGCTGAGGCTACCGGTGTGTTTACTACTATCGATACAGCTAAAGTTCATATCAAGAAAGGCGGCGCTAAGAAAGTTGTTATTACCGCTCCCAGCAAGGATGCTCCCATGTTCGTTTGCGGCGTTAACCTAGACGCTTATGACAAGAAGATGAAAATAGTTTCCAACGCTTCCTGCACAACCAACTGCTTGGCTCCTTTGGCTAAAGTTGTTAATGACAATTTTGGTATCGTAGAAGGACTTATGACTACCGTTCACGCTACAACAGCTACCCAAAAGACCGTTGACGGCCCCAGCAAGAAAGACTGGAGAGGCGGACGTGGCGCAGGCAATAACATTATTCCTTCCTCCACCGGTGCAGCTAAGGCAGTAGGCAAGGTTATCCCCGAGCTTAACGGCAAACTAACAGGTATGGCCTTCCGCGTACCTACTCCCGACGTAAGCGTAGTTGACCTTACAGTTAGACTTGCTAAGACCGCTACTTACGAAGAAGTTAAAGCTGCTATAAAGCTAGCCAGCGAAACCACAATGAAGGGTATCCTTGGTTACACCGAAGACGCAGTAGTTTCCACCGACTTTACACACGAACCCAGAACCTCTGTTTTCGATGCAACAGCCGGTATTGCTCTTAACGGCAACTTCATGAAGTTAGTTTCTTGGTACGACAATGAGTGGGGTTATTCCAACAAGGTTGTTGACCTTATCGTTCATATGGCAAAAGTTGACAAAGCGTAATCTAATAAGATTAAACGTAAAAAATCCGCCCCTTATTGGGGCGGATTTTTGTTTAAGAATACGAACCGCCGTCCCAAACATTACTTATCGGAGATTGTTGTCGGGGCTGTAATCATAATTGGAATAATAATCAAATTTTATAATCAATCAGATATTCGGTATACCGACAAACGGCGTGAGGGCGTATGGGTTTTTTAATTATTCCTTTTTGGGTCAAAAATACAAAAACGAAAGAAAATTCCGCTTTTTCCGACGGTACGATTTTTATAAGACAACCGCTATCAAGGAGCTTTTTTATTTGGGCGTGATAGTTATAATATCCCATGTTTTTAGTATGTCGGTCGTGGCGTATAATTTTCAAATATAAAAAAATATTGCATTAAAATACTATATATGGTATTATAATTCTGGTTGTTCAATAAAATAATTAGATAAGGAGTAGTTTATGGCTGATTTAGAGAACATTTTACAGAGTCTGACGTTGGAGGAAAAATGCGCTCTGTGTTCGGGCGTTACTAATTGGCGTACGGCATATATAAAAGATAAAAACGTACCTTCGGCTATGGTTGCCGACGGTCCGCACGGAGTAAGAAAAGAGTTGGTTAACGCCGACGTTGCCAATTTTATGCAGGATTCTGAACCTTCTACGTGTTTCCCCACAGCGGTTACCGTAGCAAGCACTTGGGATACCGAAATTGCATATAAAATGGGGCAGGCTATCGCCGAAGAAGCAATTGACCAAGGTGTTGACGTGGTTTTAGGTCCCGGCGTTAATATTAAGAGAAACCCCCTTTGCGGAAGAAACTTTGAATATTTCTCCGAAGACCCGTATCTTGCCGGAGAATTGAGCGCAAGCTACGTTAACGGCGTTCAAAGTAAAAAGGTAGGTACTTCTCTAAAGCACTTTGCCGTTAACTCCCAAGAATATAGAAGAATGACAATAAGCAGCGAAGTTGACGAGAGGGCGTTCCGAGAAATTTATTTGCCCGCTTTTGAAGCAACTGTGAAAAAAGCCCAACCGTATACAATAATGTGCAGTTATAACCCTATTAACGGAGTTCACGCAAGCGACAACAAGAAACTACTGACCGATATTTTACGTGACGAATGGGGATATAAAGGTATAGTTGTCAGTGACTGGGGCGCGGTAAACGACAGAGTAAAGGGTATCCTAGCTGGTCTTGATTTGGAAATGCCCACCTCAAACGGAATACGCGACAAAGAAATCGCCGAAGCTGTTAAAAGCGGTAAGCTTTCCGAAGCCGACCTAGATAAAGTGGTTATGCGCATGTTGGAATTTGCTTTTAGATGTCAAAAAGACAGAGAGGAGCATAAGGATATCAAAGCTGACTATGACAAGAACTATGAATTAGCTTGTGAAATTTCCGAAAAAGGCGCAGTTTTATTGAAAAATGACGGTATTTTGCCTCTCAAGAAAGATACGAAAATAGCGGTAATCGGTACTATGGCAAAGGCTGTACGCTATCAGGGTAGCGGTTCTTCCAGAATTCACCCCAAAAAATTAACTAGCTTTACCGATTATTTGGACGAAATCAAAGCCGAATACGCTTACGCCGAAGGTTATGACCCCAATTGCGACGAAGTAAACAAATTTATGCTTGCCGAAGCGGTTAAAGTAGCATCGGAAAAGGACGTTGTTTTGTTGTTTATCGGACTTACCGACAATTACGAGAGCGAAGGTTTTGACCGTACGCACATGGATTTACCGATGGTGCATAACGCTCTAGTCGAAGAAATATCCAAAGTCAATAAGAACGTGATAGTTGTTCTTAGCGGCGGTTCGGCTATGGCTCTACCTTGGATTAATAAAGTTCCTGCCATACTTAATATGTATCTATGCGGCTGCGCAGGCGGCAAGGCTTGTTACAGACTGCTTTACGGACAAGTTAGTCCCAGCGGAAAGCTTGCAGAAACCTTCCCGATAAGCCTGAAAGATAACCCAGCTTACCTTTATTTCCAAATGGGACCGCAGACGGTGGAATACAGAGAGAGTATTTTTGTTGGGTACAGATATTTTGACACCGCCAAAAAGCAAGTACGCTTCCCCTTTGGATACGGCTTGTCTTATACTACCTTTGCTTACAGCGACCTAAAAATTTCGGCTAAGGAAATTACCGATAAAGATACCGTTGACGTGTCCTTTGCCGTAACCAATACCGGCAAGTTTAAGGGCGCGGAAATTGCACAAATTTACGTAAAAGACGTAGAAAGCACCATTTTCCGTGAAGAAAAAGCACTAAAGGCTTTTGCCAGAGTGGAGCTTGAAGCGGGAGAAACAAAGACCGTTACCGTCACTCTTGACAAGAGGAGTTTTGCTTTCTATAACGTAGAAGTATCCGATTGGACGGTGGAGAGCGGAGAGTTCGAAATTTTGGTTGGCGCGTCCAGCAGAAATATTTTGTTGGAAGACAAGATAACTGTAACCTCAGATACAAAAGTTATACCTTCTTATAAAGCGTCCGCATCTTGCTATTATAACATCGGCGACTATGGCGACATTCCCGACAAGGATTTCAAGAACCTTTTGGGAAGAGAACTAGTCGACAACGTGCCTTTGGTAAAGGGCGATATAGATTATAATTCCTGTCTGGGTGACTTAGGAGTATGCTGGATAGGTAAGCTGTTAAAATGGGCTGCTTATACTTTCAGCGCGAAGATTATGCCTAAAGACAGTCCCGATTTCTTAAAGAAAATGGCTCAGAAGAGCGCGCTTAGTATGCCTTTGCGTAACGCCTTTGCCATGACCAACGGACTTGTTCCTCAAAAGGCTGTTGACGGACTTATCAAGCGTTGCAACGGCAAACCTTTCCAAGGTATAGGCATGATAATAGGCGCGTTTTTAGCTAAGAAAGGACCTAAAAAAATAGATTTGTACCGTCCTAACGTGTAATTATGGAACTTGTAATCGCTTCCAACAATAAGCATAAAGTAAGAGAAATAAAAGAGATACTAGGCAACTTTTTTGAAGTTGCCTATTCTCTGAGCGAATTAGGTATAGATACCGAAATCGTTGAAGACGGACTAACGTTTTTTGACAACGCTCTCATTAAGGCAAAAGCAATAAGTAAGATTACTAATATGGCGGCTTTAGCTGACGACAGCGGACTAGTTGTTGAGGCATTAAACGGCGAACCGGGAGTGTTTTCTGCGCGGTATTCTGGAGAAGGTCATACCGATGATAAGAACATTGACTTATTGCTTAAAAATCTGGATGGAATAGAAAATCGAAAGGCATATTTTGTCAGTAGCGTAGTTTTATACTTCCCTGACGGCGCCTATTTATCGGCAGAGGGAAAAACCGAAGGCGATATTCTTTATAAGAGAGAAGGCAACGGCGGTTTCGGCTACGACCCTGTCTTTTTCAGTCGCGACTTAAATAAATCTTTCGGACTTGCGACAGCTGAAGAAAAAAATTCTGTCAGTCACAGAGGCAGAGCTTTACGCTCCTTACAAGCTATGCTCAATGACAAAAACGGCTAAATTAACAAATAAATGCGGTCTGCATTGCTAAAAAATATTGACATCAAAAAATAAATATGCTATTATCAATAAGCTAATAAAAAAGTTTCAGCCGTGGAGAAGTACCCAAGAGGCCGAAGGGGCTCCCCTGCTAAGGGAGTAGTACGGTGAAACGTAGCTCGGGTTCAAATCCCGACTTCTCCGCCAAGACGAACCGCGTTTGAACCCTCGCGAAACGAAATACATTTTCGTTAACGGGGTTGCAGGCGTGGTTTTTTCTTTTGAAAGGCATAAGCAAGAATACAATAGTTGGAAAACCAATAAACGTGACGCTTACGGCAATTTCATTAAGACAAAATAATTACTACAAATTTTTTCCCTCTCGTTGGTGCTTATCGTAGCACAGGGTCCACGAAAGTCAACTGAAAAAACAATCGCTTAAAACTTAATTAAACTGACTTTAGACCGGGCTAATAGCTCGGTCTTTTTTTATACCCATTTTTGCCTTATCCGTAGGCAATTCTTTTTTCTTGGTCGTTGACTTTCGCCTTGAATGTAGCCTTACAAATATTAGTCTCTAGCTTAATTATATCAAATTACGATTGTTTCCTTTTGGTTTGCCTTTTGGCCCTCTCAACCTATCACGCCTGCCCCCCAAATGCAATGGAAGAAAATATTACTACGCAATTGAATGGTATTACAAAAACGTAATATTTTCTTCTTGGATCCTTGCATTTTTGGTGCAGGCGTGATTGACGGTTGCTGCCAAAGGCAAATCCAACATAAAGGAGATAAAGAAAATGATCAAAAAAGTTTTATCCATATTGTCCGGTTAACCTCCATAAACGACTAAAGCAATCATTCATTAACACTTACAAGCTAATTATACGAGGCAAAAAAAATATTTGGAGGTAATCCTATGGAAAACGAAGTTTTCAAATCAGATGAATTTAGAAAGAGATTATATCTCTCTGAATTCGAGTTCTTCGATGGAGATGAATTTGTTAAATTCAACATCGTTGACATCAACTGTGACCGCAATGAAATAACGGTTGCTGTTACGTACACCGGCAAGATAAGCGTAATAACTTATGAGCTGAAACGTGATGGTGACCGTTTGTATTTTGAATACGGTCAATTCTACGAGGAAGTCAACGTCGATGACTTCGAGGAGGTTGAATAATGAAACTGACACAAGCAAATATCAAGTCAATCAAACAAAAGACTGACAATGCACTTACAAAACGAGTTTGCAACTATGTTATAGACCGCTGGGGTGATTATGATGACAAGAAATATATCTTTACTGACGTACTTCATTACGGATGCCAATCGGGAACGGTTGGCTTTTTAATTTACTATCACGACACAATAGCGTTTTACAAACGGTACAACGAGGAAATCAATGAACTGTTATCCAACACAATGGCAGAAATGGGATTATATGACTTATCTGACATATTCGGTGATAAGTGGGATAAGGAAGACCCTCTTATCCGTGAAACCTCTAATCAAAACTTGCTAGCTTGGTTTGGATTTGAAGAAACGCTACGCAATATAGGCTATGAATTTGAAGCCTTACAAGAATGTATTTAATAAGGAGATTTTAACTATGAATAAAGAATTACAAAAAGAAGAAGCAATCGAGAGAATGAAGACTCTCAAACTGCACGAGAACGTTGTGCGTGAGTTTACCGAAGAAGGCAAACTGAATTTATCCGAGGGCTACGGCGCCCTTTACTGGCTGGACGATAAACAGCAAGCATACGTTAATGCTTTTGAGCAGAAATACAAAGCCCTTGTTTACCACGTTTTACACAATTTGACGGAATTTGGAGAGTTGCTTGCTTTCCTTTACGTTTCAAACGAAAAAGAAGAATGGCAGTATGACCGAGATGACTTGAAAGACGGTTATGCTTGTGCCTTCGTTGAAAATTTAGACGAGCCGTCCTTCTCTGAATTTGGAAGCATCGGCGTTAAACCGCAATTTGGCGGCGTGATTAGAACAGCTTAGGAGGAAATGACAATGTGCAAAGAATACGTTTTATACGACAACACAAACCTTTACGATCAAAGGGACGATATCCGAGAAGAACTTTTTCAAGAGTACGCCGAAGAACAAGACTGGTATCTGCCGGCAGACGTTCCCGACAGTATGATTGAAGATGAAATCAACTACCGTGACGATATTGAATGGGAAGATATGAAATACAGACTTGAAAAAATGCTCGATGACGGGCATTTTCTTTTAACAGGCTACTGTGGGCGTTGGAACGGACGTTACGACGGCGGTAAGTTCATTGAGTCACTGCAAGACTTACTTGGCTGTATAAGCCATTTAGACGGCGTAACCTTTACCGATAAAGACGGACATCTAATGATTGATGGTTATCACCACGACGGATACGACCACTACGAACTGAAAAAGCTCACAAAGAAAGGCTACGAATACGCCGACAGCAACTACTTCGCAAACGACAGAAAGTTACACAACACGATTATGAACTGTAACTTTTTCTCTTGCCTTCCCCGATTGGCAAGCATATGAGGTGCATTATGACATATGAACGTAAAACAATAGACCGCTGGGACATTGTAGGAAACTGTGGCTACGGTTGGGAATGCGAAAATTCGGAATATACCTACAAAGACGCTAAACGCAGCTTTAGAGAATATCAAGAGAATTGCAACTATCCTATAAGACTTGAAAAACATCGTGAGAAAAAGGAGATTGAATTATGAAAGTATATATGGTTATGTTTGACTGGTCCACAGATGACGATTCACAAGTGGAAGTTGAACTTTTTGATACTTATAAGAAGGCTTTTGACCGTTTCAAAGAAATCATTGCAAATGAAATGGTATTTGACATTAGTTGGGCGGCTGAAGCCTTTGACGATAACGGCGAAATCATTGACGGTTACGACTTTGAAGAACATATCGAAACCGACGGCACGGATGAATATGACTGTTGGTGGAACTTGACTAACAAAAACGACTGGTACATACACGACTTTTTGGACTTGAAAACTATGGAGGTAAAATAATGCGAAACACAAAAGAATTAAGGACAATTCTATCTGTACTTTTCTACCTAAACCGATTAGGAGCGAACGATGAGGACATAACCAAACTTCTTGATTATACTTTCCGTCGTGTTTTCAACAGCAATACAAATCTTTTAATACTTGCTTGCGTCGGCAGAACGAAAGAAACGTCTATGCCCGAAATAATGCAAATCTTAGAACAAGATACCGAATACAAACAATACTTGGAGGAATACAATAAATGAAACCTTTTACAACACAAGCCTATATCTATTCACTAAATCAAGGCAAAATGAACAGCGACACAATGGACGAAATAACGGTAATTGCCGAACATTATATGTTTGGAAACCGTGTGCCTTCTTCCTATATCGTTAAGTACAAAGACATTATGTGTACGGCAATATTCAACTGCTACGTTGGAGAGTATTACGCAGACGACGTTTTCGGAGTGGTAACTCAATATGAAAAGATGTAACAAGCACAACCCGTACGGATATAAAGTCGGTTATTACGAAAATGATAGCCGACTTTTTGTTTGCCGTTTTAAAGACAGAAACTATCGTGAAGCGACTAAAACCGTGACGATGTTTAAGCAGATTTACAGTAGCAGCATCAACTGGATAATAAAGCCTATCCGCTTTGCCGAATTTGCAAAAGGAATATGGCGAGAATGTCCTTTCTAGTCTGTCAAGTATTTATGTCAAAAACTTTTTGAAACAAGGAGATAAAAACAATGATTAAACTGAATTTAGAAACCAAATCACGAGAACAGGAACTGATAAAAGCCTATCTCGAAGAAAACGTCAGCCAGACGTTGGCGGACAAAATCAATAACGGAGTACCGGCAGATAAAGACGGTAAACCGCTAATAAGTAGAAAGGACCTTGACGGGTTCTTTTCTTTTGCCTCGGAAGAAGCAAGAAAGCTCGCAGACAAAGGTGCAAAAAGTGCTTGTGTTGAAGATAAGACCGTTTACGGTTGGGCTATCCACTACTTTGAAGAAGATAGCATTATCGGCAAACTTTACTATTTGGACGGTGCCGAATACAAGACAGAAACAAAGTCTAAACCAATAACGGTCCAGACTCCTACGGTAGCACCAAAAGCAAAAACAGATTATCAATTCTCGTTATTTGATATGCCGGATGAAAATGACAGAAAACCTGACATTTTGGACGAACAAGAACCAGCTGACGAAATAGACAATGCAATCAAAGGACAGGTTGTTACCGAAGACGGCGAGATTATCGATTACGAGGACTTTGACGGTGACGTCGAAGAAGAAGTTAAGGAAGAACCTAAGCCCGCTTTTAACCCCGTTGGGACGCCATTATATCAAAAGTATATGTATATTCAAAAGCAATATCCGACTTCCATAGTTGTAATCAGATTAGGTGACTTTTATGAGTTCTTGGGCGACAACGCAAAGACGATTGCAAACGAGTTAGACCTTACCTTGACAGGTAGAGATTGCGGATTATCCGAGCGAGTTCCACTTTGCGGAATACCATATCACGCCGTGGATAAATACTTTACGACGATTACAAAAAATCATGCTTTAGCCGTTGTTGAAGATGCCGAAGACATTAGGCTTATCCGCAAGCAAGAATTACAAACAAAGACTTTATCTACCGATAACGTACAAGTAAAACGCTTAATTGAATTATTTGGCAAAGATTTGGAGGTGGAATAATGAAACCCGAAAAGATAAAACCTATACCCAAATATATGGTTGAGCTTATTAAGAAAAATGACTTACAAATATATCCAACGCAAGACGGACACGTCCGCTTTTATGCCTATCTTACAAAGAACGACGGCGAGCTTGTAAAGATGACCGTAGCCGTAAAATGCAGATACAAAAAGTGGTACTGCAAGCAAGTCGCAATGCACGGAATACACTCTGGCAAATGCTACCTAAAAGATATGTGCTTTTACTATATCGGTGGCTATACAGTAGGCTGGTTTTCCGAAGGCTTACAACGTGAACCAAAATGGTATGAGGACGACGAATGGGGTTGGCACGAAGATAGGCTATTTGACCCATACGCTCCCATTATGAACAAGGAATACCTATCTAAATTTCCACAGTACAAGTACTCTGCTTGGGAGTTGTACCCGATGGATAACATTCTTCAATACCTACGGTTATATGAACAATATCCGCAAGTTGAGTACCTAACAAAACTCGGACTGGTAAACTACGTTTCAAGCAAGCAAATACTTGAAAAGATTGCAGTAGATAAGACCTTCCGCAAATGGCTTGGCAAACATAAAGACGAACTGGTTTTCAAATGCGTTTACGTAACCACGATAATGCAGGCTTACAGAAAGAACGTCGATATAGAAGACATACAAGCCCGTGAAAAAGCCAAAAAGGAACTGCGTAGCAACGCAAGCTATCAAGCAATTAAGGAAGTCGTAGGCAACGACAAGGAGCGACTCATCTCATACATAGGAAAACAGAAAACAAATTTAAGCTCTTACGCCGATTATATCAAGGCTTGCACCTTTCTGCACTTGGATTTGACTTTGGATAAAAACCGCTTCCCTCACGATTTCAAACGCTGGCACGATATACGTTCTGACGAATACGCAACGGCAAAAGCCATAGCCGACAAGAAAGAACGAGCCAAACTATACGAGCAGTTTGAACAGATTGCAGAGAAATATATTCAGCTACAAAACTACACCAAAGGTGATTACGCTATCGTGATTGCTCAAAGCCCGGCAGACCTTATCCGAGAAGGCGACATACTTCACCATTGTGTCGGCAGAATGGGATATGACCAAAAGTTTATCCGAGAAGAAACGCTTATCTTTTTTATCCGCAATAAAGACAAGGTGGATACTCCGTTCGTAACAATCGAATACTCGCTCTCAAAGCACAAAGTTCTACAATGCTACGGCGAAAACGACTCCCGACCAAACGAAAGCGTTATGACTTTTGTAAACAAAAAATGGTTACCGTACGCCAACAGACAAATCAAAAAACTACAAATCGCCGCATAAGGCAAAGGAGAAACAACAATGACACAATATTTTAGAATTACAGGGTATTCACCTGAACACGACATCTGCTTCATAATGGACAGCAACGGTATGTTTGAAAAGCTGTGGCAATTCAGCGTATTCATACGAGAACATGGCTGTAAAGTCCTTGAGGTCAGCTCGGACGAGAAATTCATAGACATCAACATCGAAAAAGCCGAACCGACGCCCGACAAAGTTATCCTTCGTGCTTCCGCAACAGGCAAACCAACCTACACCGAACAAACCAAAGACGGGATAACTCATAAAGTCATAGACGTTGAAGGGAAACAGTATATGCCCGAATAAAAAAGTTTAGCCGCCAACAATCGTTGACGGCTAATTTAATGCTAATTAATTATCATCATCTTCTTGCTCATGTTTTCTAAAAATCTTAAAAGCCGATTGCAAAGCAAGAAAGTGTTTTGGCGTAAATGTAATAGTTGTAGGTTGGTTTTTTAATGTGATTGTTAATTCTATTAGTTTATTCTCTTGAGATTGAATGTTAGTTTTTTCAATCTCTTCTTCTAGACTATCCAGATTTTTTGCACAATACCTATATTCGGCGGCACAATTTGGACAAAGCGACAATGTATTCCAACCAGATTCGAGGCTGTTCATATACTCATTAGAAAGTTTGGAAGTGTTAATGATATTAATTGCTTCAAAATACGGTTTCCCACTGGATTTAACAATAGGTGTTCTGCCACATATCTGACATTTACCCTTATATTGAGATTGAACAAACTGTTTTTCCATAGCTGAAGTTTTGGACAAATACGAATAGTGCCAAGACTTGTATGCTTTCTTTGGCTGTTCTAATCCTTCCTCAAAGTCTCTTTCTTGTTGAGATTGCCTTTTCTCCACGTTAGAAATTCCATAATCTCTACCATAATCATCAATATCGTCATCTTCAACGGAGATTTGCTCTTTATTCTCAGCAGCAAGCGTTTCAGAAAACGTTTGCTTCTTCTTATCTTCGACTTCCAATTTTCTAATAAAAGATTCAGCTTCTTCATCGGTCATAGAATCCATCCTTTCATACAACTTACGCTTGCTTGGCGATAGTTTTATGCCAGACTGGGATAATAATAGAGCCAAATCTTTAGGGGCTTTTGTTTTATCACCAAAACCAAGGTTTTCGAGAAAAACTGAACCTTCATACAATCTAAATTCTGGTAATAACATTTCTTTCGTAATATCGCAAGGACGATAAAACTCATTGTTTACTCCTGGAATCCAACGTATTCTTCTTAGCCAATAAGCTACTGTAGATTCCAAATATTCTATAGGACGACTAGCATTAGCCTTATACTGTGCTTGATGATGATATACATTTTTATCTTCACATACCGTTTGCCATAATAGAAGACTTTCTTTGAATAGACCTTCTTTTTCTATTTCTCGAATATGTGCAATTCCGGTCAACGTATAATCTTTTTTAACGCAGGTATCATATCTTTCATTGGCGATATTAGAAAGTTGATTCCATTGTGGATGATTATATGACAAAGTTGTTAGAGAAATCGTTGGTTTAATTCTTCCACCCAATTCTACAAATACTTTATATAATAAATTAAGTTCCTTCCCATCAAGAGCGTCATACTCATCCTTGGCAAGAATAAAAGACACATCGTCATCATCTTGATAAAAAAATGCTACGTCTTCAGACCAACAACAATCTTTTGCTGTCGTCCTATACAATTCATTATCCTTGGTTATACTTCTTGCTAAGAAAATATTTTTATTTTCAAAGCCATCAACTTTTCCATTTTTTTCATAGTATTCAAATACTTCCAGCAAGGTAATAATAACATCATCCGAACCGATAGAACCCTGATGCTCTATTTCCGATGTAATATCAATCTGCTCACTCATTGTCCTAACGCCAACTTGCTCTATGAATTTTTTTGCCTTTTCAATAATTGAATTAGTTTTTTCTCCAGAATAGACAAGACTATCAACATAAATAGCGTCTTTTATGTTACGAGGCGTATATATCGACTTAAAGAATAATTCACTCGCTTTTCGCATTGATCCATCTTCTGCTCGAATTATTGCTAAATTTTTATAAGCTTCGTATTGTTTTGAATACGCATATGTAGAAGTAACGTCATACAGCAACGCATAAAATTTTCTAAACCATATCGCATCTTTATTGGCAAAAATCTCGGAAAACAATTCCGTATTATCTTTTAGAATATTTGCAACATCTCTTTTCTCTATTTGTTCAATTTTTAAATCTTCAAGAAAATACAACTCACGTGATTGAGGCTTTACTGCAGGAATCCAACTGCGTTCTTTACAATAAAGATGCGAAATATCCAAATCGTTGAATAACTCCACTATATCTCTATTTGACTGCAAAACATCATCAACAGTTTTATACTCACGTTTTTCGGTAATAATCAACGCTGCATGGGAAAACTCATTTTTTAGTTTATCATATATAACTTTATATGGGGACTTAAACCAGCTAAAACTATAATCATCAAAGTCTTTACTGTTTGGTAACGTAGCATACATATTCAAATCAAGAATTCCTTTCCCTTTAAAAAAGTAAACAGACTCGACAGCTAAATCTCCAATACAAGAAATAAGTTCGTTATTCTCTTCGCAATCTCTTACACTATCGCGAGCAACAGTTGAAGCAAAAGGGGCATTAATATGAAAATGCAAATGGCTATCTTCTTTAGCAGCAGGAAAATAAATACACACATTTCCTTTTAAGGAACAGTCCGCATTAATGGTTCCCCCTTTATCCCCATTTTCTACATTCATTTTATATGCTATTGAAACAGGGCAAGTAATAAACTCTCCGCTAGAAGAAATATTACATTGTTTTGTAAATTTGTACCAATATGTGCTAGTCCGTTTTCCGTTTTTCGCATCAACTTTAATAATACGTTTCAAATTGTCATCTATATCTTCTAATTTTACTCCACCACGAGTTTTATCTGGCAAACTGAAAACAATTTGATGAATATTTTTCAAGAAAAGAATAGAGTTTTCGTCCAACTGGACCAAACCTTCTTTAATCTCTTTTTGTGCCTGTTCTTTTGACTTAGTTTTATGATCAAATGGGAAAACAAACTGTGTTTCACCAGTTTTGGATTTTTGTTCTACTCCTTCATCTGTCGGGACGAACATATCGACAATTTTGAAACTATATTCACCAGAATGAATTTCTGGCGTTTGAGTATAAGAATAAACCGCCTTAAAGCCAACGCCAAACTTCCCAATGCTCGTTTTGTCGTCTCTTTTTAAACTGTTATTTCCAATGCTCGTAATAGCGTCAATATCTTCAATAACAAAATCTCGCTTTGTACCGTTATGAGTAAAAACAAGTCTGTCATCTCGTAAAGCAAAACTGACCGATGTAGCATTCATATCTTCCGCATTTTGAAGCAACTCATATATGAAATGAGCAGTATCAGGGTACATATCGGTTAAAATCTTTTTTGTACCCTCATACATATTATTTTCTTTACTGGAAGCCACATAACCTTCACGTTTTCTTTTTAATTCTGCTAATCTCTCTTGTGATGTCATATCAGTGTTTCACCTTCATAATACCGACTACAAGTTTTCGAGTTACAATGTCGGATTGTTTAACCATAGCATCAAGTTCTTCCATTTTGGCTAAGAACCAACTCTTTTGCGTTGCCAACTGGGATTGTTTCATTCTGATTATACGACTATCAGTTTCAGTCTTTAATCTCTCTAATATGGTTCGTTCCCTTGCAGTTTCACTGGAAATCAAACTTTCTTTTTTGAAGCCAACCACTTGTTGCGCTGTCATCAGATAATCTTCCTTAGCAAATTCCCATATTTTGTAATGAACTTCATCAAGTATTTGCTGATTAATTTCACAATTTAGAGTGCCGTTATCTTTTGAGGCGTATATTGCTTCCAACATATCCTTATTTGGGAAGTTTTCAGCAGTAATAACTTGCAATTTATTGTCAGGCTTAACACCCTTGTAAAGCCATTCATAAATAACAAACGGGTATGAACCGTCAGAAAGATTTGCATAATTCGATATTAATGAGCACACAATAGGTTCATCTTCAAAACATTTTAATGCTTGTTTAACCAACGGGTGAGTTGGCATAATGAATACAGTATCTCTATTGTCGGCAGAGTAATGTCCGTCAAACGTGATTTTTTCAAACGGGGCTGCTTCTGTTAAGTATTGCTCCCACGCTTTATAGACAGGATTAGGTTGCCTTTGTAATCTTGAAAAATCTTCAAGAAGTAATTTTCTATTGTCAGCATTTAGTCTTAAAGTCTTTTGCTTTCCGTCACCTAAAATGTACGTGGAGCCATCGCCTAATCGTTTTTCTAAATAAGTTTCCACAAGACGAGCAATGGACTCTTCTCCAAGATGTAAATTAGTTGCATCTTCAAGTTCTTTTTTCATTACGCTTTCGCTTAAATCCAGGCCGAAGAAAGAGTGTTTTTCCGTTTCGATTCTTTGCTGTTCTTGTATTAACCTTACTTTGTTATCCTGGAGCTGCTGAAGTTTCTGCTGTCTTTCAGATGGATTAAGAACATATTTCTCGGCAATATCATAGATTTCCTTAGTTAAATCACCTAGAATCTCTTCACTATCACCTATGGAAGCGTTAAATACACCTATCCTTGATAAACAACGTTCATAAATATCACAATCAATAGTACCCTCTGTTATGATATTGACAATGGAAACACTTTCACTCTTTTGTCCGTTTCTATCTATACGACCAATTCTTTGTTCTATTGCTTGCGGATTCCAAGGTAAGTCATAGTTTATCATACAATCACAGAATTGATAGTCCAAGCCTTCACAACCAATTTCAGAGAACAGTAAAACGTCTAATGCGTTAACCTCTTTTCTATCCATCATAAAACGTTCACGCAGTTTAACACGGTCTTCGTCCTTAACTCCGCCATGAACAATTCCAACTCTAACGCCTTCGTCAATTAATTTATCGTACAAATACTTTAAGGTATGCCTGAAGCTACTGAACAACATAACCTTGTTATTCTGCATTGTCTGCTTACTTTTTATTGTTTTAAGTAATGCTTCAAATTTCGGATCTTCCGGTCCGATTTTAGATGCTAATAAAAGTATTTCTTGAACAGCCAGTTTGATTTCGGGAATAGACATTTTATCATAAAGGGTATTGCCATAATCCCCATCATAATCCATACCGCCGTCACAGACCTCAAGTTCATCAAACCGCCTTGTGAGAATGGTTTCAAGGAAAGGTCGCAAACCATGAATACAACTTGATGCTTGTCGCATAATAGTGGTCATCATAAAACGAATCCCACGGTCTCCGTGCAACTGCATCAAAATGTTAGCTTGTGTTTCCATGAGCTTTTCATACAATTCTTGTTGTTCGGTCGTGAAGTATACTTTTAATGTTTCAGGCTTTCTTAATGTGAAACTCCCTATATCACGACGCCTTGTACGGTTAATAATGTGAGCAAAAGTATGTAAACTTTCAACGTCGGTTATTAATCTTACGCGCTGTTCATCTGTAATCGTATTCCAATGCAACAATTTGACCGCATTTTGATATACGGGGTTAGGAATCAACATAGCCGTTCCCCAATTAGTATTACCCGCTTTAATTAGATTGTCTAATGCTTGTTCTTTCCAGTCAGCTAAATTACCACGTATAAGCTTTACTGCCTCATTAATAAACGGATTCGGTTCCGACATATGCTTAAAACTATCATAATCAAACACAAGATCAGGTCTAATAAGGTTTAGAAGAACAAATAAATCTCTATCGCCCAATTGAATAGGCGTAGCCGTTAATAGGACAATACTTTCAGCGTTATCACAGAACATTTGTGCGGCTTGATAAGCGTAAGTATTAGGGTTTTTAATATGATGAGCTTCATCAATGATAACCAAATCAAACTTAGGAAAAGGATTCAAGTCCGCAAGTGAAGTCTTATTTAGTTTCGTCAATCCGCCATCAGCGGTTCCATTTACTAAGGATTCGTCGAATAAAGAATAAGGAACAATACATTTTCTATTTTCAGACGGCCATTCGCCATCATCTAATTTGCTTTCTTCTATACAGTACCTTAATGCTTTTCCGTCTATATGAACAAATTTTTCTCCAAACCTTTTAAGTTCGTTCTGCCACTTTTTTTCAGTAATAAGTGGGCGAGGACAGATAACAAGCACAGACTTTATGTCAAATCTTGCCTGTAATTCTTTAAGTACAAGTCCTGCTTCAATAGTTTTTCCTACACCGACGCCATCGGCAATAAGAATACGTGGACTGTCCGATTTAATAATCTTCAATACCGGTCTAAACTGGTATGGAATGTAATCAATCTTGGCGGAGTTTAAGGAGTATAAGGAACTTATACTCGGATTGATAATAAGCCGTGCAGTAAGTAACGCATTGACTTCTTTTGCTGAATAAAGACGAGATTGGCGTTCAGTAACATATGGGGCCAATTGTTCTTCAAAAAAAGACAACATATTACCATTTACCAAAACCTTATATTGAATGGTATTACCAATAGTGGTGGCACCAATGACGGCTCCAACACTACCGTCGTGTACTATTTTTACCGTATCGCCAATCTTATACATTATTTCACCCCCTATTTTTCTTCAAATCTTTGTGCTAGCATAGTAAAACTTGATGACGTTGAGATTTGTTGGCTTGGAATATACAAGTATTTCCAGAATTTTAACTCATGTTGGTCACAATATACGTTAGACACTTCACAATACCTGACAGCACGTTGTTTTTTCAATAGGTTATCTTCTGCCGTCAATTTGTCTTCACCTTTGACCTCAACCAAAAACATTGTATCGGCCGTTTCAACAACAAAGTCAGGTTCGTATCTGTGATTACTTCCATAAAATAGATTGAATTGTTTTGGAGCAGGTCTTAACCACTTAATGACTTCTGGGCTGTGTTCGCAAACTATTGCAAACCTTTTTTCTGGAGCAGAATCAAACTTGTAAATAGGGTGCAGTGCTTTACTGAAGCCAGTAAACAACACTTTCGGCACTTGACCATCGTCAATGTTGTCATACAATGAGATAGGCTCATCTCCTAATTTTTTAATATAACCCGGATCAAGGATAGTATAAGATACCCCAGATATTCTTTCAATTAAGTTTGGAGTAGAACAAACAAAATGCTTTTTCATCTGCAGATAAATCTTGTTAGAAATATCTTTCTTATTAAACATCACTATGTTCTTTATTTGGTCTTGGGTAAATTTTGTACCAAGATAGTCAAATAGAGATTTCAACAAATTGTAAAGTAGATCGCTGCATTCATCATAGTCAACCTCTGGCTTTTTTACAATTTCATCAACTAACGTTCTCATAGGATTAAGCGCATTAAAATCCAAACCTTTACCTTCTATTACAGTAGTATCTTTTGTATCAACTAGATTTTGTAACAGAATTTCGTTTGATATTGGATAGTAATTGAACTCAGACAACTCCAAATCAAAATCCTCAAAATAATAGTTCGACTTATTATCCCTTGTAATCTCAATTTGAGGAATCGGCATAGCTTCTGTTTCAATAAGTTTTCGTTGTTTTTCTATCTCATCACCAGCGAAACGTCTTAATATATCTTTGAAATCAGTTCTGTTTTTCACTATTTCTGCCAAGTCAACCGACTCTGCAACAGCAGCAATTACTTTTTCAGTATCGACGGCAGTTGAAAGATTTTCTTTGCCATTCAATCTGTATTGATTAATCAGCTCTTTCGAAGCCACTTTAACAGTTTGAACTATAGCCTGTTTTTCTTCGGAAGTATAATCTTGAGCGTTCTCAATGTGAACGCCGAGTTCTTCCAAACTCATTTGAACTGATAATTGAAGATTTGAAGGAATTTGTACAGCTTCTGTCTTTTCTATATCTTCAGCAAAGATAATGTTGCCAGCTTTAAGAAGGCTATTAGGATTAGTCGCTTCTTTAATTATTTCGTCAAATTTATCGTGCGCTGTAATAACAAGCGAGTCAACGTCTAAGCATCCAGTACGTTTCCCGTAAGGCAATCTTAAACCACGGCCAATTGTTTGCTCTCTCAGCGTTTGACTTGCCGCTGTTCTCAAAGGAACAATTGTGTAAAGGTTATTGACGTCCCAACCTTCTTTTAGCATGTTGACGTGTATTACAATCTCTACAGGATTATCATACTTTTCAACTTCAAGTAATAGTTGGACGTTTTCTTCACGTTCTGCGCCTTTCTGATTGCTATGCACGATAATCGTTTTACCTATATATCTGCCGTCAAAGAAATCGGGCGATGATATAAACCGCATAACACTTTCAGCGTGGTCCGTATTTTGACAAACAACCAAAACGAATGGCTTTACAGGAGCGGTGCCGTTGTTAATTGCATACTCTTTAAGACGTTCCTTAACTCGTTCGTGGTTCATCACGCCATCGGTAAGCATCATTTTATCTATTTCATCATGAGATAAGTTGTAATCTGCAATATCACGCCTTGTCATTGCAAACGGTATTTTAGCAAATCCGTCTTCGATAGCATCAGAAAGCGGGTATTCATACACCACGTTCTTAAATTTTACAGTTTTTGTTCCAGTTTCAACTTGAGGAGTTGCTGTTAATTCTAATCCAAGAACTGGCTTTAACTCATTGATTGCCGCCAACCCTTTATCTGCACGATAGTGGTGCGATTCATCCATTAAAATTACTAAATCATTTTGGGAAGACAAATAGTCAAAGTAACTTTGTCCTAAATACTCAGAAAGATTTCTAATGTTTCCAAGTTCTCGGTTGAACTTAGAAATGTTGAAAACGTTGATTGTAACGTCAGAAAAACCCTGCATCAATCCTTTTTCTTTATAGTTATCACCAGTAATTAGGTTAGGCGGCATCTGATTAAAACAACCAATACCTCTAAAAACATATTTTTCACTTGACGGATCACCAAGATCCTTCATCAATTTATTGTATATCGTCAAGTTAGGCGCAACAACGAAGAAATTCTTTATCCCCTTTTGCGTATACAAATAAGTAATAAAAGCCCCCATTAATCGGGTTTTTCCAACACCTGTTGCAAGAGCAAATGTAAGGCTCATAAAGTTACGTTCAAAATTTATACAAGTTGGATACAAATCATGAACAGTCCGCAAAGATTGTTCTAAATCCAAGTCCTTTTTTAACTCAATTTCATCTAAGATAGAGTCCAAAATCTTTAGACTTCTTTTTTGCGGATTTCTAAGGCTCATACAACCGCTTATATAGTTTACACTGTATTCAGAATAGTTACTCATCATCTTCCTCCACAGTCGGAACATCAACAATATTTAAGTTGTAATTATCTTTTCCAAACTCACATCTTCCAAGCAATATTTGAGGTATTTTTTTAATAGTGATATTCTTGAACATACGCTCAATTCCGCTATCATAAGTTTTGCAGGCAACAATCAAATACTCGCCATCTTGCATTTCAGAAGCAATAGAGGATAGATATTCTGCTGTTATATGATTTGTTGTAGTAAAAATATAAGCGTTCTCATTTTTGCCTTGTTTCCAATAACACGAATCATCTGGTTGATAAGCAAAACCTTCTTGCAAAGCCATAGCCGCTGCAAGCATATCCGCATTGTACTCCTTGTTTATAATTGGATTGCCAAACTTATCTTCAACAACAAGCGATGGAGCAAGTTCATAAAATTTATAGCCGCCGCCACCTTTCCAATTTTGCGCCTTAGAAATTCCGCCTTGGTCCTCACCTGTAACTACCTTATCAAGCCTAACCTTGCAATGAGTATAAGCGTGGTCGCCCATCTCTATACCTATCCACCGCCTACCCATTTTGTGCGCAACTGCTGCCGTTGTACCAGAGCCTAAAAAGGAATCAAGAACAAGGTCGCCGGGGTTAGTCGCCATAGTAAATATTTTAGCTAATAATGATTCTGGCTTTTTCCCACTTTTAAATGAAACTCCGCCTTCGAGATCTAATCGTCCCCATGAAATATTAGCCCATAGAGTTCCTGTTTTTTCTAATTTATAAACACTATCATTGGCTTTTTCTGCGCTATCTTTTAGCCACACAACCAATGTCCCGTTCCATACTAGCTTTGTTTCAATATTCCCCTTACTTTTTCCTGTAACTGGAATATATTCATAGGAAATAAGCTTATTTTTAACCCCCACAAAATCATTTACTTTTGTCAATAATGAAGTTTGTGCATTAGTTACCATAAATATATCGTTAAAATATTTAGAGTATATTTTTTCTTCAGAAAGATTTTCATCATTCATTAGCTTTGAAATAGAAGAAAACACGAAATCAGTATGTTCGTAAACTTTAATATCTTCTCCGTTTCCAGCTTTAATAACTCCAATTAGCCTTTTGTTTCCATAATCGGTTATCACACGAGTATAGTAAAAACCTATTTTGTTTTCTCTGTGGTCATTTATATAATCAATTAATTTCGTTTTTTCTACAGGTGGTTGATATACTACATTGGAATAATCTTTAACATAAATCAATATTGACTCATAATTTTTTTTTAATCTTTTATCTTCGCCACCTCCACTTGCTCCTGCTCCAGCTTTTGCTTTAATTACAATAGTGTTAAGATAATTGCTTCTTCCAAATATTTCGTCACACAACACTTTTAAATATGCATATTCATTGTCGTCTATTTGAATAAAAATCATGCCTTCTTCAGCAAGAAGATTTTTTAATAACTCCAATCTTGGTCTCATTAAACTTAGCCAAGTGCTATGTTCCAAATTGTCGTCATAATGCTCAAAGGCACTACCAGTATTGTAAGGTGGATCAATATAAATACACTTGACTATTCCTGCGTATTTTTGCTCCAACGCTTTTAGTGCAAGCAAATTATCGCCGTGAATAAGCATATTTTCAAACGTACCTTGATTCTCGTCATCAAAGAGAGAAGCCTGTCCGTCTTTCGGAGCATTGCTGCCCATATTGCTAAGACCCGGATTCTCAATAAGTATCCTCGGCTCTATATTTATCTTATTCTCTTTCCCCACCCAAGTTAATTCTAATTTATTAGTCATTGTTTTCTCCCAGTATCTCTAATATTTTGTTTTTACAGTTTATTATTGTTTGATTGTTTCGACTGGCTTTTTTTATTACATTTAGCGATATTCCAAATTCTTTTAACATGATTAATCTTAAAAACTCTTTGATCAAATCGCAATAGTAAACCAACATATTATTTTCCATTATGTTCTTTTTGGTTGCCAAGTCATAATGAGTATAGAAATTTCTTGTATCAACAAACTGCCCAATAAGTAATTTATTTAATTTTTTATTTGAAAACAAACCATTAGACAACTCATTAAAGTTTTCATTGAATTCTTCGGTAAGAAGTGTTAATTGTTTTCTCAATGATGCGTTGTTTGAATACTTTAATTTTTCTTGCAACCATTTTTTATTCTCTTCTGATTGAGAACTTAAAACAGATTCGATCCTTTCATCATAAACCGATTGATTATCTTCGATCGTAATCTCTCTCATATTTCTCATAAAGCATTCTATGGCAGTTGCAGTCTGCTTTGAATAATCAACAACGTCAATATTTCTGTGTTTTAGCATTATTGAATCATCCAATACGATATTTATCACTCCGCCAAGTGCTTCCTTCATTATCTGATAATTTTCATACAATTCACATAAGTTATCCTTAATACAATCAAACGAAATCATTGACAACCTATTATAAGCATTTATAATTGAGTTTTTTATCAAGGAAATATTGCATGAGTATACCTTTGCACTCATAGTATTGTCTTTATTAGAAAAGACAAATGAATTAATCTTTGCTCTTTCGTTAATTAACACACTTAGCAAATTTGCAAAATCCCAACAATTATTAAAATGTTTGTTTATCAAATCTGTCGAGATTTTTTCTTCCTCAAACTCAAATCCAAGGCTGTACGTAAATGTAACCGAAAAATCAACATTTTCATTAGCATTCGTACTGAATCCATTCCCAATATACATTAGGTTATTGTTATAACTTTTTTCCCACAAACGGATAGCACTAAAGTTTAATTTATAGGGATCTTTATTCATGGGACATTCTAATTGCCAGCCATTATTTGCTCTAAACCATTGATTAAGTTTATCAATTTCAGCTGTGACTTTTACATAGTTTGCGTTTTTTGCTTCTACACTTTTATATTCTACTAAAAAATCGCAAGCATAATTAACCTCTGGCATTATCAAACCACTAAAATTTGATTTTCCGCCAATGGAAACACAATTTAACATTTCATAGTATTTTCCATTGTTACCGTATCCCTTAATCACTTTATACTCTATTGCATTTTGGATCTCGAGAAAAGAATCATGCAAACTCTCTGAAAAAGCACCATATAACTGGAGAAAAGCTTTTCCAGAATCTTCAATGCGAAGCTTGCCTGTTATGTATTTTTCTATATTATCGTCTATTCCAAAAACGCCAATAATTTCATTCATTGTTTATCCTCAAATCTGATACCCTTGCTCTCACAATAGTTGTTAAACTTGCACTCTAAAACCCAAGTCGGTTTATGACCGTTTTCCCAACGGTTTAGCGTTGGATAGGATACCCCAACTTCTTTTGCAAGAGCTTCTTGACTAAGCAAGAGCTTGCCCCTTACATATTTGACTTTTTCAGCAAACGTCATAAATGAATACACTCCATTATTGATTGTAAAACATTATATCACATTGTAAAAAGTATTTCAAGACTCTAAACGGCTATTTTATTATAAATAATAAACTGTCCCTTTTTCAGTACACTTTTGGAGACAGAATAAAGAATAGCATAGTAAATATGACAATATTTGTCACGATTAAATAAAAAAGCAACCTTTCGGCTGCTTAATCTTCCAAGTTCTCTCTTAGAAAAAGCGGACTGTCAAAAAAATCCACAAAACTCATATCAAACCCTTCGCAGATTGCATACAGAGTACCAATCTTTACCGAAGTGCTACGTTTCTTTTTTATAGAACTTAGTGTCGTTTGCGGAACTCCGCTCTTTTGGGATAAGTCATATTTACTCATCTTACGTTCAATACATAATTGCTCGATTCTCGTAGCAATCGCATCTTCTAATAACATAACGGCACCTCCTTCTTATTGATAGTATTGTAAAATATCAAAAGAATTATTTACTGCTATGTGTAGCATAATTGCGATATTTCTAAATCTCTGTTATAATTAGCACTACGAGGAAGGTTTTATGATAGTTACGTTTATAGGTCACGGAAAACTAAATATTGACGATGAATTGAAAAGCCGTATTAAAGCGGAAATAGAAAAGTGCATTGATGGTGATGCAGATACTTTCTACTTGGGCGGATATGGTGATTTTGATTTTGCCTGTGCTCGCATCGTTAAAGAAGTTCAAAAAACATTTCCCGAGATTAAGTCGTATTTGATTACCCCTTACCTTAATCCCGTGATGCAAAAGAAGCTCAAATACATCGAACGCCTTAATCTTTATGACGGTTCAATATATCCCGAAATAGAAGAAGTGCCATATAAGTTCGCTATATCCAAACGTAACGAATGGATGGTGGAACAGGCAGACGTTATTATCGCTTTCGTTGACCACGACTGGGGTGGAGCTGCAACCACTTTGCAATATGCCAAACGCAAGAAAAAGACGATTATCAACCTTGCAGATTAGTATTCAATTTTCAATGTTCAGACAGCCAATATTTAGGCTGGTTTTTGACCGTAAAAATGGTCGTTGACTATGAGGCGTGCCATAGTCTTGATACAAGTCGGCGTCGCTTCGCTCCGCCGAGCGACTATGGCACGCCTCAAACAAAATGAACCGACAAAACGGGGTGAATGGGAGAACAACGGCGGGGCTTCGCCGCTGAACCGCTTGGCGAAGGCGCCCGCTTTTCCGTTTTTGCTTCAAACCATTCATCACACCGTTTTTTGTTTCGGTATTTTCTAATTTGAGGTCGGAAGCCGTTTTTTAGTTTCCACTGACATTTCTCCGTAGATCTCCCCGGCATATCGGCATACGAAGTTATCAAATAGCAGTAGTTTACTGTTTTCCATACCGCAGGGGCAAATTACGTCGTTATCATCAACGTCGCATTTCATATACATTGGCGTGTTGTGTGAATAGACAATCTTTTCGCCTGTTTTTGCAATGTATTTCAGTATGTATGCCAAAGCGTGGTCGTATTGCCTTCTGCCTTGCTCTATTTCTTCCATATCGCAACGTCCGAAACGCTCATTGAAATAGGTGTTTTGCACCGTCAGTTTTCTGCTGTGAGAATTAAAGTCATAATCGTTCTTTTCAATAAGTTCACCGGGCATTGTGCCGTCAGGTATCCAAAACAGTCCGTGAAAGTGTAGCCTGTCCGTTTTACCGCCACGCTCCCAAACGCCCATATACTTCCAACCCTTGCGTTTTTGATAGTTACTTATAGTGGCTAATATCTTTCGTCGAAACGATTCCTCGGTCTGTAATTCGTCGCTATAAGTAAACGTAACAAAGTAGTTGAAATCGTTCATATACGCCTTGCGAATGAACCGTGTTTTCCGTGCAATTAAGCTCTTGATTTTAGCTTCGGTTTTTTGGTCAACGTAGCTTTTTAACGACGTTTCATTTTTGAAATAAGGACGCATTTTTTCCATCAAAAACTTATGCCGTCTATTTTTTGCAAGCTCTTGCGCCTCACTCCAAAACTCGTTAAATAATTCGCTTCTTGTGGCTTGCCTTTCAGTCTTTGGTTTCTGTTTTTCCTCGCTTTCTGTATCATTAGATACAGTATCGTCGCATAGTTCGACAAAATCCGCAGTAACTTTGTCCTTTTTAGACTCCGTTACGTCGGTATTGTCTTGCTGCTTATCCTCAACCACCGTCACCAATTCTTCGGGTGGTTTAGGTCTTTTCTTTGACGGGTTGCTACTCGGTGGAATAGCAATATAATGACTCCCGTCAGAGTAAACTTTTGAATCTGGATATATGATAAAAATCACCTCCTTTAATTGTCGTCAGCGTCCTTATAAAGGGCGTTGATAAAATAGCTGTTTTGCGACTTTAATTCGTCCACGCTTGCCTTTTCCGTAGCGTATTCGAGATAGTCGTTTAAGCCTGTATGCGTCTTGGTTGCCATATCGTTGAAATAGTCCGAAAAACAGTCCGTACTAAACCTATCGCTGTATATCTTTTTGTTCATCAGATAGTAGTGGTTTTTGTCCTGCTTGCCGTCCATTACACCGCGTTCTTTTATGACTGAAAGCGTGCAATAACCAAAGCGGTTATACAGCCTTGAATAGTGCGTGTAAATCTTGCTTACGACTTGTTTTAGAGCATAAATAAGCAAGGTGTTATCACCTCTACGGTAGCGAAAATCGTAGTAGAGGTTTATGAACCTATTGAACGTCCATTCATACAGCATTTCCTCAATCGTAAAGAACGGTAGCGTAATCTTGCTAACACCGCTTTTGACTATTTGGACTATATCTGCAAGGTCACGGGCATCCGCGCCCCAACTTTCCGGTCTTTGTTCGTCCGTAAATACTTTGATAAACGGATAATTATCCACGGTAGCGGAGTGGCGGCACATTTTAAGCCAAGAGTTGAAAAGGTCGTTCTTTTGGTTGGTTTCGATAGTGCCTTTCTTTACTTCTTTTAACTCAAGGTTGTTGCCACGCTCTTTTCCTATTTCGGTTATAACAACGACGCCAAACTCAAAACTACCAATTCGAGGATTCTCCTCTACAATTTTCTTACCGAGTCTTAGCACGTCAAAGTCCAAAATATGAGCGTGTTTGCTGTTCAACCTATAACGCTTCGGGAAAAAGTCCGTATTCCACATAGGAAAATTACTTTCATCCATAAGTACATTGTCCTCCCGAATTGAATAGTTGGTTACAAGCAGACTGCTTTCTATTACATAAATGAAATAGGCTTGTGCGTAGGTTTCCAAAACATCGAAAAGCGTAGTCACTTTCAACTTGTCATCGTACGTAATTCCATACTTTTTTGCATCGTAACCATAGAGTTGCAGACTGCTGTCAAGGTGTCGTTCATACCGACAGCGTTTTAAGTTTACCCACGCTTTTACGGTTGCAAGATTATAGACGGTCCTATGCCTCATACAATCTTGCAATTCCAGCTCAAACTCTATCCACGGGAAGTTAGGGAACTTCATATCATTTGTTTGCAATATCTCAAAAGCCTTTTGCCTAAACATCACTTCTTGCGAGAGAGCCATATCCGTGATAACGGTGGTTTTCTTTTTTCCCATACTGCCACAAGTCATAGAAACAATCGGTAATTCCTTGATAAAACCGCAGTTACGTGCTTCCATATGGTGTAGTTTTCGTGTTGCTATCTTTTGTCGAATTACCTCAAAAATTGGCAAGAAAGCAAGAACGATAAGCCACCAAGGAAAGCGTGTGAAGATTACATTCAAGTCAATGCCTAACTTAACGAAAATCGTGTACAGCGTTTCAAACTGATAGCTCATAGCAAAGTACAGATAATATGCCAAAAATCCAACAAAAACGCTTGCCAGATTGAGGTTAAGAACCCATATTACAAGCCACGTTATCCATATAGACGAATGTTCTTTTATGTAGGCAGAATACTCGGTTAGAATACGCTTTATCGGCTGATACGTCACCTTTGAGATAGCCTTAAAGGTTGCAAGCGGCAAAGTATCCTTGTTGTGCTTTGTATTACTTGCACCATAGATTTGTTTAACTGCAAAAACGACTACAATTATCGCCGGAATTGCTATCGTTGCGATCTTACCGAACGCACCTAAACCGTAAACGACTTCTTTTAACCAACCCATAAAGTTTTCCTTGCTGAAAAGCAAGTCAAAATACGTTGTCGTATCTGTCTTAAACCCTTCAAAATCGGATGGCAGCGAAGACGATTCGGCGCCGAAAACCTTTGAGAAGTCTATAACTGTCGGTACTATATCGTTTTCTATGCCGAACATCTCACAAAAATAGAACTTAATTGACGTCCAAAGCTCAATAAGCGTTTCCCAAAAACGCAGGTATGACGAACGAAATACAAATCCGCCGAGTATAGCAAAAGATGCCGTTAGAATAACGGTTATCATAACAAAAGCTATACGTTTTCTTTTAGTTAATTCCATTGTATTTCTCCTATAATTGTTGCTACTCCATTCTGAACGTCCGCCAGTCGGCTACCGGTATAAACCAAATAGCCGATGACGAGCGCAAGAATGATTATTGCGAATATCGCAAACACTCTTTTAACTGTTTTCATACTGTTTACCCAAGTTTGATACTGCACGTTACGGATAAATCCATGTTTTGTGTGCTTGTTGCCGTGAGAGTATAATACGTTGTGTACTGTATCCCATATTTGAAGTATTGAAGTGCCGTTACGGTGCATCTGTTCCCGTCTATGCTGAGCTGAATATAATCGCTGATGTTCTTTTCCTTAACTCTGTTTGTTAGCCAACTTGTCATTTTGTCCTCATCTATGGTTAATTCCCAAGTACAGTCCTGACAAGCGTCCAAAGGATAAGCCGTGAACTCCACCACGGTATTGTCACCAACAGCAGCAAATGCTACGTCCGCCGAATAGTTGTTCGAGCAGATTATGCAACTTGCGAAAGTAAGTACAAAGACGAATGCGAGGATAAACACCTTTGAAATAAGAGGAACTTTGTTTTCTTCTAGCATATTAAGTACCTCCCGATTTCACGTTGCTTTCCCTAGACTTTCGTGTTCGTTTTTTCTCTTTGCAAGACCTGCATATCCACGCTATAAACTTGAACGGTAAGCTGATTATCCACAATATAGCCTTGATTATGTATGGCAGTATCGGGAACAAAAGCATAATGAGAAGTATCAAAAGGATTACTCCAATCAAAATCTTCCACCATTCCAATTCGTCATCTAAGTCCACGGGCGGCGTTATGCCGTTTACTACGTCTATCGGATTTGACACTACGGGTATAACCGTAAGATCGCCGTCCTTTTGGAAGGAGAGTTGAATGATGTCAAAGTCCAAAAATACGCTTTCCCATGCACGGTAGACTTCATTTTTGGTATGCTTATCCGACCACATAAAGCCTTCGTTCAGCTCGATTATGTCAACGGGTGCCGAATAGTAGTCGCTGGTTGCAAACCTAAACAACACTACAGAGCAGTCATTGAGCTTTGCTTTGGCGTAATACGCTTTCAAAGCGTCCACGTCGTTAGCGTTTACAAACAGGTTGTCGCAAATTAATGCGTTAGTACCAGTCAAATCGCTGTCCTTTAGCTTGTATATAGGTGAGAGTGTTTTGCTAGTTTCCTGCGGAATATCTCCGGTCATAGCGTCCCACAAACCCCAAGTTATCCAGTTATCCCAAAACGATGGGCTGGTTTCACTCCATGCAGACAGTTTTTGAAGGTCCACGTCGGCGTCAAAATCGTAATAGCTGTAACCTTGCTGTATCTTGCCGTACTCCGTATCCATTTTGCGGTAGTCGTCAATATCGGAAGCAAAAAGGTCTGCGCTTATAGTGCTATCCTTTGCATCTAGGTAACCGCTATCGTGAGTTTTGGTGTACGACATTATGTAATTGTAGAGGTCGTTGCTTTCTACGCCTCCGATTGATGTAAGCGAGGCATACGGGTCATACTCGCTTATGTTGCTAACCTTAAATAGGTAATAGATTGCGGCTGCCGGTACGTGCAAATATCCCGAGCCTAAATTCCAGCCCCATTTTGCAACATTCATATCCCCGGAAGAACCCGCATCTTGCCCTAAACTTATCCCTATATCGGAGTTATACTCAGTCATACCATATTGGTCTAAAGGTCCCGTTTGTACCCCTATGTAAGGATTTGCTTTATCGTAGAAGTCCTGATTGCTCGTAACAACGATGTCCTTTGTTTTGTATTCATACCATTCCGCCTTTATCTTTTGCAGAGTGCCGTAGTCGTCAAAAAACCTGTTCGGCACGGCGAAATATACCGTATCCAGTTGGTTCTGATATCCTGCACCTTTGCTTGATGTTGATGTGCGGTAAAATGTATGTTTTACTTCAAGCTCAATCGTTTCCAAATACTGAACATTGCAAGTCAACGTACTGTCGGCAGAAGCATCCGGCCCATATCCGGCGGCATATCCCGTAAACTTATAAGTGCCGTTTACTGCATAGTCCGTTGCGTTAGGTTGTCCGTAGGTTAGAAGCTCTACACCCGAAACGTCATATCGACGCTCTAAGCTGTTTACTCGGTCGGCAAACGTCTTTTCGTTTATCTTTCTGTCAACGACTTTGAACTTGTAAAACAGGTTCTTATAGTCGCTGCTTTCAGACTTACTACAAAACTGCAAATTGAACTTCATATAGTCAGTTGCTTCGCCTTTTTCGTTATAATTGACCGCCATCTGCACCTTGTTGCGTTTGCTGTCAGTTGACAGATTTAGACCTTGTGGGTTGTAAACGTACATATAAAGTCCGTAATTAGAGCGTTGGTTGCTTTTGTACGAGTAGCAGTATTCAACGAAATCAATGACTTGGCAACGTCCGTTTTCGTTGTACGGAAAGTTGCGTAAGTCGAATTTTTCACCGTTCACAGTAGCACTGCGAAGGTCGTCTAATACGTTTGTTTCTTCATAGCTTGTCGTCTCTGCATACGCTACACCAGAAATACCCTGCACGGGCAAGATGACCGTGCAGAGTACGAGGATAAGCATAAGGACGGCACATATTGATGTTCTCTTAATGCTTGTCAAAATACTATTTCCTCCTTGTCTAGTGTTATCCCGGTTATCATACAATCCGAGATTTTGAACGTTATGCTTACGCTTGCTTCGCCGTTATACGACGTCACCACCAGCTTAAACAAGTCCTTGTCATAATTGAGTTTCACTTTGTTTACCGTAATAACGGAGTTGGGATATATACCTGCAAGGATATCTTCCATTTGACCCTTTGGAGCTATACTGAAAGAATCTTCCTTATATTCGATATTGAACCCTTTAGTCAAATCCGTTTCGGAGCCAAAGTTGTAGATACCCTCATCAACCGTAAAGTCAAAATCACTATCGGAATCGACGTTAGGTACAATTTTTATGGTATATCCGCCTTGTTCGGCTGCTAAGGCTCCGAAAGTATATTTGACGTCTACGTCCAAAGGCTCGCTCGGTGCAAGCTCATATCCGCTACCGTTAGACAATACCTTTTCGCCGTTACACTCAACATAAAACGCCTTGAAATCACTGGTGAAACCGTTCGTGAAATATGCAACGAAACCGCAAACAGCTACGAGTACCAGCACTATCGCAATATACGACAGCACTTTGCCTATTTTTACAGTTCCTTGCTTTTTGCTCATAAGACACCTCCGTTAAAACGTAAGTGACGAAGAGGAAAGAGCGACACTAGTAACAGACGGGATAGTGCGAATATTGATAGAATACGAAATACCTGTGCTCGTTTCGGTGATAGTTATTGTAGTGTAGGGTATCTTATCATCCACATAGGCGTTAAATGACATTTCAGCTCTGCCACCACGACCTGCTGCTACTGCCGAATACGCTGTTATTGCATCTTGCGCTTCTATTTTAAGCTGTCCGTTTTCAATGGACGCTTTAACGTGTGAATGCAATCCACCCGACTTTTGGAAAGCCGTGTAACAATACTGATTGCTATCCCATAGGTCTGCTACATACATCTCATATTCTGAATAAGTAGTACCTGTATACGTACCTGCCGAATCATAACTCTCGTTTTTTACTTGAATTGAGCCATGAGCTTCAAGCGACACCTTATAATTGTTAGCAAAAGATTCCCCGACTTGATGTAAGGTGTTATCCAAAGTGATAGGCAAATAAGTTGTGCTACCGCAAAGCATTTCTATCATTTCGGCATTCCAAACAGTGTCATTGACCTTATTACATTCAGTTGTGTTTATAAGAAGTGTTTCGGGAAGACCTGCATACTGTACGGTACAATACGAAGTAAAACCGCCCAAGCGTGTTGTAACAGTAATGACTGCTATATCTCCCTCAAAAGATTTGTAGCAATATACTGTTGCGCTTTCGGAGCCATCGCCGGAAGGAACGACGTCTACATAAGTTTTGACATCTTCCGATGCACGAGTTGCATCAGTTCCCCAAGAAATAGACCAGTCAACTGCTTTATTTACCGCATCAACGGGCAACACCGTTGCAGTAATAGTTCTCGAAACAGAAATGCCATCAGTTGCTGCCATAGCTTCTCCGACCGATAAAAATACTCTCGCATTTGCTACTTCTACGGTTTTGTCATCGACAGGTTGTTCATTTTCTGATTTTTCGTCAAACCAACCGTAAGGGTTGAAGTCTGTAAAGCCTTTTGTTAAAGCAGCGGATACAGATACTGCCAACAATACGACGCAAATCAAAACCGATATCCATTTTACACCGTCTGATTTTTGGTGTTTTTGAAATTCTTGATTCATAGTTTTTTCTCCTTTTAGTTTTTTTAGATTAAATACGGCTTACGATTTCGCAAGCCGTATCCAAAATGTGTGTTAGACCTTATCTCAAAAGCATATTGAGTAGGTTTTTATCCGAGTTGCGAAGCGGTTTCACCTTGCATTCGAATACCTCACCAGTGTCCTTGTCGATAGACTGAACAGCGTAGGTATTACCTTTGATGGTTTCGCCGGCATCGTTCTTCATTTCAAACGGACTGACGATAAGGTCTGCTGTGTTTTCGCCGTTGTAGACTATATCCAAAACCGTATATCCGCCGTTATCGGGAGGGGCAAGCAAGACTTTTACGTCAATGCCTCTGATAGTTCCCTTGATATAGTGCGAAAAATACGTTTTGCCTTTAGCCTCGTAAGGCTCTCTTTCCACATAAAGTTGTTTGTTCATAAATTGTTAGTTCTCCTTTTTTACTTAGATTTTTTGCTAACAGCTGCATCTTTCTGTTTTTTGTAGTTGTAAATGCCTGCGTGATCGGTCTGGCATTGAAGATAACCGGAACGAATACCTGCTTCGTAATCTGTCAAATCTTTGCCTTCCTTAGGCCCATGCTGATGTACCTTTGCTTTACGCTCTGCTGCGTAACTTTTTGCCCTTTTGGACGGGACCATCCAACGTTTAAAAAACGCCATTTGTTTTCTCCTTTGACCGTTATTGCCGATGTCACAACAAAATAATGATTGTTTTTGCCCGTGTTGCCGTTAGCGAAGCGTGATAGAGATATTAAGTTGTAATTTATCTGCACCCGTTGGCTTAGTTGAAACACGCCGTTTCCTGCGATATGTAGCGTAGGTGGCCACCTTTACAAAATTTCACGCAGTCAATCGGTTAATAAGTGCCGCTTGGGTTTAGAACGGTGTTATATGTTAGTCCACGTAAGTGCGGACATACATATTAGTGGGAAGACGCTTGCCGTTGATGTTTTTCCGCTTTTCATACGCAAGCAGATAATGACAATCTCGTACAATGGTCCGTTTGTAGAACGTATCAACACTTAAAACAGCATTGTTTTCTTCAATATTTGCAAGAATATAAATGACTTGCTTTACAATGTAATCTCGTGTCCGATATACGTTTTCGGTGAACTTTGCAATTTCGGGTTTATCCATTAGCCTTGACTCCTTTTTTTAGATTTGCTATGTGTTCGGCAATCTGCCGGTCATAGTGCTTCATCATTACCGAAGAAACCCGGTGCATAATTGCAGCTTCTTCGTCGGTATTCCCATTTTTGTTTACATCACTTACTTTGACATAAAGCGGAACGCTGATTGAGAACACACCTTTATCGTCTCGAAGAGCCATAAATGCAACTTGTTGATAAACTTCTTCCATTTGATTTACTCCTTCATTTTGTTAGGACTTTTTCGCCCTACACCTTAAAAGGAGGTTTTTGAGGGTATAGTTGACGGTCTAGGCAAAAATATTTTTATTTTTCTTCAATTATTTTTTTCAATGAGGCATAAATTCGCTCAAAACAATGCGATATTGCACTTTTACACACACCATACTTTGCAGCTAAATCGTCTTGCGAAAGACCGTCAAAATAGACGAATTTAATCATTTCTTTTTGACGAGGTTCTAATTGACTTATTGCATCAGCTAAAAATTGATTACGTTCCATTCTTGTTTCTTCAGCAATTATTTTTTCTTCAGCATTGAGATTTTCATCAGGTATCCAAGTTCCATCTTCGTCAAGACTTTCAAAGGAACATATCGTAATATTTTCTTCTTCAAGCTTTTTTCTTCTGCGAATTTCCTTATCCAATTCACGCCAAGTCATTCTGTTTGCTTCACGCACTTTTTCGACTTCATCTTCACGAACTTCGATTACTTTGAAGTGCTTACGGTCTGAATAGAGTTTTACTCTTATTAAATTGTTGTCTTTCATTTTTGGCTCCTTTAAATTTCTTTGGGAATCCGCAGAGCCGTTTTTTCCACAAACAAAAAGACGGCTGAAAAGCGATTGGGATTTGCTTTCCATGCCGTCTTGCGGTCTGCGGATTGTTATTAAGGTTTTATGCTACCTTATTTGTGTTGACGATTCTTACTGTTCCATCGTCCAAGAACTTGATGATTGTTTTACAGCCTTTTATCACAATTTCAACCATCTTTTGTGCGTTATCGATACAGCAAACAAGCTTATCGGCACTATTTCTGACTTCTTGCATATTCTTTCACCTCCTTCTGTTTGTATTTACAAAGAAAAACTTGAATTTCACAAAGAAAGGTGGTATAATGTGAGAAAAAAATATTTCCAAATTTTTCCACAACTCTTTGTATGAGATGATTATAATTAATTTTGTCATTCAAATCGTTGGTGTGGAGTTGGTTAAAGATTGGTAAGGAGTTGGTAAAATGAGTATTCTATGCTTTGGAAGTTTTGCAAGAGTATTAAAAGATGCAACATCTCTGAATAATGATTGTTTGATTGAAAAACTATTTCAACCTTTTTATCCAGATGCCGTGCCTATTGATTCAACAAACCAAAGCAAATTATTAAATTCGAAAATGAATGTGCCACTCAATGTTAGTGACAAAGCTGATACTCCAGCAATTGTATCTAATAGCGAAAAATATTTTTCTGAAAACATAATCCTCTTTATCAAACAAGGATTAAAACACAAATTGATATCCTTGTTAGTTGGTATTATTAATGGAGACACAACAATTCCCGAAAAAGAAAAAACCGCCTTCATATCAAAGGCGGACGATATTCATTTAGCAGACTTTCTTTCAAACGTATTTCTTTATGCAATACAACAGCCAAACAAACTTGCTAATAACCCAATACCTATTGCTCCTACCGATAATAGCGCTTATACAATAATTGCTGGTAGAATTTATGTTGACGGACAAGAAATGAAAGTGCCTGACAAACTTACACCACCAGATACTATTGATAATGGAGAGGCACGATACATTACAGAATTACTTAAAGCATATGCAGAAGCAGAAAACCTATCTTCAATTACTACTGAAACCATTCCCGAAAAATACCAACGTAATTTTACAGAGCAAAGGCAACATTTTTACAACGCTGAAGCTATAAACAGACGAGTTCGTGACACTGGGCTTAATGACCAATTTGAGATTTTTATTCAAGACACATATGATGGCGTTATTGATGTGTGTGACCAAAACTATACAAATGGTTATGAACGACTGCTAAAAGTATTACAACAAGCAGTAAACCGTCCTAAAGGTAAGTCTTTATTAGAAACTTTACCTAACTGGATTGGCAATAGCGAGAAAAAAGGTGCTTGTCATATCCTTGTAAATGATAAAAAAATAACTTGGGTGATTATAAATGAATAAAGTATTTAACACTCCTTTTGAAAACTCATTAAGAACACTTTTGCTTTTGTCTGTATATAGAGACGATGCAATAACCGTAGATATGATAACAGCTTTGGATTTTATTGCGGTAAACGGTAAAACTCTAGGATTGTCTAATTTTGAATTACATGGAAAAAACGCATTTTCGTTATGCGAATACACCTCAAGACGAGAACTTATATCTATTGCAATTAAAGAGCTAGTAATGCGTGGACTTATTTCAATCAAAAAGCAATCAAATGGTTTTTGTTATGCAATAAACGACGTTGGAATTGCGGTAGCAAATAATATGGATACAAATTACTCTCAAGAATATCTTAATGCAGTTTCGCAAACAAAAAAATTTGCAAATAATAAAAATGAACAAATTCTAATTGCCTTTATTAACACTCAGACAGCTAAACAAACAGGAGAAACAAATGAATAAATACTATATAAAAAAATTATCTATTTTCGGAGAAAACAAAACTCCTTCTTATGTAGAATTTGACGAAGGATTAAATATTATTTATGGTGTTTCAGACACCGGTAAAACCTGTATAATTAAATGTATAGACTTTGTTTTTGGTAGTACAAAAGGAAGCCCTATTCCTGAAAGTCATGGTTATACAACGATCAATCTTTTGATAGAAACTGATAAAGGCTCGGTAACTCTTGAAAGAACAATAGGCAAAAAGAAAATAATTGTTACAAGCAATAATCCTTCTATTAAGTCCGATACATATACCTTAAAAGGAATAGGAACTGTATTACTTTCGTTAATTGGCATTGATAACAGTCCTATGATAATTAAAAATAGTCGTTATGAACAAGTCCATTTGACTTGGCGAACGTTTATGCATACTTTTCTTATTAACGAAGAAGAGGTAATTCAGCAACAACCTATTCTTATTTCTAAAGAAAGCACTGCAAAAACCGCCTCAATTTCTGGCTTATTATATCTTATTTCTGCCCCAGACTTTTCTTTATTCAACGCAACTGAAGACAAAAAAATAAGAGAGGCACGTAAACGTGCTGTTGAAAACTATATATCAAATGAAATAAATACACTTTTCGAACAAAAAAAATCATTAGATAAGTTAGTTAAGGATATAAATCCATCAACAGCAGAACAAGAAATACAAAGACTTGAAGATGAATTATCTGAAATAGAAACTTGCATAGCTAAAGAAATTTCATATAGCAAAGGAACACTCTCAAGAATTATTGCTGAACGAGATAGACTTGCAGAATGTGATTTACTAATAAACAGATATGCTGAATTGCGTTCTCAATATAAAGCGGATATTAAACGATTAAGTTTTATTGTTGATGGTGAAACAAATATGTCTTTAATACCAACGCCAGAAAAATGTCCCTTTTGCGATGGCGAAATGCCAGTTCAAAACTATACAACATATATTGCGGCTTCAAATGCTGAACTTGTTCGCATATCAAAACTGCTAAAAGATTTGAGCGAAATCGAGCAGACAGTAATTAATGACAAAACTTCTTGCCAAAATAATTTGCATACTCTAAATGTTGAAAGAAATAGCATTGAAAATGTAATTAAGTCAACGTTAAAGCCTAAAGCCGAAAATCTAAAGAATAAGTTACGCGATTATCGAAACTATATTAGATTGCAAAGAGAAATAGAATTAGTCGAAAAACTGCACAAAGAAAAATCTCAAGATTTAACAAATATGCTTGCCAAAGCTGAAGAAACTTCTGCCGAGTATAAACCTCGCGAACATTTTCCACAAGATTTTGAGAGGAAAATTACTGAAATGTTTGATCAAACACTTGTTGACTGCAAGTATGAAGAATACCTTTCAGGTAAATTTTCATTAAAAAACTTTGATGTCATTGTAAATGCAAAGCATAAAGAGAATTTTGGTAAAGGTTATAGAGCATTTCTAAATGTTGTTCTTGCAATGGTTATGAGAGATTACATTTGCAAGTATGGAAAATATCCGCCACAATTACTTATTGTTGACTCTCCGCTTTTGTCACTTGAACAAGGTGTAGAAGACTCTGCACCAGAGAGTATGAAGTCAGCATTGATTGAACATTTAATGAAAACTCAATCCGTAGGACAAACTATTATTATTGAAAACAATATTCCTACACTAGATTATAGTAACTATAAAGTAAAATTACATAATTTTACCAAAGGCAAAACAAATGGAAGATATGGGCTTCTTGCTGATGTCATCGGTTAAAAAAAGGAGTATCTATGAAATTATCTTACAATAAATTATGGAAATTACTAATTGATAAAAAAATGAAACGACAGGACTTACGAGCCATCACAAAAATCAGTGACGCAACTATGGCAAAACTAACGAAAGGACTTAATGTTAATACAGAAGTATTGGTTAGGATTTGTGAAGCTCTTCACTGTGACATAAGCGATATTATGGAAATTGAAAAATAGTTAGAGAAATAATATGTCCAGAGACCATATAATTCCAAGATTCATCCTTAAAGGTTTTGCTATTAACCCAGAAGCAAACCCAAAAAATCAAAAAATTATGATTTATGATAGAAAGACATCAACTGTAGAAACAAAAAAAATAGTTGATGCATATGCTATTGAGGATTTTAATTCATCTGAAACCGAACAATTTTTGGCATATAAATACGAAAATGATGTTGCAAAAATATTTCAACGAATAAAAATGTCCTCCGAAAACAATGATTCAAATGTTGAATTATCTAATACTGAATACTTATTACTTTTTCGATTTTTTACAATAATGTGGCGTAGAAACAACATACAAATTGATAAAGCAAAAGAAATGCTAAAAGTCGTAGACAACTATATCCAAAGTATTTTCGGAAATCAATTTTCTGATAGACTGAAACCTGAATATAAAGACAAAAGCCTTGACGATATTTTCGAAGAATCTAAGGATAATTGGGTTAAGCCATTTTACGAGTATATTATCAAAACCACGTCAGACAAAGATCCAACCGTCTTAAAAACAATAAAGAATTATGTCCCAACTATCATTTATAACAAATCGAACATACACTTTATCCTTCATGATACATATGGGACATTGCGTTACATTACAGAAAAAAACCATGAGATAGGTGAGTTTGATGTTCCCTATTTAATGATAGAACCGATATCGGCAGAATTATGTTTTTGCCTAATGTTTAGTAAAAATGAAATTGACATAACGCAACAAAAATACAATATTAAAATTGAAACTTGGGATAACGACGAAGATATTAAACAACACTTTATTGATGGATACATAACACCCGTTGCGAAAAGCTTCGTAGTTGATGAAACAAATCAAAAATTTATAAGAAATAGTTAAAGGAGAAAATAGACAATGAGTCAATATGACGATTTATGTTGTAATACAATGGAGAAAGCTTTGGCTGAATTATTAGGAATAAGTATAGATACTATTGATATGCTTGGATTGACAATAGAACCAGATGTTGGGCACGATGATTTTTTTATGGTTATTACGTTGAATTCCCTACTAAAGAATTTATTGATAAAGACATATTGTCTCAAATAGAAGAAGCTGAAATGAACAGAATTCCTTGGGGAGAAACAAAGTTCTATTCAGAAGCAGATTTTAGTAATACCAGTGTTGACCCCTTTGGCTATCAAGCTGATTGGGAACAAGAAAAATACGAAATTGAGCACTCTCCAGCAAAAGAGCAAGTTGTACAAAAATTAGAAGAAATTAAAGAAAAAATAGAGAAGCTTTTAAACGTAAATACTATAGATGAATTAGAAGTTAAAGTATTAGTTTTTGTCGCATATTCAATTTCAGAGGGATATACAAAAAAAATTGTGTTAAATGCCATACCAATGGCTGAGAAAGTTAAAATGGTAGAATACCAAAAGCTCTTAGAGAAATTATATAGTGCAAATGGAAGAAAAATCTTATACAAAAAATATACAGGCAAAGAACTTGACTACATACCATATTATAGAGAAATTAGAAATCCTTTATCACATGACATATTAAGTGGTTACATAAGTCAAAACGCATTACTGTTTGAAGATGAAACACAAAACTTTTCTATAATACAAATTATTGAAAATCTATTATCATACGTTAAAAATTTAGAGGAATAAAAAAATGACACATAAAATAACAGATGAAGAACTATTCAAAATAAATCCATTTCAAGATAGAATATCCAATACTAATTACCGCGCTTGTGTAGGCAACAATTCTGGGATAAGTCCTAATTCTAGGGATTGTGCTATTATAGACGGCTACAAAGAAAATGTGGATTTATTATACAAGAACATGGTAGACAAAAATGTTTGGATTGATATTGGCGTATACCCTTTTATTTTTTGTTGTAGGCACTCAATAGAATTGTCATTAAAAATATTTCTAAGAAATTTAATGATAATATACAAGCATAAAAACTCATCCCAAATTAGCGATGATTATATTTTACATATTGAGAAAATTTGTAAAAGTCATGATTTAGAATCATTATATCACGAACTGATAAGTTTTAAATATTTTCAGATAGAATTGAAAGATGCATTCGATGAATTTACATATTTTAACGAATGTATTCAAGATTACTTTTTTGATTTAGATGGTGATAGTTTTAGATATACATATAAAAAAAATTGGAAAAGCATAAATCTTGCAGACATTCAGATTATTGATGTTGGAGTTCTTTATTGGAAATATAAAAAGCTAATGCCTTTTCTTGATTATTTAATAAATGCTTTCAGCAAACAACTTGATAAAGACTATTCAAAAACGCACACCCAAAATTTAAGTAGAAGCAGATTAGAAAACTTATCTATTGATTTAAAAAATATAGATCATTGGTCAAAAGATGAAATAAAACAAAATAGAGAAATTTTATGTAAAAAATACCAAATCTCATCAAGCGAGTTTGATAAAGCATTGGATAAAATAAAAAAGCATTATTCTTTTTCAATAAATATTGGAGTGGAAAATAAATATAAAAATATTTCAGAAGATTTTTTCGTGAAATTAGGTGAGGTTTATAAACTGTATATAAAAAAAGAATCAGCGAAAATACCAACTGAAAAGATTGGCTTAGACATAACTGAAGTTGACGAATATTCTCCGTTAAATGAAGACTATTATAATTTTTGCTTAAAAACAGCAAATATGTTATCAGTTGAAGAACGAAAGATACTATTAACATTCTATGAAGTAACTTCATGCCCTATAGATGGAGAATACTTATGTGAAGATATTGATTGGCTATATAACTCTTGGGAAGATAATCTATCTGATGATGATTATATAGCAGAAAAAATTGATTGTATGATTTGCGATAAAAGATTTAGGAAAGCTTTAGAAATGTGCGGTCAAACCACTTATTTAAAATGGTTTGATAAATATGTTTTTTAGAATAAACGGTTTAAATTGCCTATTGCCTTTTTGTGGTGTCACCGATTTCCTATTTCCCAATGGGCAATGTTTATCCCTCGTTAAGCATAAAGCATTGCCTATATCCTTGGTAAATAGGTGCGTCGGTGAAGAAAGTAGTTAGGCAAAGGCAATTTGCCGAAACAAAATAGTTAAAAAGGAGCAGAAAGAATGGAAACTTGTGTTATATACGCCAGATTTAGTTCTTACGGACAAAATGAACAGAGCATCGAAGCTCAGGTTCGTATTTGCAAGGAATTTGCAGAAAATAAAGGATATAAGGTTATCAACATTTATCCCGACAAGGCAAGGACAGGAACGAATGATGCCCGTCCTGCTTTTCAACGTATGATTACCGATGCTGCAAGCGGTGCTTTCCAATATGTAATTGTCTATATGTTTGATAGGTTCGCACGTAACCGTCGTGACAGCATTATGTATAAAGAGATGCTGAAAGAAAAGTACGGCATAAGAGTTATATCCGCATTAGAGCCGATAGCCGAAGATGAAGGCGGTGAATTTTATGAGATGTTTTTGGAGTGGAACGCCGAGAAATACAGTAAAAGGCTTTCAAAACGTGTTAAGGATGGTCTTGATACAAGCGTTGCTAATGGAACGTACTGTGGCGGTTCTCTAATTTACGGCTACAAAATCGAACACGAACCTATTCCAGGCAAGCCCGGAAAGTCAGTCAAAAAAGTTGCTATAGATGAGCTTGAATCTCAAATAGTGCGTTACGCTTTTAAAGAATACGACAAAGGTGTCAAGAAGAAAGAAATCGTTAAGGCAATCAACGAGCAAGGTCATAGATATAAAGACAGACCGTTTACCACCCATCAGTTGGATAATTGGTTGAACAATATCAAATACACCGGTGAGTTTTCATTCGGTGGTCGGCAATGCGATAATATGTATCCGCCTATCGTTTCAAAGGAACTTTACCAAAGAGTTCGTGAACGTCTTGATAAAAACAAATATTTTGCAGGCGGCACGGCTACGGCAAGAGAACCCTATCTTTTGACAGGGAAATTGTATTGTGGCAAATGCGGTTCCGATATGGTTGCAGACGGTGGAACGGATAAATACAAGGTTCAGCATCACTACTATACCTGCAAGAAAAGAAGGAAGAAAGAATGTGATAAAGCTCGTGTTGTAAAAGACGATTTGGAAATGGCAGTAACTGTTGGTGTCGTTAATTGGTTAAGCCAAGATAAACACGCAAAAGAAGCTGTTGATGACGTTATGAATTTCTACGAGAAAAGAACGGACATCTCAAATCTCAAGAGCCTTGAAACGAGAATTGCAAAAGTCAAACAAGACGTTGAAGCCCAAGCAGACGCTTTCGTAAAAGCAAAAAGTGCCTTGTTACAAAGTACCATTGAAAAGAAAATGCAAGAGTATGAAACGCTGTTAAATGACCTAACGTATCAGCACGCTTTATTGGAATTGGAACGTGGTTATAAAATTACAAGAGAAGATATGTTAGACTTTGTAAAGTTATTGCTACAAGGCGATGTGAATGACAAGAACTATCAGCAGAAGATTATTGATAACCTTGTTTTCGCAGTAATATCCGAAGATGACGAAGTGCTTGTATTATTCAACTTACGAGGTGGAAAAGCCTCTGAACAGACGGATATTGATGTAGTAGAAAAGATAAGAAATAGTGTATTTGGGTTTCAAACGCGATTACCACTGTCCCGCCACATAGCAAAAGAGGGTGTAATCATACGCCCTCTTTTGCTATGCTCCGAATTTCGGGATTTGAACACTGTTTAGGGAGTGAAAGGGGATTTTAAGGACTTGCCAGTGTGCAAGTCCGCCTTTTACGGTCGAGGAGCTATGCTCCGAAGAGGCAGTATATTTGCAATTGACATGGTGGGGTCAGTATACCATATTTAAGATGTCCCCCGAAAGTAGACAAAAAACGAGTTTCAAAAATAGCAATGCTTTTTCTAATAATTAACATTAAACAATAAATTTACGCTGAATTTTATATAATTATTCAAGAGTATATCTCATAATCCCTTTTGCCCCGCAATAAAATGTAATTGACTATAAATTGCTTTAGGGGTATAATTAATGGACGCGAGAATATTAAAAGTTGAGGCGGAAAAGGTCTCTGCGCTACGCTGTGGCGGTTCGCTTAATAGGGTGGTTATGCCAAGAAGCGAAGAGGAGATTGTTACGGTTTGTCAGTATTTTTGCGGTGAAGATAAGGTCGTTGTCGGAGGACTTAGCAATACTTTGGTGCTTAGCGGAGGGGAAAACAGGCTGTGTTTTTCTACCAAGCTATTAAAAGGTATAGAGGTAAGCGGAGAGGGGCTTGAGGTCGGCAGCGGAGAGAGCCTTATTAAGGTTTCGCAATTTGCTCAAAGCAATTGTCTATCAGGATTGGAACCGCTTTGCGGTATTCCGGGGACGATTGGGGGAGCGGTTTTTGGTAACAGCGGAAGCTATAATTGTGAAATTGGGGATATTGTTGAGAGCATAAAGGTTGTGGACTTAATAAGCGGTCAGACTGAGGAACTTTTTAGGGAAGAAATAGGCTTTCTTTACCGCAAAACTATTTTACGTAAAGGCAGAGATTTGATTTGTTCTGTTAAACTGCGGCTTATGCCCGAAGTTGGCAACAAGATTGCCATGCGTATGGCAAAAGTAAGAGCGATAAGGAAAAACAGTCAACCTATTATGCCTAGTCTTGGGTGCGTTTTTAAGAAGTGCGACGGGCTTAGCGCGGGGTATCTTATCGAGCAGGCAGGCTTAAAGGGCTATGAAGAAAACGGCATGCAGTTTTCTCCCGTTCACGCCAATTTTATCGTCAATAAAGGGGGAACGCCCGAGGCGTATTTATATTTGGTGGAGCTGGCAGAGAGAGCCGTTTATGAAACATTCGGTAAAAAACTTGTACGAGAGGTAAATATAATTGGAGAGCCGTCAGATAAGGAGTTTGATAACAGAAGAACTGATCTCAGCGGGGATTAAGGACTGCTGTTATTATGCTTTCCTTAGCGGGGCTATCCGCGGCGCGGGGGAACTCAGCTTTAATATGAAGGGTTTTTCTTTGGAGTTTCGGCATCTTAACGCCGCTTTTGTTAATTTATTGGCGAAAATAATAAATAACCTTTATAAAGAAAACTTAATAGTGGAGGAACTAAAGCTCCAGTCGGGATACTTATCGGGAGATTTTTTTACTTTATACGTGCCCATTGAGATTTCCAAAGACTTGCTGGATAAGTGCGGTATAGTAAAAGACGGCTGCGAAATTCTAAGCGATATTCCTAGTAGCCTCATAAAAAATACTTGCTGTAAAAGGTCGTATTTACGTGGTCTTTATCTTGCTTGCGGCTACTTAAAGGTGCCCGAAGGTATTGATAATTTCAGCTTAAACAGCACCAAAGGCGGTTATCAGGTAAGTTTGAAACTTAATTCCGCATTGGTAAAAAATTCTGTCAAGGAGCTTATTATTAAAGTTGCAAAAATTTCCGCAAAAACGGTGGGAGAAAGAAAGAACAGCAACGTACTTTATCTCAAAAATTCCGACGCTATTTGTAACTTTTTTACGGCAATCGGCAGTAATAAGGGAGTCTTAGAAATATATCAAATTATTACCGAAAGGAAAATGAAAAACGACGTAAACAGGGCTAATAATTTTGACCTTGCCAACATAGATAAGAGAGTAGCCGCGGGAGAAAAGCAGATTGCTTCCATAAAAAGATTGGAAGAGACTGTGGGACTGGATAATTTGCCCGCAGAACTGCAAAAATTAGCTGTTTTGCGCCTGAATAATCCCGATTTGGGATTAGTAGAATTAGGACAGATAAGCAACCCGCCAGTAAGCAAGAGTTGTATTAATCACAGGCTTAGAAAACTGATGGAACTATCCGAAAAAAACAACGATGAGGAAAACCAATGAAAAAGTTCGTCCATTTGCATAACCATACCGAATACAGTCTTCTCGACGGCAGCGCGAGGATAAATAAGCTTGTGGAAAAAGCCGTTTTGGAAGGCGCGCCGGCGGTTGCCATAACTGACCACGGCTGTATGTACGGTGCTATAAAATTTTATAAGGCGTGCATGGAAAAGAAAATTAAGCCTATTATTGGTTGTGAAGTGTACGTTTGTCATGATATTACAAAAAAAAGCAGGGAAGACAATGACAAGTATCATCTGATTTTACTTGCAAAAAACTTCCACGGTTATCAAAATCTTACTAAGCTTGTAAGTATCGGTTTTGTAGACGGATTTTATGAAAAACCAAGAATTGATTATAACTTACTGAAACAATACAGCGAAGATCTTATTTGTTTAAGCGGTTGTATCGCAGGGGAAGTAAGTCAGATTTTGCTTGACCCGAATATAAGGGACGCCTACGGCGAAGCTCTAAAAAAAGCTAAGGAAACAAAGGAATTATTTGCTGAGGGCGATTATTATATAGAAATCCAAAACCATTTTATTAAAGAAGAGCTATCGGTACTTCCTCAGCTTAAAAAAATTGCCAAGGAACTGGGCGTAAAGACTGTAGCTACTAACGACCTTCACTACGTTAAGAAAACCGACGCAAAAGCTCATGACGTTTTGCTTTGCATTCAGACGGCTAAGGATTATGACGACCCTACCAGAATGAAGTTTGAGGGTGAAGAATTCTATTATAAGACTTACGATGAGATGTTGGAAGTTATTAAAGACGAAAACGCACTTGACACGACGGTAGAAATTGCCGAAAAAATAAATTTGGTGATACCTTTTAAGGATTATCTAATACCTTATTACGCCCCGCCTAAGGATTTTGATTTTACGAAAAACAGCTTTGAAGAGTACCGCATAGAAAAGTACATACCCGCAAAGAACAACGGCGACGACGCCAAATATTTGCGGTATCTTGCTTACAACGGGCTTATTAAGAGATACGGCGTAATTACTCCGGAAATCAACGAAAGGGCGGAGTATGAGTTATTTACCATAATAACCATGGGTTTTGCTTCTTATTATTTAATAGTTTGGGATTTTATCGACTATGCAAAGAGCAAGGATATTCCCGTTGGAGCAGGCAGAGGCAGCGGCGTTGGAAGTATTATTGCATACGCTATCAAAATAACCGATGTCGACCCACTCAAGTATGATTTGATTTTTGAAAGGTTCTTAAACTCTTCAAGACAGACCATGCCCGACTTTGATATTGACTTTTGCAGCGACAGAAGAGAAGAAGTTATTGAATACGTCCGCAACAAGTACGGCACGCAGAACGTTGCGCAGATAATAACTTTCGGCAAAATGAAGAAGAAAAACGCCATAAAAAACGTTGCAAGAGTGTTCAAAATGCCTTTTGCAGAGGCTAATGCACTTGTTAAGAATATAAAAGATAACGACAAAAGCGTCACTATAAAAAATCTGATTGACCCAAACGACCCGCACAAGGTGCAGGAACTTATTGATATGTACGAAAATCCTCAATATAAGGAAATTATCGATTTGGCAATGGAAATTGAGGATATGCCAAGAGACAGAGGTAAGCACGCAGCGGGTGTTATTATTTGCCCGGTGCCCGTTATGGAAAAAGTTCCGCTGTCAAAAAACGGCGACGATGTCACCACCCAGTACGACATGAGCGAATGTGAAGAGTTGGGTTTACTGAAAATGGACTTCTTGGCGTTAAAGACGTTGACGGATATAAAAATGACCACCGACTACGTAAAAAAGTATGAGGGTGTAACAGTTGATTTTAACGAACTTGGCTATGAAGACAAAGAAGTTTATCAGATGATAGGAAACGGCGAAACCGATACAGTATTCCAATTGGAAAGCGGCGGAATGAAAGAGTTTATGAAAAAACTAAAGCCTACTTTAATGGAAGAAATTATTGCCGGAGTGTCCCTATACCGTCCGGGTCCTATGGACTATATACCCAAATATATTATTAACAAGCAAAACAGAGAAAATATAGATTACCGCCATCCCGGCTTGGTAGATATATTAAAAACAACATACGGCATTTGCGTTTATCAGGAACAAGCCATGAGAATGACCCAGGTTCTTGCAGGCTACACCATGAACGAAGCCGACAACTTCCGTAAGTTCATTTCCAAAAAGAAACTGACCGAAGCTGAAAAACAGCAAAAGCAGTTTGTCAGCGGCTGTATTAAAAACGGCATTGATGAGAAGTTTGCCAACGTAATTTGGGAAGAGTTAAAGGAGTTCGGAAAATACGCCTTTAACAAGTCCCATGCGGCGGCTTATGCGGTACTTAGCTATCAGACTGCATATCTAAAGCATTATTATCCCATTGAGTATTTATGCGCCGTTATGAATAACCGTATAACCAATCCCGACGACACCACTAAGTATCTACGTCTAATTAAAGATATGGGAATAGAGCTTCTTCCCCCCGATATAAACTATAGCGAAGGTTTATTCGTGCCACAAGGCAAGGCAATCCGCTACGGCTTGCTGTGCGCAAAAAACGTAGGCAGAAACGCAATTGAGATGGTAGTTCAGGAAAGGGAAAACAACGGCAAGTATGTGGATTTTGCCGATTTTGTAAGAAGAGTTCCGTCTGAGGCTATCAACAGAAGAATGTTAGAAAGTCTGATTAAGGGGGGAGCGTTCGACTGCTTTGGTTATAACCGTTCTACCTTGATGGCAAATTATGAATATATCGTGGAGACCGAAACCAGCAACAAGAATATGGCGCGGGGCGGTCAGATGTTCTTTGATTTTATGATGGAAAGTTCTTATACTTACCATATTGTGCCAGAAAGCGCAAAATTAAAGTTGCAACTGGAAAAGGAAGTTTTGGGCAGATATATTTCCGGGCATCCTTTGGACGGACACGAAAAAGAGTTTGAAAGCTTCAATTTTAATACAGCTATGCTACTACCCGTAGAAAAAGAGATGGAAGAGGAGTCCGACGACGATGAGGAAAGCTATCAGGTAAATAACGCCGACAGCGTGTACTTCGGCGGTATTCTTTCGGGCGTAACGGTTAAAGTTTCTCAAAAAACCGGCAAGCCTTGGGGTTTTGCAACCATAGAGGATTTGTACGGAGCAGCCGAAATAGTGTTTTTCGGCAACGTCTATTCTAAGTTCAAAAGTCTTCTTGTAGAAGACAATCTTGTAAAAATTAAAGGTAGAATTAACCTAGCTCCGGGCAGTCCCCCTAAGGTGGAAGTAATGACGGTAATACCTTGGAACCTGGAAGACAAGGAAATTATTGTTGATAACAGAACGCTTTGTATTAAGGTTGACGATAACGAAACATGCAATAAGGTTTTGGCAATACTAAGTCAAAATAGAGGCCCCGGCGGAAGCGTCAAAATTCAGAAGAAAGAAAACCAAGGGTATAAGGTATATAATCTAGAGTTTACCGTAGCGGGTATCGACATGATAAAGTCACAAATTATGGGTATCGTCGGCTACGGAAACGTAAAAATAATTCAATAATAATATTTGTTTTGCGGCATAGAATATGGTATGAAATTCTACCGCTTTTCCACCGCGGCAAGCTTTGTGGGCGCTGTTATCGGCGCGGGGTTTGCTTCAGGTAGGGAAATAGCTCTATTCTTTGCCGACACCTCTCCGCTAACACCAATTCTTGCAGGTGTTTTTTTGGGTGTGTTTTGTTTTCTTTTTTTGGAGCTGGGCAGAAAGTATAACGGCAACGTATATATGTTTTTCGGTAAGGGTGGTTATACTTTTCAAATGACGGTTAGACTTTGCTGTCTAATAACAGTCTGCGCCATGATAGCGGCAAGCGAAAGCGTAGTATACAGCCTTTTTTCTTTTAGAGGGGGCGGAATAATTACCGCAATATTAGCTTTACTTACCGTTTTTTGGGGTGTAGATAAGATTAATTTCAGTAACTTTCTTATTGTGCCCATTATCGTAATACTGGTTGTCTATTTGTTTATTCTCGAGCCTAGTTTTTTTATTGATAAGCCGTTTTTAATTATTCCCGCTTTTACTTACAGCGCGATGAACATAATAACAGGGGGGTATTTTGTAGCAACGTTCAGCGGCAACTACACAAGGAAAGATAACATCATAATAGCCGTAATTTCCGGCGCTGTGCTATCTCTTTTGCTTATTTTGGTTTATTTGCTTATTCAAAAAAACGTAAATGATTCTATGCCGTTGATGTCTACCGCAGAGAGGTTGGGAATAGGCAAAATCGGCAGTATTATTATGTATTTGGCTGTTTTTTCCACGTTGACCGGGTGTCTGTCTGTGGCGGGGAAAAATCAAAAAATAAGTTCGGTTGCGGTAACGTGTATTGGGCTTTTGGGGGCGGTTTGGGGCTTTGATAAATTAGTCGATACTTTTTATCCGTTAATGGGCATAGTGGGAGCCATTGCCGCCGTGTCTTGTCTTATTAAGATAGTCGGGCAAAAATTTTGTACCAAAAAATCAAAACCGCTTGGAAATGACGGTCTCCAAAAAGGCAACGGCGCCGTACATACCCGCAGCCATAATACATAGTATAACGGTGCTTGCCATAACTAAATCAAGTTGAAAAACCTGGGAGCCGTAAACAATAAGATAACCTATACCTTCTCTACTTACCAAATATTCTCCCATAATAGTGCCTACCCAACTTAGCCCCACGTTTATTTTCAAAACCGAAATAAAGGTGGGAATATTGGACGGAAGAACAAGTTTTGTCAGCGTCTGGAACTTGGTTGCGTGGAGGGATTTTAGGAGCATTATTTTTTCTTTGTCGACACTACTAAAGCCGGTTAGCATACTGATTACCGTAATTATTATGCAGATTAACACCGCCATAGTAATAATAGCCGCTTTGCCTGCGCCCACCCAAATAATGATTATGGGTCCTAGAGCGATTTTTGGCAGAGAATTCAGAGTAACCAAATACGGTTGGGAAACGTCTTTAATCAGAGAGTTCCACCACAAAATAATAGCGATAAGAGTACCTGCTATTGTGGAAATGAGAAAGCCTAATACCGTTTCTAACACCGTTGCCGAAACGTGGGAAATAAGGTTGTTCTGCATGTAAAGTTTCTTAATAATTCTAGCTACGGCAGAGGGTGAAGAAAATATAAAGGGGTCTAAAATTTCTAACCGTGTTAAAAGTTCCCACAACCCGAAAAAAGCGATAAGTAAGCCTATTTGCAGAAAAATAACTACAATTTTTCTTTTTTTCAATTTTCTTAAAAACTTTTGGTGTTGCTCGCTCATTTTTCCTCCAGTATTCTCCAAATTCTTTCGAAGTATTTCGGGAAGAGGGGGTCTTCCCTGCGTTTTAGGGGCGTTAGGTTTTTATCTATTTTTATTTCCAATATTTCCACAATTTCTGCCGGGCGTTTGGATAGAACAATTATTCGGTCGCATAAAGAGATACACTCACTGATGTCATGTGACACCAATACGGCGGTCTTTTTTTCTTCCTTTATAATAGAATAAACGTCGTCGCAGACCTTTAACCTAGTCTGAAAATCCAAAGCGGAAAAGGGTTCGTCCAATAAAAGGATATCGGGCTGAGTCATCAGCGTCCTAATAAGAGCCGCCCTTTGCCGCATGCCTCCGCTTAGTTGGGACGGGTGTTTTTTTAGGTACTCGCCCAAGCCGTATTTCGTGAGCATTTCTTTTGCCCGCGCTTTTGTAGTTTTGTCGTTTTGTCGGCGTATTTCCACCCCCAAGAGGGCGTTTTTTTCTATGCTTCTCCACTCGAAGAGCTGGTCGCGTTGGGGCATCAGAGCTATTTTCGAATATGACTTCTCCAACGGTTCTCCGTTAAAAAGTATTTCCCCGCTTGAGGGAGAATCTATGTGGGCAAGTAAGTTAAGCAGGGTGCTTTTGCCGCAACCCGACGGACCTACTATGCCGATAAATTCTCCTTCGTTTATAGAAAAGCTTAAGTTATTAAGAGCTATCGTTTCGCCGTCCTTGCTATGGTAGGTGAAAGATAAGTTTTTTAGCTGTAAAATTGTATTCATTTGCTCCCTTTATTGTTGTTCTTCGAGGATTTTCTGGGCTATTGAGTTGTCGATGATGTCGCTAAAACTGGGGCGTTCATCGATACTTTTACTGGCTATTAGGATATCTATTAGCCTGATAAAGCTACTTTCCGTCATAATGGGGTTGGTCATAAAAGCGTCGATAGCGCGATAGCTTTTTACCGAACTTTCCAACATTTCCAAACTGGTGGTGGGGAAGCTTGCGCTCAACGCTTGAGCAACTTCGGCATCGGTGCTTAAAATGACGAAATTGACGGCTTTTATTATTGCTTTCATGAACTTGGTGACTTTTTCTTTATTTGTGCCTATATATTCTTTTGTAGCCATAAAGCAGGTGTACGGAACCGCGCCCGCTTCTGCGCCGATACTTGAAATTATGTAGCCTTTTCCACTTGCCTGATACTGGCTTGCCGCCGGCTCAAACATTGTGCAGTAATCGGCAACACCGCTTTCGAAAGCAGCCGTTAGTAAATCAAATTGCACGTCGTAATTAATGGTTACGTTAGTGCCGTTAATCAGGTTGTTTTTTACAAGGGCATATTCAAGACACATTGCCGGCATGCCGCCCTTTCTGCCGCCTAGTATTTCTTTTCCCGCAAGGTCGGACCACTTGAAGTTTGGTTGGGCAGTCCTTCCCATCAAGAAAGAGCCGTCGCATTTTGTAAGCTGACCAAAAACTACGGGATAATTTTTGCTGCCTTGTAAGTTGACGTAAACTGCCGTTTCCGGCCCCATAAGTCCGATATCGGCTTGTCCGCTTATTACTGCAGTCATGCTCTTGTCGGAGCCGCCGCCGTTAGTTAGTTCTATAGTTAATCCTTCTTCGGCAAAGTAGCCTTTGTTGATAGCAACGTATAGCGGAGCGTAGAAAACAGAGTGGGTTACTTCGTTAAGCCTGATTAACCCTTCGTCTTTGTCTTTACAAGACGTAAGTCCAAACAGACATAACATTGAAAATATAAGTATTAAAATAATGGTAGTAATTTTTTTCATATTACCTCCGAACAAAAAATTTGCCTAACGCTTAGGCATATTACATACTATGTCGTTTTTTGAAATCAAGTTCGGCTTAACTGTAGGCGCGGGTTTAAGAAAATTTTAATTCTTTTATTATTTAATAATAAAGACATTATAATTTGAAACTAGTTATGATATTGTCAAAATATTGTGATATAATGGAGTGGCAAAAAACGGAGAACACTATATATATGGATAATACAATAAAAGTCAGCAGCATTTTTTATAAAGTATTCTTTGCTTTTGCGGCAATACTTGTATTATTCGTTTTGGGCAAAATCCCCTTATCGGACAGCATTGCCAAAGCTGATTCTTTTGTGGAAGTAGAGGAAATTGTCTGTCAGGAATTAAACGTTACAAAACTTCTTAACGACGGAATTGCCGATTATACCGAAAGACCTTACGACACAATTTCTAACCCCTATCAAAGAGGAATTTCCATAAAATACAACCTTAATAACGTAGATTACGTTCAGTTCGGCTATTCAATAGACGGACAGGCGGAAATATTGGGGGAAATAATAGATACAAGCGGAATGGATACTATTACATACGTCATCGACAAAAGCGGTATAATAGCGGTAAAATGTTACGCTTATAGAGATGAAGTCAGCCAAATTATTACTAGTACCGTAAAAAGTGACCTTGTAGGAGTGGAAACTTCGGCAACGGCAACTTCTATGAATAATTGGGTTGGACCGAACGTTAATTTTGACATTACTCTTGATTGGAGCGCTATGAGCGATGCTTTAAGCGGAAGCGGCAGAATTTTTTATGCGTATGATTATTCTTCTTCTGCCAAAACCGATATAGCTTGGACGGAAGCCGATACAGAAGAAAGTCTGACTCTTACGTTAACTGTGTCGGGCAACGGAACTTTTAAGCTGTTTTGTTTTGACAGGGCAGGTAACGGCAGATACAGCCAATACGTTTATGATAAGTTTGACGAAGTTAAGCCGATTGCGCCCACAATTCAAGTTACGCCCAACGTAAATCTTGCTTTATCTAACGGTTACGCCAAAGAATACGAAGTAAGTATTATTTATCATAACGATAACCAAAGCGGCAACGCCGATTCTCAATTCTATTTAGTTAACGACAGAATATTTACCTATCACGGCAGTTTTACCCTAAACACCGCTTTACGATATACCATTATCGCATATACAACGGACAAGGTGGGCAACAGGTCGGATAACGTAACGTACATAATAAACTCCGAAACCTTTGACGTTGACCAACCTATGATAACACAAAAAACTTTGACAATTGACCTAACCAAAGAGATTATTGCCGAATTCAGCTTTAGGGCGACCGATACTTTAAGCGGAATTGATTATGCTTATTGCCAAACTTTGAATAGTAACCTAACAAAAGGGGCGGGGGATATTTACCGCATAGAGTTTTCTCCTTACGAACATAAGAATTTATACTTTAAAGTTGTTGACAAGGCGGGCAACCTAGCTATTGAGCACTTTGTAATCAGTAATTTCGACGATAATAAGTTAAACGAAAAAATAACGGCGTACAGTAACTTTTATCGTAATCTTATTAGGGATGAATATAACCAAACGGTGCTGGAAAAAATCGATAACGAATATGCAAAGTTAAATACTTTGCTTATGGCGCAAACGGCGCAGGAAAGTAATATTTTAGCGTCTTTTTCGGTAATCGACAGGCTTATTGCAGGTAACAGCGAACATAGTTACGTAATTTTAAGCGTGCCGGTTTACGTTTCCACAATGTTGACTTTTGCTATTAACGAAAATGATTTTGAGGGATATAAGAAGGGCGACAAAGTTACCGTTACGTTAAATTCGGCGGTAAGCAACGGCACCGATTATGTAAAAATGAGCGGATTTAGCAAAGGATTTGTTGACTATTTCCGTTTATCGGTGTATTTTAATGAGGTAGAAAAAACTAACCTTGATAACGGCATACAAATAAGCATGAATTTACCTAGCGGTTATTTGGAAAGAAAATTTATGATTATTGATATGTCTGACAACAAAATTGTGGAGACCGAAATATCAAACAACAAAATCAATTTTGTTTGCAAGGGAAGTTCTGCCTACGCCTTTGTGATTAGCGGAAACAGAACAACGTCAACTGCCACAAGTCCGAAAATGATTAGTGTTTTCGGCAAACGTATGGAAGCTAAAGTCTTTTTCGGAGTGCTTGGAGGAGTGTTCGGCGGAGCGGCTGTAATAATCGTTTTGTTGACGGTCATTAAGAAAAAGAAAAGATACTAATAGTTAAATAATTGTACTAAACATAGGGGGGAATATGTTTACAACGACCAAGAGCTACGTGCTTGACGGTCTCAACGGCTTTTTAGTTGAGGTAGAGGTCGATGCTCAAAAAGGCTTGCCGTCACTTGATATAGTAGGCTTGCCGACAAACGCGGTAAAGGAATCAAAAGAAAGAGTAAAGTCGGCTATAAAAAACAGCGGCTTTGACTATGGAACTTATAAAACGGTAATAAATTTAGCTCCTGCCGATATAAAAAAAGAAGGTTCGGGATTAGATCTTGCCATAGCGATAGGGTGTCTGACTGCTTCGGGAGCGGTGGTGTGTAAACACGTTAATGAATACGTAATAGTAGGCGAACTATCTTTAGACGGAACACTTAGAAAAGTTAACGGAATTATGCCCATGCTTATATCTGCTTGCGCCGACGGATACGGAAAATTTATTATCCCTTACGAAAACGCGGTGGAAGCAAGCTACGTTGCTAATGCCGAAGTGTATGCCTTAAAGAATTTGACGGAAGTTATTAATCTTTTGATTGGGCTTAACTTTTCGGCGGTAACGCCAGCCGAATATAAGACCGAAAAAGGGCAAAATTATGAGGTGGACCTTAAAGATATAAAAGGGCAATTAATGGCAAAGCGGGCATTGGAAATATCGGTAAGCGGGGGGCACAATATGCTTATGTGCGGCTCTCCTGGAACCGGCAAAACCATGCTTGCAAAGAGTGTAATTGGCATAATGCCGAAAATGAGCTTTGAAGAGGCGGTTGAAGTGACCAAAATTCATTCAATCAGCGGACTGATTAACCCCGAAGAAGGAATAGTGAAAATCAGACCCTTCCGCTCTCCTCACCATACCGCAAGTTTATTTAGTCTTACTGGTGGCGGGATGAAGGCAACACCCGGAGAAGTAAGTTTAGCTCATAACGGGGTATTGTTCCTTGACGAAATGCCAGAATACGCCAGGCACACCTTAGAGGCTTTAAGACAACCGTTGGAAGACGGAAGCATAACCGTTTCCAGGGTAATAAAAAGCGTAACGTATCCGGCGCACTTTATGCTTATTGCCAGTATGAATCCTTGTCCTTGCGGATACTTCGGCAGTACTTCGGGCAAAAAATGCACCTGTACGCCCAGAGAAATTTATAGCTACGTAAGTAAGCTATCGGGGCCGTTACTTGACAGAATAGATATTTATGTCAAGGTCGACAATATAGAATACGGAGAGTTCCGCCAAAAGCGTGAGGGGGAAAGCAGCGAAACGGTAAGAGAGAGGGTGGAAAAAGCCAGAGAAATCCAAAGAAAGAGGTTTTTCGGCACAGGAATATACACCAACGCCCGTATGAACAGCGCGCAGATAAAGGAATACTGCTCTTTAAGTTTTGAAAGTGAAGAACTCTTGAAGATGGTTTTTAATAAGAACGGACTGAGCCCCCGTTCGGCAACCAGGATACTAAAAACGGCAAGGACTATTGCCGACTTAACAGGCAGAGACAATATAAACTTTGAGGATATAGCCGAAGCCGTGCAGTATAAAATAGAGGACAAAAAGGGAATTATCGACTTATGATGTTTGACGACAAGAAAAAAGCGGTATACCTGCTTGCCCACACCAAAGGAATAGGAAACGTAAAAGGAAGAAGGGTAATCTCCGCTCTTTCCGATGTAACAAGGTTGCTTTATGATATAAACAGTCTAGGAGAAACGCTAATTAGGATTATCGGAGAAAAGGAATATACCGAACTAAGCAGTAACGTAAACACAATAGATTTCGTGGAATTGGAAAAGCTATATCTTAATCAAGAAACGAAATTAGTAACCTTTGTCGAAGATGAGTATCCAAAGAGCTTGCTAAGCTACGAAGATATGCCTCTTATCCTCTATTGCAAAGGTGATATAAGTCTGCTAAACAAACCGTGCTTTGCAGTTGTGGGTACGAGGTACCCCACCAAATACGGACTTAGAGCCACTGAGGAATTTGTTTCGCAACTATCCGGCAGGTTTTGTATAGTGAGCGGATTTGCCAGAGGAATAGACAGCAAGGCGCACAGAGTTTGCCTTGACACTATGGGAAAAACAATTGCCGTAATGGGTTGCGGAGTAAATATAGTTTATCCCGCCGAAAATTACGCCTTGTATAAAGATATAGCAAATTACGGGCTTATTATATCGGAATACGATAACAATACCAAAGTAAACGCCTGTAATTTTCCGGCGAGGAACCGCATAATAAGCGGACTAAGCAGCGGGGTATTGATAACAGAGGCGGGGGAAAAGAGCGGTACTATGATAACCAAAGACTATGCGATGGCACAGGGCAAGGATATTTATTGCGTGCCGGGCAGTATTTATAGCAACACAAGCGGTGGTTGCAACCGCAGTATAAGAGAGTGCCAGAGCCGAGCCGTATTGGACGTTAATGATATTTACGACGAAATGGGAATCGGCAAAATAGAAACAACCAAACCTACTAACATACAGCTTGATTTTAACGAAGAATTGATTATTAACAAACTAACGTTAAACGGAGAAATGCACTTTGAAGAAATTTTAGAGGAAGTAGACCTAACTGTACCACAGCTAAATTCACTGCTTATAAAAATGGAAGCAGTGGGGCTTATTAACAAAACAAGAACAAACTATTGGAGCGTGTAAATGAAATTAGTAATCGTAGAGTCGCCTACAAAGGCAAAAACCATTCAGAAGTATTTAGGAGGCGAATACAGCGTATTGGCTAGCGGAGGGCACGTCTGTGATTTGCCCGAAAAAAGTCTGGGCATAGACGTAGAAAACAACTTTAAGCCCGAATACGTGCTTGTTAAAGATAAAAAGGATTTGATTAAGAGATTGAAAAACGCCGCTAAAGACAGCGAACAAGTTTTTCTTGCAACCGACCCTGACAGAGAGGGAGAGGCGATAAGCTGGCACTTGTGCAACGTTCTTGACTTAGGCGAAAACGCTTTGAGAATAGAATTTAACGAAATCAGTTCAAAAGCGGTTAATTCTGCTTTGAAAGTTCCAAGACCGATAAATATCAATCTTGTAGACGCTCAACAGGCGCGCAGGGTATTAGATAGGCTTGTGGGCTACAAAATCAGCCCTATTCTTAACAAAAAGATTAAGCAAGGGTTGTCAGGCGGAAGAGTGCAAAGCGCGGCGTTAAAAATGATTGTGGACCGCGAAAGAGAAATTAACGCCTTCGTGCCCGAAGAGTATTGGAACTTGTTTGCGTTCTTGCAGAAAAACGCAAAGTCGGCGCCGTTAAAAGCTTCTTTAATAGACCATAACGGAAAGAAAATAAAATTATCCAACGGCGAACAGGTTAACGGCATTGCCGAAGTACTAAAAAGAGCAAATTTTGTGGTGGACAGCGTAAAGAGAGGAGTATCAAAGTCCCGTCCCAACGCGCCGTTTACCACCAGCACCTTACAACAGGACGGCTCCAGCCGTTTGCAGTTGTCTGCTCCTGAAGTTATGAAAATTGCCCAACAGCTTTACGAAGGTATAGAAATTGAGGGAGAAGGGCATACCGCGCTTGTTACCTATATCCGTACCGACAGCGTAAGAGTATCTCCCGACGCCCAAAGAGAGGCATTGGACTTTATCGCAAAGAATTTCGGCAAAGACTATGCGCCAGCAAAGCCTAATTTTTATTCTTCCAAAAACGCCAACGTTCAGGACGCGCACGAAGCTATCAGACCGATTAGTCTAAACAGAACTCCCGATAGCCTGAAAAACGTTATCGGTAGAAACCAATACAGGCTTTATAAACTAATTTATGACCGTTATCTTGCCAGCCAAATGGCAGAGGCTGTTTATAATACTCTCAACGTCCATATTAACGGTACTTATCTTAGCGACGTTTACGGCTTCAAAATCAGCGGGAAAACCGTTGTTTTCAAGGGCTATACCGCCGTTTACGACATAGAAAAGGAAGAGGACGAAGAAAACAATTCCAAACTTCCCAATATCGAAGAGGGAGAAATTTTAGACCTTAAAGAAATAAAGACCGAACAGAAGTTTACTAAGGCCCCGCCAAGATACACCGATGCAACGTTTATTAAGGCTATGGAAGAAAACGGTATAGGAAGACCGGCTACTTATGCCACAGTAGTTTCCGTTCTTGCGAAGAGGGAATACACCGAAAAAGACGGTAAGAACCTAAAACCGACCGCTTTGGGCGAAACTGTGGTTACCTTTATGGAAAAGAACTTCAAGGACATAGTGGACATTCAGTTTACCGCGTCTATGGAAGACAAACTTGACACCGTCGTTAACGGCACCCAGTGGCAAAAAATAATAGAAGACTTTTATCCCGGGTTTGTAAAGAGCTTAAACGCCGCTTATTCGGGAGAAAAGAAGGTAAAACTTGAAGAAGAAGTTACCGATGTAATTTGCGAAAAATGCGGAGCAAATATGGTAGTTAGGACGGGAAAGTTTGGTAAATTCTTAGCTTGTCCCAACTTCCCGAAATGCCGCAATATAAAAAATATAGTGGAATCTCTTGGCAAATGCCCCAGCTGCGGCGGCGACATAGTAAAAAAGAAGACCAAAAACGGCAAACCGTTTTACGGTTGCAGCAATTATCCCAATTGTGAATTTATGAGTTGGGAACAGCCCGCCCCTGTTTTCTGTCCGAAATGCCGTTCGGTTATGAGGATAGTTACTAAGGACAAAAAGACCAAGTACATTTGTATCAACAAAAACTGTAACCACACCATAGAGGCGGCAGAAAAAAAGGATGAAGAATAAAGTAAAAATAATCGGCGGAGGCTTAGCCGGCTGCGAAGCTAGTTACCAACTCTTAAAAAGAGGGTGCGAGGTAGAACTCTACGAGATGAGGCCGAATATAAAAACCCCAATTCATAAGACGGGGAACTTGGCCGAACTTGTATGCAGCAACAGCCTGAAATCCACCGATATTAATACCGCTCAAGGATTGTTAAAACAAGAATTAGAACTACTTGACAGCCTTATTTTACGGGTAGCAAAGGAAAATTCGGTGCCGGCAGGAGGGGCTTTAGCTGTAGAAAGAGAGAGTTTTTCTTTGGCGGTGGAAAGAGAATTAAGAAAATTTGACAATCTAAAAATTATCCGCGAAGAAAATACAAAAATTACTCCCTTTACCATAGTTGCCACAGGTCCGCTTACTTCCGATAAAATGAACGAAGTAATAAGCGGTTACATAGGAGAAGAGTTCCTTAGTTTTTACGATGCGGTAGCGCCCATTATTACTTTTGAAAGTGTAGATATGGACAGCGCGTTTTTTGCGGGCAGGTACAACAAAGGCGGTGACGACTATATCAATTGTCCACTCAACGAGAAAGAATATTATGATTTTGTTGACAATTTGATTTTAGCGGATAAAATAATATTAAAGGATTTCGAAAATAAAGAAATTTTCCAGGCGTGTATGCCTATCGAGGTTATGGCGCAAAAAGGAAGAGACAGTTTGCGTTTCGGCCCCCTACGGCCGGTTGGGATTTATCATCCTGTAACCAACGAAAGACCTTTTGCGGTGGTACAGCTACGGAAGGAAGACAACGTTAATAAGTGCTATAACATAGTAGGCTTCCAAACTAACTTGAAATTCGGAGAGCAAAAAAGAGTTTTCGGACTTATACCAGCCTTGAAAAATGCAGAGTACGAGCGTTACGGGGTAATGCATAGGAATACCTTTGTAAACGCGCCTAAGACTATTAACATTGATTTCAGCACCAAAAAGGACGAAACGGTATTTTTCGCGGGGCAGATAAGCGGCGTGGAAGGATATTTAGAAAGTGTTATGAGCGGGCTGTTTGCGGGAATAAATATGTATAATGCTCTAAGCAATAAAGAGCGGAGCGTACCGCCTGAGGAAACAATGTCGGGAAGTTTGATGAAATATATATCATCGGAAAACAAGGATTTTCAGCCCATGCACGTAAGTTTTATGCTGGTGCCTGAATTAGCGGAAAGAGTAAGAGACAAACAAAAGCGCAAAGAGGCATATAGTTTGCGCGCATTAAATGCAATGAAGTTATACACAAAATCAATATAAGGAGTGTGTTTGTTATGGACATGAAAGCTACGACAATATGCGCTGTCAAAAAGGACGGCGTGACTGCGATTGCGGGAGACGGACAGGTTACTATGGGACAAAGCATAGTAATGAAAGGCAACGCAAAGAAAGTAAAAAGAATTTATAACGACAAGGTAGTTGTGGGCTTTGCCGGATCTGTAAGCGACGCCTTTACTTTGAGCGAGAAATTCGAAGAGATGCTACAAAAATATTCGGGAAACCTCATGCGCAGCGCTGTGGAACTGGCAGAAACCTGGAGAAACGGCACTATGCTAAGAAACTTAGAGGCGATGCTAATCGTTGCCGACAAAGAGAATCTATACGTAATATCAGGTGACGGCAACGTTATTGAGCCTGAATCGGGAGTTTGCGCTATAGGAAGCGGCGGAAACTACGCTTTAAGCGCGGCAAGAGCTTTGCTTGAAAACACCGATATGACGGCGAGTGAAATCGTACTTAAAGCCATGAAAATTGCCGGCGATATTTGTATTTTTACCAACCACAACGTGGTTTTAGAGGTAGTTTAGGAGGTTATTTATGGAACTTACACCAAAACAAATAGTCAATGAACTTGATAGATATATAATCGGACAAAACAGCGCCAAAAAGGCGGTGGCGGTGGCGTTGCGCAACCGTTATAGAAGAAGAATGCTTCCTGTAGAAATGATGGAAGAAATCACCCCGAAGAATATCATTATGAAGGGACCTACCGGGGTAGGTAAAACCGAAATAGCAAGAAGGCTTGCAAAACTTGTTAAAGCCCCTTTTATCAAAGTGGAAGCTACTAAGTTTACCGAAGTCGGTTACGTTGGAAGAGACGTAGAAAGCATGATAAGAGACCTTGTGGAAGTGTCAATAAGGCTTGTAAAGGAAGAAAAAATCGCCGAAGTGGAGCCGAAAGCCAAAGAAATTGCAGAAAACAAGATTGTTAACGCTATTTATCCGATTAAGAAAAAGGCTTCACCGGAAACTCCCGATGAAATTATTAAGGAAAACCTGTTAAATGATTTAAGAAACGGCAAACTTGACAGTATCCCGGTGGAAATCGAGGTTGAGGAAGCGCCGAAGTCACTTCAATTGGGGCCTATTGGTATGGGAAATCCCGGAGACAATAACTTTGGAGAAATTTTGGGCAGCATTATGCCCAAACGCCGCAAAAAACGTAAAATCAACGTGGGAGAGGCATTTAAGCTGTTTATAAACGAAGAAGCCAATAAGCTAATCGACGCTGACGCGATTAACGCTGAAGGTTTGAAGAGAGCCGAACAAGACGGAATAATATTCATAGACGAAATCGATAAAATAGCGTCCAGAGGAAGAGTAGGCGGCGCCGACGTATCCAGAGAGGGCGTTCAGAGAGATATTCTGCCTATCGTAGAAGGTTCTACGGTTAGTACAAAATACGGCAATATAAGGACGGATTTTGTATTATTTATAGCCGCAGGCGCTTTCCATATTTCAAAAATAAGCGACCTTATTCCCGAACTGCAAGGCAGATTCCCCGTTCATGTGGAACTTCAAAGCCTTACCCAAGAGGATTTTGAGAGAATTTTAAGAGAGCCCGACAACGCCATTATTATGCAATACGCCGAGTTGCTAAAAGTTGATAAAGTTAACTTGCGTTTTACCGACGAGGCAATAAAGGAAATGGCGAGAGTGGCTTATCTGGAAAACGAAAACAACGAAAATATAGGAGCCAGACGACTCCAAGCCGTTATGGAAATGTTACTTGAGGAAGTATCCTTTAACGCAGGCGGAGAGGGCGACGCTGTTGATTTAGTTGTAGACAAAGCTTACGTTGAAGAACACCTTGATAAGGCGATAAAGACGTTAAATCTAAAGAAATATATTTTATAGAGGAAATAATGATAAATATACCCAAGGGAACAAAAGACGTACTGCCTTTTGAAAGTTACAAATGGCATTACCTAGAAAACACCGCCAAGGATGTCGCGCACTGTTTCGGCTATAGAGAAATCCGCACACCGGTTTTTGAGCATACCGAGCTTTTTTTGCGCGGAGTGGGGGATACTACCGATATAGTCAATAAAGAAATGTATACTTTTATTGACAAGGGTGATAGAAGTATGACCTTAAAACCTGAGGGTACGGCAGGCGTTGCCAGAAGTTTTATAGAAAACGGATTGGACAACAATATGGCTCTACCTGTCAAAATGTACTATATAACCCCCGTTTTCCGCTATGAAAAGCCCCAGTCGGGAAGATTACGCGAGCATCATCAGTTCGGAGTGGAGCTGTTTGGCAGTTTTTCTCCGGCGGCAGACGTGGAAGTTATTTCTTTGGTAAAAAATCTGTTTGACAGATTGAAAATCGATAGGGTAAAGTTGTATATTAATAGTATAGGTTGTCCGGAGTGCCGCAAAAGTTACAGCGAGGCTCTTAAAAAATACTATGGCGAACATATATCGGAAATTTGCCCCACTTGTATAGAGCGTATGGACAAGAATCCGCTAAGGCTACTTGACTGTAAGGTAGAAAGCTGTATAAAGGTAGGTAAAGACGCGCCGATAGTACTTGATTATCTCTGTGACGACTGCAAAGCACATCATGAGAAAGTTTGTCAGTTACTTTCCTGTAGCGGAATAGAATACGAAATTAATCCGCGAATAGTCAGAGGCCTGGACTATTATACAAGGACAGTATTTGAGTTTGTTTCTACAGCTATCGGCAGTCAAGGGACTGTTTGCGGGGGTGGAAGGTATAATAACTTGGTGGAAGAAATCGGCGGCAAAAGCATACCCGCAGTAGGTTTCGGAATGGGACTGGAGAGGTTGATTATGGTTATGGAGGCTGCCGGACTTTACTTAGGAGAGGATAAAGCGCCCGAAATTTACATAGCCCCTTTAGGAGAAGAACAGTATTTTAAGGCGGTGGAAATTGTAAATACTCTAAGGAAGAACAACGTTTCGGCAATTACAGACCTTATGGGAAAATCCCTCAAGGCGCAAATGAAATACGCCGACAAAATAGGGGTAAAATACGTTATAGTCGTTGGAGAAAACGAAATAGCCGAAGATAAGGCTGTACTTAAAAATATGTTGAGCAAAGAAAACGTTGATATAACTTTGAGTCAGCTCACAAATTATTTTCTATAAAGGAGGGTAACAAATGGAAAAGCTAAACGGAGGCAATTTCGCCGAAAAAGTATCCAAAGGAATAACGCTGGTGGATTTTTATACCGAATGGTGCGGAGTATGCAAAATGCTTCATCCCTTTCTTATTAAGGCGGAAAAGGAACTTAACGACATGGGCGTAACTTTGTACGAAGTGGACGCCGACGAAGAAGACGAACTTAGTACCGAATACAAAATAAACTTTGTGCCCGACGTAATTCTGTTTGTAGACGGAGTATTGAAAAACAGGTTTGTGGGAATGAAGACAAAAGAGAAAATTATAGAGTTTGTAAAAAATAATTTATAAGTTATTTGTATCTTGGGATACAAAAACAAAAGAGAGATGGCAAAATGAAAATATATTTGGATCATTCCGCTACCACCGCAATGGATAAAGAAGTAATATCCGCTATGCTGCCGTATTTTGACGGTGTTTATGGCAACGCGTCCAGCCTTCACGCTTTCGGAAGGGAAAGTTTGGCTGCCGTTGACGAGGCAAGAGCGTCTATAGCAAAGGCTATCAACGCAAAGCCGAGCGAGATTTATTTTACCAGCGGAGGCACAGAGAGCGACAACTGGGCAATAAAAGGAGCGGCGCGCGCCAACAAAAAAATGGGCAAGCATATAATAACCACAGCTATTGAGCATCCCGCGGTAATGGCAACTTGTGCCGAACTGGAAAAAGAAGGCTTTACGGTAACTTACGTGGGTGTAAACAGCGACGGAATTGTCAGCGTTGAGGAAATAAAAAACGCAGTAACAGACGAAACGGTGCTTGTTACGGTAATGTATGCCAACAACGAAATGGGAGCTATTCAACCGATAGCAGAAATCGGAGAGTTTTGCCGCGAGGAAGGGATATTGTTCCACACCGATGCCGTTCAGGCAATGGGCAGTATCAAAATTGACGTCAAGAAAGAAAATATCGATATGCTTAGCTTTTCGGCGCACAAATTCCATGGACCCAAGGGCATAGGAATATTGTATATAAGAAGCGGAGTTATTATAGAAAAACTAATAGTGGGCGGTCATCAAGAGAGAAGTTACCGCGCCGGCACAACCAATACACCCGGTATCGTAGGTATGGCAAAGGCTTTGGAAATAAGTATCCGCGATATGGAAGTAAATAACGCGAAAATTAAGAAAATGCGCGATTATTTTGTGGATAGGGTAATTAAGGAAATACCTTATATCAGGTTAAACGGCGGTATGGAAAAGCGCTTGGTCAGTAACGCCAATTTTAGTTTTGATTTTATAGAAGGAGAGTCTATATTGTTGACTCTTGACCTAAAGGGAATTGCCGTGAGTAGCGGTTCGGCTTGCAGTTCTGGAAGTTTGGAACCATCTTACTGCATAATGGCAACCGGAGCAAAAATCGAAGAAGCGCACAGCTCTATTAGATTTAGTTTCGGCAAGGACAATACTATGGAAGAAGTGGATTACGTGGTAGACACATTAAAAGAGCAGGTAGAAAAGCTGCGCAGCTGGTCGCCGCTGTTCAAACAAATCAAAGGAGAAAGTAGTTATGTATAACAAAAAAGTAGTGGAAGTATTCTCAAACCCCAAGAACGTGGGCGAAATAGAAAATGCAAGCGGAGTAGGCACCGTAGGCAACGCAAGTTGCGGAGATATAATGCAGGTTTACCTAAAAATAGAAGGTGACGTAATCGTGGACGCAAAGTTCAAAACTTTTGGTTGCGCGGCGGCTATTGCAAGTAGCGATACGGCTACAGAAATGATAAAAGGAAAGACAATTGAAGAAGCCTTAAAGATTAAGAACGCCGACGTTGTGGAAGCTTTGGAAGGTTTACCGCCCCAAAAAATACATTGTTCCGTATTAGCCGAAGAGGCGATTGCCGAAGCGGTAAAGGACTATCAAAGTAAGCAAAAATAAATAAAAAATTATAAAAAAGCACAAAAAATTACACCTGTAACCAGGTGTAATCTTTTTTTATTATATTGTAAAAAAGTTATGCTTCTTTTTTTGCTGTTCTTAAGCAACGGGTGCAAATATATTGAGAAGAAACAGCGCCGTTTTCGCTTGTTACTTTTACTTTATGAACGTTAACTCCCCAGCTTCTGGGACTCTTTCTATTACTGTGGCTGACTTTGTTGCCGGTCATTTGACCTTTGCCGCATACGCTACAAACTCTACTCATTGTGTACCTCCTACATTGTGACTATGCCATTATACTATTATATTTTTACTTTGGCAATTGTTTTTTTATATTTTTTAGAAAATACTTGCATTTTAGGTCTATCTATACTATTATTAAGATATTTAAGACAGAATATAATTAATAAGGAGAATAATGGCTTTACACACCTCAAACATATACGGCAATATATCCATAGCAGACGATGCAGTCGCCATGGTTGTTAGTAAGGTAGCAAGAGAATGCTACGGTATTGCCGAGCTTGTTAGCCGCAGACTTAGTGACAGCGTTCTTATGATTTTTAATAGAGAACCTATTGCAAAAGGGGTTAAAATACTTACCGAAGATAACAGAATCTATATTGATTTGTATGTTTTGGTAGTAAGCGGCGTTAACGTTGAGGCTGTTGTGCAAAGTTTGAAATCGTCGGTTATTTACCATGTGGAAATGTTTACCGGTATGCGAGTAAAAGCGGTTAACGTTCACGTTGTGGGTATGAAGTTATAAAATTACCGACGCCTAACATAATATTGAGAGGAATTAAATGATTAACATAGATAATACACAGCTAAAAGAGATGTTTAGAGGTGGATATAATAACTTAATGCTCAACAAAGACTACGTGGACCAGCTCAATGTTTTCCCTGTGCCGGACGGCGATACAGGAACAAACATGGGACTCACGATGACGGCAACAATAAAGGAAATGGACTTAGTGGACGGCAAAACCGTCAAAGAAACCGCCCAAAGCCTGTCAAAAGGCGCGTTAAAGGGCGCAAGAGGCAACAGCGGTGTTATTTTAAGTCAGATTTTCCGCGGAATGAGCGAAGTATTAAGTGATGTTTCTTCCATAAATACGAAAATATTTGCAAAAGCATTGCAGGCAGGCAGTAACAAAGCCTACGATGCAGTTACCCAACCCAAAGAAGGTACTATCCTTACCGTAATAAGAGTAATCGGAGAATTTGCGGTAAAGAGTGCGGGAAGAACCTCTGATTTCCTTGATTTTTTTGTTAAAATACTCCAAAAAGGCGAAGATACCCTAAAAGATACCCCCAAAATGCTGCCTGTACTTGCCAAAGCCGGCGTGGTAGACAGCGGCGGACAAGGTCTTATGTTTATTCTTACAGGTATGTATAACATACTTGCCGGAATAGAGATGAAACCTTACGTTGATGAGGTAAAAGAGGCAAAAACCGTCGATTTTGCGATGGACGAGCATGATTTGGAGAATATCCAGTTTGCTTATTGCACAGAATTTTTTGTTATTAATCTAAAACCGATGACTACTATGGCAGATATTGACAGATTGCGCGATAATTTGAGCAAAATAGGCGATTGCGTGTTGGTTGTGGGCGATTTGCAGATGGTTAAAGTCCACGTTCATACCAACAACCCCGACAAAGCATTAGGTTATGCGTTGGCTATCGGAGAATTAAACTTACCTAAGATAGAAAATATGCTGGAACAGAACCGTCAGCTTCAGGCAAATAAGAAGAAAGAGCGCAAAGAAGTGGGTTTGCTTGCCATAAGTTCGGGCGAAGGGTTCAAAAACATATTCTTAGAACTGGGAGCCGACAAGGTTTTAGAGGGCGGACAAACAATGAACCCCAGCGTTGACGATATTGTAAAATACATCGAAGATATAAACGCCAACAACGTTTTCGTGTTACCCAACAATAAGAATATTATCCTTGCTTGCGAACAAGCCCAAAAGCTAGTTGAGTGCAATTTGGTAGTCATAGCAACATATAACGCACCAGAAGGCGTTGCCGCAGCGATGGCGTACGATATGGACGGAGATATAGACAGCGTAAAAAATAAGATGGTAGGAGCCGCTAAGGCTATCTCCTGCATTCAAGTTACCCACGCAGTCAGAGACACCGAACTTGACGGTTTTAACCTCCATAGCGGAGATATAATCGCTTTGGAAAAGAAAATAATTGCCCAAGGAAATAACGTTGACGAAGTGGTACTTAATTCTTTGTCGCAAAAAGATAAAGACTCCGTCTGCGTAATTACCATGTATTACGGTATAGATATAACCGAAGAACAAGCCAATGCTTTGTGTGAAAAAATTCAAGCCGAATTCCCCGACAGCGACGTTATGGTCGTTGAGGGTGGACAGCCTCATTATTATTACCTAATTAGTTTGGAATAATGAAAGAAATTGCGCTTAATGAAATTAAAGGAGTGGGCAAGGCTATCGAGGCTAAACTTAACTCTCTGGAAATTTTTAACGCGCAAGAACTTATTTCCCGCTTACCGAGAACTTATATAGACTTAGACAAAACAACTCCGTTAGGGCAAGCCCTTGACGGAGATTATTGTTTGTTGGATATAATTATAATAAGCAAGACAAAACCGTACAAAGGCAAAAGCCGCAGCATTTTCCGCGCCGAAGGTAAGTGCGGAGATTATTTAATTAAGCTAAATTGGTTCAATAGTTCTTACCCATCAAAAACTTTGGAAATTAACGACATATACACCTTTTACGGCAAAGTGAAAATTGACGGTTTTGTGGTAGAAATGAACAATCCCGCTTTTGAGAAAAAAGGAGAAATTACAAAGTTTTCGGGCATACTCCCAATATACAGCACCAAAGGTTTAATCCCTCAAGGCACTTATCGGGCGCTAGTAAAAAACGCCGTCGATTTATGCTATTTGGAAAGCGTAATCCCCGATAAAATCGAAGAAAAACACAGACTTACTGCCCTAAAAGACGCATATTTTAACCTGCATTGTCCGCAAAATACCGAATTGAAAGTTTATAAAGAGCGGGTTGCTTTGGAAAGAATAGTGAGAAGGCTAGGCGGTTTTTCTCTAACGCGTAATAGTAATTTTGACAAGAAGAATTTTTACCGGGATATCAATATTTCCCCTTTAATGGAAATTTTGCCTTTTGAGCTAAATACCTCTCAAAAAGAAGCTTTTTCCAGTATCAAAAAATCACTGCTTGGGGATAAAAAACTAAACGCCATTTTGTGCGGAGACGTCGGTAGCGGTAAAACAATAGTTGCTATTTTTGCCTGTTACTTTGCCATAAAAAATAATTATCAGGCAGCTTTTATGGCTCCAACGGAAATTCTTGCCAAACAGCATTTTGACAAAATAACCGAACTATTTGACAATCTTGATATAAAAGTATCTTTCCTTAGCGGCAGTACCGATTCTACGTCCAAAGCGGAAATTCTTAACGGACTGAAAACCGGCTCAATCGATATGGTTGTGGGTACTCACTCAATAATAGGCGAAGGCGTGGAGTTTTTTAACCTAGGTATTGCCTGCGCCGATGAACAGCACCGCTTCGGAGTGGCGCAGAGAACAAAACTAATTAAAAAAGCAAAGAATTGCGATTTGCTAACTTTAAGCGCGACGCCCATTCCTAGATCCATGCAGCTTATAGCTTACGGTGAGGTGGAAGTTATCAACATAGAAAAACGGTTTGTCGGCAACGTGGTAACAAAAATTGTTGGCAAAGAAAAGAGAATTGATATGTGGGAATATATTGCTTCGTATTGTAATGAGGGTGGGCAAGCCTTTGTGGTCGCTCCTCAAATTTTTGACAGCGAAGGAATTGAAAGCAGCAACGTAATAGCCTTGCAAAAGGAAATATCGGCTATTTCTAAGGGAATTACGACGATTGCCCTTCACGGAAAATTAAAACCCGAAATAAAAGATAAAATAATTTCCGATTTTGCCGCCAAGAAAATAGGCATACTTGTTTCCACCACCGTTATTGAAGTGGGAATAGACGTACCAAACGCAGGGATTATGGTGGTTATGGACGCCGAACGGTTCGGACTGGCTACGTTGCATCAGTTGCGGGGCAGAGTTGGGAGAAACGGAGAAAAAGCCTATTGCTTTCTTTACACAGACAAAAAGGATCACGAAAACTTACAGCTATTAAAAAACGTCAACGAAGGTTTTGCGCTTGCCGAAAAGGACTTTGAAATCAGAGGTTGCGGAGAGCTGTTGGGAACCGAACAATCGGGGACATCCACATTGAACTGTATTACAATTAATTTACTGAAAAAAGCTAAAGTAATTGCCGATGAGATAGATTTTTCCCCATACATAGAGCTGTTAGCTAAAGAAATTGAGAATTTTTCATTATCCGACGTGTCGTTGAATTAAGTTCATTTTGCGCAAACAAATTTTTCCTAAAGTTATTGATTTATTATTAATATAATGCTATTATTTATATAATAGAAAATCATGTACCCTTGGAGTAACCGGAAATATGAAGAAAGCGTTGAAAATATCTTTATCCATCATTTTACTTGTGGCGGTAGCAATCATAGGTTTTGCTTGCGCTGATAGTGAGGTGGATTATTCCCGAATAGAAAGCATAGAGGTTGATAACGATAGTATCGCTGAAGGCTTTTTGGTTTCGGAATTTGATATTTCCATGGTAAAACTAAAGGTTACCTACAAGGCTACCAAAGACGCCAACGGCAAACCTGTTGCCGGGGAAGTTATTTCTATACCTGCAACGGCTAGTATGGTAAAGGCAGAAGACAAAGCTAAGTTGAGTATAGCCGGCAGCAATACAATTACTCTAATCTACGGCAAATTCACCATACAATTTACTTTGAAATTATACGACGATGCAATTGTTAAATACAAAGTGCTGTTTCTTGACGAAAACGGCAATATGGTAGGAGATGCCCAATACGTACCTTCAGGAGGCAAGCCTGCTCAACCGACCCTTCCTACAAAGAGCGGTTATGAGTTTATCGGTTGGATGGACAAAGATACCAATAAATTCTCCACTGTGGACAACATCTCAAAAAATACCACGTTGATTGCAACTTACGCCCCGTCTACATATGAAGTTACTTTTATAGCAAGGACAGCCGACGGGGAAATTGAAATTGAAAAAGTGAGAGTGCCAAGGGGCAGTAACGCTTATAATTACGCTCCCAATATTCCTATTTTGTCTGGCTACAGCAACGGCAGATGGGAAGATACTACTGCTATGCAGAACGTTGACAGCGCAGGACAAAAATTCTACGCAATCTACGACAGAGACCAAATAAAGGTTACTTATGTTTATAAGAGAAACAGCGAAGCTGACGAAAGATACGACGTTTCTATGCCGGCGAATTCCGAAATAAAAAATCCCCCGCCTGCCGAACAGGGCAATTATAAATTTGTGGGCTGGTACGCCAATAACAAGAAAGTTTCTTTCCCGTACAAAGTAACCAACGAAATGACTTTCACTGCGAAATATATCGATATAAGAATCGGTAACCCCGGTTTGCAATATCAAGTTACCGAAGGCGGCTACACAATAAGCGGCTATAACAACGAAAACGAAAAGGATTACGGAGTTATTGTTATTCCCGCAAAGCATTTAGACTTGGACGTTGTCGGTATAAACTACGGTGTTTTTAAGGACTATACTATTAGTGAATACGTGGTCAATAGCGAAAGCAAGGCATTTACTACCATTGACAACGTATTGTACAGTAAAGACAAAAAAATGCTGGTTGCTTATCCCAACGCAAGAATAGACGATTCATATACGCTGGCTAACGAAACCGAAACAATAGGTCAGTATGCTTTTTATAACGCCAAAAACCTTTTGTCGGTAACCATGGGCGACAAAGTAAAAGTTATATCCGAATCGGCTTTTGCCGAATGTAATAATTTAGCTTCCATAAACGTAACCAAAGCGGTAGAAAGAATAGAGGCAAGAGCCTTCAAAATTTCCGACGGAGAAAGCTATTTAACTACTATTACCTTTGACCCTTCTTCCAATCTTAATAGCATTGGAGAAGAGGCGTTCTACGGGTTGAACAGACTGGTTTCCATAACCTTGCCTTCCTCTCTAGCTACCTTACAAGGTATGGCTTTTTACGGCTGTAAGAGCTTAGAAGCAATAACCGTTGCTACAGGCAGTCAGAATTTTGAAGTAAAGGACGGAGCTTTGTACAGCAAAAACTGCGGTATATTGTATGCATATCCTACAAGATATACACAAGCGATAAATTTTGAATTTGTTGTTGACGGCAGATGTAACCAAATTATGCCCGGGGCATTTTCCTATGCCAGACTGGGAGGAATTAAAATAATTAGGGCAGAAAGCAACCTTAACCCAATAACTATAAATTCTTTTGCTATCGTCAGTCCCAATATCGTTTCGGTAACAATTGTCGAAAGAGAAGTGGAATACTTTATTGACAGCTTTGATATTTTCTATCCCGAAAAAATATATATTATGCCAAGTTCGGGAAGCACATTAGTTACTTCTATGCAATCAGATTTCCCGCAAAGTACGGTTATTAGCGGACAGATTTGGAACGATGGTAAAAACTATTATAACGATTATATTTATGCAATAGAGGTAGTTACCAGGGTAGTTAACGGCACTTTGCAGACAACAGAGGAAGCCACCATTTTAGGCTGCCGCAACACTACTGAGAACCTCAATATTCCCAATGCAATCGACAGCAGGAACGTAACTAAGATAGCTCCCAGAGCCTTTTACGGAGATATAAATATTCAGACGGTCAATCTGCCGGTTTCCCTTTTGGAAATCGGGGAAAAAGCCTTCTACGGAGCCAAGAACCTAAAGACGGTAAATATTTTGGATATGTTGGAAATTGTGGGAGACGAAGCTTTTTCCGGTTGCGTTTCTTTGAGCGAATTTAACGTAACGGGCAATATTCTTATTAAAGACTTCGGCACGGCGGTGGTGGCAGGCACACAGTGGATAAAAAACACCGAAGAAGAGTTTTTGATTTTGGGTAACGTACTTGTAAAATATAACGGCTTAGGTATGCAGGCAAGAGTGCCCGCGGCGATAACCTACATAGCAACCGACGCTTTCAGCCAAAAGAGTAATCTTACTTCGGTAACTTTTGAAGGACAGAGTTTGTCATATATTGACTACAGAGCCTTCCAGTCCTGTACAGGTCTTGTCAGCATTGTTTTCCCGTCCAGTATAAGAACTATTGTAACAGAAGCGTTTTATAACTGCACCGCTTTGTACGTGGTAACTTACACAAATATTTTCAATAACGGCACCTTAACGGTAGAAGCAAACGCTTACGGCGAAGACAGCGAGGTTTACGAAATCTATAGAGATACTACCTTGTATAAACTTATCTATGACTTAGACGGAAGAAATACCGAAGCAATAGACGGTATAGCTTTTGTAACACCGTTAAAGGTTGATAATACAGGAACCAGCCGTTTTGCGGGTTGGTATCTGGATGCCGAGCTTACTACGATAGCCACCTTCCCCATGCGCATAAATGTCAATACTACTTTGTATGCAAAATGGATATCAATAAACAGGAGTACAACCGGTTTACAGTTTGACTTAAACGAAACAGGGCAATATTCAGTCGTAGGCTACGTTGGTACCGATGAGTACGTAATCGTACCCGAAAAATATAAGGAAAGGGCGGTAACCCAAATAGGCGCGGGAGCGTTTGCCGGCAAAACTCACGTAACTCAGATAGAATTGCCAAATTCGCGCAGTATGACGGGGGAATATAAATCAAAAATAACCTTTATCGGCGAAGACGCCTTTGTCGGCACTTCCTGGTTTGAAAACTACCGCGGTGATTTCGTTATTATCGACGATATTCTAGTAAAATATAAGGGTCAAGCCAAAGAAGTTTTAATCCCGTCCAATATCTCTATAATTGCCGAAGGCGCGTTCAAGAACAACGAATACGTGGAGAAGGTTATCTTGTCGAGCAATATAAACGTTTTATCGGATAGTATGTTCGAAAACTGTACCGAACTTATTACGGTTATTTTGCCCGAAAACTTGATGCAAATAGGCAATAAGGTTTTCTCCGGATGTACCAAACTAACCGACATTAACTTTGCTGACAGCAAGTTGTTGTCCAACATTGGATACGACGCTTTTGATGGCACAAGGTGGCTCAATAGTTATATAGACGACTGTATTTTGATTAACAAGATTTTCTATAAGTATCAAGGCAATGCAAAAACGCTCCATATAATTAACGGTATTGAGAGTATAAGCGAAAGAGCTTTTTACGGTAACGAGAGTCTAGAGCGCGTTTATATACCCGAAAGCGTAAAATATATCGGCGAGGCCGCGTTTGTAAAGAGCATAGAATACGTAGGCGGAAAATGGGTGTACGAAGGTACCGGCATAATAGAAATTATACTGTTTGCAGGTGGCAATAACTTAGAAAGTATCTCTGCCAAGGCGTTTTATAATTGCGTTTTATTAACTACGATGAACTTATCTCTTGCCACTAATCTAAAATATATAGGTAATGAGGCGTTCTTTGGTTGCAGTGCGTATAAAATACTCAACGTGCCCGCTTCGGTCAACGATTTAGGGGCATACAGCTTCTCCGAGTCGGGCTTGACAACAGTTGCTTTTGCAAGTGGCAGTATGCTGACAACAATAAGCGACTATGCCTTTGCAGACTGTCTGAGCCTTAATTCGGTAGTCTTTAACGGCGCCAATGCGTTGGTGGAAATAGGGGAATATGCCTTCAAAAACTGCGTTTCACTGAGAACGTTCAGAAACAGCGGTTCGGCAATAGAGACAATAAGCGAGGGCGCTTTCTATAACTGTTCGGCTCTGTCTACTTTTGCAATTGATGAATCCAGCTTGACGGAAATCGGTAACTACGCTTTGGAAAACGTAGGCTCTATTGTGGATGCAGAATCCAATATGGTTGTTTTAGGCAGTATTCTAATAAGCTACAACGGCATTGACAAGGTTGTTAATATTCCTAGCCAGATATCGGCTATTTATAACAGAGCATTCTACGGTAACGCCAATCTGACAACGGTCAATTTTGCGGCAAGCAGCGCACTTATCGCAATAAATTCGGAGGCGTTTGCAAACTGTACTAGCTTAGAAAATATCAACTTCCCGTCTTCTATTGTCTACGTTGGAAATGACGTTATGAAAGATACAAAGTGGTATGATAACAACCGTAATCAAGAGTTTGTTGTAATAGGCAGTACCCTTATAAAATACAACAGCGCTGTTACCAAGCAAGTAATCATACCCGAATACATATCGGTTATTAACGCCAACGTCTTTGCGGGCAGCAGCGTTTTTGATATAACAATAGGTAGTAACGTTCATACTATAGCCGACGGCGCGTTCGATAATATATCGGACAGTTACAGCGACTGGACTATTACTATGCTTAGCGAAAATCCTCCCAGACTTTTAGACTTCGACGTTTTGGAAGCATACAAAGTTTTGATAAACAACGCCGATGCGGTGGAAAGCTATAGATTGGACGAAGGTTGGGCAGTTCAGTACGCCAACGGCAAGTTATTCGTAAAAGAAACCTTTGAAGTTTCCTTTGATATTCCGTTAGGAACCGGCGAACCCATAGAGAACATGAATTTATTTGCGTTGTATTCGGAGATACAGGTAGAAACCTACGTATCGGGAGAAACAGCATACGTGTTTACAGGTTGGTATTTAGATCAAGAACGTTCTATACCGGTAATTTATCCGTTTATGTTGAGCGCAAACATTACTCTCTATGCAAAATGTGTCGACAACAGCGTAGGCTCCAATCCCGGATATTTCGCAATGGTAGGGACGACAGAAAAGACCATAATAAGATACGATTATTATTACGATACAAAAATCGTTATTATATCCACCCACGCAAGCACACCGGTAAATTATTTAGGGCAGACATATGTGATAGATCCGGAGGGAGAATATATTTACGACGGCGGAGGTTATGTATATAATCCCGCAAGCACAGGAGAAAAATACGCTATACGAGGAGCTTTTGAAAACCACGATGAGCTTATTGAAGTGTATTTCGCTACAGGTTCAACATTAAAAGAAATAGGATTAAATGCCTTTGCAAATTGTACCAATCTTACTAAAATAGTAATCCCGGGAACAGTGGAGACGATAAAGGCGGGCGCCTTTAAGAACTGCACTTCTTTGCGTGAAATTATTTTTGTAGACGGAGCGGCAGGTTTGACAATAGAGGAAGGCGCTTTCGAAAACTGCACTTCACTTACCGAAATAACGGTGCCGAACAGAGTAGTATCTCTGGCAGAGGGAGCGTTTAGAGGTTGCGTCAATATCAAAGATATCTACATATACGCCAATAACCCCATTAATTTAGGTGATGGCGAGCCTTTTGAAATAGTGGAAGGATTGATTGTCCATATTCCTTACGGCAGATACAGCGTTTACTTCACTTCTTGGGCAGCTTATGAGGCTTATCTGGTTGAAAATGCAGCGGAGGAAGATTAATATGACTGTTACACGCCCCAGAAGTTTTGATTTTGCAGACTATAAGACATTATGCCGCCGCAATAAGCTAAACAGCTTTTTGACGGAGTTTTTGGAAAAGAACGGCTATATAAGAACGGAAGTTAATTCTCTTATTTCCGAAAGTAACTTGCCGTTTCCAACCAAAAAGTCGGAGAGATACACTAACAGCTATAAACTTATCGACAGCGACGGCAGTCTACTTCTTATGCCCGACGATATTATGGTACAAATCCTTACCGATATGAGGCTAACGTCGGAAATATCGTCCAGAGCCTTTTCTATAAAAAACTGCTATTCCTTTGCCGAAAAAGGAATTTACCGCAATTTGCCTCAGATAGGGCTGATGCTTTTTGGTGAAGATAACGTTGCCGCCGAGGCGGAGGCTGTTAGCCTTGCTACAAGTCTAGCCGACTTATTGAAAATATATGACTATACAATAAATGTAAACGACACAAGGATTTTAAGCGGGGTTGCTAAAGTTTATCGGCAGGACAATGACAAAGCAGCAATAAAATGTATGCTTGCAGGGGAATTAAGAAGCGAAATGGACCATGCTTGCGTTACTATGCTTTCTTCTATTTCCAACGTCAAAGGGCAGATTACCGACATAAAAGATATAGCCGACAAAGTAGACAACAAGGAAAGCATAAACGGACTTTCTAACTTACTTAGTTTGAGCGAACTGTTACACGATTACGACTGCGAACGTAACGTTATTTATCATACCGGTTATTTAGGTATGAGCGATTATGAAGAGGGTTTTGTGTTTAACCTTGTCGCAGACAACCAGTTAATATTACACGGCGGAAGATACCTAATTAAGTTTGAGAACGAAACTTTGTTTGGCATAGGCATAAAAATCAATTACGCCGCCCTTTTTAAGGCTTTCTATTCCGATAATGAAGTAAAAGAAGGCGCTTTTGACGTCGTTGTGGGTACAGGCAATACTAACGTATCCTTAATAAAGACCCGCAAAATAAAGAACAGCTTTATGGAAAGCGGACTAAAAGTAAATGTACTTTATAACAAGAGTATGGAAGAGGTTGGCGCTTATTCCAAAAAAATGGGTATAGAGAGCGCTATATTTGTGGATAATCACGGCAATATAGAATATATATAATTACATAGGATATATTGCAAATAATTTTTAATTTTTTGTAATAAAAACTCTTGCATTTTCGTGTAATATTTGGTATTATAGTCTACGCAAAGAAAGTTAGTCCCTTTGCATGAACGCATACAGCACCAATACATGCAAGTTTTGCGGGAGTGGCTCAGTGGTAGAGCGTTGCCTTGCCAAGGCAAATGTCGCGGGTCCGAATCCCGTCTCCCGCTCCAAACTAACTAAATGCTCCAGCAGGAGTGGATACGGCACCATAGCCAAGTGGTAAGGCAGAGGTCTGCAACACCTTCATCTCCAGTCCGAATCTGGATGGTGCCTCCAAAATCTGCCGTTGTGGCGGAATAGGCAGACGCAAGGGACTTAAAATCCCTCGATGGCAACATCGTACCGGTTCAAGTCCGGTCAACGGCACCA
>JAEXAB010000006.1 GCA_023394875.1 Bacillota bacterium | reverse complement strand
GCCCGGAAGCATATATGTGGTAACATATCCGTTCTTTGCAGGTTCAATCTTTCTCTTGCACTCTTTCCCCAAAAGATAATCGTCTAATTCAAGAACAAACTCCTGAAGATTCGGCGGAACCTCGTTTAAAAATAGTGTAAACTTTTCGTTCATAATTGGCCTCCTTATTTTTAGTTTCCGCAATATTTGTCAAACATCCAACCTGACCACACAACCTCAAAAATATCCGAAAAAACATCTAACCTGACCACTCATGACCCCTGACATCTAACCTGACCACTTGACTATCAAAAACCGCCTTTATGGACTTGTTTCCACGAAGCGATATTTTCATGTTTTTCGCCTGGTGGGTTTCACACCCATGTGTGCTAAAAGCATTGATATATAAGGGTTTTCAGCACACTCAATCTTTTACTCTTGTTATCAATACTACGCACTCAACGTGATTGGTCTGTTGGAACATATATGCTCATTATCATATCATTTTTATTCTATAGTGTAAACTCTTAATATAAGCAAAGCTTTATCTGCAAGATATAATTAGTGAAAAGGCATAAAACTTTTGGCATAAAAAAAGGCATAAAATATCGTCAAAAGATAGAAAAGATGCAAAAGCTGTGAAAGTTATTTCAAGAAATGCGAGATAAATCGCCCGAAAAGTGCAAGAAAGGGCTGTTTTTATGAGATTTGCAAGACATTTGAACGGCGAATAGGTTTTGGTAAGGACGAGGGCATGGGTTCAAGTCCCATCAATAGCTCCAATAAAAAATGGTAGCAAAAAAGCTACCTTTTTTTATTGGATTTAATTATATTATACCCATGACCGAGTCCGTAGCTTGGGCTTGCATTTTTGCAAGCCGACGAGGGACGGAGTATCAAGACAAGCACACGCCCTGCTGTCACCGCTGTTATATACAAGTAAGTAAAGGTGTGCAAAAAGAAAATCCGAAATAGCGCTAATATAATTATGATTATTTTTTATTCCTACTTGAATATCAAAATCGTATTTGCTATAATTCAAGTGTAGGTTCCATAAAACAATTTATATTCTATACAAAACAGTAATTTATTTGTTATTTCAATATTATACAAAAGCTAAAATCTAAACATAACAAAACTCTATATTAGAGTCTCCTTATGGTATTAAATTAATTGAAAAAAATTGGGAGGTGTTAGTGGGGAAAAAGATAATAGGAAATATTATCAGGACACATCTTCGCATAATCAATAATGGTTATGCGAAGATTGCCTATAACTAATTAATTTAATCAAATCTTACTTTGTCGACAGTCTGAAAGGAATGGTCAACATTCCTTTTTGTTTTATTTATTCGCTTAAGTATTTATTAGAAATTAATTACCCCTAAATGTTCCAATAATATTTTGACGCCGATAAGTACTAGGATTATTCCGCCGATTATTTCTGCCTGACCTTTAATTTTGGCGCCGAAAAGATTGCCTAATTTTACGCCTATGGCTGAGAGAAGAAGGGTTATGGCGCCGATTATGGAAATGGATGAGAAAATTTCTACTTTCATAAAGGCGAAGGAAACGCCTATTGCTAGCGCGTCAATACTTGTTGCCAAAGCAAAAGGCAACATTTTGGTAAATTTGAGTGAGGTTTCTTCCCCGCAAGTCTTGGTCGGGCAATCTCTGTCGGAACATTTTTGTTTGGAACATTTTCTGTCGGGGCAAGTTGGTTTTTCTTTTTTAAGGCTTTCTACAATCATTTTACCACCCAAAAACAGCAGTAAAGCAAAGGCAATCCAGTGGTCGTATTTTATTATTTTTTCGGAAAATAAGGTTGCGACAAAATAGCCTATAAGGGGCATAATTGCTTGGAATAATCCAAAATACAAGCCCACGATAATAGCTTTTTTGAAAGTGGCTTTTTTCATATTCAAGCCCATGCAAATGGCAACGGCAAAAGCGTCCGCCGATAAGCCTATCGCTATCAAAAAAATCTCCAATAAACTCATTATCACACCTCATAAAAACAAAACCAAGTATGCCTAGCGCCTACTTGGTTATTCTTATGAATTTTTAGAAACCATGTAAAGCTTTTAGGCCGTACATGAGTCTCATTTATTAAGACAAGCCAGGTTATTTACCAGTATGTTGACTTGCCACGCAAAGAACTTTTGCGCTAATTACTCCCTCATGAATTATTAATAAATCTAACATAAAATCACTATTTTGTCAATATATTCGGCAAACACTTTGTTAATCGTCAAAACTTGCTTTAATTATTTGCCTACGATATTAAAATATGGTATAATATTAATATTATATAACTTAAATTGCCACCGGGTAATAAAAATGCGTCAGCATTCTCGTTTATATCGTTAGGTCTTAGAAGATATGAGCAAGGGTGCTTTTTTTGAGGTAAAATGAAGTTTTTGGTTGGTTCGATAAAATCTTTGACGAAGTTTGAAACAGTGTTGTGGTTGGGCTCTGTCGTTGTTATCGTGTTGTCTTTTTTACTTCCTAAAGAAAAAGATATCGTCACCTTGTTTGCCTCGCTTATCGGGGCAACCGCGCTTATTTTTGTTTCCAAAGGTAACGTCATCGGGCAAATACTTACCGTTGTTTTCAGCGTTTTTTATGGGGTAATTTCTTATTCCTTTATGTATTACGGAGAAATGATAACTTATCTTGGTATGACTACCCCTATTGCCATAATATCGATTATTACTTGGTTGAAAAACCCCTATAAGGGAAATAACCGCGAAGTGCAAATAAAGCATCTGACTATTAAAGAATATATTTTTTTGTTTGTGTTGGCAACGGCGATTACGGTCGGATTTTATTTTATTCTCAAAGTCTTTAATACAAATTATCTGATAATAAGCACAATTTCGGTATTCACAAGTTTTGCCGCGTCATATCTTACGGTCAGAAGAAGTGAATTTTATGCCATAGCTTACGCTTTTAACGATGTGGTGTTAATAATTTTATGGGTTTTGGCTACCATAGCCGAAATAAAATACTTGCCGATGATTATTTGTTTTGTGGTCTTTCTTGTAAACGACCTATACGGCTTTTTCAATTGGTCGAAGACTAAAAAAAGACAAATGCTAAATTAGATATTTATATGCTGTTTTTTTGAGACTTTTTTGTTCAACAACTCCGACATAACCAACAATACTATTACGAAAATTCCCACAAATAGGGGATAAAAGCCTATGTTGATATTGTCTGCGATAAGCCCGAAAAGAGGGGGAACAAAAGTGCTGCCCACATAGGCGCCTGCCATTTGTATTCCTATAATTGCCTGTGAGTTTTCTTTGCCGAAAACAAAGGGCGTGGAATGAATTATGGACGGATAGACTGGAGCGCAGCCAAGCCCGATTGTCACTAATCCTACAAAGGCTAAAACGTCGTTTTGCATAGGTATGCCCATTAAAATTACCCCCGACAGTATAATGAGAATTCCGCCGCGGATAAGATGTCGGTCTTTTACTTTATCGGCAATAAAACCGTTGATAAAACGCCCGATAGTTATGCCAAGATAGAAGAGAGAGGCAAAATTCGCCGCCATTTCGGTGTCCACTCCACGAAATTCCACAAGATAACTGCTTGCCCATAGCCCTGTCGTTGTTTCCAGTCCGCAATAGGCAAAAAATGCAACAAGAGTAAGTTTTACCCCCCTTATATTAAAGGCTTGTTTCAAAGTTAAATTCGTTTTGGCTTTTTCGGCGGTGACGACTTCGGCATTCTTTTTCTTCCAAAGAGGCAGGCTGATAAAAAGTGTGATGGTAATTACTATTTGAATTATGGCAATAGCCAAAAAACCGTTGTTCCAGCTAAACCCGCGGGTGAGAAAATAGCCCATTATATATGGACTAATTGAAGCGCCTAAACCCCAGAAACAATGCAGCCAGCTCATGTGTCTGGCTTTATAATGTAAGGCAACGAAGTTATTTAGGGCGGCGTCTATGGCGCCTGCGCCCAGTCCGTAAGGGATTGCCCACAGACAGATCATAAAAAATTTGTTGGATATGGAAAAACCAAACAGCGCTAAAGCGGTAAGCATAACGCTTACGGCGGTTACTAACCCAGCGCCGAATTTTTTGGTAAGGCGGTCGGATAATAGACTGGAAATAATGGTCCCCGAAGCGATTATCATCGTCACTATGCCCGCATACGAAATAGGCACAGAAAACTGGACGTAAATAACCGGCCAAGCCGAACCCAATAAAGAATCGGGCAGTCCTAAGCTGATAAACGCAATATAGATAATAGCTAATAATAGTGAAAACATTTATATAATGATACCTCAATATGGGGTATTGTATCATTTTTTTAATTAGCTGTAAATCAGAAAGACTGACATAAAAAAACACCGCGCGCAGTAAAGCGGTGTTTTTTGTATTTTTATGAAATTATCAACACTTTTTGCGCCAGTCTGTTTCGAAAACGTTTTTGCCTAAGTTTTTGTTCTTCTTTTGCCAATAGGAAGAGAGATTGCCATTACCTTCTTCAAGCAATTTTACTTCGTTTGCATAACTGTCGTATAGTTTTTGTTCTTCTTTTGCACATTCCAAACATAAATTTTCGTAATCGTTATTAGCGTCTTTTATAAACAATAAAAACTTAGCTATAAATTCATTTTCCAGTTTTTTTGCCTTTTCTCTATGGGCTGTGGCATCAATAATATTGGCGTATATCGCGCGGTTAACTTTTTCTCTTTGCATAAAGTAAGCTAGGCTTTCTTCCTGATTACTAAAAACCGGAGCTTGCGTTTTGCCGAAAACTATTGGTTTGAAAACAGACAGGCACGGAGTGGAGCTGCCCGTTACCCAAATGTAAGGCTTATTATCAATATAAAACACCGCCATACTGCCTGTGGTATGGTCGCCAATGCCGCCTGCGTGCATACATACGCTCTTTACGCTGCCTTTGGTAAAAAGAGTATGGTCGTCGGCATTATTGTGGTGGGCTCTTAGCGTATCGAAGGCGTCCGATAAAGAAAATTCCTTCATTCTATCAAGATAAAAACAACCGCAAGTTTTTCTCTGCTGTGAACCCGAAAAGAAGGAATAAATAGGTTCGAAATTACCTTTTAGGAAGTTTCCTTTTTCGCTGCTTTCATGGTAATTATCGGTTATGGAAAGTCTATTTGAAATGTTCGCCTGAGATTCTTCCTTGCGCCATGCCCATTTTTTGCCTGCCGTTTCTAAAACGTAGCATTCCTTACCGTCGGTAATTAAAAAGGAGTTGTCATAATAGAAAGTATGATCGTAGCCTGCGTTGCCCCCTTGTCCGTATTCTATAAGCAAATCAATTATTATTTGCAACGCCTCTTTTGCCGTTTCTCCCCGCTCCAAAGCAAGGCGCAACAAGTCCATGCCAAGAAGTCTTTCTGTCTTTTTGCCTTTGGACTTTGTCCAGACCGCCTCGTTGCCGATAGTTACGCCCTTTTCGTTAATGCCCATTTCCGCGCCCCAAATCCAAGACGGCTTATAAAGTAATACGGCTAGGCTGTCTTTGTCGGTAACGGTAATGTAGGTACATTTAATTTGCCCTTCGGCTTTTCTCTTAGGATAATATACAATAAGATTAGGTTCGTTTGCCGACCTATCGCTATTTTTTAAGAAAATGGCGTTTTTGCCTATTTTTTTGAATAAAGTGTCACACATATTTTTCTCCTTTTAGATATGTTCTACCACAATAATTTTCAAACGGTAAGAAACGTCGCTAAAACACGATTTTACAATAATATAACTAACCCCCGTCTGGAATGCGTAAAAATACTTTTTGTTTTTGTTATAACCGATAACGGCGGATTGCCCGTCCTCGCCTTCGATTTCGAAATAATAGTCGGGGATACTTGTCGTTCCTTCCAAAATAACGTTGAGATTAAAATACTGTTTGTCCTGCGTCAAATTAGGATTTCTGACTTTTACCGAAACTTCATTTTCGGTAACCGTTCTGTTGCTAAAAATGATGTAATCGCCGTGACCGTTGTCTTGCATGCCTGTTATTTTATCTACACAAATGTCAGTCGGAGGCGTAAAACTTAAATTAAAAAATACCGTACTGTTTTCTAATTCCTGATATTTTCTAATCGTATAGCCCTGATGATCTTCAAAATAACAGTAATTTAGATATACTTGTACTCTATTTTGGGCTGGGTCAAACTGATAGCTTGCGCCGTTAGCTACGTAGTTACTAAACCTATTACCGAACGCCGTTTCGTAATCAAACCTGGCGTAACGGTTATATTCCCCATCGTCGTATCGGAAAAACGCGGTAATGCAGTCGTTGGGCGGGTAGTCGGTATTGTAATAAACGTTTATTTCACTCTTGTCGCCGTTGGTAAAGTTATGCCAGGCTTTTACTTTGGTCATAAAATTATTTTCGCCGTTGATATCGTCTACGCTTATTGTCGCTTCGTTATTTGTTAAGATAGTGCCGTATTCATAAGTGATACCTTGGTAGTTGTTGGTAACTTCTATCGGGAAATCCTTTCTTACGTTATGCGTGGAAACGCCTTTTTTAATGTAATAATAAAAAGTATGGGTGATAACCGTATCTTTTATAAGGTTGGGGAAAGTTATTAACATTCTCCTTTCTCCTTCGTTTCCGCCTGCCCAGCCGGTATAGAATTTTTCGGTGTCCATTTCTAAATAAGTGTCGTCAGTGTAGACCTTGGCGTTAAGATAAAATTCCTCTCCGGCTTTGCCTTTTGTCACTTTGTTTCCTAATTTATCTAGCAATTCAAACTCTACCTTATTAGGCAACCCGCCGCTTGATACGTTAATATAAAAAGTGCTTCTTACGTTCTTGCCGTCGCTGTTGCCGGTAACTATAATCTTATATTTCCCTGCTTTAGGTAAGGGAAAAGTAGAATAAACGGTGCCGCCGGAGGACATTTCCACAGAGCCGACTTGCTCCTCATTTAAGAAAATGGCAAACTTAGGCGGACGACTAAATCTTCTGGTAAACGATATTTTGTTAAAATCAATATAATCATAAACAAGATACCCTTTTTCTTCGGGGTTTTGTTCGTTTTCGTATAATTCGTTATAATTAAGCTTACTAATATCAAAAAATTGCTCTTCCTGCGTATCGGGCGGCATGGTTTTGTCGCCGTCATCAGTTTGTTCATCTTTTATGCAGCCAAACAATACCGCAACCAGACAAACCAGTGCGAATATTACTAAAATTATTTTCTTCTTAAAATATTTATCCATATGTTAGATTATAGCAAATATTGCTTTATAAATCAATTTTGAATATTTTTAATTGATAATAAAAAAGTGACAAGGAAAATGAACTGAACCCATAAAAACGGACACTAAAAATAAAAAGCCTCCTGTGGTAGAATAAATACCATAAGGAGGTTTTTACATATGGCAGGAAAAAAAGGAATGAGGGGATATCCCTTTGAAACAAAGTT
>JAEXAB010000007.1 GCA_023394875.1 Bacillota bacterium | reverse complement strand
AAAGTAAGTTGACACCAGCGGAGGTAAGAAAAAATTACCTAGCTGGCTAGCCAGCTAGGTAATGAAATATTGAAATAACTATCACAGTGCTTTTTATTTAACTGTCCGTAAAATTGGGTTCACATCAAAACCTTGCCACTTTTATTTTTATCTCTTAATTTAGCCTTCCACTGTTTCTTGCTTAGGCTCTTCTATATTTTCTACCTTAGGTTCTTCAGTTTTGGCTACTTTTATCGGTTTTAAGAAAACGACGAGGATAATCGCAACAGCAGCCGCCACCGAAGCTATAATAAAGGCGGGAAACATTTTGCTGATATTTTCGGTAGCTAAATTCTTGAAATATCCTGCGACATAGGAAGAAACTACCGCTCCCGCGCCGAAACCTAACAAAACTATACCGTAGTTAAACGCAACGTTCTTAGGTCCGAAGTAGTCGGCGGTCAAGGACGGATAATTACTTAAGAAGCCGCCGTAGAAGAAGCCGATAAGACCTATCAATATAATAATAAATGCTCCTGTAGCCAGGTTTACGAACAATGACAATATAGCGGTGCCGCAAAGTAAAATTATTATGGTAATTTTTCTGCCCAGTTTGTCGGAAATAAAGCCCCAGAACAGTCTGCCCAAAGAATTGCATAAAGAAATAATCATAACGCCGATTGATGCAACACTTGGCGTCATACCTTTTGCCAAAGCGATGGGTTTTGCAAAGTTAATCATCATAAGACCGCCCATGCAAGCAAGGAAGAAGGAAATTATAATTAAATAAAACTGATAGGTTTTGAACATTTCCTTAGGTCTTAAATTGGTATAAGAAATATTGGGATTTACTTTCGGCTCCCAACCGGTCGGTTTGTAACCCTTAGGCGGTTCTACAACGAAAAAGCCGCAAGCGGTACATACCGCTAGGAAAATAAAGCCTAAAATCATAAACGTTTTCAGTTCTCCGCTGGCGGGAACGCTTGTTGCGAAAGCCTTAATCAACGCTTCTACAACGGGAGTAAAAATAACTCCGCCAAAACCTAACGCGGCAACGATTATACCGGTTATTGCTCCTCTCTTGTCGGGAAACCATTTTTGTGATACGGCAATCGTTGTGGAATAAGTAAGTCCCATACCGATACCGCCCAAAACACCGTAAGTAAGCCAAAGCGCCCAGCCTACGTTGGGTTTAACAAAGGATGCCAAAATAAAACCTATACCAAGAACAATGCCGCCGATAATAATAATGGCGCGGACGTTAAGCCACTTTTGCAAAAAGCCCGATAGCGTGGAACCTATGGTAAGCGTTGCTAGCAGCAGAGAAAAAACTAAGCTTGCGTTGGCTTGGTTTCCGTTGAATATTCCTTGCGCGATTCCATTCTGGAAAACGCTCCAGATATACGCGGTACCCAAACATATTTGTATCGCGACCGATGCAACTACAGGTATCCATCTGTTTTTTTGTGTTATTTTCATTGTTCTCTCCTTCATATATAAAAAAATATCGGGGAAAAATGTATATACTCCCCAATTGTACACCATTTTAGCATACTGTCAATGGGCTTGTCCACGACTTTTATATAAGAAGTTAAAATTTTTATAGACAATTTTTATATATATTGATAACGTCTATTACCTTTAGGTTCTTGAAAGCTATTTTATAATCATTGTAAGCCACCGCTTTTTCTGCCATTTTCTCAAAATGAGTATCGTCTATGCCTATTTTTGTAAGCGTGGAAGATAACTTACATTGATTAAATAAAAAGTCTTTTAATTTTTCTATGGCAAGCCTGCCTACCTTTATTTTGTCTAGGTTGCTATCAATACCAAAAACGTTTACGCCGAAACTGTAAAATCTGTGGACGGTAGCATCGTCTAAAACGTATTCCATCCATCTTGGAGTAAGTATGGCAAGCCCAAGACCGTGGGTGATATCATATACCGCCGATAATTGATGCTCCATAGAATGGCACGACCAGGCGTGAACTTTGCCTCCTCTTATCATACCGTTAAGTGCCCAGGACGACGCCCACATTAAATTTGCCCTTGCTTCGTAGTTATTCGGTTCTTTCATGGCAACAGGGGTATATTTTATGACCGTTTTCATCAGTCCCTCCATAAAACTGTCTAAAAGATACATATTGCCATCTGTGCAAAAATAATCTTCCATAATGTGGGAAAGGATATCGGCTCCGCCGCAAGCGGTCTGATAAGAACTTACGCTAAACGTGTTCTTAGGGTCAAGAAATGACACTTTGGGTCTCAGCGGAGGATATTTATAGCCTATTTTTTCCTCTGTTTTTTGATTGGAAATAACGGCATTGAAGTTCATCTCAGTACCCGTTGCCGCCATTGTTAATACCGTTATTATTGGAAGACAGCCTTTAGCCTTTACTTTGCCTATTACCAAATCCCACGCGTCGTTTTTTGTTAACGCCGCCGCGCCGATAACTTTGGCGCAGTCGATAACCGACCCGCCGCCAACAGCCAATATCACCTCAATATTATTGCTGCGGCAAATTTCGGCGCCTAAATTTACGGTTGTTACTCTTGGATTAGGCTCTACCCCGCTCAGTTCGTATAGCTCTATGTTGTTGTTTTCTATTTCTTTTTTGACTGTATCATACAGTCCGCTCTTTTTTATGGAGCCGCCACCATAAACCAGTAAAACTTTTTTGCCGAATTTTGACAACTCCGCGCCTAGATTTCCTTTTATTTTGTCTCCGAAATAAACCTTGGTGGGAATATCGTATATAAAACCTTTCATTTTTGCTCCTATTTCATTTTTTATATTATATATAAATTATTACCACGATTTTCCTTTTTCGTCAAGGTCCCTCCCTTTTTTACTATTTTTTCGCTCTTGTTTTTGGGCTTTTTGTATGGTATAATGTTCACTGCAGGTGAACTTATACTGCTTAAAATTAAAGGTTCAACAGAGGATAGTTTTTCATGAAAAAAATCGTAATTAAAGGAATTTCCTTTAAGAAGAGGTCTCAAAGAGATTTAAGTAAACCCTACGTAAAAAATTCACACATGTTTGCATTGGGCTTGGGAGATTTAGGTTACAGCTTGGTTTCCTGCACAGTAGCTACTTATATTGCTCCTTTCGCCACTATGGCATTGAATGCGCAAGCCACTCTTATCGGTATTGCCTTGGCTATCGGTGTTATTGTAGACGCAATAAGCGACCCCATTGTGGGATATTGGTCGGATAACTTCAAAAACAAAATTTTCGGCAAACGTCATTTGTTTATGTTAATTGGTCTTGTCGGCATGCTGGCGACTTCTATATTTATATGGAATATTCCTTACGAATATATCTGGGGTAAGTTTGGTAAAGATTCTAACACAACGCAAGTTGTTATGTTTGTTTGGTTTGCCGTAGGCGTAACGGTATTGCGTACTTTCAATACCCTATACTACACTCCCGTGGGAGCTTTTTCGGTGGAGGTCAGCAACGACTACGACGAAAGAACCACAATTCAGGCGGTGCGTTCTGTTTTCTACATAATCGGTATGATTTTGCCGGTAATTATTATGGGTACCTTCCAAAACAAATACGCTTACCTAAACGAAGCAGGAGAGTTAGTTAAGGGACAGTTTATTGCCCAAGGATATAAGGAATTTGCCTGGGTGGCTTTCTTTATCTGTATAGTGACCTCGGCGTTTTTGATGATTATGACCTTCTCCGATATTAAGGTAGTACAAGCCCGCCAGGATGCCGAAAACAATGCCGAAAAGCCCCGTCCGTCTCTAAAAAAAGTTATTACGGACTTCTTCTCGGTCTTAAAAGACGGCAATATGAGAAGTATAATATTCGGTTACGCTATTTCTATGATAAGCGCTACGCTTATAATAGCACTAGGCTTCCACGTTTTTACCTTTACTTTTGTTATGTCAACGTCCCAAATGTATATACTTATGGGCGCACTGCTTGGTATGACTATTTTAGGTCAGCCGTTATGGCCACTTCTTGCTAAAAAGTTTGACAAACGTAAATCTATGCTAATTGGCTTGTCCATAAGTCTAATGGGCTGTATCGCGTTGTTTATATGCTGGGCTTTTAATGACAACATTAACGAACTTATAGCAAAATCCGGTTGGGGAATTGTTACTCTTATGCCCGCGCTTATGTTTGCCGGGTTGGGAACCGGCGTGCTGTATTCTATGCCTCTTGCCTTAATAGGTGACGTTATTGTTAAGAAAAAGCACGACGGCAACGGGGAACAAACGGGCACTTACGCCGGTATGATGACCTTTGCTTACAAAATAAGCCAGTCTATTACTCAGCTTGTTGCAAACTCCTTGCTTGCAACCATCGGATTTGTTTCCGGTCAGACTTTCCAAACCAAAGAAACGTCGGACAATCTTGGTCTTATTTTGGTTGTGGGTGTAACTGTTTCTGTTCTTATCGGTATTATTATTTATGCAACCTTGAAAATAGACAAAAAGGAAATTACCCAAATAATGGAAGGTTGCCGCATCGCGCCGATAATCAACGTTAATCCCGAACTGGTAGCCGAAACTATGGCTTGCGAAGAAAAAGAAGAAACTAAGGAAGAAGAATAAAAAGTAATAATGAATACAAGAAACGCGCCTTAACTATGGCGCGTTTCTTTTTATTTTTTAATACCTAGCTGGTCGATTTTGGCTTTTTTTAAGGCAAAATAAACGGGAATACCTAGGATATATACGGCTACCAGTTGCCCGGCAAGAACAGTGGCGAAATTAAACCAATATGCTTTGTCCGAACTAAACAACAGCCACATAAGAGGTAAAATAACGGCGTTTATTATAACCGGAAAAATTCCTCCTATAAAGGGAGAAGCTTTGCTTTTTATTTTTCTGCCTAATAAAAAGGTTCCTGCGGCGGCGATTGCGGTTGCTAAGGTACCAAACACCATATCAGCCCACCAACCCGAATATATGTTGGAAATAAGACATCCTATGATAAGCCCTGGCACCGCCTCAACGTACAACAACGGGAAAAGGGTCATGATTTCGCTAATTCTGCATTGTACGGGGCCATAAGAGATGGGTGCTAGAACAATGGTAAGTACGGCATAAAGCCCTGCCGTGACGCCCGTTCTTGCAACAAAGGCTATGGCTCTTGATGATTTTGTCATTATGCGATATCCCTCTTATTAACAACAAGATAGGTTGATACCAACATAATCGCCCAATAAACAACCAGCACCGCAAGGGAAACAAAGAAGTTGCCGTATTGCATATTGTTTGCTCCAAACATAAAATATTTGCCTAAATTGTAGTTCGCACTAAGTGTTAGTATCTGCATATCAAAGGAACTGAAAATGCTGGATATTATACCGAAAAAGATAATAAATGACAAAATAATGCCTACCGTCTTTTTCCTTAACAACGTTCCTATAGAAAAACTTGCCGTCATCAAAGTAAGAACGTATATTACACTAAACAGCATGCTTATTGTCATTGCGCCGCCTATAGTGGTTTTTATTACGCTTCGGGCATTAAAAATCATATAAACAACGTCTAAAGACTTATTCTTTAATGCTATAGCCCCGTATGCGTAGGCTATTAAGGTAGTTATCCCCAAATATGCCAAAATTACGGTGTAGGAAGCCAGTAACTTGGCTGTGGTCAATTGGTTTCTGGTAATGGGGCGCATCATAAGAAGTTTTATTGTGCCGTTACGGTATTCGTCGGCGTAAGTCCCCGCCGCCATTACTATACCGTAAATACTCAAAATAATAATGAGAATCCCAAAGTAAGAATTTACAAAGCCTTCGGCGGAATTAAGACCTTTATAGTCGCCTAAACCTTCGATTTTCATATCGGCGCCGTTTATGTTGTTTGCCTTTATATATTCCAAAACGGTTAATCTGCTTCTTGCATAATAAGCTTCGTTAGTGTCATGTTCTTTGTCATACGCTTTTGCCCTTTCTAGTTCTGCCCTGGCGTCAGTAATAGCGGAATCAACGTTGTCGGGCGTTATGTCTTTGAAAATATTTTGCTGTCCTTGAACCATAGCAAGATATTCGTCTATGGTCATAGTAACGGTCTGTCCTTCTCCGTCGATATAATCTATAGTAGAACCTTGGAGTGTTTCAGTAAGATCAATATTATAAACTACCGCAAAAATTATAAAGAAGATAACAAAAGCTACAGCCAAAGCGATAATCGTCTTGGGCCGCATATGTTTTTTTATTTCTCCAAGATAGAGTTTACCAAACATTTTTTACCTCCTTGTCAGCTTGCGTCTTGGCCATAAAGAATTCTTCCAGCGACAGCTCTTTTTGGGTTATCGCTTTTATGTTAATACCCGACATAATTAATTCTTTTACTATATCTCCGCTGTTTACTTCGCCGTTAATTTCCATTCTGTCCTTGTCAAGAATACGTACGTTTAGTTCGAACTTCTCTGTTACTATCTCGGCGGCTTTCTGCACGTTATCTGTGGTAACAATTACGGTGTCTCCCCTACTTCCCTTTAGGTCGTTAAGAGAGGGCGTTGCAATAATCTCTCCCTTGTTGATAATCAAAAAGCGGTCGCACATAAGCTGCATTTCGGCTAGCTGATGGCTGCTAATTAATATTGCCATATTATGATTTTTCGCCAAATGGGTCACTATATCGCGCATTTCTTTAATCCCCGAAGGGTCAAGTCCGTTTGCAGGCTCGTCTAAAATAAGCAGTTTTGGTTTATTAAGCAAAGCCTGGGCTATGCCAAGTCTTTGTTTCATACCCAAAGAAAACTTCTTAACTTTATCTTTTCTGCGTTCATAAAGTCCTACTAAGTTTAACACCTCTTGAATTCTATGGGTGATAATTTCTTTTTCTGAGTAGTTAGAATCACCGCCTAATTCTTTCATTGAAGTAAGACTGGAAAAATATTTTAAGTTTTCTTCTGCTGTCCATTCTATATACATATCGGGATTTTCTATAATCGCGCCCACGTTGGATATAGCTTGCACTCTTTCTTTAGTGATATCGTGCCCCATAATAGTAATCTTACCTTGCGTTGGGTTGGCAAGTCCGGTAATCATTTTTATAGCCGTACTTTTTCCCGCGCCGTTCGGCCCGATAAAACCTACAATTTCCCCCGCGTCCACGGTAAAACTTACGTCTTTTACTGCGGTTAGCATTCCTCTTGTGGAACCGCTTTTGGCATTGTAAACTTTAGTTACGTTGTTAAATTCCAAAACAGCCATCATTCTCTCCTTATTTGTGCATATATTGCTTTTCTTTGGTGGGTTTTATCCCCCCAAAACGTATTGCCTGCACCGGGCAAAGGTTAATACAACGGAAGCAGTCTGCGCATTTATGGTCAAATTTCACTTTACCGTTTTCCATAAATATATTGTTAGTCGGGCAGTTTTCTATACATTCATTGCATAAAATGCACTTTTTGCTTGCCTTTTTGCGGTCTACGCCTATTATCTTTTTGAATACATACCACGATACTTTCTGCGCTAAATTATACGGCATTGCCGACGCAAAGTCTATCGTTTTGCTCTCGTTTATCTCATCTTTGATTTTGTTTATTTTGGTATCCTCAAAAGCAATTAAGGTTTTCGTGGTTTTGGGATTATACAGCATAACGCAACTATCCGGCATAACGATTTCTGCGCCGTAAGACAATTTATTGCCTTTTTCGTTTAGTAAATATTGCAAATTATGAAAGCTCCGTCCTGCGTTTCCTCCACAGGTGGCAACAGCGAAAATATATTCGGTTTTTATACTTAATTTTTTAATGATATTGATAAAATAAGGGGGCAAACCTCCGCAATATACCGGGAAAACAATGCCAAATCTATTCCCTGTTATTTCGGTGTCCGAAAACTTAAAAGCATCAACAACTTTTTCTCCGTCTTTAGCTAATTTTTTGGCAACGTAACGGGAATTGCCCGTTCCCGAAAAATATAAAATCATATAATCCTCCTTTTTTATAAGTTTAAGGCTGTCATTTCTAACAGCCTTAGTAAAGTTTATTTCAGTTCGAACACAACCGCTTCATAGGGTTTTAAGGTCATATCCTTCAAGGTTATATCCTCCGGATAGTTATGAATAACGGTGGTTATCTTGTTGAATTTAAGCTCTTTCGGACACACAAAAGGCACTTCTTTATTCTTGAAGTTGCAGATAACAAAGAGTTTTCTGTCGTCTTTGGTTCTGGTGTAGATAAACAAGTCCTTATTGTTTTCGTCTATACCTTCGTACTTACCCTCTCTTATTATATCGCTGTAAGGACTGTCAATGCGTAGTTTTATAATTTCCTTATAGAAATAATAAATGCTGTTCTTGTCCTTTAGGGCGTTTTCTACATTTATTTCTTTGTAATTGGGGTTAGGGTCAAACCAAACGCTGTCGGAGGTGGAAAAACCTGCGTTTTTAGCATCCGACCATTGCATAGGCGTTCTGCCGTGGTCACGGCTACGCCTGTTCATAATAGCGATAAAGACTTTCTTCAAGAAAGGAATTTTCTTTATCATATCATAAATATTGAGGGCAAGCTGGTCGCGCATTTCCGAAACGTCCTTAAATTTGATATTGGTCTGTCCGATTTCCTGTCCTTGATAAACATATGGACAGCCTTGCATCATATGTAGACTTACCGCAAGCATTTTGGCGGCTTCCTCTCTCTTGTCCTTAAAGTCCCCTGTTAGTCTAGGCAAACTTCTTGGTTGGTCGTGGTTTTCATAATAAAGACTGTTCCAGGCCTTGTTGTAAAGCTCGGTCTGCCATTTGCCCAAAACTTTTTTGAACTTGACAAAGTTAAACTTCGTGGGGATAACTTCCATTGCCATATCGCAGCCCATATGTTCAAACTGGAATACGGTATCCAGCTCTTCTCTGTCTTCTGCGGTATAGAGTAAGCCCTGTTCTATAGTAACGCCTGCGGCTTCTCCAACGGTCATACAATCGTATTTTGACAGTACTTTTTTGTTGAGGTCGTGGAGGTATTCGTGTATTCTGGGTCCGTGTAAGAACTTCTCATCGCCGCGGATACCAGGACGCCATTTTCCGTCGGGTATACTGCCGTCGGGATTGAAGCATTTGGAAATATAGGTAATAACGTCGCATCTAAAGCCGTCTACGCCAAGATCCAGCCAATATTTAACCAAATCGTGAACTTCCTGTCTTACTTTGGGGTTTTCCCAGTTAAGGTCGGGTTGTTTTTCCGCCCACAGATGCATATACCATTCTTTGGTGGTTTCGTCATATTTCCAAGCCGGTCCGCCAAAGCGTGAGGTCCAGTTGTTGGGAGGCTTTTTGCCGTTTCTTCCCTTACCTTTTCTCCAAATATAATAATCTCTGTAAGGGTTATCCTTGCTCTTTCTGCTCTCCTCAAACCACTTATGCTCATCGCTGGTGTGGTTTACTACTAAGTCCATAACCAGTTTTATGCCGCGACTGTGCATTCCGTCTATCATTTCCTTCCAATCATCCAAGGTGCCGAAATCGTCCATTATATCGCGATAATCGCTGATGTCATAGCCGTTGTCGGCATTAGGAGACTTATAGCAAGGGCTAAGCCATACACAGTTTACGCCCAAATCTTTGAGATAATCAAGTTTCGCGGTGATTCCTTTAATGTCGCCAATACCGTCGCCGTTGCTGTCGTAATAGCTTCTAGGATAAATCTGATAAATTACCGCATTTTTGTACCAACGTGTTTTTTCCATTTCTAATTCTCCGTAATAAATATTTTAGTCTGCAGCGTCATATATCGCTTGCTTCTTTTCTTCTTTGGTTAATTTTCCTATCTGCTTGCTGTCGCCGTGTTTAACGAAAATCATAATAACAAGGGCGATAATAACGGCCACTGCCGAATACGCAAACAAATATTTCATACCCATATAATCCATTACCAAGCCTGCTAAGGTAGGGGTTATAGCTTGAGCGGACATTGTCGCGGTATAATAAAATCCGGTATACTTTCCGATTTCGTCGGCGTCTGCTAATTCTACAACCATCGGGAAGGTATTGACGTTGGTTATAATCAAACCAAAACCGGCTATAAGATAAAACAGGGAGAACAAAATAGCGGGAACGGTAGGCGTTGTGCTTTGTCTTACGAAGAAGAAAATCAGTAAGAAAGACACTATTGCCAAACCAAAGCCAAATATAATGGACTTTCTTCTGCCGAATTTTACCGCCATAATACCTACGGGAATAAAGGCTATTGCCGATACGCCCATACTTACGCCGCTTACTATAGAAGCAATACCCGCATCTAAGTTAAGCGCCTTAGTACAATAAATCGACATTGTGGAAGAAACGGCATTATAGCCCATAAACCACATAAATATCGACGCTAATATAAGAATAAATGACTTAAACTTAGCCTTTTCTTCGGCTGACCTTAGTTTTAACGGGGGTTTTTTAATTTTTTCGCGGTCGGCTTGGACTTCTTCGGCGGTATAAATTCCGTATTCAAGACACAAATCTTCGCATTCTTTGGTCCATTTTCTCTCTTTGACCAGAGTAATAAAGCCCATAAGTAACAGCAGCATTGCGCCTGCTACCGCAGAGAAAATAATAATATAATTGTTAATATCGGTACGGAAAAGAACGACGGTATAAATAATAAAGGCAATAGCGCCGCCGATTCCTCCGGCAAGGTTAATAATGGCGTTACCCTGAGAACGTAACGGTTTTGGGGTTACGTCGGGCATTAAGGCAACTGCGGGGGAACGGAAAGTTGCCATAGCAAGCAAGGTAAACAACAAAATTACCATAAATCCGGCAAGACTGCTTTTGCCTGCGGAGGAACTCAATACGTCGTCGTTTATCTGTTCGCTCAGCCATACTTTCATACCGCTGGAAACGTACTTATTATAATTTGCGTTTTCGGCTTTTAGCTCAGTATATTCTTCCTTGGTTATTTTCTCACCGTTATAATAATAGGTCTTTTTCAGAGCGCCGCTTGTTGTTACGTGGTTATATTTTATATTGATATAATCTTCCTGACTTATATTGTTCTGATTGAGATAGCTTACGTCACAGTAGGTGCTGTTGCCGTAAAAATAAGTCAATTTTTCTTTAAGTAGTTCGCTGTCCTGGCTTATTTCCAAATAATAAGAATTTCTTACGTCTTCGGATTTTACCATTTGCGCTTTTGCGGAAACGGGAACAAAAATCATAAGGGTGGCGGCTACTATGGTTCCAATTAAAATAAAAGGAGTCCTCTTGCCGAATTTTCTTATCAGTTTGCCGTCGGCTTTGTCGGATAGCTTGCCGAAAAGGGGCAATAAAAATAGTGATAATAAGTTATCCAAACCCATAACCACGCCGCGCAGGGTGTTGCTCAGTCCGTATGCGTTCTCAAGCAAAAGGGGAATAACAAAGTCGTAAGCGCCCCAAAAAAGGGAAATAATCGCAAAAGCGAAACCTACTTTTATTGTCCTTGGATAGTTCAGTTTGAGGGGTTTTTTCTGTTGAATAGGCTCTGCAGCCAAAATGTTTTCTTCCATTATAAACACTCCTTAGGATATTTCAATTATATAATATTATACATTAGTACAAGCCTTTAGTAAAGAGCCAAAATTCCCAAACCCCTATATATATCCCGATAAAAAGCGAAAAAACCCATAAAATGGGTTTTTTCGGTGTTATTTTTTATTCTTCGGTTTCTTCAATGGGGGCGTTTTCTTCTATTACTTCTTCCTTTGCGCCCTTATCGGCTTCGGCTTTTGCCGCTTTTAGCGCCTCTTCGTCCACTTCCACTTCGTCAAATTCGGCTTCGTCGTCATGGGGGGTAAGCGCCATTGATACTACCTTGCCTTCCCCTTTTAGCTTCATAATAATAACGCCCTGGGTGTTTCTTCCGATTTCGTTTATTTGCGAAGCCTTAATTCTTATCATTGTACCGTTGTCGGAAATCAAAATTATATCTTCCTCTTCGCTCACCAGTTTCATATTGACCAGCTTGCCTGTCTTGTCGGTAAAGTTCCCGGCCTTTATACCTTTACCCGCTCTGTTTTGGAGACGGAATTCACTGATACTGGTTCTCTTGCCGTAACCGTTTTCGGAGATGGTGATTACCGAACGCGTTTCGTCTATTACCGCCATATCTACGATAAAGTCGTCATCGGATAACTTCATACTACGTACGCCTTGACTGCCTCTGCCCGTTCTGCGGACGTCTTTTTCGTTAAAGCGTATGCATTTGCCGTTGTGGCTTGCCATTATTATATCGTCGTTTCCGGTAGTTTTTTCTACTCCGATAAGCTCATCGCCTTCAAGTAAGGTTATGGCAATTTTTCCGTTGGCTCTTACTACTTCAAACTCACTTAGTTCGCTCTTTCTGATAAGACCTTTCTTGGTGCTCATAACGATATAGCCTTCGCCGTATCCCTTAACAGGTAAGAACGCGGTGATTTTTTCATCTTCGGTAAGAGGCAATACGTTAACCATAGCTCTTCCCTTAGCCGTCTTGCTTGCTTCGGGTATCATAAAGGCTTTCATGCTGTATGCTTTGCCTGTATTGGAGAAGAACAATAGGTCGTCGTGGGTGTTGCAAACAAACATCTTCTTGACAAAATCTTCGTCCTTCATTTTGTGCGCGGTAACGCCCATTCCGCCACGGTTTTGAGACTTATATTCATTAACGGCTATTCTCTTGATATAGCCTTGATAGGTCATGGATATAACGACGTCTTCTTTTTCGATAAGGTCAGCTATGTTAATTTCGCTCTCATCGTAGCTTATTTCGCTCTTTCTGTCCTCTCCGTAGCAGCAGGAAATTTGTTGCAGTTCTTCTTTAATAATGTTCTTTACTCTTTCGGGTTTAGCCAAAATATCTTCTAAATCAGTTATGCATTTTTCCAGTTCTATTAGTTCGCATTCCAGCTTTTCCACTTCCAAACCGGTTAGCCTTGAAAGTTTCATTTCCAAAATTGCATTGGCTTGTTTTTCGCTTAATAAGAACTTGTCACACAGATTAGTTAGCGCTTCGCACCTTTCTCTTGACTTCTTAATAATGTCGATGACCTCATCAATATTTGCAAGCGCAATTACCAAACCCTTGACTATGTGCTCCCTTTCTTTGGCTTTTAGGAGATTAAACTTGGTTCTTCGTTCCACAACCTCAACTTGGTGGGATACGTATTCGCAGAGCATTTCCTTTAGGTTAAGCACAACGGGCTTACCTCTGACTAACGCAAGAAGATTTATTCCCGTAGAAACTTGAAGATTGGTTTGCTTGTATAAAGTATTCAAAACCACTTGAGGATTGGCGTCTCTTTTTAGTTCAATAACCATTCTCATACCGAAGCGGTCGCTTTCTTCTTTAAGGTCGGAAATACCCTCAAGTTTTTTATCTCTTACCTGGTCGGCGATACTCTTAATAAGATTTGCTTTATTAACTTGATACGGAAGCTGAGTAACTATAATACGCGTCTTGCCATTATGTTCTTCTATCTCCGTCCTTGCGCGCATAACCACGCCGCCGTGTCCTGTGCGGTAGGCTTGTCTTATTGCGCTTCTGCCCAACACCAAAGCCCCTGTGGGATAGTCTGGAGCAGGAATATATTCCATAAGATCGTCAACGCTGATTTCGGGATTGTCCAAAAGCGCTATGGTGCCCGAAATAACCTCGCGCATATTGTGGGGAGGAATGCTGGTTGCCATACCTACGGCTATGCCTTCGCTGCCGTTTATTAGCAGGTTAGGGAAGCGCGCCGGTAAAACAGAGGGCTGCATCAAGGTATCGTCAAAGTTGGGATAAAAATCCACGGTATCTTTGTCTATATCTCTTAATAATTCTTCGGAAATTTTGCTGAGTCTTGCCTCGGTATATCTCTGCGCCGCGGCAGGGTCTCCGTCTACGGTACCGAAGTTGCCTTGTCCTTCCACAAGGGGTACGTTAATGCTAAAATCCTGCGCCAGTCTTACTAACGCGTCGTAAACCGAACTGTCGCCGTGAGGATGGTATTTACCCAAAACTTCACCTACGATACGCGCGCACTTCTTTGTGGGCTTGTCGTGGGTGTTATTAAGGTCGTACATAGCGTACAGAATTCTTCTATGAACGGGTTTTAGTCCGTCTCTTACGTCGGGGATAGCTCTGCTGACGTTGACCGCCATAGCGTAACTTATAAATGATCTGCTCATTTCGTCATTGACGTTAACTGGGATTATTCTTGTCCTTTGCAGAATTTCTTTAATGTTGTTTATATCTATACCTGATTGGTTCTTGTTTGCCATAAAGCCTCCCTCCTTAAATATCAAGCTCGGCAACCAAAGTTGCGTTCTGCTCGATAAAAGCGCGTCTGAGCTCGGGTTGTTCGCCCATTAATATAGTGAATATCTCATCGGCTTTTTCTGCGTCGTCCATAGTAACGCGCAAAAGCGTGCGGGTGTTGGGGTCCATAGTTGTTTCATAAAGCTGATGAGCGTTCATTTCTCCCAAGCCCTTATATCTTTGGAGTTCGCACCTGCCCATTTCGGCTTGAGCTTGCGCAAGCTCTTCGTCATTATAGCAATATTTTTCCACCTTGCCTTTGGTAACCTTGTAAAGGGGCGGTAAAGCGATATAAACGTGTCCTTCCTCTACCAGCGGACGCATAAAGCGGAAGAAGAAAGTAAGAAGTAGTATTCTTATGTGGCTGCCGTCTACGTCGGCATCGGTCATACAGATGATGCGGTCGTAGCGGAGCTTGCTCATATCGAATTCTTCCTTAAAGCCGCAGCCGAAGGCTTTTATCATAGCCTTAATTTCGTCATTGTCCAAAATTTTGTGCAAACGTGCTTTTTCTACGTTAAGAATTTTTCCTTTCAAGGGTAGAATAGCTTGAAAATGCCTATCCCTGCCCATTTTTGCGGTTCCGCCGGCGCTGTCGCCCTCAACCAGATAAATTTCGCAATTGGCAGGATTAGTGTCGCTACAGTCGGCAAGCTTGCCAGGCAAGGACGTTCCTTCGAACACACCTTTGCGGCGGAAGTTCTCTCTTGCTATTCTTGCCGCCTCTCTGGCTCTTTGAGCAGTTATTGACTTTCCGATAAGGTCTTTTGCCACTTTGGGGTTTTCTTCAAAAAATTCCCCTAATTTTTCGCTCACAACCTTATTAACCAGCGTTCTCATTTCGCTGTTGCCTAATTTCGTCTTGGTCTGCCCCTCAAACTGCGGATTTTGTAGCTTTACGGAAATAACTGCCGTTATACCCTCTCTGACGTCCTCTCCGCTCAATTTTTCGTTTTCTTTGAGTATTTTGAGTTTCTGACCGTAATCGTTAACAACTTTGGTTAAACTGGCTTTTAAGCCGTCAAGATGGGCTCCGCCCTCTTCGGTGTTGATATTATTGGCAAAAGTATAAATGGTTTCTGAATATCCGGAATTGTATTGCAAAGCAACTTCGATTTCCGAATCGTTGACTTTTTCTTCTATATAAATAACTTTGGGCAATAAAGTCTCTTTGTTTTTATTAAGGTTTTCTACAAAGTGAATAATGCCGCCTTCGTAATAATACTGTTCGGCCTGCTCTTGACCTTCTCTCTCGTCGGAAATGCTGATTCTCAGCCCCTTATTAAGATAGGCAAGTTCACGTAGTCTTATTTTCATAAGGTCGAACTGGAAGACAGTGGTTTCAAAAATACTTCCGTCGGGATAGAAAATAACCTCGGTGCCCGATTCTTCGGTGTCGCCTATAATTTTAAGGTCAAACTGCGGAATGCCCTTTCGGAATTCCTGAAAGTAAACGTGTCCGTTCTGACTAACGTAGACCTGCAAAATCTCGCTAAGGGCGTTAACAACAGACAAGCCTACGCCATGAAGACCGCCGCTTATTTTATATCCGCCGCCGCCGAACTTGCCGCCTGCGTGAAGTTTGGTTAAAACTACTTCCACTGCCGATTTGCCTTCGGACGGAATAATGCCTGTGGGTATACCTCTGCCGTTGTCTCTAACCTTAACCGAACCGTCTTTTTGAATATATACTTCTATGTGAGTACAATACCCCGCCAACGCCTCATCAATGGAGTTGTCGACAATTTCGGTAACCAGATGATGCAAACCCTTTATATCGGTACTGCCGATATACATACCGGGACGTACTCTAACCGGTTCCAACCCCTCCAGAACCTGAATGGCGTCTTGGTTGTAATTTTTCTTAATTTTGTCCGTCATTTTCTGCTCCTTATATTTTCTGCTCCCTATACTATTATATAAATATATAATATATATAATATAACATATTATAAAGTAAGCGTCAATAATATTTTTCCATCGGCTGTTTAGTTTTAATCAACATTAAAAAAAACCGCCGTTACAGGCGGTTTTTTTCTTTCAATGTTTCTATTAATTCATATATCCTTTGCAAATCGTCGTTGGAAAAATAGTCTATTGTTATTCTCCCTTTGGATTCATTGCCCATCAGTTTTACTTTAGTGGCGAATACTCTTGTCATATCGTTTACAAAATCCCTCATTTCCACCGTCAATTTTGCTTTTACTTTGTCGGTAAGCTTAGTGGGGCGGGTTTCGGGTTTTAGTAGGTATCTTATTTGTTTTTCGGTCTCTCTTACGCTCCAGTCGTTGGCAAGGATTTCTCTGACTATCTTTACTTGGTCGCCTTGTTTAGGAATAGCCAAAACCGCTCTTGCGTGTCCTGCGCTGAGTTTGTCGTTCCTGACAAGTTCCTTTATTTCCGGGGCTAAATTAAGTAGCCTAAGGGTGTTTGCAATACTGGGTCTTGCTTTGCCTAATTTTTGAGCAATTTCTTCTTGTTTTAAGTTATAATTGTCCATAAGCTCTTTTATCGCTTCGGCTTCGTCAATGGCGTTAAGGTCTTCTCTCTGCAGGTTTTCAATAAGCGCAATTTCTTTGGCTTTCTGCTCGGAAATATCCATTATTATCGCGGGGACTTCTTTAAGTCCGGCAAGAGTCGCGGCGCGGTAACGTCTTTCTCCGGCTATTATTACGTAGTAGGCGCAATCTTTTTTTAATATCAAGGGCTGAATTATGCCGTGAGTTTTTATAGATTCGCTCAATTCAAGTATGCTTTCCTGCTTAAATTCCTTTCTTGGTTGAGCGGGGTTGGGCTTGATACTATCCAAAGAGATATTCAACACTTTCTCTTCGCCGCAAACTGCGACGCTCTCTCTGTCGTCTTCGATATTCGCCAAAAGGGCGTTTAATCCTCTCTTTACTTGTTTTGCCATATCTTACTCCTACGTTTTTATCCTGAAATATATCTTAGCATATTTATAATCTTTTGTAAATTACAATGGAGAAATTCTCGGTTTATTGCCCATTCTGGGATAAATTATCGGTGTTTTTTGTACCTTTTTTATGATAACGAAGCTTCTTTCAAACTCTTCAAATACTCTCTTTTTTATCACTTTTTCTATTTTTCCGCCCAAAATTTTTATGGCGTTTTCACTCGAATTTAGCTCTTCATCAACCTTTTCGCTCTTGTAGGCTAAAAAAGTTCCGCCTAGCTTTAACAGCGGAAGAGCGTATTCGCACAAGGTCGGTAGCGGACTTACCGCCCTAGCTATTACGCAATCGTAGCTTTCTCTAGACTTCCCTTTGCCTTCTTCCTCTATCCTTTTGTGCTGCGCATCTATACCGATTAACCCTAATTTTTTTATTACGATATTTAGAAAATTGACCTTTTTATTTACGCTGTCAATTAGCGTAAAATCAAGCTTTTCTCTCATTATTTTTATAGGTATAGCAGGAAAACCCGCGCCGCTACCTATGTCGATAACTTTGCCCCTTTCGGGGATAAATTCCATACCCAAAATACTGTCGGCGAAGTGTTTTTTTACTATGTCGATATCTTCGGTTATTGAGGTAAGATTGTATTTTTCGTTATGTTCTTTTAGTAAATTCATATACGACAAAAATTGGGCTGCCTTATTATCGTCAACCTCGATATTTACTATATTTAGAATGCCTTTTATTTGCTCTTTGTTCATTTGTTTTTCTGTAAATGCACCATCAAAACGACGATATCGGCGGGGTTAACGCCGCTTATTCTGGACGCCTGCGCCAAAGAAAGGGGCTTGATTTCCTGCAGTTTTTGCCTTGCTTCTAGTCTTAAACCTTCCACTTTGTCATAATCGAAAGCTTTGTCCAACGTATGCGATTCCATTTTTTTAATTTCTTTAACCGCTTGTTGTTGTTTTTTCAAATACCCTTCGTATTTTATTTCCGTTTCTATTTGTTGTAATAAAAATACGTTTTCCTTTGCGTATTCGGGGTCGATTTTTATTAAATCAAGGTAGCTAAGCGTACTTCTCTTCAATATTTCCTCCCCGCTGATTCCGCTTTTGGGTAGCGGTTCTTCTTTTTCAAAAAATACGTTTTGGCAGGTTTCGGGAGAATATCTTTTCTTCAATTTATCCATAAGTTGACGTTTTTCTTCGGTTTTTTTGAGGAAACGTTCATATCTTTTATCGTCGACAAGCCCTATTTTTCTACCCAGTTCGGTCAGGCGGAAATCGGCGTTATCCTGGCGTAAATGCAATCTGTATTCGGCGCGGGAAGTCATCATTCGGTAAGGTTCTTCGGTTCCTTTAGTAACCAAATCGTCTATAAGAACTCCGATATAGCTTTGGTCTCTGGTAAAAACGATCTGCTCTTTATTTTCTAGATATAGGGCAAGATTAATTCCTGCTACAAGTCCTTGTCCTGCCGCCTCTTCATAGCCGCTGCTGCCGTTAATCTGCCCGGCGCAGTATAAGCCGTCTATACCTTTTGTGGCAAGGGTAGGGAGTAAGGCTTTGGGGTCTAAACAATCATATTCTATGGCGTAACCGTAGCGCGTAATTTTGGCGTTTTCTAGTCCGGAAACGCTGTGGAGCATTTCTTCCTGAACGTCGTAAGGAAGGGAAGTGCTAAGTCCCTGAACGTACATTTCCTCGGTGTCTTCTCCCTCTGGTTCTATAAAAACCTGGTGTCTTTCTTTGTCGGCGAATTTTACTATTTTTGTTTCTATTGACGGGCAATATCTTGGACCCGCACCCGTAATCGAACCATTATAAAGGGGACTTCTGTCAATGTTATCAAGAATAATTTTGTGTGTCTTTTCGTTGGTGTAAGTAAGGTAGCACAATTGGCTGTTATTCGGAGCAAAATCGGTCATTTCGCTGAAAGGATATAAGCCTTCGTCTCCCTTTTGCTCTATCATTTTGCTGAAATCAACCGAACTTTTCAGAACCCGCATCGGCGTTCCTGTCTTGAACCGCCTTATAGGAAGCCCCATTTTTTTAAGGCATTCGGTCAATTTTTCGGCGCGTTGAAAACCGCTCGGCCCTGACTTCTTTTTATAGTCGCCGATTATTATTTCGCTATTGAGATATACCCCTGACGCTATGACTACCCCTTTGGTGTTATAAACTTCGCCCAATGCGGTTTTAATCGCGCTAACGGCGTTATTTTCAAAAATTATTTCTTCCACTTCCCCTTCAACGACTGTGATATTTTTTTGCCTCTCCAGTCTTTGTTTCATCAGTCGGTGGTATTTGTCCTTGTCAACCTGGTTACGTAAGGAATGAACTGCCGCTCCGTTGCCTAAATTTAGCATTCTAGTCTGTATTGTGGCAAGGTCGGCAACTATGCCCATTTCTCCGCCTAAAGCGTCTATTTCCCGCACAATATGCCCTTTGGCGGTGCCGCCTACGTTGGGGTTGCACGGCATAAAGCCTACGGCGTTTAAGCTTATGGTAATAAGAAGGGTATTGTGTCCCATCCTAGAAAGTGCGAAAGCGCTCTCAATGCCGGCATGTCCGCCGCCTATTACCACCGCGTCAAAATTCTTCATCATCTTTCCACAATAACCGTAATAGGACCGTTAAAGTCCAAAGTTAGTTCCATATGCTCGCCGAATCTTCCCGTTTGTACAGGTACAAATTCCGACAATTTTTCCACAAAATATTGATAAAGGGGCCTGCTAATTTCTCCCTTTGCAGCCAAAGAAAAGTTGGGGCGGTGTCCGTTGCTGCAATCTCCGTATAGGGTAAAATTGCTGACGATAAGTACTTCTCCTTTTACGTCCGTTACCGACAGATTAAGCTTGTCGTTACTGTCGTTAAAAATGCGCAAATGGGCAATTTTATTGGCTACCCAGTCTATATTTTGTTTGGTATCGGTCTCCAGAAAGCCGCAAAGGACCAAAAGCCCTTCTTTTATGCATCCCACTACCTTTTTATCAACCGTTACACTCGCCGAACGTACCCTTTGCACTACACAACGCATTTTTCTTTATCCTTTCCTTATTTCCCTACGCAGAACTTGGAGAAAATCTCGTCAACCACGCTTTCGGAAATTTCCTTGCCGGTTATTCTTCCCAGCTCTCCTAACGCGCTTTTTATATCCACCAAAATACACTCTAACGGCGCGGCGGAAAAACCGTTTAACGCATCGTCTACGTGCGTTTTTGCCGCTTTTAAGGCGTAAATATGCCTTTCGTTGGTAATAATGGTTTGACTTGCTATAGCTTCTTTTTCTATTAAACTCATTATTTTACTAATGAGTTCTTCCATATTTATGCGGTATTTTGCGCTTATTTTTATGCCTTTTTTATCAAACGTGCCTATGTCGGTCTTGTTAGCCACGTAAATAACTTTTTTGTCTTTCAGTAGCTTTTCTATCTCTATTTCTTCCTGATTTTCAGAAACTGTGGTGTCCTGTAAATATATGACTATATCGGCATACTCTATGGCTCTTTTTGCCCGTTCTATGCCCATTCCTTCTATAACATTGTCGCTTTCTCTAATTCCCGCGGTATCGACAAAATTTATTTTTATCCCTTCGATTTCCACACTCTCATTGAGGATATCCCTCGTTGTTCCCGCGATGTCGCTGACAATTGCGCGGTCTTGTCTGAGTAGTGCGTTAAGCAAAGATGATTTGCCCGAATTGGGTCTGCCTATAATGGCAACGAACGCCCCTTCCCGCAAAATCTTAGCGTATTTTTCGGTATTTAGCAGTTTATCTATATTGTTTTTTACTATTTCTAAATTTATTTTTGCCAGTATGGTATTGTCTTCTTCTATCTCTTCGGGATAATCAAGAGCCGCTTCCAACAGCGCGGCGGCGGAAATAAGCAGGTTTTCGTTTTCTACTATGCCTTTTCCCAATTCCCCCTCCATAAGACGGCTGGAGTTTTTCAGGTCGCTTTCGCTTGCGGCATTTATTATGCCAAAAATCCCTTCGGCTTCGTCTAAGGTAAGTTTGTTGTTAAGAAAGGCTCTCTTGGTAAATTCCCCCGCGTGAGCCGGTCTTATTCCTTGGTTACAAATGGCCCTAACTATAGCTTCGGTAACTATTTTCCCGCCATGGCAGTGAATTTCCGTTACGTCTTCTCCGGTATATGATTTAGGCGCTTTGTAATAAACACAAAACGCCTTTTCAATAAAGTTTTCGCAAATTATCTTCCCTAAATACATCTTGTTGGGAACAATGTTATCAAAATCTTTTGCCGTAAATATTGCCTTTACGGAAGTAAGAGAGTCTTCTCCGCTTATCCTTATTATATTGATACCCGCCGGACTTGCCATTGAGGTAGCTATTGCGACTATGGTATCATTCATTTTTAGAACTTTCTTTTGTTGTAACCGTAACTCTTGGTCCTTGACGGTCCTTTTTTACGGAAATCATTGGCGGTGCCGTAGCTTATTATCTCGCACTTAGGCACAATTATTACGTGTCTGTCTTTGCCTTCGCCTTCCGAACGGGTGGTGCATTCTTCACTGTTTTGCAAAGCAAAGTGAATAATACGCCTTTCATAGCTGTTCATAGGCTCCAAAGAAATTTCTTTCTTATTGGCATACGCCGATTTTGCCAACTTGTTTGCTAACGCCGTGAGGGTCTTTTTCCTGCGCTCTCTATAAAAATCAGCATCAACAGTTACTCTCAACATTTCTTGAGAAACTTTGTTTTTGTTTACAAACTGGCTTACAAGGTACTGAATGGAATCCAACGTTTCTCCGCGGTGACCGATAAAGAAACTGGCATCATTCCCTCCGATGTAGAAGCAAAGTTCGTCCTTAAACTGCTTAGCGTCCACTCTTGCCTGAACGGGCATAAGGCTAATTAGCCCTTCCAAAAAGGCTTTTCCCGCCTTTTTTTCTTCGCTGTCCGGTCTTTCTTTTCTCTCGTATTTTACTGCCGGTTTTTCTTTTTCTTCAACAATTTCTTCTTCAAAATCATTGTTTTCTACTTCTTTTATTTCTTCTTTGGCGGTTATTCTCACTTGCGCCTTAGAAAAAATACCTCCGCTGCTTATTACTTCCACGTCGGCTTCTTCGGCGCTAAGGTTTAATTGTTCCAAGCCCATTTTTGTGGCAAGTTCCACACTTGACGCCTTAAAAATATTGTTATTATCCATGATTATTAAATTCCGTCCTTGTAATTATTTTTTTACCGTAGTTGACAAAAATCTATCCTTTTCTTTTTCGTCAATTTTTTTGGTAATTAAGTTATATCCTAAGTTAAATATAGTAGTAAATATGGAGTTTATCAACATATACAAGGTAAACGCCGCCGAATAGAACAACGCAAACACAAGCATCATTATAGGCATAAGATATTGCATAATCTTCGCCTGGCTCTGTTGAGCCTTTTTCTGTTCTTCACTCTGTCCGGCAACGGCGGGCTGTTCGGGCGGCTTATTTAGTTTCATAGAAACCAAGTTAAGCGCAAAAACCAGCACGGGAAGTAATAAGTATCCGTTCCATCTAGTATTATACTTTTGCATAATTGGGCGCATAACTATTTCATACTTACCGTCGTTTGCCGTAGTAATATTGCTTTTTCCCATGCCTGAGCCGGTAAAATCGTCAACGCTGGGGATAGGGTCTTTCCAGGAGTCGGCAACGAAAATATTTACCGTCAATAAAAAGCTTTGGGGGGAATAGCTGTTAACAACAGCCTCTTCGGCCTTTCCTATAGCGGCGGAAACAACTTGACCTTCGGTATACTCTACGCCGTCTTTAAGGTATTTTACTTTATCAACGCCGTCTTCTTGATATTCAACCTTGCTATATAGACCAATTTCTTCGTTTCTTGCCTCTTCGTAAACTTGAGAAAGTTTTTGATAGGTGTCTTCGTTGTACATTCTGACAGCGGAGTTAAAACCGCCGAAAATAACAAAGAATATAACCAAAGATAGTATCATTGGTAGACATGCGCCGAAAGTGGAATATTTATGTTCTTTGTATAAAGCGCGCTGTTTTTGCATCAGCAACTCTTTGTTGTCGCCGCACTGTTTGGTTATTTTATCCAAAGCAGGCTTCATTTTTTCCATTTTCTTGGTATTTTTTCTGGCGATATCTTTTTGCCACAAATCTACCGGCAAAGTAGCTACCTTCAAAAATATACTGAACATAATTACGGTGATACTAAACGCGCTTATAAGCGTGGCTTCAAGTCCCCAGCCCGAAATCCATTGGTATAAATATTTTATTATCAGTTTGCCTATGCCTTCGCTGATTGCGTTTGCCGACAATAACGTCATAAAGTCCATTTTGCACATCCTTTGAAATTTTCTTTGACAGGATCAAAACCGCCCTTAAAAAAAGGATTACACCTAAGTATTCTAGCCCCGCCTAAAAATATCCCTCTTGCTGCGCCGTATTTTTCTATGGCGTCTAGGGTATACATAGAACAAGTGGGGATATAAATACATTTCGCGTCAATCGCCGGAGATATGTTTTTTTTATAAAACAGTATCGCTTTCCTGCAAAGGTATTTTATCAACGGTTACTTCCTCTTCCAACAATACCCCGGCTTTTTTCAGTAAATATAGGAGTGTTTTGTTGATTTCTTCGCTACTTAACATTGCGCACTCTTTTTTTGCCACAATAACATAATTATAATTATTGTCTATCCTTGGTATCAGCAGTCGGAATCTTTCTTTTATTCTTCTTTTTACTCTGCTTCTTACTACGCTGTTGCCAACTTTTTTTCCAACGGTTATTCCCACTTTCAGATTATGAGCGGGCACTCTGTAGAGTATCATAGAAGCTGCCGAAACGCTTTTGCCGCGCTTATAAATATAATTAAAGCTGCTGTTTTGCGTCAGGCGGTATTGTTTTTGCATGTTACTATGCCGACAGCTTCGCTCTGCCCTTGTTTCTTCTTCTTCTCAATACGTTTCTTCCGCTCTTGGTGGACATTCTTTGTCTGAAACCGTGAACTTTGCTTCTTTGTCTTTTCTTGGGTTGGTAGGTTCTTTTCATTTTTCTATATCCTCTCTTTTTTTATTGCATAATTAGCAAACGATATTATACTATAAAAAAATAATGGTTGTCAAACACATTATATTATAATAAATATAATATTTATCGGCATAAAAGCCCTTATATATACCCTCTTAACTGTGATAGAGTTTGCCGTCTTCCTCAAAAATAACGTCGCATATACCCGAACAAATTGCCGAATATTTGAAAATATTTTTGTTTTTTTCTCCCTTCATCAGAGGTATTTTATAGAGTCCTTCTATCCTTTTTTCTTCCATTTTGTCATAAATAAGCATTTTTGAAGGGTATTCTTTCATAACGTCCCAAAGTAGGAGTTTCCACTTTTTGCCGTAATCTTTTTTTATATAATCGTTGTAACTGTTGAATATATTTTCCACGCTGTAAAAACCATCGCAATTGGCGTCAAGATAGGTTCTTACCATATTTTTTATTTTGCGTAAAGTTTCTTCTTTGGAAAAATTATAGGTATAAAGTTCTCCCTCTTTACTTTTATAAATGAGCTCTTTTTCCTCATCTTTCAGATTAGTAAAAATTTTGCTTCTATTGGAAAAAAAAGGACTTATTTCCACCAATATTTTTTTATTTTTTCTTATAAATTCCGAACTTAATTTTATACTTTCCTGAACGTTAAAACTATTGTTTTTTAATACAATTCCGTCGTATTTTTTAATGTCTTTTAAGCCCAAAAATTGACTGGTTTTTAAAAATTTATATTTCTTTTCTCCCTGAGAACAATCCAACAATAAATTGCTTTTTTCCTCTTTTATGGCAAAAAATATCTCTTTTTGTTTGGTTTTTATAAAAACGTCCCTTTCTACGTTGACGTCCCATTCTTTTATATTCTTATTATAAAATATCATTTTATTTTCAATAAAAAAACATAACTTTTTTTCTATTATTATGTCTTTTTTATCCTGTGATTTTTCTCCGCTTAAACTGATATTTTTACCCTGCCAGTTCTCTATGTTATTACAACCAAATCCAATTACTCTGTTATTGTTTTCATTAATAAGGCACATTTTTATCTGATAATCTTCTTTTTTTGTTATATAAATATTTACCAGATTTTCTTTAACAATTATTCTACTTTTTACGCGGAAATTTTTGTTATAAAAATCAATATTATATTTATTTGGCGCATCCTTTTTTATATCGCAATTATAGAGCGGTATTTCTTTTTTTACATTGTCATTTTCCAAAATAACCGATAAAAATGGTCTTACCTTGTTATTTTGGAAAAGTAAAGTATCCTTATAATAGAAGTTAAATTCTTCATTATTTATAAGATAATAAAGATATTCAACTTCTTTTTTATTACCTAACTCTATAATCATTTTTTATATTGTTCTTATCGGTAAAATTACGCAGCGGTAATCGTCGCTATCAATTTTTCTTAGTAATATAGGCGCGTTACTGGATTTTATCTCTAGCTTCAGATAATCTTCCTTTATTCTTCCTACGGCATCCTGCAAATACTTTGTATTTATAGAGAATCCTATGTCTTCTCCGCTTTTCTTACATTTTATAAATTCGTTACCCTTGCATTTTTCATTCTTTACGCTGATATTGATATTTTTATCGTCTATTTTTACGTATATTCCGTTAGAAGGCGTTTCTCTTGCTATAATAGAAGCTCTAATTAAACAATTTTCCAATTCTTCCTTATTAACAATAATTTCGGTATTTATTTCTCTTGGAAGAATGTTTTCATATTTATAAAATTCCCCTTCAACGGTTGTTGTTCTTATCTTCGTATGTCCCAAATCAATTATTAGCATTTTTTTGTATTGGCATACTTTTATAATATCTTCGTTATCTCCCAATATTTTGGTTAAATCGGATATTATTTTTCCAAGAACGTTACATTTTAATTTTCCTTTACCACTTTCCACTATCTTTTGGCTAATACAAATTCTATATCCGTCCATACAAACGGCTTCTACTTTTTTTCCTTCTAAAACCTCTATTTTACAACTTTTTAGTAGCATTCTGTTATCATTAACCGCCACGCAGAAAATTGCTCTTTCCAAAAGTTCACGGAATTCTCCTTCTTTTATTTCCAAACTTTCTTCATCGTCAAAGCTGCCGAATTCCGGAAAGTTATTTAGTTCAAAATAATTTATTTCTGCATCGCTTCCTTCATAATTAATAATAATTTTTCCATCAACGCTTTTTTCTATATCAAGTTTATCAAAAGATGACAGTTTGTTTGCGTAATCGTTAAATATTTTTCCGTTTACAATTGCTTCTCCGTCTATCAATACTTCGGCGTTTATGGTTTTTTCTATATACATTTCCTGATTATAAGCGCAGAAAATAACTTTATTATCCTCCGCCTTTATTTTTATTCCTTCCAGAGCCGGTATATTTTTATTGACGGCTATTGCTTTACTTACGATATTCGTTGCGTTTGACAAGTCCATTCCGTTACAAAAAAACTTCATTTCTTCCTCCTAATAAAATAAGATTATTAATTTGTTACTACTATTATAATTAGCCTTGTGGAAATGTTAATAACTCTCAATTACAGTTTAATTTAATATTTATTTTTCAGAAACATTTACTTTACAGGCAAATTTTATGTTTATAAGTTGTTGACTAACGTTAACATTTTATAAACAAGATTTTTAGTTGTTGACATTAATCATTTCTTTTAAGTCGCTAATAATTTTTATTGTCTTTGTGTTAGTTGATAATAAAGACATAATTTTGTCTCTGCTATATATTATTGTTGTATGATCTCTTCCACCGAAAATTTGACCTATATTAATTAAAGGAAGATTCAATATATCATAAACAAGATAAATAGCTATCATTCTTGCTTCTACAATTTCTTTATTTTTTTTCTTTCCTATTATATCTGTTTTGGAAATATTAAAATAATCGCTTACCGCAGAAATAATTTTTTCACTGTCTATATCTTCTTTTTTCTGTTCGTCTTGCTCTTTTAGAGCCTCTTTAGCAAGTTCCAAAGAAGGTTTTCTATTTGTAAGAGTAGAGTACATTATTACTTTTAATAAAGCTCCTTCAAGTTCTCTTATATTAGTATTGATTTTTTCGGCTAAATAATAAACGATATCTTCGTCAAGTTTTGTTTTTGAACCTTCAAGTTTTTTAAGAATAATTTCTATTCTTGTATCCAAACTTGGCGTCCAAATATCAGTCATAATACCACCTTCAAAACGAGAACGCAGTCTGTCTTCTATATCGTTAATTTCTTTTGGAGGACGGTCGCTACTTAATATTATTTGTTTTCCTTTATCATATAAATCATTAAAAATATGGAAAATAACGTCCTGTAAGCCGCCTTTTTTCTGTAAAAATTGAATATCGTCTAACAATAAAACGTCGGCATTGGCGTATTTTTCACGGAATTTTCTATATGCGTCCTTATCGGTGGAATATTTATTCAATGATGCAAAATATTCATTAGTAAGCTTTTCGGTAGGCATATAAACTACATTACAATTCGGGTTGTTTTCCAAAAGATAATTTCCTATAGAATGAAGTAAATGAGTTTTTCCTAAACCCACTCCGCCGTAAATGAAGAGAGGATTAAGAGTAAGAAAACCGTCGTTAATACCCGGATTTTCGGCAACTGTTCTGGCTGTAACAAAGGCAAGTCTGTTACTTTCTCCCACAACGAAATTATCAAAAGTATATCTAGTAATAAAATTTGACTGAGGTTTTATTGATTTTTTTAAGGAATTATCCTCATTTTGTAAAGAATCGGAAAGATTATATTTATACAGACTATCCTTAGTAATAAAGTAAAAATTTACTATCGGAGAACTTAGTTTTCTTCCCGCTTCTATAAAATCGTAAAGGTGGTTTTTCTCCACGGTATTCTTTACGTTTTCGCTTGGGGCAAGAATAATTAGTTGAGAATCATTCAAAGTAACTGCCTCAAGCTCGTCTATCCATAATAAATAATGTACGGCTTGCAGTCTTTGCTTCAGTTCTGTTTTTATTTCATCTAAAATAATTTTTGCACTGTTCATGGGTATAAGTATAGCATAGTAAAAGGTATAATTCAATATAAAATAGCCAAATTTTAATATGAAAATTTCATTTTTAGGGCTAAAAACCGTTGACAAAACGACGTTGGTATATTATTATAGTTAGGCATAATCGATTATATTGGTGAATTAGCCCCTCACTTGTGTAAGAAGTTAGGACAATTTTTTATAAAAAAACGGAGGTTTTTACCATGAAAACATATATGGCAAAGGCTGAAACGGTCAAGAGAGACTGGTACGTTGTAGACGCAACGGGAGTATCTTTGGGAAGACTGGCAAGCCAAGTAGCCGCTATACTGAGAGGGAAAAATAAGCCCACTTTCACGCCCAACGTGGACACCGGTGACTATGTAATCATAATTAACAGTGACAAAGTGGCTTTGACAGGCAAAAAAGGAGAAAACAAATTTTATCGCTATCATACCGGTTACGTAGGCGGTTTGAAAGAAGTAAGATATGACAAACTTCTTGCCGAAAAGAGTGATTTCGCCGTTACTAAGGCAGTTAAGGGAATGCTCCCGAAGAACGCTATAGGCAGACAAATGATAAAGAAGTTGTTTGTTTATAAGGAAGGCGAGCATAAACATCAAGCTCAACAACCCAAAGAGCTTGTTATTGAATAAGAGGTGATAAAATGGCAACTAAAAAAATAGTGAAGAAAATTCAATATTGGGGAGTAGGCAGAAGAAAGAAAGCCATCGCCAGAGTAAGAGTATTAGCCGGCGGAGAAAACGGAATAATAGTAAACAAACTTCCTATGGAAGAATATTTCAAGCTTGACGCCCAAAAATATGTAGTAAAGCAACCGTTGGTTCTTACAAATACCGCTAACAAGTACGACGTTGTAGTAAACGTAAACGGCGGCGGACTTACCGGACAGGCAGGAGCCGTTCGTCACGGAATAGCAAGAGCCCTTTGCGAAGCCGACCCTACATTACGTGGAGAACTAAAGAAAGCCGGATTCCTAACCAGAGACCCGAGAATGAAGGAACGTAAGAAATACGGACTTCATAAAGCAAGAAAAGCTCCTCAGTTCAGCAAACGTTAAAAAAACAAGACAAGAAACAAGCGCGTCGCAAGATGCGCTTATTTTTTTGGGTATAAAACAAAAAAGCGCGGGAAAAATAAAAAAAGTGAATTATTTTTTTATAAAATCTTTTAATTTTCATTGACAAAAGAAAAATTATGAGATATTCTATATAAGCTATATTTTATATGGCAGTGTACCTTAACAACAGAACAGAAAGGTTTTAAGAAAGAACGGAGTGTAATTAAACGAAGTTAATTTTTTTGAGAAAAGAAAACTTAAACTGAAAAACAAACATTTACAAAATGTCAGAACGAAGTTT